>DASXKH010000036.1:0-47413 GCA_036496915.1 Solirubrobacteraceae bacterium
ACTGATCGCCTGCGCCAGACCGGCCAGCTCGATCAGGCCGGTGGGTCGGCTGCCGTGGACGAGCTCACGGGGGTCGTGCCCGCCGCCGGACATGCCCGGCGCTACGCCCAGATCGTGCGGGAGAACGCGCTGCTGCGCCGCCTGCTGGCTGCCTCCTATGACATCCAGTCGAGCGTGATGAGCCATCAGGCGCCGCCGCGCGAGTTGGTCGAGCAGGCCGAGAAGGCGATGCTCGAGGTGGGGCGCGATGACCGCCAGCAGGATTTCCGGGCAATCGAGGACGTGCTGCACGAGGAGCTCGACAAGCTGCACCGGCTCTCGCGCGAGAAGACCTCGCTGACCGGAACCCCGTCGGGCTTCAAGGATCTGGACGAGATCACCGGCGGTTTTCAGCCCGGCAACCTGATCATCATCGCCGCGCGTCCCGCGATGGGCAAGTCGGCGCTCGTGTGCAACATCGCCGAGAACGCCTCCGTGGAGCACAAACGGTCGGTCGCCCTGTTCAGCCTGGAGATGGCCGAGGCCGAGTTGGCTCAGCGCTTCGTCGCCTCCCAGGCGCGGATCAAGGGCGAGGAGCTGCGCAAGGGACGGGTGGCCGAGCAGCGCTGGCCGAAGATCCTCAAGGCCTCCCAGCGCCTGGCCGCCGCGCCGCTGTGGGTGGATGACTCCAGCGACGTGGGCCTCTTGGAGATCCGCGCGAAGGCGCGGCGCCTGCACAGCCAGTGCGAGAACGGGCTGGGTCTGATCATCATCGACTATCTGCAGCTGATGCGCACCGACAGCCGCTACGACTCGCGCGTGACCGCCGTGGGCGAGCTGAGCCGCGGCCTGAAGATCCTCGCGCGCGAGCTGGGGGTGCCGGTGATCGCGCTCTCGCAGCTCTCCCGCGCGGTCGAGCAGCGCACGCCGAAGGTGCCCCAGCTGTCGGACCTGCGCGAGTCCGGGAACCTCGAGCAGGACTCCGACCTGGTGATGTTCATCTACCGCGACGAGTACTACGACGAGGACTCCGAGCGACCGGGCGAGGCAGATCTGATCATCGCCAAGCACCGCAACGGAGCCGTCGGCAAAGTGACGCTGACCTTCCAGAAGGAGTACCCGAAGTTCCTGAGCTACGCCGGGGAGCGCTACGCCACATGAGCCCCGACAGCTGCCCATACGGAGAGTGCGACGGTGGCGGGTTCGTGATCGACGAGGCCACGAACACGGCCACCGACTGCCGCTGCCGCCGCGGGCGCATCGCCGCGAGGCGCACCGCAAGCCTCGAGGGGCGCATCCCGAATCTCTACCAGGGAGTTTCCTTTGACCGGCCTCCGGTCCTCGGCATGCCCGATCCGATCGTCTCGGAGGTGCGTCGCTACGTGCGCAACCTCGACGACCGGCTGGACGAGGGCCGTGGGCTGTGGCTGACCGGCGATGTCGGGACGGGCAAGACGAGCCTGGCGATGATCGTCTCCAAGGCCGCCATCGACGCCGGGTACACGGTGGCGATCTACTCGTTGCCGAGACTGCTCAACTTGATCCGCGACGAGATCGACACAGAAAACAGCCTGCTCGACCTGCTCGATCGCCTCTGCTCGGTCGACCTGCTCCACATAGACGATCTCGGCGCGCAACACACCACGCCGTGGCGACTCGAGCAGCTCTATTCGATCGTCGATGCCCGGTATCAGGCCAAGCGCGCGATCATCGCAACAACGAACCTGATGCCCGACGATCTCGCCGAGCAGATGGGCCGACGCATTCTCACGACCGTTTCGCAGGGAGAGGAGGGGCAGACCAGCAGAGAGCGCACGGTCATGTCCGACGACTCCAGCGAGGTCGTGGGACAGCGCATCGTCTCCCGTCTGGTCGAGATATGCGGCGACCCCCTGCCGCTCTACGGACAAGACAAGCGACACGCTGTCGAGGACAAACGCCGGCAGTCGCCCATTTCGGCACGCACCGCCTGAGGGCGCGGGCGAGGACCCCCCTACACTTCTGAGGCCATGCCCGGAATCGTGATAGTCGGCGCCCAGTGGGGCGACGAGGGAAAGGGAAAGATCACCGACCTGCTCGCCGAGCAGGCCGATGCGGTCGTGCGCTTTCAGGGCGGCAACAACGCCGGGCACACGATCGTGCGCGAGGGCGTGGAGTGGAAGCTGCACCTGATCCCCTCGGGCATCCTGTATCCGGGCAAGCGCTGCGTGATCGGCAACGGCGTGGTGATCGACCCGAAGGTGCTGATCGAGGAGCTCGATGCGCTGCGCGCCCGGCGCGTCGACGTGAGCGGGCTGCGCATCTCCGCGAACGCGCACCTGATCATGCCCTACCACCTGCTGCTCGACTCGGCCGGCGAGGCCAAGCTCGGGAGCCTGCAGATCGGCACGACCCGCCGGGGGATCGGCCCCTGCTACGCCGACAAGGCCGCGCGACTTGGCATCCGCGTGCAGGATCTGCTGGACGAGAAGATCCTCAAGAAGAAGATCGTCGCGGCGATGGAGCCCAAGCGCCTGTCGCTGCGACCGTTTGAAAAGGACCCGGCGCTCGACCTGCACACGATGACCGAGCAATACCTGATCTACGGGCACCGTCTGGAGCAGCACATCGCCGACACCGCGAAACTGATGTGGGATCTGCTCGACGCCGGCGAGAAGATCATATTCGAGGGCGCCCAGGGCGCGATGCTCGACATCGACCACGGCACCTACCCGTTCGTGACCTCCTCCAACCCGCTGTCGGGCGCGGCCTGCGTGGGCACGGGCGTGGGCCCGAAGAACATCGACGAGATCTGGGGGATCTCCAAGGCCTACACCACGCGCGTCGGCGCCGGCCCGTTCCCCTCAGAGCTGCACGACGAGACCGGGGAGCTGATACGCCAGCGCGGTGGCGAGTTCGGCACCACCACCGGACGGCCGCGACGCACCGGCTGGCTGGATCTCGTCGCGCTGCGCTATGCCGCGCGACTGAACACGATGACGGCGCTGGCCATCACCAAGCTCGACGTGCTCTCTGGATGCGAGCGCATCCAGGTGTGCACCAGCTATCGCGGCGCCGAGGGCGCGGAGTTCGAGGACTTCCCCTATCACCAGTCGGTGCTGCACCACACGAGCGCAGAGCTGACCGAGCTGCCCGGCTGGAGCGAGGATCTGGGCGAGTGCCGCACGCTCTCGGACCTGCCCGACGCGGCCCGCGACTACCTGCGCTTCGTCGCCGAGCACGCCGGGGCGCCCGTCACGCTCGTGGGCGTCGGGCCGGGACGTGAGCAGACGATCTGGACAGACGCCGGCAATGCGACGTTGATCGCGCGTAACGGCAGCTCACCGGACTGAGTGACCTCGGAGCGCCGACGGCGGTGGCTCCGGGATCCGGGCGGGGCTCCGGGCTCCGGGCTCCGGGCTCCGGGCTCCGGGCAAGGCTATCCGCCTCGCGCACAACCCGGGTTAAGCGCGCGACGCGACGAGCTCGATCCAGTCGAGCGAACGCCCGCACAGGCTGCGCGCCTTCGCCGGCGCCACTCTCAGCAGCTGGGCGGGCGGGCGGCTCAGTGGCTGGAGTGAGATCGCGGCGAGGCTCGTCTGCTGATTATCGCCACTGCCGGGCGTCAGGTCGGAATGGGGATAGGTCAGCGCGAACACGTGGACGCCGGGCGTAAGGTACACGTCGGCCACCGGCGCGTACTCGCCGATGTCGAGCAGTTCGTCCTTGACCCTGCCGAGGAAGCGACCGTCGACACTCACTTCGAACCCGCGCGAAAAACTGCCGCTCAACCACAGCTCATAGCGCTGGTTGCCGAACACGTTGATCTGTGCGATCGCCGTGCCGGGCTCGTTCGGAAACAGCGTGCGCGACGCCGGGTCGTGCCCCCAGGGCGCCGGCCAGCGCGTCTGGTCCCCACGCGCGACGATCGGCTGTGGACGCTGATAGGCGACCATCTCGGCGTGCTCGCGAGCGGCCGTAGCGCCGAGGCGTTCGATCTGCGTGCACTGGGGGACCGCCGCGGGGTTGGCGGAGCAGAGCGACGCTTGCGCGCCCGGGCGGTTCTGGGCCACGCCGCAGTAGGGCAGCTCGTTCGATTCACCGTAAGGGATGTGGCCGAGCAGCCGGATCGTCGGACGCGCAGGGCGCTGCCACAGTTCGTAGTAGCGCCCCCGCCAGGCCAGGCTGTAGAGCAAGGGCGGCCGGCTCTGCGCGGGAGAGCGCGCGAGCACGATCGAGCGATACGGCTCGAGCGTCGCGGGCGCGAACGAGTCGAGATCCGCCCACGCGCTCTTCGTCAAGACCACGCCATTGCTCAGCGGCAGGGTCACAGAGCGATACTCCGCCGGCTCCACCGGAGCGCCGTCACGGAGGAAATGGCGGTCCGCGTACACTTCGTAATCGTCGATCAACGTCGGGCCCTTCCCCGCGACGAGCCCACCGATGCGCTGAAGCTCCGCCAGCCGCGAGCGCGGCGCCAGCAGCACGTCGTGGTAGGCGAGCGCGTTCGACCACAGGACCCCGCCGCCGAGCGCCAGCAGCACGAGGACGCCCACGGGCCGGCGCCACGTGAGCAGCAGCGCGCCGCCGACGAGCGCCGCCGTGAGCAGGGCCGGTGAGGAGATCGCAAGCGCCTTGCCCAGCACCCACGGGGTGCTGCCGGCCAGGTGGAGCACTGCGCAGCCCGCGAGCGCGGTCCCCACGTAGGCGACGATCCCGAACTGCCGGCGGCGCGCCGTCAACCAGATCGCCGCGGTGGCCATCAACAGAACCAGGCAGATCAGCAACACGCTCGACAGCGTCGGCGCTCGCAGACGAAAGTCACCGACCGGCCAGATTCCCGCGAGCTGCCACCCGCTCAGCGGCTGAATCAGGTTGCCGAGGTTTTCGCTCGTGGACTGGCCGCTGTAGAGGTTGCTGTCGCCCTTGAGAAAGCTCGACAGAACGACCCACATCGGCAGCGCGAGCACGGCCGTCATCAGGGCCAGCAGCCCTACGTCTCGCATCGCCGGCCACAGTCGTGCTCGGCGCGCGCGCAGGACCCACACCACGACCACCGCCAGGAGCGTCGGCAGCACCCACGCGGCCGCGCCCGCGCCCAGCGTGACCATCAGGCCGGCCGCCGCGACGGCGACCGGCAACAGGGCGCGCGGCGTCTCCGGGCGCTTCACGAGCACCCGTGCGACCAGTGCGGCGCCGAGCACCAACAGGAACGCGGCCGTGAGCTCCTTGAGGCCGCCCCACAGGCTGTAGCCGTAAAGCAGCGCCGGCTGAGCCCCCAGGAACGCCACCAGCGCGCGCAGCCGGGGCGACTCGACGAGCGGTTCCGCGAGGGCGTATATGCCGAGCGCGACCGCCGCGGCGCAACACGCCAGGTAGGGCTGAAAGATCCAGGCCGAGTCGATGCCGGTCAGCCCGTGACCGACACCAAGCAGCATGAACCCCCCCAGCGGATAGGAGTTCGCGACGTAAGACCCGATCAGCAGCGAGTACGTCGACGGCGGCAGGTCGGCCAGCGAGCGTCCATGGGACATCACGTGATCGGTGATCCCAAGCCACGTCGCCGTGTCGTCCAGACGCACATAGCCGGCGAACGTTGCGCTGCCCGACAGCAGCACCGGCGCCCCGTACACCAGCAGCGCGCCAAGCGCGGCCAGCGCCGGCCACTTCGCGATCGCCCCACGAGACGGCCATCCGATCGCCAGGCCCACGACCGTCCCGACGCCCACGACCGGGATCGCCGCCGGGGCGATCGTGCTCCACGCCGTCAACAGCGAGGCGAGCACGAGCGCAGCGGCCAGACCGAGCGGCAGGAGCAGGGCCCCGACCCGCACGCCGGCGAGCCGCTCCACCAGCACGCCCCAGCCCGCGCCGACGGCCGCCAGCACAAGCGGAAGCAGAACCCACGAGACGATCAGCGACAACAGCGCGTCACCTTACACAGTCCCTCGGTCACGGCATCTCGATCGTCGCCGGCTCGGTCACCGTCGCCGCCGCGCCACACGCCATCACGCTCCGCGCGCGCCGGAGCGGACGGTCGTTCAGCGCGGCAGGGCCGCCGTGGCGGGCGCGGACGATCTGCAACCGGGCGCCGGATACCGCTCCATGAGGTCGTTGACCTCGGCCTTTACGCGGGCGAGCACATCGTCCTCGCCAGTGCGCGCCGCCTCCACGACCTCGTCCAGCCAGCGAGCGATCTCGTCCATGTGCTCGACAAGCAGCCCGCGCGAGGTGACCGCGGGCGTGCCGATCCGTATGCCCGACGGGTCGAACGGCTTGCGTGGATCGAACGGGATCGCGTTGGCGTTCGTCACGATCCCAGCCCGAGCCAGCGCCGTGGACGCCTCCTTGCCGGTCAGCCCCTTCGAGGTCATGTCGATCAAGATCAGATGATTGTCCGTGCCACCCGACACGAGCGCGAACCCGCGCTCGGCCAAGGCCTCGGCGAGGGCCTTCGCGTTGGCGACGATCTGGTGGGCGTACTCGCCGAACGCGGGCGTCAACGCTTCGCCGAGCGCGACCGCGATCGCGGCCGTCTGATTCTGATGCGGCCCGCCCTGCAGACCGGGGAACACCGCGCGATCCAGCGCTTTCGCGTGCTGCTCGCGGCACATCAAGATCGCGCCCCGCGGCCCGCGCAGCGTCTTGTGGGTCGTCGTCATGATCACATCCGCATGCGCCGCCGGCGAGGGGTGGGCGCCGCCGGCGATCAGCCCCGCGATGTGCGACACGTCGGCGACCATCAGCGCATCGACCTCTTTCGCGATCGAGGCAAACGCCTCGAAATCGATCGTGCGGGGCACCGCCGTCCCGCCGCAGAACAGCAGCTTCGGACGGTGCTCGAGCGCCAGCTCTCGCACCTGCTCCATCTCCACCCGACCCGTATCGGGACTCACCCCATAATGGACAGCGTTGAACCATTTGCCGGTCGCCGACACCGGCCACCCATGGGTGAGGTGACCCCCGGCGGGCAGCGCGAGCCCCATGACCGTGTCCCCCGGATCGAGAAACGCCAGATAGATCGCGAGGTTCGCCGGCGAGCCGGAGTAGGGCTGCACGTTCGCGTGCTCCACGCCGAACAGCTCCCGCGCGCGCTCCTGCGCCAGCCGCTCGACCTCGTCGACTACCTCGTTGCCCTCGTAGTAGCGCTTGCCGGGATATCCCTCGCTGTACTTGTTCGCCAGCACGCTGCCGTTCGCTTCGAGCACCGCCGCCGAGGTGTAGTTCTCGGAGGGGATCAGAAACAGAGACTCCGCCTGTCGCCGATCCTCGCGGATCAGCAGCGCCGCGAGCTCGGGATCGGACTCCTCCAGTAGCGGGAACATGGGAGCCAGTTTACAGCAGGCCCTTGCGGGGCCCGGCGGCGGATCGGCAAGCGTCGGCGCCTGCGGCACGCCGCCTATCCTCTGGAGCGACATTCAACTGCCTCATGCTGACCTTATGCATATCGACGCGACATCCCTACCGCCGCGAGCGACGCTCACGGCAGAGATCGCCATCGTCGGCTCCGGTCCGGCGGGCATCACGCTTGCGCTCGAGCTCGCGGACGCCGGTCACCAGGTTCTGCTGATCGAGAGCGGAGGGGATTCTTACAGCCGCGATGTCCAGCGCCTCGGTGACACGGTGGGAGGCGACGCTCTGCATGCCCCGATGTCACGAGCCACACGCCGTCAGATTGGAGGCGCCTCCAATCTGTGGTCTGGGCGCTGCGTGCCCTTCGATCCCGTGGACTTTCATCACCGTAAGATCGTGGGCGACGCTCGTTGGCCCGTCAGCTATGCCGAGATGGAGAAATACTTCGCACGAGCCTGTCAGTGGCTCAGGTGCGGGCAGCCGGTGTTCGACGTCGGTCAGATCCCCAACCTGGCCGGGGACAGCCTGATCCCGGGCTGGCCCGGCGGTGACATTCGCGCCACGTCGGTGGAGCGTTGGTCATTGCCGACGAACTTTGGCCGTGTCTACGGCGCAAGGCTCGAGAGCTCCCCGCTCGTCACGCTCGTAAGCGACCTCACGTGCACCGAGATCGTCTGCAACCCTGACGGCCGGAGCGTGGATCACCTCGCCGCACGAGCGCTGGCCGGCAATGAGGTGCGGGTACGCGCAAGGCGGTATGTGATCGCGGCCGGCGGCATCGAGTCCACCCGCCTGCTGTTTGCCTCGACCCGCCATCATCCTTGCGGCATCGGCAATCAGTCCGGGCATCTGGGCCGTTGGTACATGTGCCATGTCGGCGGCTCGATTGCCCGGGTCCACTTTAACACTCCACCAGAAGCGACGATACAGGGCTTCGAGCGCGACCACGAAGGCGTTTACGTACGTCGGCGTTTTACCTTTTCACAGGACTATCTGATCGAACACGATCTGCCGAATATCGCGATGTGGCTCGAAAACCCGGACATGAGAGACCCATCCCACGGCAACGAGATCCTGTCCGCCATATATTTGATCCTGGCGTCACCGCTCGGCCCCCACGTAATCAGCGAAGGTGTCCGGCGAAGCAAGCTCGACACCGGCAGCCCAACCTCGACGTGGTTGCACATCTGTAACATCGTGCGTCACCTTCCGCGGGCGATACGGTTCACCTTGACATTCGGATATGAGCGCTTTGTCAGGCCGGGACGCAAGGTGCCCGGGTTCGTCGTGCCGAGCCATGCAAACGTCTACCCGCTCTACTACCACGGCGAGCACCTGCCACACCCCGACAGCCGCATCGCGCCGACCAGCGAGACAGATGCGCTGGGGATGCCCCGAATGCGGACCAACCTGTGCTTCGCCGATGATGACATTCAAAGCGCTATCCGGGCCCACGAGCACCTCGATCGCTACCTCCGCCGATCTGGGCTCGGACATTTGGAATACCTCTTCGAGGACCTGGAGGAGGGTCTTCGCAAGCGGCTGTTCGACGGCTATCACCAAGCCGGCACGACGCGCATGTCAGACCGGCCCGAGGACGGGGTGTTGAATCCACAGCTCGCGGTGCACGGCTTCGAGGACCTGTTCGTGGCGAGCAGCTCCGCGTTCGTGACCTCGGGACAGGCCAACTCCACCTTCATGATCGTCGTCTTGGCTCTGCGGCTTGCCGATCACCTTCGTCGCGGCCTGCGCCTGGATGCCGAGAACACCTGAGCTGGTGACACGGTCGGATGCGTAACCCATGGCCGGTTCTACGCGACGACTGTTTTCCACTCCTGAGTGAGTTGGAAACACGGCGCAGCCAGGCGGATGTGCGAGCAGCTTGGATCATGACGGGCGCTTCCCGCTGTCCGGCGCTCCAGGGTATGTTTTCGCAACGCCATGTTCAACAACGCACCGCCCACCGTCCGTGAGCTTCCTTTGCCCACTGTCCGTGAGATTCTCGCAAGCCGTGTCGGCGAGGAGATGGCGCTTAACGACCGCTATCTGAATCCACAGCTGGGACGCATCCTGCGCACCATCGGCGTCGATCGGATCTGGACGGGCGGCGAGGGCGCCCATCTGATCGACTCCGAAGGCCATCGTTACCTCGACCTGTCCAGCGGTCACGGGGTGTTCGCGCTCGGCCGTAACCATCCGGAGGTGATCGCGGCGATGCAGGACGTGCTGACGGCGCGCACCGGCAATCTGCCGCAGCCCGGCGTGACGCTTTTGCGCGGCGTGCTCGCCGAGCAGCTGCTCGCGCGCGCGCCGGCGAGCGTGGGGGCGATGATGCCGTGTAGCACGGGCACCGAGGCGGTCGAGGGAGCGATCAAGATCGCCCGCGCCGCCACCGGACGTCCCCGTGTTCTGTATACGACGCACGCATTTCACGGTCTCACGCTCGGGGCGCTGTCGCTCAATGGCAATCCAGAGTTCCGCGAAGGCTTCGGCCCGCTCCTGCCGGGCTGCTGCGCCGTCCCCTTCGGCGACCTCGACGCGCTCGAGCGCGAGCTGCGCCGCGGCGACGTCGCCGCGTTTGTGATCGAGCCCATCCAGGGCAAGGCAGTCAACCTCCCGCCCGCGGACTATCTGGCCGGCGCCCAGCGGGCCTGCCGCGCGAACGGGACGCTGTTCGTGTGCGATGAGGTGCAGACCGGAATCGCGCGCACAGGGCGCCTGTTCGCCCTCGAGCACTGGGAGCTCGAGCCCGACATGATCTGCCTGTCCAAGGCGCTGTCAGGCGGCATGACGCCGATCGGCGCGCTGCTGGTCGCGCGCGCGCCGTTCGAGCGCGTGTTCGATCCCAGGAAGCTCGCCATTCGCCACGGCTCCACCTTCGGCGGCAACGACCTCGCCGCCGCCGCCGCCCTGGCGACCCTGCGCGCGCTGGAGCGCGAAGACCTGATCGCGCGCGCGCGGCGCATCGGCGGCCTCTTGCTCGAGCTCACGCGACCGCTCGTCGAGCGCTACGAGATCGTGCGCGATGTCCGCGGCGTGGGGCTGATGTGGGGAATTGAATTCGAGCCGCCCGGCACGCGGTCGGTGTGGGCGGGGATCGAGCGCGCCCAACCGGGCGTGTTCGCCCAGCTCGTCAACCTCCCCCTGTTTCACGAGCACAGGATTCTCTGCGCGGTGGCCGGGCCGCGCATGAACATGGTCAAGGCGTTGCCCGCGCTCGTGATCGAGGAGTCAGAAATACGGCGGTTTGCCGCCGCCCTCGAGGAAGTCGTCGCTCGCGCCGAGCACGCGACCCCGACGATGATGCGTCTCGGCTGGCGCATCGCTCGTCATCGACTCTCGCACAGGCACCCGAGCAATGGAGCGTCACGTCGGGAGAGTGCCCTCACCACGGACGCGCGAGCGGTCCCCGCGAGCACGAACGGCCGGGACGGCATGGGCCGGGGCGGCGCGAGCTCCGCGCGATGAGCGTCGCGGCATCGGTGGCTCGCCGGGCCACGCCGGCCGATGTGCCAACGCTCGCGCGCGTGCTCGCGCGTGCCTATGACGACGATCCGGTGGCGATCTGGACCTGCCGGTCGGATGCGCTGCGTCCCACGGTGCTCGAAGGGCTCTACAAAGCACGGCTGGCGCAGGCGATCCTCCACGGAGAGGTGTGGGTGACTCCCGAGCTGTCCAGCGCGGCCGTCTGGGTGCCGCCGGGAAACGACGGGACGACGCTCGCGTACGAGCTCGCGCGTGTGCGAGTTCTGCTGAACCCGCGCCTGATCCCACGCCTTCTCCCGCGTCTGCCGCTGTTCGCACTCAGCGCGCGCGCGATGGGCCGCGCGCACCCGCACGCGCGGCCCCACTGGTACCTCTCGCTGCTCGCCACCGATCCGCCCGCCCGTGGGCAGGGTCTTGGTGGGGCTGTGCTGCGGCCCGTGTTCGAGCGCTGCGATGCCGATGGCGTCGGCATCTATCTGGAGTCCTCCAAGGAGCGCAACATCTCCTTCTACGCCCGCCACGGCTTTCGCGTGACCGGAGAGGTGCGGCTTCCACGGGGCCCCCGGATGTGGTTGATGTGGCGCGAATCCTCCAGCGGGACGTGAGGTCTGCCGTCCCGCGCCATCTCCAGGCGCTTCTCAATGACACGCACCGCCTCGGGGTTGCAGTCGATCAGCACGTAGCGTCTATCCAGCTTGGCCGCCACCGCGCCGACCGTGCCACTGCCGGCAAAGAAGTCAAGGCACCAGTCGCCCGGACGGGTCGACGCTTGGATCATCCGCCGGACGATCCCCTCGGGCTTCTGCGTCGGGTATCCCGTCTTCTCTCCGCCGCTGGTCGGAACGATCGTGTGCCACCACACATCCGTAGGCAGCTTGCCCTTCGCTGCCTTCTCGGGGGTCACAAGGCCGGGCGCCATGTACGGCTCGCGATCCACGGCCTCCGCGTCGTAGTAATAGCTCGTCGGGTCCTTGACATAGACGAGGATCGTGTCGTGCTTTGCGGGCCAGCGCCGCTTGGATCGGGCGCCGTAATCGTAGGCCCAGATGATCTCGTTGAGAAAGCACTCGCGGCCGAAGACCTCGTCGAGCAGCAGCTTGCAGTAATGCGCCTCTCGATGATCGATGTGGAAGTAGAAGGTCCCGCTCGCCCTCAGCAGTCTGTGGGCCTCGCGCAGACGGGGCTCCAGGAAAGCGAGATAGTCGTCGAACTCGTCCAGATAAGACGACTCGGCGAGCAGGCGCGTCTTGTAGCGACGGCCCATGAACCCGATGCGATCCCCGCTCTCGTCTGGCACGGTCCGCAGGGTCTTGCGCAGCTGCGTCTTGCCGGTGTTGAACGGCGGATCGATGTAGATCAGCTGGAAGGCAGCGTCCCGCAGGCCGGGCAGCACCTCGAGATTGTCCCCCAAGATGACCCTGCCCTCGCCTTGCATGGCTGCCAATCTACGCGAGAGCACGGCGGGGAGGGGGTTGCGAGAAGAAATGGGCCGTGTAGGAATCGAACCTACAACCTTGGGCTTAAGAGGCCCCTGCTCTGCCGGTTGAGCTAACGGCCCGTGAGCGCGCCGGCGAGGGATCGGCCGGCTCGGCGCTGATTCTACCCAAGCCGCCCGTGCGTAGGCGGCCTCAGAAGACGACCGTCCGGCGCCCATCCACGATCACCCGGTCGTCGAGGTGCAGCGCCACCGCCCGGGCGAGCACAAGACGCTCGATGTCACGGCCCACCCGCTCGAGATCCCCGGCGCTCTGACGATGGTCGACGCGGACGACGTCCTGGTCGATGATCGGACCGTCATCCAGCTGCTCGGTGACGTAATGGGCGGTGGCGCCGATCAGCTTGACCCCTCGCTCGCGCGCGCGCCGATACGGGTCGGCGCCGGCGAACGCGGGGAGGAAGGAGTGGTGGATGTTGATCGCCGGCGCCCCCAGGCGCTCGAGGAAGTCGCCGCTGAGGACCTGCATGTAGCGCGCGAGCACCACCAGATCGACCTCGCCCACCAGCAGGTCGAGCATCGCCGCTTCGGCCCGGGACTTGTCCTTCGCGTGCACCGGCACGTGGTGGTAGGGGACACCGACGGCTTCCGTCTCGCGTCGCAGATCCTCGTGATTTGAGATCACCACGGCCACCTCGCCGTCCAGATCTCCGCGTCGCCAGCGCCACAACAGGTCCACGAGGCAGTGATCGTGGCGAGAGACGAGGATCGCGATCCGCCGGCGCTCGCCCCAGTAGCGGATCTCCCAGTCCATATCGAGCGTGTCCGCCACCTGGACCGCGAACAGCTCCTCGAACCGCCGCCTGGCCTCGACGGCGCCGGCGGTCGCGCCCAGCTCGTGCAGAAAGAGCTCGGTGCGCATGAAGAAGCGACCGCCGGTGGGGTCGGTCGAATACTGATGGGAGGAGACGATGTTCGCGCCCTGCTCGAGCAGAAAGCCCGAGACGGCCGCGACGATCCCCGGCTGGTCCGCGCAGCCGATCAGCAGACGGGCGGTGTACGGTGCATCGCCCGCCATTGGGCTATTTCGTTGTGGTCGTCGTAGAACCGTGAGCGGGCAGGGGGGTTGTGGTGGTGCCTTTGAATTCCCCTTTCCCATTTGGTTTGAGTTTGACCGGTTCGCCTTTGGGCCCGGTTGTGGTGTATTCATTGCCGCCGCTGGGATGTGACTTGATCGCGGCCAGCTGCTTCTTCAGCTGAGCGCGCTGCGCGGACGGCGCCAGCGCGATCGCCTTGGGCGACGCGAGATCTCCGATACGGGTGTTGCCGGCCTTGTATGCGTACTCCGCCAGCGCCGCGTACAGCGACGCCTGGTACTGAGGCGTGCTTTCCGTCTTGGTGGGGATGACGATCTGCAGGACCTTGACCGCTTCGGCGGGCTCGTTGAGGCCTTCTTCGCCGAACACTCGCTCCATCTGCAGCGCCAGTTGCGTATTGGGCTTGGGCGGTTTCAGCGCGATGTAGCGGTTCCAGGACTGGGCGGTCTGTCCGAACAGCTGACGGCCCTTCGCCGTCAGCCGCTGATTGGCGAAATAGGCTTCGCCGCCGGCTTCGTGCAACTGGTTGAGCGTCAGCTGTTCCCACGCATAGACGTTGCTCGGCTGCTTGGCGGTGAGCTTCTTGTACTTGTCGATCTGCGCCGAGAAGCTCGCGCTGCCCGCGCCTTCGTTGCCGGTCAGGGAGTTCAGGAGCCCGCCGCCGCCGACACCGGCGCCGACCCCGAAGAACACCAGACCCGCCCCTATCAGCAGTGCGAGACCGCCGTAGATCACCCGGACCGTCCGGCGGCGGCCGCGGCCGCGCAGATCGAACAGCATCAGCTCAGCTCGCTGTCGGTATGGTCGATGATCTGTTGCACGCTTGGCTCCGTCCTCTGCTCTGTGTGGGCGCCACCGTCGGGCGGCCGCCCTGGACCCGGTGTCTGCCGTTCGCGCGCGCGCTCGCGGCGTTCGACAAACGACGCGAGCAGGATACTCGCCTCGTACAACACATACAGCGGGATGGTCTCCAACATGAGCGTAATCGCGTCTCCCGGCAGGAACGCCGCGATGGCCGCGCAGGCCACGATCGCGTAGCGGCGGTTGTGGCGCAGCTGCTGCGGGGTGACGATGCCGGCACGAGTCGCCGCGAGGATCGCGACCGGCACCTGGAACACGAGGCCCATCGCGAGCAGCACCGTTGCGGCGAACTTGTAGTAGGGACCGGCCTGCACGAGCACGTTGAACTCGCTGCTGTTGAAGTTCTGGAAGAAGCGCACCGCCGCCGGCAGCACCACGAAGTAGCCGAACAGCACGCCGATCGCGAACAGGAACGGAATCGCTGTGAGCAGCGGAAGCGCGATGCGTCTCTCATTGGGGCTAAACGCCGGCAGCAGGAACCCGTAGAGCTGAAACAGGACGATCGGCAGCGAGAACACGAGCGCGAACAGGAACGTGACCCCGAGCGTGGTCGTGAACGGCTCGCCGATGCCAAGCGTCACCGGCTTGTTGCCCTGCGGAACGGACGGGATCTTCGCGACGTCCGCCTGTAGGCGCGGGATCTCGGCGGCGAGCGCCGCGCGGGTGCCGGGTGGGAGCTTGCTCGCGGGATCGGCCAGCGTCGCGGCGATCCCCTGCACGTCGCGCGCCACCGCGAGCACGCCCTGCTGCGCCAGCGCGGTCTGTCCAAGCGGGCCGTTGCCTTTCTCGACCTGCTTCTGGGTCTGGTGTTCGAGCGGCCGGTTGATGATTTCCAGCAGCGCGTGGTTTTGCCACAGACACACCCCGAAGGCGACGGCGATCGCGACGCCGCTGACGATCAGGCGCGTGCGGAGCTCTTCGAGATGATCGACGAGGCTGAGCTTGTCTTCGTGGCCGATCGTGCGGATCGCGGTGGCCATGTCTCCATGAACGTAGCACCGGCCGTTTTGGCTCACCCCGCGCGAACCGGTCGCCATCGCTCCCACCGAGAGGGGCGAAGCGCAGAGCAACGGACCTCGCCCGACCCACGTGTTCCATTTTGGGATCGGCCTAAAGGGAAGGCGCACCGGGGTCGATTACTTCAGAGCAAGCCATGTCAGACACAGGCCCCCACATACGTCACCGCGTGCAGATGCCCGACGGAAAGCACGTCGAGGTCACCTATCGCGACCATCGACACGCGCCCCGACCGGCGCATGCGCCCGAACCGTCAGACGCGCCGGATCCCGTCGATGAGCTCGACCCGTCGTTCACGGCCGACCCGGTCTGTCCACCACAGGAGCTGCACGTCTGCTTCAACTGCGCCGGCGAGCTCGTCTATCCGCTCGACTGGACCGAAGAGGGCGCCAGGCACTGGCGCATCGTGCTGCGCTGCCCGGAGTGCGAGGCGCGGCGTGAGGGCGTGTTCGAGCAGAGCCTGGTGGAGCGACTCGACGATGAGCTGGACCGCGGCGCGGGCGCGCTGCTGAGCGATCTGAAGCGCCTCACGCACACGAACATGACCGACGAGGTCGAGTTCTTCGTGCGCGCCCTACAGGCCGACCTGATCACCCCCAGCGACTTTTAGTAGACCGCGCTTCTAGGCGTCGCTGGGCAAGCGAGACAAGGACGCAGGGAGCGTGGCGTACTACGTACGCGAGCGACTGAGGACGCAGTATCGCGCAGTGCAGCGGCGCCTAGCGGTAGCGCTCGACCACGGCGTCCGCTACCAGATCGAGCAGCGCGGCATCGCTTCCGTCGGGCAGGCGCCGCGGAAGTCCGGACTTCGCTTCGGCGACCAGCGCGAGCGCCCGTTCGCGGGCCTCGTCGAGCGCGCCCGTGGCGGCGATGCGCTCGCACAGCCGCTCGGCCTGCTCGGGCCCGTGAAGCATCGAGAGGTCGAACTCGGCCAGCTCCCGGTCGCGTTCGCGGGCAAGGATAAAGGGGAGGGTGACGGTGCCATCGAGCAGGTCCGTGCCCCGCGCCTTGCCCGTTCGCTCGACCGGGCCGGACACGTCGAGCACGTCGTCGAGGAGCTGAAACGCGAGTCCGATCCTGCGCGCGAACGCTCCGAGCTCGTCGGCGAGCTCCGGTGAGCCGCCCGCTGCTACCAGCGCCCCCAGGCGGCAGGCGGCCTCGAACAGCGCCGCGGTCTTCAATTCGCAGCGACGCAGATAGCGCGCGACCGCGACATGCATCGCATAGGCGTCCTCGCGCTGGAGCAGCTCGCCTTCGGCGAGCGCCGAGCTGGCATCCGACAGCGCGCGCAGCTGAGTCTCGTCTCCGTTGCGCGCGAGCTCGGCGAACGCGCGTGAGAACAGCAGGTCGCCGGTGGCGATCGCGAGGTTGCGCCCGGCGGCGGCGGCGACCGAGGGGCGCCCCCGCCGCAGCTGGGCGCCGTCGATCACATCGTCGTGCACGAGCGTCGCCGAATGCACCAGCTCAACCGCCACCGCCGCGCGCACGAGCCTGTCCTCGGCGTCGGCGCTGTCTCCGGGCCCCCCGGTCGACTCGGCTGCGAGCACGACCAGCAGCGGGCGCAGACGCTTGCCTCCCGCGAGGACCGTGCCGGTCGCGTGGGACGCGAGCGGATCGCCTGCCTGTGAGGTCACGCGCTCCAAGTGACGCTCCATGCGCACCATCCGCTCGCGCAGCGCGCGGCCGCCGCGACGCATGATCGCCTCGACCGCATCGACATCGGCCGCGCTCATACCGGTGGCGCCCCCCATCGGGCTCATCATGACCCCTTGCCGGCAACGGTACCGGCGTGGATCGCGATGATCCCACCGGCGAGCAGGACATAGGAGATCTCCTCCAGCCCCGCGCGCTCCATCTCGGCCGCGAGCCGCGACGGCCCCGGCCAGCGTTTGACGGAGCTCGGAAGATACGTATAGGCGTCCGTGACCTTCTCCGAGCTCTCGGCGCCCCGCAACCGCGCCGCAAGCCGTGTGAGCGAGCCGACGATCCGGCCGAGCAGCGGCACGACGCGATCGAACCACAGCGCGAAGAACAGCGACAGCGGGAGTCGCGTGGGCGTGGTCATCTCCAGTACGACGACTCTTCCCCCGGGGCGCACGACGCGGACCATCTCCGCAAGCCCGCGCGTGAGGTCGGGGAAGTTGCGCAACCCAAACCCGTTGGTGGCGGCGTCGAATCGATCGTCCGCGTAGGGAAGCTCCAGCCCATCGCCCCACTCGAAGCGCAGCTCGGCCTCGAGCGTCACGACGTCCATCGCACCCGCCTTCCCGCGCGCGCGGGCGAGCATGCCCTCTGAGAAGTCGCTGCCCAGCACCTCTCCGCCGGGCGCCACGCGCCGCGCCAGCTCCAGCGCCAGATCGCCGGTCCCGGTCGCCACGTCGAGCACGCGGGCGCCCGGGCCGACGCGGGCCCGATCGACCGCGCGGGCACGCCAGCGATGGTGCAGACCGGCAGTCATCGCGCTGTTCAGCGCATCGTAGATCCAGGCGATCCCGTCGAACATGCTCCGCACCTGGGCCGCCTCCAGCTCTCCGGCGCCGGCGCCTCGCTGAGTCATGGCCGGGCCTACTTCAGCTGTGAGAGAAATTCGACGGCCGCCTTGAACTTCTGCGGCGGCAGGTTCTTGAACGAGGGCATCGGCGCGGTCGGGTTCACGAGCGTGCGCGCGATCCCCTGGCGTGGCAGACGCGAGGCGACGTGGGTCAGCTGAGGGCCGGGACCGTCGTTGCCGTTGTCACCGATCTTGTGACACGCCAGGCAACCCGACTGGGCGACCACCAGCTTGCCCGCTTCGTATTCGGCGAGCGTCTGTCCGCCCGCCCGCTGGACGGCCTTGGGGGTCGGCATTTCGATCACCGTCGGCGACCCCGCGTTGGCGCCCTCGTAGGTGAGCAGCGCCATCGCGCCGATCACGAAGATGCCGGTGAGCGTGGCGATCGGCCGGCGCTCGGGACGGCGCTCGGGACGGCGGTCGTAGAACGGCAGCAGGAACAGGAGGATCATCCCGATCGTCGGCACCCCGATCGTCGCCAGCGGCACGAGGCTCGGCGGCTTGACCACACGCAGGACCTCGAACAGGAAGAAGAAATACCACTCCGGCCGAGGCACGTACGTGGTCGTCGTGGGGTTGGCCTTGGAGCCGAGCTCGGCGCCGAGCACGAGCGACATCGTGATGATGACCGCCATCACCACGCACGCCATCGCCGCGTCCTTGGTGACCGCATAGGGGAAGAACGGCTTGCCCTGCGACTTCAGGATCCCGTACTCGCGGAGGTACTCCTCCTTCTGGGCGCGGTTCATGCGTCAGCCTCGCGCAGCTCGGGATTCTGCTCGGCTTTCAGCCACGGCGGCGCGGTCGTGCCGAGCCTGGCCACAAGGTACAGGTGCGCGCCGATCAGCGCCGCGATCAGACCCGGCACGAGCAGCATGTGGATGGCGTAGAAGCGCGACAGGGTGGTCGCCCCGAATTCCGGACCTCCGCGCAGGAAGTCGCTCAGATACGGACCCAGCAGCGGGCCCGTCCCGTTGATGTTCACGCCCACGATCGTCGCCCAGTAGGCGCGCTGGTCGAACGGCAGCAGGTAGCCGGTGAACGACATCACCATCGTCAGGATCAGCAGCACCACGCCGATCACCCAGTTGAGCTCACGCGGATACTTGTAGGCGCCAAAGAAGAACGTGCGCCCCATGTGCAGGAACACGAGGATCACCATCACGCTCGAGCCCCACTTGTGCATGCCGCGCACGAACTGCCCGAGGAAGACTTCGTTGGTCACATGCCGGATCGATTCATACGCCCCGCCGGAGGCGTCGGGGCGATAGTACATCGCCAGGAACACGCCGGTCACGGCTTGAGAGAGGAACGCGAACATCGTCGCCGAGCCGAGCGTGTAGAACCAGTTGGTGCCCTTGGGCACCTTGCGAAACATCATCCAGCGCGCGCCCCCGCTCAGCGACGTGCGCTCGTCCACCCAATCGACGACGCTCGTGCCGGCCTCCGCGGCGTGCTCGTGCGGCCTGGTCGCCTTGCCGTTGCCCTCGCCCGGACGGGGCGGCGGCGCCTGCAGCGAGGAGGGAATCGGGGGAGCGGGGAGCTTGGGCACGGTCGAGTCCTAAAGTTTCTGCGCGCCCGGGCGCGACGGATAGGCGTACTGACCGATGCCATCCAGCGGCTCGCCCGGGTCCCGCGGAGAGAACCGCTGCAGCTCGCTGTTGACGGAAAAGCGCGGGCCGAGCTCGACTTCGCGGTTGCCGTTCACGCGCGTGTAGAAACGATCGAGCGGGCGCGCGGGCGGTCCGCCGACGCGGCGACCCAGCAGGTCGTAGACACCGCCGTGGCACGGGCAGATGAAGCGCTCGGCGGCGTCGACCCAGCGCACAGGGCAGCCGAGGTGCGCACAGCGGCTGGAGATCGCGATGTACTTCGTGTCCTTGTCGTAGGGATCGGTGTCGATCGCGGCGTTGAACCTGCGCACGTACGCGGTCGTCTTGCCGGCCTCGCCGATGCTCGGGTTGAGCGTGAGGACGACCGGAACGTAGTTATAGGGGTTGAACAGGTCCTCTGAGCCGACGCTTTCCCAGCGGTGAGGGGAGCTTTTGAAGATCGGCCCGATCGCGAATCCCAGCGCGGGCAGCAGGAACGACGCGGCGGCGATGCCGCCCGCGGCCTGCCCGCCGACGACCATGAAACGTCTGCGCGTGACGGTCTCACCCTCGAACGCGCCGGGAAATTCCCGGTCGAGCGTGTACTTGGACTTGTGCTTGTCGTGCTTGGCGGACACCGAGCCCCAACAATATCGAGGCGCGTAGATTCAGGGCGACGCCGGGATGCCCGCGGCGCTTGTGCGCATCGCCTCGATCGCCTCCGGGGCACGGGCGAACGCTAGGCGCTTGGCATGGCCATGAGCCTCGCTGGAGCCCCATCCCACTGCGCGCGCGCCGGCCTCCCACACCGCCCCGGCGAGCTCGGGCTCGCCGGCGGCCTGAGCGAGCGCACTGAGCGTGATCGTGTCCGCGAGCTCGGCCACGGCCTCGGTGTCTCCGAGCGCGACCAGGCGGGCCAGGCCGAGCGCGTACAGGCGATCGCCCGCGAGCAGCCCGAGATCGGCCTCCGCGGGAGCGACCACGCGACCGGCGCCGTAGTGCAGGAGGTAGCCCTCGTAGATCGTCTCCACCAGCAGCTCGTACTCATCGCGGGCGCCCTCGGCGCGCGGGCCGCCGGCCGCCGTCTGGGCGGGGCCCGGCGTGTCCTTCGAGAAGCCGGCGGGAACATCCACCGCGACGAGCGTCGCCATCAGGCCCCCCTGCTCGCGCAGGAGCTCGACCAGTCGTACCAGCGCGCTCGCGCCGTCCCCGTCGGCGCTCATCCGGCGGCTCCCGGATCGACCGGCGCTCCCAGCGCCACAAACGCGGCCGCCGCGACCTCGATCGTGCGCTCGATCTGCTCGGGGGTGTGCGCGAGCGAGGGAAACCACGCCTCGAACTGCGACGGCGGCGGATAGACGCCGCGCGCAAGCAGCTCCCTGCACCACCGGCCGTAGGCGTCGTGGTCACACGCGCGCGCGTCCGCGAAGTCGGCGATCGCCGCACCCTGAGCACCGGAGGCGCCCGGGGTGAAGAACACCGTCAGCAGGCCCGGCGCGCTGACGACCTGCACCGGATACCCGCCCGTCACCGCATCCGCGGCGGCCTCGCGCAGGCCGGTGGCCAACCGCTCGGTGATCGCCCCCAGGCGCACGTAGGCGGACTCGTCGAGCAGCTCCAGCGTCCGCCGTCCGGCGGCGACCGCGAGCGGGTTGCCGGACAGCGTGCCCGCCTGGTAGACCTCGCCGGCCGGCGCGAGCATGTTCATCAGCTCCGCGCCGCCCCCGACGGCCGCCGCGGGCAGGCCGCCGCCGAGCACCTTGCCCATGATCGTCAAATCCGCGGTGACGCCCATCAGCTCCTGCGCGCCGCCGCGAGCCACGCGAAAGCCCGAGATGACCTCGTCCAGCACCAGCAGCGCGCCCGTCGCGGTGGCGCGCTCGCGCAGCAGTTGCACGAACCCGGCGCGCGGTGGGACGAGGCCCATGTTGGCGGGCAGCGGCTCGGCGATGATCGCCGCCAGCTCGCGCGCCTCACTCGCCGCGATCAGCGCCTCGCGATCGTTCCACGGCACGAGCACCGTCTGCGCGGCCGTGCCCGCGGGCACGCCGGGACTGGAGGGCAGCGATTGGGTCGCCAGGCCCGAGCCCGCCCGGGCCAGCAGGCCGTCGAGGTGACCGTGGTAGGCGCCCTCGAACTTGAGCACCCGCTCGCGACCGGTGGCCGCGCGGGCGAGGCGAATCGCGGTCATCGACGCCTCGGTGCCCGAAGAGGTCATGCGCAGCATCTCCACGCCCTCCATCCGCCGCGCGACCTCGACCGCGAGCTCGACCTCGCCGGCGGTCGGCGCGCCAAAGCTCGTGCCGCGCTCGGCAGCCTGCGCGATCGCCGCCAGCACATCCGGATGCGCGTGCCCGTGGATCAGCGGCCCCCACGAGCAGACGTAGTCGACGTAGCGGTTGCCGTCCACGTCCACCACCTCAGCGCCCTCTCCGCGTGCGATGAACACCGGGTCGCGGCCGATCGCCCTCATCGCGCGCACGGGCGAGTTGACGCCGCCGGGCATCACCTCCAGGGCGCGCCGATAGAGGGCAGCAGAGCGGGTGTCTGTCAAGGCGGTCATGTCAATCCGCGTAGGAGACCGGCATCCGGCCTCTTGGGTCGTGTCGGGCTCCACTCCACGTTTGCGAGAGAACGTTTCGCCCGCCACGACACGTTACTGGGGCCGGCCATCCCGGCCGGCCTTTGGAAGCGCCGTCACTGAGCTACGCCGCGGTGTGCCGGCGCTCCCACTCCTTGAGCTCGTCAGTGAAATACAGCAGCCGGATCTTCTTGAACTCGGTCGAGCTGTACAGCGTCGCGCGCCCGGAGATCCCGGTCTGCTGCGCGATCGAGTCGAGCACCGCGTCGCACTCCTCCTTGGAGCGGCCGTGAGCCATCGTGAACACCGAGTAAGGCCAGTCCTCGTAGGTGGGCCGCTGGTAGCAGTGGGAGATGCCGCGCACGGCCGCCATGCGCCGGCCGACGTCGAGGATCTGCTCGTCAGGCACCTGCCACACGCCCATGCCATTGGCGGAGAACCCCGCGCGGCGGTGATACAGGATCGCCGCGACCCGCCGCAGCAGGCCGCGCTCCTGCATGCCCGCGAGATGATCGAGGAAACGCTCTTGCGTCATTCCCAGCTCGGCGGCCGCGTCCGCGTACGGTTCCGCCACCACCGCCATGTCGCCCTGCAGCGCGCGGATGACCGCGATGTCGAGCTCGTCGTATGGCTGGGGATCGAGCTCGATCGGCTCTTTGACCTCGGTCGCCTGGGCGAGCGCGTCGGTGTCGCCCTCCATCTCGAGGTCCATGCGAATCTTGAACAGCCTCAGCGTCGGCAGCTGGCGCACCGACTCCGCGCCGGCCTCGCGCGCCAGCACCTCCAGCGTCCCCTCCAGCCCGAGCCGAGAGTCGGGCTCGGTGGCGATCGTGAACCACAGGTTGAATTCATGGTTGCGCAGATAGTTGTGCGAGACACCCGGATGGGCGTTGATGATCTGCGCAGCGCGGTGGGGATGCTCGGGATCGACCTTAGCGGCGACCAGCATCGAGGAATAGCCCAGCGCGCGCGTGTCGAAGATCGGCGTGACCTGCCTGACGATGCGCTTGTCGAGCAGATGTCGCACGCGCGCCATCGCCTCCTCCTCGGCGATCCCGCCCAGCTCGGCCACGCGCGCGTAGGGACGCGTAGCGATCGGGAACGAGCCCTGCATCAGGTTCAGCAGCCGCCGATCGACGTCCTCGAGCGGGATCGCCGCGCCGTCCTTGCGACTGCGCAGCTTCGGTATGGCCGCGTCGGCGGCGAGGATGCCGTCGGGAGCGCTCATGCCAGCCAGCGGGCCGCGTCGAGGGCGTGGTACGTGACGATCGTGTCCGCGCCCGCCCGCGCCAGCGAGGTCAGGATCTCCAGCACCGCCTCGCGCTCGTCGAGATGGCCGGCTGATGCGGCGGCCTTGACCATCGCGTACTCGCCGCTGACGTTGTACGCGGCGACCGGCAGGCCGGTCTCGCGCTTAACGGCCGCGATCAGGTCGCCGTAGGCGAGCGCGGGCTTGACCATCAGCATGTCCGCGCCCTCGCCCACATCGAGGATGGCCTCGCGCAGCGCCTCGCGGCCGTTGGCGGGATCCAGCTGGTAGGAGCGGCGGTCGCCGAACACAGGGGTTGACCCGGCCACGTCGCGGAAGGGGCCGTAGAAGGCGGACGCGAACTTGGCAGAGTAGGCGAGGATGGGGGTGTCGATGAAGCCCTCGCCGTCGAGCTCTGCGCGCAGCGCGCCCACGCGCCCGTCCATCATGTCCGAGGGCGCGACGATGTCCGCGCCGGCGCGGGCGTGGCTGACGGCGGTGCGGGCAAGCAGCTCGAGCGTCGCGTCGTTGTCGATCGAGCCGTCTTCGCGGGGTACGCCGCAATGGCCGTGGTCGGTGTACTCGCACAGGCACACGTCGGTGATCACGAGCGGGCAGTCGGGCAGGGCCCGCTTGAGCGCGCGCACGGCCAACTGGACGACGCCCTCGTCGTCGTAGGCGTCCGAGCCCTCGGGGTCCTTGTGGGAGGGCACGCCGAACAGAATGATCGCCCCGAGACCAAGGTCCGCAGCTTCGCGGGCACGCTGCACGGCCGTGGAGATCGACAGCCGCGCGAGGTCCGGCAACTCCGACCCGTGGTTCGGAGCGAGGTCTGCGGACGCAGCGTCGGTCTCGGCCACGAACAGCGGCAACACCAGCTTGTCCGCTCGCAGGCTCGTCTCGCGAACAAGACCGCGTAGGCCGGCGCTTGCGCGCAATCTGCGCATGCGGGTGTTGGGATATGCCATCGCCAACCGAGGATACTCGCCCCGTTGTCGGGGGGGCCGAGTCCCGTGCGGGCGGAGGGGTCCGGGCACTATGCCCGCGGTGCCGCGCGTGCCCGAGAATCGCGCGTTTTCGGCAGGATCTCATCCCCGCCGACAGACAGACGCTACCCTCGTCGCCGCGGCCCCACGCGCACGAGCCGCCTAGCTTCCGTCACTCTCCGAGCTTTTCTCAGCATGCTTAATATATGCAGCAAGCATACCCGCTGCCTGCGGCGGGGTCACTCCCCACACGAGCGCCCTGACGATCTCATCGCGCGAGGTTCTAATCCCATTCTCGCGTCTAAGCGCTGCAATTAGACGCATTGCGTCATCCCGCGCGGGGTCATCGAGTCGAACTGTCGTAAAGTGATCGGATGCCATCCGAAGTCGCTCCTACCATGCACTGCATGCATGCATAGTGCATGCACATTGGACTGTACTAGGCTAGGTGTTCTGAGGCAATCAAATGAGTGAGTTCGACGGCAGGAAGTTCAGCGAGCTGATCGTCTACATTGCCAGGCGGCTTGGTCCCGAGGCTGCGCTCGGTCGTGTCAAGCTCGCCAAGCTGCTGATGTGGAGCGACTTCGGCGCCTTTGAGCGGTTCGGAAAGCCGATCACTGGCGCCACGTACGAGAAGTGGGAGCACGGCCATCTACCGCGCGAGCTGCTGCTCGCGGAACGCGATCTCCTGGCCAATGGCGACATCGCCACCGAGACAGTCGACTATTACGGTAAGCGACTCAAGCACATAACCGCTGAGCGCGACCCAGACCTCAGTGAATTCACTGAAGATGATCTAGCGGCAGTCGAGAGCGCGATACGCCAGTACGGCCATGAGAGCGCGTCCTATCTCAGCGATCTTTCGCATCACGAAGTCGGGTGGCGTCTCGCAAATTGGAAGGAGGCGATCCCACTGACGACCGTTTTTCTGGGCGCCGGCGGCGTCAGAGAGGCGGATATACGTCGGGGCGAGGCACTAGCTTCCTCGCATGGCTGGAACTAGCGGCGAGTTCCTCTGCGAAGGCTTCGTCGAGACGCGCGAGTTTGAGGAGTCGAAGGACGAACTCAAGCGGAGCACCGGCCTCACCGACCGCCAGATCGACTTCCGGTTGGAGGGTTTGCTCTGGGCGCTCCGCCGCGAGCCGGCGTTCGTCGCGGAACGAATCCCAAACCGCAATCTCTGGGTAGCAACGACCAACCGTGGGGTGCCGCTGCTTCGCATCTTCCTCCGTCCTCGCGAGGAGAGACCCACTGAGTGCGAACTCATGTGGATCGAGGAGCGATTCTAGAGATCCAGCCACGGGTGGCGGTACGTTCGCTGGGTGGCCTAGAAGCCCGATAACCGCAGGCGATCCTAGCCGGCTCACTCAGCCATCGTTCAGTCCAGCCGCCGCAGCCCCACCCGTGCGAGCGCGCCGAACAGCGCCGTCAACCCGAGCAGGTGCAGGACCGATATGCCCAGGCCGGGCGAGGCGCCGTTGACGGCCGCGTCGAGTGCCTGCAAAGCGGCCTTGAACGGAAACACGAACGAGATCGCCGCGATCGCGTCATACAGCCCGTGTGCCACCGACCCGGAGGGCACGAGCGCGAGGAACGCCAGCGGCAGCGACAGCCCGAACGCGAGCAGCGAGGCGGCGCGCACCTCGCGCGCGAGCGCGCCGATCGCGATGCCCAGCGCGGCGAACGCGACGGCCCCGAACGCGAGCGCGATCAGCCACTGCCCGGCGCGGCCCCAGTCGAGGCTCACAAACGCGCCGATGCCGGCGAGCATCGCCAGGGCCAGCACGAACGCGCAGGCCGCGGCCAGCAGCCCCTTCTCCGCGAGCAGCCCCTCGCGCGTGGCCAGCCCGCGCGCCAACCGTGCGAGCGTGTGCTCCTCGCGCTCCAGCGCCAGGCCCCCGGCGGCCAGCAGCACGCACACGAACATCAGCGACACGCTCACGGCGACCACGACCGCGAACGTGTTCAGTGGCGTGCGCCTGCCCTGCACGAGCGTGCTCTTGATCTGGATCGGCTGGCCGATCGCGGACAGCACGTTCTTGGACGGTCCGAGGTTCTGGTCGGCGAATTCGGCGACCCTGTCTATCCGTTCCAGCTGCGTGCGTTCGGCGCCGGGGGGCTTGCGCGCGATGATCGCGTGCAGCGTGGCCGGGATCTGCTCGAGGCCCATCATGTTCGGCGGCGCGCCCAGCACGCCGAGGTTGCCGCCGCTCAACAGCACACCGATCGCCTGCGCGGCGGCGCGCTGGATCTGTTCGGAGAACCCCAGGTTCGCCTGCGCCAGCGCGGAGCTCAGCTGCGAGCGCACGAGCGACTGCTCCAGCGCGTTGCCGTTGTACAGCACTTCAATGCTGCCCTGACTCACCCCCGAGGCGATCCGCGCGGCGATGTCGCGCGGGATCACAACCGCGGCAAGCACCTTCCCGGACTCGATGTCCGCGACCGCCTGCTCGCGCGTGGGGACATGCACGGGCTGGACCTGGCTGAACAGCTGGTCGGCGTACCGGCTCACCTGGATGTGTTCGCTGCCCACGGCAATCGTCTGCCCGGGGGGCGTTTCGTCGACGATCGCCACCTTCGGCTTGCCCGGAGAGCGCGATATGGCGAGCCCGATCAGCAGCGCAATCGCGATCGGGTAGACGATCAGCACGCCCACCAGCAGCCGCGAGCGGGCGAGGATCAGCAGGTCCTTCTTCAGTAGCCAGCGCATTTTCTCAGTGCCCGCGCGCCTTCAGAAAGGCGACGAACGCGCTCTCGAAATCCGCTTCGCCGCCGCCGTTCGCCGCGATCAGCTCGCGCGGAGCGCCGTCGAACAGCAGCTCGCCGTCAGCCAGCACGATCGCGCGCGTGGCATACCGGCTGACCTCGCCGAGATGGTGCGTGGAGAACAGCACCGCCGTGCCCGCGCGCGCGAGCGCGCCGACGAACTCCCACACGCGTTCGCGCTGGCCGGGATCGAGCGCCGAGGTCGGCTCGTCCAGCGCGAGCGCCGGCGGGTCGCCGATCAGCCCGAGCGCGACGTTCACGCGCTGGCGGTTGCCCCCCGACAGCCGTTCCACGCGCTCCCCGGCGCGCTCGCCCAACCCCGTCTGCGTGAGCATCCGCGTCACCGCCGCGTCGGGGTCGGCGACTCCCTCCAGGCGCGCGAACAGCCTCAGGTTCTCGGCGACCGACAGCTTCGAGTACAGCGCCGTCTGCTGCGGCGCCCAGCCGATCGTCGGTCCCGTGCCCGGCCCGCCGACGGTCCCCGAGCTCGCGCGCTGCACGCCCGCGATGATCGACAGCAGCGTCGTCTTGCCGGCGCCGTTAGGGCCGACGATCGCCACCAGCTCGCCGGCGCCCACCTCGAACTCGACGTCCCGCAGCGCCACGCGCTCGCCGTAGCGCTTGGTCAGGCCCCTGACGCCGATCACCGGCGCGGCCGCGGTCACGACCGCGCCATCGTGTCGCTCTCAACGATGCCGACGGGTGCGGTAACCGGCGCCGACCACGCCGTACGGAGCAGCGAGCTCACGGGTTTCCCACAAATCGCGCGCCCGCCCTCACAGCAGGCCCCCGCCGCGTGAGCGATCCCACGACTCGAATTCGATGTGCCGGCTGAGGTAGACGACCGTCTCGCGCAGGATCGCGAGGATCGGCAGCGCCACCAGCGCCCCGACGATCCCGTACAGCTGCAGTCCCAGCAGCAGCGCGAAGATCACGAGCAGCGGGTTGATCCGCAGCGTATGGCCGAAGATCTGCGGCGCCACGACGTGCCCCTCCAGCTGTTGCAGCCCGACGAACAGCAGCGCGACCCACAGCGCGACGATCGGGTCGGTGAACAGCGCCACGAGCACCGCCGGAATCGCGCCGAGGATCGGGCCGATGTAGGGGACGAGCTCCATCACGCCGTAGAACACCCCGAACGCGAGCGCGTACTTGCGCCCGTCCGGGAAGATCCCGATCAGCCCGAACACATACAGCGACACGCCCGCCGAGGCGCCCATCAGCACACTGAACAGGAGCTGGCCCCCGACATACCGCGACACCGCGTGCTGAACCAAGATCGGGTAGTCGTCGGCGTGCGTCCCATCGCCGTCGGGCATCGCCCGGCGCACGAGCGCCCCGATCCGCTCGCCATAGATGAGCATGTACACGCTCAACACGAACACGAGCACGAGGTCGAACACCGCGCTCGCCGCTTCGGTCAGCAGGCCGCCGCCGAACGACGCCAGTTTGCTGGCGCTCTTGGCGACTTTGTCCTGGATGCTCTGCAGCGCCGTCTTGCCCTGCTTGACCAGGTGCAGGTGGATGCCATGTTCTTCGAGTTCTGTCTGTACCGTGGCTATCTGCTTGTTCGCTTCGTTGACGATGTGCGGCAGGTTGCCAGTGAAGGTGCGCACCTGATTGGAGATCGGGTTGGCCAGCAGAAACCCGATCCCGACCAGCGCCAGGAAGAATGCGAGATACACGACCAGCACCGCCAGCCCACGGGGAATCCGCGGGCGCTGCACAAACGCGACGACAGGGTTGAGAATCAGGGCAATGACAGCGGCGACCACAAAGATCAACAGCACTTTCCCCGCCGCTTTCGCGAGCGCCCACAGCGCGAGCAGCGCCAGCGGCAGCAGCACGAGCTGCACCCACCTGGGCACAACCGCGCGCGGCGGCTTCGGAGCCGGCGAGTCCCGCCGGCCGCCGGGAGCGAGCTCGCGCTCGGTCGCGCTTGACGGAGCGGCCACGGGCGCGTCGTCCCCCGCGCCGCTCATCCGCAAACCCTTCCCGTCCGACACATCGCCGCAGTATGGCTGAGGCGCAGGCCGGCATCCTGTTCGTCGGCGATCTCGTCGGCAGCGTCGGCCGGCACACGCTGCTGGAGTGCCTGCCGATCCTGCGCGAGCGCTACGAGCCCACGTTCGTGGTCGTCAACGGCGAGAACGTCGCCGGGGGGCTGGGAATCACGCCGAAGGCGGCCCGCGCGCTGTTCGCGGGCGGGGTGGACGCGATCACGCTCGGCAACCACACCTACCACCGCCGCGAGATCTACCCCTACCTTGACTCCGAGCCGCGGATCCTGCGCCCGGCCAACTTCCTGCGCATCCAGCCGGGCCACGGCACCTGCGTGCTCGAGCGCGACGGCGTGCGCCTGGGCGTGGTCAACCTCAGCGGCAATCTGTACCTGCGCGCGGGCCGCTCGGCCTTCACCGAGATCGAGGCCGCGCTGAGCGAGCTCGGCGGCGACGTCGATCACATCCTCGTCGACATGCACGCCGAGGCGACCTCGGAGAAGGTCGCGCTCGGCTGGATGCTGGACGGACGCGTGACCGCGGTCGTGGGCACGCACACGCACATCCCGACCGCGGACGGACGCGTGCTGCCGGGCGGCACCGCATACATCACCGACGTTGGCATGACCGGCCCGCGCGGGGGCGTGATCGGGGTCAAGCGCGAGCAGGCGATCGAGTCGCTCGTGACGCAGATGCCCGTGCGCTTCGAGACCTCCGAGGAGGACCCGTGGCTGATGGGCGTCTTCATCCGCTGCTCGGCCACCACGCCGCGCTCGGCAGCCTCAATCGAGCAGGTGCTGATGCCCCGTCCGGCGCCCGCGCCCCGCTCGGCGCCTCCCAGCTCGGGATAGCCGCAGCGTAGGGCGGGTCTCCCCGGCGCGCGCGCTCGGGACGAACGCCCAGCAGGGCGATCATCACGAGCGGGAAGAACCACGGGATGTACAGGTAGAACCAGTGTTCGACCCCGAGCTGGGTGGCGATCACGATCGCCGCGCACGCCGCCGCGAGCCCCACCACGTCGGGGCGTCGGGGCAGCACCGCCAGCGCCAGCGCCAGCGCCACCGCGGCGACCTGCACCGCCGTCTGCACGCCGTGCAGCCCGCCGTAGAGCCCCCACACCGAGAACGGCGAGCCGCGGTTGGCCTGGTATTCGAGCGTGCGCGCATAGATCGTGCGCAGCGAGTCGTGCGTGATCGCGGGGATCGAGACGATCGCAGCGGTGAGGACGAACGCGGCGAAGAAGCCCGCCAGCGCGCGCGCGCGCATACGCGCACGCCGGCGTCGATCGAGGACGGGCTCCCCTCCGGCTGCTCCCGCGGGCGAACGTCCCGAGCCGTCGGCGGCGCTCCCGAGCGCCCAGCGCCGAGCGGGGCGCGTGGTGAACAGGCCGTGCGTGGCCAGCACCGGCACGAGCGCGAGCGGCGCGAGCTTGGTCAGCCCGGCGAGCGCCGCGAACACGCCCCGCGCGGGCGGAGAGCTCGCCACCAGCAGCGCGGCCAGGATAAACACGGCCACGAGCGTGTCGTTGGAGTTCGACTCCAGCGCAAACAGCGTAAACGGGTAGGAGACCCAGGCGTAGGCCAGCGCGACGCCCAGCGTCGGTCCGCGGATGCGCATGCCGAGCAGGAAGATCAGCCCGACCGCGAGCAGGTCGAACACGACCGCGGCGGCGTGCGCGGCCGGCAGGTCATCCCACGTCCCGCTCCAGCCGAACGCCTGCTCGAACGGCACATACGACTCGTAGGCGACCGGACCGTAGGTGTCGCCGTGTTCGTTGTCCTGCGGCCAGCCCCCGTACAGCGGCCTGTCGTGGACAACCCTCTCCGCCCCGATCACGCCCGCGTAGCCGACGTCGATCACGTTCGCGTCGGTCACGTTCAGCGCGATCCGAAACCCGAGCAGGAACACGACCCCGAGCGCGAGCCAGGGCACGGGCACCAGCAGCCGCAGCGGTCGTGGCGGCTTTCGCCCGGGGGTCGGGCGGCGCAGGAGCCAGAGCATGCGCCCGAGCAGATACACGAGCGGCGGATAGGCGAGCGGCACCGACGCATAGATGTGCGCGTGGTTGAAGAACGCCAGCGACACCGACCACGACAGCAGCACGAGCAGGTCGAGATGCAGCAGCGAGAACGGCCGGCGGGGATCGACGAACGGGAGCAGGAACAGCAGGCACAGCGGCAGCCACACGTACAGCGCGTTCACGTGCCGCCCGAACGCCCCCGGGTAGCCGCGCGCCATCGACCACGCGACCTGAAACCCCGTCCACTGTTCGAGCACCCTCCCGGTGGAGTCGGCGACGATCGCCTGGCCGATCTCCTTCGCGCCCCCCTTCGAGAAGAAGCTCACCTGCCAGCGCAGCGGACCCTTGAGGTACGCGCCACCGTAGGAGCCCGGGTATTTCGCCCGCACCGCCCGCATCTTCGGGAGCGCCTGCGCGATCGCCAACACCTGGTTCGCGGACAGCCTGCGTCCGGCCGGCGGGACGTCAGAGCCGGCCACCGGGACCGGCGATTCCGAGACCGTCGCCTGGGTGGTCGTCGCGACCGTGGCGCCCGGCGCCGTGCCGATCGTCGCGACGGTCCTCGTAGAGGGGGAGGTATCGAGCGGCGCGACCTGCGAGCCCGCTCTCGCCGCGGCCGGCGAGGCGACGGCCAGAGCGAGAGCCAGAGCTGACAGGACGGCGACTGGGAGGCCCGATGAGCGCACCAGCCGAGGGTAACGGCGAGGAGGCTGCGCGCGCGAGCCTCAGGGCGCGATCCGGGCGCCGATCGCGCGCTGGACGTCTCGCCCCGTGCTCGTCAGGACCCACTCGTTCGGGCCTCCCTTGGTGTGGCCCTCGCCGGTGTTATCGATCAGCCCGAGCCTGTGCAGACGCCCCAGCAGCTTTGAGATCTGACCCTGGTCGTGCACGCCCGCGTGCTCGCCGATCCGGCGGTTGGACGCGCCCGGGTGCTCGGCGATGCTCACGAGCACGAGCACGGTCCGGTAGGTGAGGCGCATGTCCAGCTCTCGCAGCGGGTTGGGCCGCGGCGGCGAGGACCCCTCGCGGGCCCTGGGCTGGGGACGCTCCAGCTCGCGCCGGGCCGCGCTCACGCCGAGATAGGGCAGCACGATCATGCTCGTCAGCTGGTTCAGCAGCGAGCTGAGCGGGGTGGCGGGCGATGCAATGCGCTCGCGCCCCGAGGAAGAGCGTCCGTCGCGGTCGGCGTCCCGGTCGAGCAGCCGCGCGTGGATGACCGCGAAGACCGCTCCGACCGATCCCTCCGCGGTCAGGGTCGGCCGCGCCCCGGCGTTCTGCCCCTGCCTCGACGCGTCGCCCCGCTTCGGCGCGTCGCGGCGCCTCGGCGCATCGCGGCGACCTCGATCGACCGCGTCGATCAGCGCGTCGAGGACGCGCGCGCGACGCTCGAGCGCGCGCGGGCCCGCACCGAGGGCGTGCACAACCAGCAGCCGGCCCAGCCGCGGCTCGTCGTCGAGGAACCCGAGCAGCGCCGCCAGCGCCGCCCTGATCCGCTCGCGCCAGGCCTCCCGCGCTTTGTACGCAGGAACGACCGCCGCGGCAGCGCGCTCGACGGCGTGCTCAAACGCGTCGAGGAAGCAGTCCTCGCGGTCCCTATAGAGCTCATAGAACGTGCGCCGCGAGGTCCCCGCGCGCGCCACGACATGCGCCACCGTGACGTTGCCCACGCCGCGCTCGTCACAGACCTCCACCATCGCCGCGAGCATCCGCGCGCGCTGGATCTCCACGACCTGCTCGCGCGCGTACTCCCGCCCCGGGCTTCCCGCCGTACCGTTATGGCCGGGCCGCAACGGCGAGGCTTGGGGGGCGGCCTTGCGACGATCGCGTGACGCGGACACGGCAGCCATCTCCCGCGCCTACTTCTGCTTGCCCTTGCGGCCTTTGGCCGCTCGCGTGGCCGGACCGTATTTGCGCCGCGCCTGTCGTTCGCAGGCTTTGCGCCTGTGGCCCTTGGGCTGCTTGTGGCAGGCCCTGAGGGCTTTGGTGAGCTTCTGTGCGCGGGTGAGGGTCTTGACCTTCGCGCAGCCCGTGACGCTCGCTCTGGTGTTCTGTTTGATGATCGCGCCGTCCTGCGCGGTGATCGTCGTCGGCAACGTGAGGGACTGTCCGCAGAGACTGTATTTCGCGCTCGTGGGGAGGTTTGTCGAGAGGACGGAGTAGGGGCCCTCGGGGAACGTCGTTTCGAACGTGCTGATCGGCTGATCCGGGACCGTTTCAAAATGGCTGAACGTGATGCCTTTCTTGATCTGCGTCTTACCATCCAGGACCACCAGCACCCCTTCGCCCTGGAGCAGGAACTCCACGTCGGGAAACGCGGCGCCGCCGTGGGAGACGAGGATCGCAGGACCCACCAGGGGACCGTTCAGCAGTGGTGTGATCGCTTTCGCCGTCCCGATCATCGACGCCACCGGACAACCCGCAGGGTTCGTGTTGAACTGCGCTTCCGTGCACGCTTTCTGCAGCGTCGTCAGGCGCGCGGGGAGTTGCTTGGGCAGTTGCAGATCGACACGCCCGATGTTCGACTGTGTCCCCAACGACCCCGCGGGATAGGCGACCTTCACGCTCAGACTAGCGCCGTTGGCTTTGCTCGTCTTGCCCGCGGTGGAAACCGTGAAGGAGGGCGCGAATTTCAGGTTCTGGCAACCACCGACCTGGAAACGATCGCTCAACGGTGCGGTGTTCCCGAGTGTCGAAGTCTCTGACCCCGTCACCGCCAACTGGTTGCAGTTGGTCGGGTTCAGCGTGAACCCCGGACGATCCACGTTGACCGTGACCGAACGAACATCGAGGGGGATGCCCTGCAGGATGCTCGGCAGGGCATCGGAGGTCGTCGTGACCCGCGCCGTGCTCGGATCGATGTACAGGCCCGCACGGACCACGACAACGCCGAGGTCGAATGGGCCCGCTATCGCGGGGGTGATGAACACGCCACTGAACGGGGCTCCCTTGTACGGGCCGGCGAGGTACGCCTTCCCTGTTACGTAGTACGGGTCTGGGCCAGCACCCGCACCGACCGTGACCGTCCCGATCGCGGAGGACGCCGGACAGGAGGGGCTGGCGGCCTCGATCGCTCCTTCACCAGGATGACTACGCGACATAGCTGTCGCGATCTGCGCATCGGAGCACTCGGGGATACCCGCCAGCCTCCCACTCGCACCCGGCGGGAGCGTCACGCTGATCTGACCGAAGTTCTGCGAGGCGTCTTCACGGCTGAGATGGACGACCAGGGGACTGAACGCACCCGCGGTCGGGGTGGTGGTGCCAGCTTGGAAGGACGGTGTGTTTGGCTCTTCACCCGGACTATGCGCACACGAGGAGCCGCTGCCACCACCGGGGCCTTCAATGATTTCAAACGAGCCCGACGGTGTCGCGGGGGGACCCGAGTCGGGCGCCGACCACGGCGTCAATTCCGAGGTCAAGATGTAGGCACCACACGTCGCAGGGGTACGCAACGAAGCTGTGGGGCCGGGGAAGAAATGCGTGCGTAGTTCGCTGAACGGGAACTGCGGCGTATCCCTCACCAACGTTGTGAGCTGCCCCGTAACAGGGTCCGGTTTGACTTCCGCGGGGATCTTCACGACCACACCCGTGCGGGGATCATCGACCACGATATAGATCGCCAGCAGGCTGCCAAACGGGTTTTCGGTCTGCTTGGCGACATAGATCGAGCCCTTCAAGGGTGTCTTCTCGCGTTCTTCGGGTTCAGGGCATTCCTGCAACGGCACGTCCGATTTCTTGCATGCTTCCATCGCGAGCGCCGGCGTTTCCAGTTCAACCGTCCCAATCTTCGACCCATCAGGACACCCGGGGGGCGCCGCGTCCGGGACACCCGCGGGACTGATCCCGATCTCTTCCAGTGAGCACGCCTGCAACCCGTTCGCGGAAGACGGGTTCACGCTCACCCCCGCGGGCAGCGTCACGAGCGTGTCCCGCAACGGCGGGACCGCCAGTTCTTCCGCGCCATTGTGCTGGGGGACAGTGACGTTCACGTCCAGCCCAGTCGGGGTATCCGCCGCGTGCGAGGACGGTGTGGTTGCGATCGACGGTTCGAACAGTCCTTCGAGCGCTTCACAACCCGTCACCGGGGGCGATTCGTAATGAGCGCTCACCCAGTTGGGATCTGACAGGTCCGGTGTGCCGTCGGGGCTGTAGGAACCCGGATTCTCCCACGAGTCCATCAGGACTTTTGTAACCAGTGGTTCGCCCGCGCAGTGCGAAGGGTTGGTGAACGTCGGCGGAGCGGGTTCGGCCGCTTTGTCCCTGACCGCCGGGTCGCCGAAGACGTTGACGAGGATTTCGTTGAGCGCCAGTTGCGGGATTTCGCGGCTCGATGTACGGAGTACGTATCCAGCAGGGGTTGGGGCGAGGCTGGCGTAGATGACGTGAGTGCCCCCAGTGGCATCGATGAATCCGAGCTCCGCCGCTACGCCTTTCTCCGGCAAGATGTTGTAGATCGGGCCGATTGCCGAGATCGTCGATTCAGGGTATGTGCGGATGTGCCCGACGATCGTGTCAGGCGGGCACCCCGATTGACCTTGGACGCCCCCGGTACCCCTCGAGCCGAGTCGTGTGAGGGTGCAGCGCGGCGTGGAGACGCCGCTGCCGGCGACCCCGAGCGGCAGGTCGACGATCACGTCGCGAAGGTCCTCGACCGCGGTGGCGCCGAAGAATCCTTCTGGAGTTTCGCGAACCATCGTGTTCGGGCCAAGCCGCGTATCAAGCTCATAGGGATGATCGCCGGCCTGCGGATCCGGGAGCCCGTCGACCCCTCTGAATGGTGCGTCGAACACGGTCATACCGATCCCGGGGTGACCGTGTTCGAGCGTGTTGGCTCTACTCACGGATGCTTGTTGTGGCGCTGTTGGCACGGCGCCCGCGACCGATGCAGCGTTCACCAGCGTGCCTTCGTCAGCTGGGGTATTAACCTGCACCGACACGTACATCTTCAGCGACTGGTCCGGCTTTAGGACGCCGCCTTCGCCGAGCGCGGCGAGCGGTACGACGCATCGAACCGGCGTCGTCGAGCAGATCGGTTGTTTTGTCGTTTTGTTTTCGAGATTCGCCAAGTTTTCGGTAAAGCGGGCCGGGGCGTCTTCGAGGAACAGCGCCACGCTGTGAATCGTCACCCCAGCGGGAAGCGTGTCGGTGATCGTGATGGCGGCCGTCTGCGTGCTGACAGAGCCGACGTTCGTCGCTGTGACCGCATAGGTATCGCACGCTTCGAACGATAGTTCGCTGGATTGCTGTTCGCAGGCGGTATTGTCTTCGGTGCTGAAGTCCGATGGGTAGGCTACGGAGTCGATCGACCAGCGGGCCGATTCCGTAGCAGCACCGGCTACTGCGGGGCCGCCACCGACGGCGAATAGCGCCGCCGCGACAATCAGGACCAGCCGCTTCATCGGGCCCCGCCGCCCTTGGTGCGGGCGTGGTGAGCCCGACCCATGCGCTGCACTCGGTACCGTGCGCGTGCACGGTTTTCACAAGCCGCCCGGAGATGCACGGCTTTTTTGTGGCATGCGCGCACAGCGCCGGCCAGGAGTTGCTGCTGATAGCTGCTTCGCGCACGGCGTTCACACAACTGGCGTACGTGGCCGGCGGGTTTCGTGCGGCAACTCTTCAGCACCGCAGCAAGTTTTTCTCCGGGCGCGTGCCGCTGGGTGACGTGTGGCAGCGGCACAACGCTGCCGATTTCAGCGTTGCCAAAGCCCGAGAAAGTGCTGCTCGCGAGGGCGCCAAAGACGGATTCCGGCGGAGGTGGCTGGTGGCATTCCGTAAGGCTGCCACAGGAGGGGGCCTGTTCCGGCGCGGGGAAGCCGCCTTCTACCCGCGCGTCGTACAGATCCACTTGCGAGTCCGTATCGGTTGGAGCCAGCTGGTTGGCAGTCCAGAAGAAGACGTTGGAGCCCGTCGCGTCGGTGCCGAGCAGTTCAACGGCACTGAAGTTCCCATGCACGCCACTGCCTTCGGCGAGGTCATGGCCATCTGAGATCAACGACACGCAGCCCCCGGCCTGGGTGCAGGCAGGGGCCCCTGCTGAGAGTCCTGCTCCATCTGCCTCCCACTCGTACACGTTCTGCGCCAGCACTTTGGTGTTGCCTGTAACGTGTTCGTTGTTCAAGGCGCCGGGCGTCAACGCGGTTGGACTCTGGAAGAAGACGAAGCGGCCGTCGTGGGACATCGTTGGATCCATGCGTGGATAGCCGCCCGTCAGCGGCACATGTGGGGCAATCCTGGCGTCTGCGATCGCCGCGTTCCCGTCGTCGTTAAAACCATCCGTGCCGATGGACACCCGAATCAATTCTTCAGTCAGCGTGTCGTAGCGATACACCTGCGCCGGCCCGAGTCCTGATGGCGTATCCGCTGTCAAACCCTTGTGGCTGGTGAACACGAGGTAGCGGCCTTCGGGGGTCACGTCTACTCGACCAATGCCCTCCACCCACGCTTCGCTGTCGACCGAGGAGAGGGTCGCGATAAAGGTCAGATGACCGCTGCTTTCTGGGGCGCCTCGCGTGTACACATACAGATTTTCGCCTCCCGCGACAGGGCGTAGGCCTTGATGATTGGGGGTTTCGGTGAGAACGCCGCGTGCAACGAAGAAGGCATCCGAGCCGTCAGCGGGGATCGCCATCACCCCGCGCACAACTGGCCCCAGCCCGCTGCTGTCGCCGGCCGAGAGGTCCAGCAGGCGACGACTGGAGGCCGTTTCGCAGGGGGTGGCGCATTCGGAGAGGTACAGGTTGCAGCCGGACGAATCGGAGGCTGTGTTGGCACAGCCGGGTGTGTGGGCGCTGTCACCGGCGCGCCGATCCTCTGTCGCTGTGTCGGTCAGTTGCTGGGTGCTCGTGAAAAACACGTGTGAGCCGTCGGCTGAGGCACCTTCGAAGGTTGCATCACCTGGGTGCTGCTCTTGTTCTTCGCAGACTTTGTGACATGTCGCTTCTGGGCCCGGGCCGGATAGCAGGAGGTTCGCCACGCCGTGTGAGCCTTCAACCCGCGCGAACAGCTCATCAGCAGGTACGGTGACACCAGAATTTTCGCCTGTACCGTGTTCGCACGCGGCTGCCGTAAACACTACGCTCCGGCCATCGGCGGAAATCGCGCCCAGCGAATCGCGGCCGCCGCCGATGTACGCGCCTATGGACGTGCCGCATGCGCTGATCAGGCTCGACGCTCCGCTCGTGCCGACGAGGACGGGAGTTGTCTGGCCCCAACTGGTGTACTCGAACACCTTTTCGGGTTCGAGTCCCATTTCGAGCGACGGCCAGAGGCCGGCCACACTCTGATAGACCAGATGTGAGAGATCTGCCGTCTGCGCCATGCGGTTGCTAGCAGGGTTGGTGATCTGTGTCCCCGGCAGTTCCCCAACCGGGCCGATCGCGTTCAGGGTGCCATCGACTTCGCGCGCGTAGAACTGTTCACGTGCCGGCGCATTGCCCGCTATCGCGTAGAGCACGAGACCCGTTTCCGCGTTGTAGCTGAGCATCGTGTTACCCGCGCTTGCCGGCGGCGCAAGGGTTTCGGTGAGCCATCCGCCGACAGTGCGCGCGAAGCGGTATGGCTCGCCTTCGGTGGCGCGGACGCTCGTGCACGATTCGGGCCCATGGAAGCACTGGATGCTCTTGGCGAGCACACTCGAGCCATCTCCCGCGATCGCAGGGGCGGTAAGGAATTCGCCGCCGCCGTTGTCGATCAACGCGCCGTTCTTGTCCGGAGGCGTGACGAGCTCGTCGGCACGGCAATCCGGGAGTGACGCGGTATGGCCTTCGCAAGACGGGGCCGGAGGATCGAAGACGAACACGCCTTCGGGACTCGGCGTTGCCAGCCCGGCGACGTCTTCGACGGCGATCCGGAAGTGGTAGGGGAGACCGGGTGTGAGGCCTTCAACGTGCTGGGAGATGGTCACCGATGTTTCGCCGGCAGGAATCGAGCCGTCAGGTTCGGGCGTTTTCGACGGATATGGGCCCGAGAAGCATTCGCTGGCGGTACTGCAAGGTCCATATTCGAAGTGGTAATGGGCGGCGAGGTTGTGTGGATTCACCTTCGCGTTCAGCGTCGCGGAGGAGGCTGCCAGCTCGGAGGCGGACACGGCTTCAATCCGCGCGGTCTGTGTCGTCAGAAGCTGTTCGTCTTCGCTGACGACCGTGCCTTTGCCGTTTATCGCGTGAAGGCGAAAATGGTAGGTCCGGCCGCCGTCCAGACCAGTCAAGTCGGCGTGGACTTCGACTGGAGCGTTGCCTTCACCAATTGATCCAACTGACTCTGCGCACGGCGCGCTTAGGCCGTATTCTTCGGTTTCGCCGTATTCAAAGCGGCAGAGAGACAATTCGGTCCCTACCGGGTTTACGGTGCCGTGCAACGTCGCTGTGTGGGCCGTTACGGCGCTCGCGGCGAGAATCGTCGCTTCGACCGACAACGCGAACGCCAAGATTCGGTTCGTGGCGCCGTTGGCGACATATACGGAGCCCAAGGCTGGGTCGACCGCGACGCCGCTCGCGCCAGTCAGAAGCCCTTCGCCGAACACCTGGCTGGACCTGCAAGTGTGATCTGGAGCGCGCGTGCATTTGACGGGGATGTCCTGGATGAGCACGCCATCCATGTCGACCTCCAACTCGCCGCTGAGCGTGTCGAGCGCGAGGCCCGTACCTTCGTGAGACAGACCGGTCAGCAGTTCATAGCTTGCGCAGGTCAGCCCGGCGAGCCCCGTCCGTCCGAGCCCGTCGAGCAGATCGATGCCCCGCGGTCCCACGGCGATGCCCGCGACGCGCACGTTGGCTTCGGTGGGCTCGGAGCACGTGTGAAGCGAGGCTCCATCCTGTCCAAACTTGAAGAGACGTGTGACAGTGTTGATTACGAACAGACCACCTTCGTCGTCAACGGCGACACCGCTGAGCTCGATCGCACTCGGATTGCCCTGATCGAAAAGTTCTGTGGGCGTGCCGTTGAGCTGCCCGTTCGGTTCAACATGTTCATGCGCGCCGTTTTCTCCGTTATTGCCCCAGGAGCTGATCAGATGACCTTCGTGGTCGAACTTCGACACGAGAGCCGTGCCCGTGTCCCCGACATAGATGTCGCCGCGGGAAGCGCTCAGCGGGGCGTTGTCCACGGCCACATAGACAGGCGCGACGAACTCGCCTGCGTTGGTACCGGACAAGCCTCGCTGACAAGTTGCGGTGCACACCTGAAGTTCTGGCGCGCCTGTGCTCACGCCCCAGCCCCATGCACGGACGAACGCGCCGGTCGACGAGAACTCGTCGACTCGCCGGTTGCCCGTGTCGGCGACGTATACGTCGCCGACGGAGTTGTTCACCGCGATACCACTGCCGGGAACACGTTTCGCGGGGACAGCGAGCGAAAGGTCACCCGCGGTTTCGCCGGTGCCGCCGAAGGCGAGGTTGTCGTACGCGTGCGCGCGGTTTGCGACAGCCGCTGGCGCGGCGAGACCGCAGAGCGCGCCGAGCGCGATCGACACGCTTCCACCGAGAACGACGGCTAAGCGGCGCGCGCTCAGCATTGAGGCCGTCCTGCGCCGGCGCGGCCCGCTAGGCACCGAGCGGGTGACTGGCGGGGTCAAGGTCAACAGCCTGGACGACACCGCCCGGTCGGTTGACCCCTTGGGCCGAACTAGCGCGTGCATATGCCCGATCTCTCGTCTCGCCTAGCCGCTAGCCGGCCGTTACGGCCCAGGTCCCGTAAGCGAAGCCTTCGACTTCGCCGGCTTCCGGTCCGAAGAAGAGGACCGCTCCTGTCCTGCCGGCGCCGCCTTCACCCTGACCCTTCGACGGATCCTCGATCGTCGGGATGAGTTTCTGCACGACCTGGTTGCCAAGTTCCGTCAGGAACACACACAGGTCGCCTTCGGCAGCACCCGGGTTTTCTACGCTACCAGGACATTCGGCTTCATGCTGACCCGGTTCTTCGACGAGAAACACATGGGTTTTGTCGAGCGCCGATTTCAGCGGGATCGAGAACGAGATCGCCGTGCTGACCAGAGTTTTTTCTTTGGACTGGATCTTCGAGGACTGCTCACTCCAGGTCCCGGTCTCGGTGGCGCCTTTGGGGAGTGTCGCCGTGAAGCCCGTGGTGCCGGTGGGACCCTGTTTGCCTTCTTTGCCGGGAGCCCCGTCTTTGCCCGTCCCGCCGGCAGCGCCCGCGGGGCCCTGCGCACCGCCGGCACCGGCCGGGCCCTGGGGACCGGCAGCACCCTGAACTCCAGCTACGCCTTTGGCGCCCGCCGGACCCGGCTTGCCCCTCAGCTGCGCGAGCACACTCGGCTTGATCTGCTTCGTCGAGGTGATCAAGTACCTGCCGGCCGCAAAAGCGCCGCCGGTCATGGCGAACACGAGCGCGAGCGTCGCGATCACCGCCGTGGGACTGACGCGCGGCCGTTTGCGTAGTGCTGGAAACCTCATGGATTACTTTCCTCCCGGGGAGTAGAGCGTGCCGGCACCCGGCGCTGCGCACGCGGATTGAGTGAAACCGTTTGAAGATCGACGGGCGCCGAAGCGACTCGCGCGCGGGCGTGGGACGCCGCGGGGCGCGTTATACGTCCGCCCACGAAGGCAGAATTAACCCCTCCCCCTGTGGGGGAACAGGATCGGCGCTCTAGCGCCGAGGAGAGAAGCGATCCGCTACCGGCAGAGAGAGAGAGAGAGAGAGAGAGAGATGCATCGATGCCGATGCATCTACCTACGGACCGTTTACGGCACGCAGCGTTCCCTGTCACGTCTGTCCTGCAAGACTCCACGCGAAAACAGCTCCCTCATCGAAGCGATTCAGGTCCCTCTCCCAAAGGAAACCCCTGCTGATCAATAAGGCCGGCACAGTGGCAGGCCCCTAACCCGATCTATGTGCTTGCTCGACAACCGCCTGGGTTGTCATTGCGAGAACAACATAGCTATTGGCGAAGCAATTGTCAAGTCCCCTACTCGACCGTGGCGTCGCGCGGGTCAGAGCGAGAGCACGGAGAGGCCCGGCACGCGTTCGAACTCGCGCGCGTTGGTTGTGGCGATGCGCAGGCCGTGGGCGAGCGCGGTGGCTGCGATCCAGAGGTCGTGCACGCCGATGACTTCGCCGGCTGCTTCGAGCCCAGCCCAGGTTTCCGCGTGGATGCGGGCCACCTCGATGGTGATGGGAATCGGCTCTAGCCTCGCCAGCATCCCTTCGACGACCGCCCTGCGCAGCGCCCGCCGGTGCTCCTCAACGGCGCGGTGGACACCGTGCAGCAGCTCGCTGACCGTGATCGCACTGATCGAGTGCTCCTGGTCCTGCTCATCCCCGGGGAGCACCTGCTCGTACTGTTCTTCGCGCCGCTCGGCGTCGACCAGGACGGACGTGTCTATCAGGAGGGCCATGCGGGCTTGGGTGGTCCAAGCTCCCTGCGCGCTTCTTCCACGTCGCGTGCGAAATCCTCGTCGACCGGTGGGAGGCTGGCCATCAGCTCCTTGAATTCCCTGCCGGTGATTCCCCGCGGGCGCGAGGGACGGCGCAGCTCGATGACGGGGGCGCCGTTGCGGACGACCTCGATCTCCTCGCCGGCGATGACGCGATTGACGACGGCCGAGAAGTTGCGGGCCACCTCGGTCGCGGTCATTTGAACCATGCGCTAGACTGTATCAGATAAATCAGATAGAGCCGCGGGTGGGTCGAAGTGCGCCGTCACGAGCGCGGCGACGTCGCGTATCGTCCACTGGCCCGGGGGCTCACGGGGCGCCTCGACGCCGCAGAGCACGAGCGGGGCGAGCGAGTCGCTTACGTGTAGCGAGCCGTGGGAGCCGCCGCCCACGTGCGCGGCGCCGCCCCAGTCGAGGAACTCGTGGCCGGGGGCGGCGGAGAGCAGGACCTCGCCCGAGGTGGGGCAGGTCAGGGCCGACCACAGGCGCGCGAGCGCGTCGGGGTAGGCGGGCGTTTGCAATGTGTTGTCGGCGTGCACGGATGCGTCGAGCACGGCGAGCTCGCCGTCCAGGTGCCAGGAGAGGTTGCGGGCGTCGCGCAGGTCCCCGCCCGGAGCGAAGCGCAGCTCGCCGCGATCGGCGTTGGAGACGACCCCTTCGACGGGACGGTCGTGGGCGTCGCGCGCGAGCCAGCAGACCAGATCCACGCCCTCGATCGACAGGGCGCGGGTGAGCACGGACGCGCGCATCGCGTCGCGGGTCTCGTCGATGAGCGAGTAGACCATCGCCGCGCGCTGGGAGGGACAGACGGCGATCTGGGGCCCACCGGCCAGCTCGGAGTCCTCGCGCGCACGCGAGGAGGCGCGCGAGCCGGTCAGCGCGCCGAGCAGGCCCGCGCCGTCGGGCTGCAGGACGCCCAGCTCGGAGAGCTCCGATTGGAGGTCGATCGTGGCGGTGACGGGCGCCTGGGAGTGGTCGGCCATGACGATTACGGCGTGCTGCTCGAGGAAGGCGTCGATGCCGCCCGCGGCCTCCATCACCCGCGCGAGCTGCAGGTCGGCGGCGGCGATCGAGGTTAGCTGCCCGTCGGGCCCGTGCTTGTGCGAGTGCCAGTCGTTGTCGGGCAGGGAGAGCAGCAGGAAGTCGAACAGGTCGTGCTCGACCATGTAGGCCGAGACGCAGCCGGAGTGGCGGTCGCGCACGCCGGGCATGCCGAGCGTCGAGCGACAGCCGGTGCGACGCGAGGCGAAGACGTCGGCGTAGAAGAGCTCGCGCGGGCCCATCACGGGGTGGCGCGCGAGCGTGCCGGCGAGCACGCGCGCGAGCGTGGTGTCGCGCTGGGGCTCGTGGCGGTGGCGCCCGCGGTACATCAGGTAGGTCGTGCCGGCGGTGCGCACGTCGGCGTCGTCGAGCGTCTCGAACACCGTCGGCGTGTCCGCGGAGAGGTGGGCGCGGTTCATGTTGTAGACGGTGTCGGTGAGCTGGCGGGCGATCCCGAAGCGCTGGGCGGCGCGCAGCGAGGAGCCGTACTCGACATAGCGCGACTCCGCGCGCGAGTACCAGTTCATGCCCGGGATGCGGTGCTCGTCCTGGGCCGTGCCGGTGACGATCGAGGCGGCGCAGACGGGCGTGACCGACGGGAAGGCGGCGACGCAGTCGGGGATGTAGGAGCCGCGCGCCAGCAGCGTCGCGAGCACGGGCGCGGCCCCGGACTCGGTGGCGCGGAGGAGCATCTCGGGCGCCATCGCGTCGATCACGCAGAGCACGAGCTTGGGGGGCTTGGCGCTCACGGCGTGAGGCGGGCGGAAGGGCGTTTAGCGGGAGACGCGGGAGCTAGCCTCTCCAACCGGCCCCGCCGGCGCCGGTCACCGCAGTGGCTGGCGTATCGCGAGCCCATCAGCGGCGCAGGATGCGCAGGCCGGCGTAGCGATCGTCCGAGCCGCGAGCGCGACCGCGCCAGGCGAACCAGGCGAGCAGCGCGAGGGCGACGTAGCCGAGCGGGTGCACGAGCGCGACAAGCGCCGCCAGCAGCAGCGCGGCGGCGTCGAGATAGACGGTCACGGCTTCGCGCGCCGTGCGGTCGGGCAGGCGCGTGCGCGCCCGGACGATCACCGGATGGGTCGCGCCCCAAGCCAGCGCGGCGGCGGCGGCGCCGCCGATCAGGCCCGGCCAGGAGGTGTCGCCGTGGGCGGCGAGCGTGCCGGCGAACAGCAGCGCACCGACCGCGACGGCCTGCGCGGCGACGGCTCCCCCGGCAAGCGCCTCGAAGCGCTCTGAGCCGAGGCGCAGCTGCAGGAGGTAGACACCCACGAGCGTGACGGTGACGGCCAGCAGCCACCAGCCCTCCTGCAGGAAGTGGTAGGCGTGACCGGAGGCCCCGAATTCGACCCCCAGGGCATTGGCGGAGGAGAGCGCGCCCGCGAGCAGCGCGGGTAGGTAGGGGCGCAGCCCGCAGGCGATGGCCAGCCCGAGGCCGAGACCGATGTAGAAGAAGGTGCCGTTCATTGACTCAGAGCGTTCATCGCATGTTGGGGGTGGTCGGGAGGGGGCCCGCCCCCTCCCGTTGAGAGTTGGTGCCGTTCATTGACTGGGGACGTTCATCGCATGTTGGGGGTGGTCGGGAGAGGGCTCGCTCCCTCCCGCTGAGAGTTGGTGCCGTTCATGTGTGCTTGCAGCGTGTGAGCACGCCCATCCCGTGCGCTACCGTGCGTGGATGCCAGGGCGTGACGATAGACGACGCGGCCGGCCGGCAGCGCACGAGCTGGCTCGCTACGAGGCACTTTTCGCGGCGCGCACGCGGGGGATGAAAAGCTCGGCGATGCGCGAGATGATGGCGCTGACCGAGCGCCCCGACGTGATCTCGCTCGCAGGCGGGCTGCCCGACACTTCGACGTTCGCGCCGGAGCTGTACGCGAAGCTGATGGCCCAAGTCGCCGCCGAGGACACCCCGCGCGCGCTCCAGTACGGACCCACCGAGGGGATGGCGGTCACGGCCGGCTGCATCGTCGAGGTGATGGCCACCGAGGACACCGCTGTCGACCCGGCGGACGTGATCGTGACGACCGGCGGCCAGCAGGTGATCGACCTGGTCTGCAAGGCACTGATCGATCCGGACGACGTGATCGTCGCCGAGGCGCCCACCTACCCGGGCGCTGTGCCCACGTTCGGCGCCTACCAGGCCAACGTCGTGCAGATCGAGATGGACGCCGACGGGATGCCGATCGACGAGCTCGAGATCACGCTCGACCGCCTGCACGCCGAAGGCCGCCGCCCGAAGTTCATCTACACGATCCCCAACTTCCAGAACCCCGGCGGCGTGACCATGTCGCTGCCACGGCGCCGCCGTCTGGTCGAGGTCGCGCGCGACCGCGAGCTGCTGATCCTCGAGGACAACCCCTACGGCCTGCTGCGCTACGAAGGCGAGCCGCTGCCGACGCTGTACTCGCTGGACGCCTCGGACCTCGTGATCTACCTGGGCACGTTCTCGAAGATCCTCTCGCCAGGGCTACGCCTCGGCTGGGCGGTCGCGCCGCGTCCGGTGCTGGAGAAGCTCAACCTCGGCAAACAGGGCGCCGACCTGTGCAGCTCGCCTATGACCCAGCTGTTCGTCGCCGCCTACTTCGCCGAGCGCGATGCCGCAGGACGGCCAGCTTGGATCGACTACGTGGAGCGCCTGAAGAACCTCTACCGGCGCCGGCGCGACGTGATGCTCGAGGCGCTCCAGGAACACTTTGGCGGGCGCGCCAGTTGGACGCGACCCGAGGGCGGGCTGTTCATCTGGGCGACGCTCGACGGAGTGAACACGACCGACCTGCTGGCTCGCAGCGAGGGTGTCGCTTTTGTGCCGGGGCACGCCGCATATATGGACGGCCTCAGCGGAAGCACCTCGATGCGCCTCAATTTCGCCGGCGTTCCCGACGATGACATCCGCGAGGGCATCCGGCGGATCGGCAGGACTCTGGGCCCGGACACCGGCCTGCTCGGGACACTCACTGGCACGAACAAAGACACGGGCACGGCGAGCGAGGATGCCGCGGTCCCGCCGGGCCCAGAGCTGGCGGATGTGCTCGAGCTGCCGCGCAGGCCCGATTCGGGCCGGGCAGGCGAGCAGCGCCAGCGCGGTCGATGAACGCCACAAAGAGGAAAATCGCGGTACTGAAGGGCGGCGGCTCACTCGAGCGCACCGTCTCACTGCGCTCCGGCGCGCGTGCCCGGGAGGCCCTCACCCGGCTGGGACACGAGGTGCTCGAGCTCGACGCCGGCCCCGAGCTCGTCGCGGAACTGCTGCACGCCAAACCCGACGCCGCGTTCATCGCCCTGCACGGCCGCGACGGCGAGGACGGCACCGTCCAGGGACTGCTGGAGGCGATCGGCATCCCGTACACCGGCTCAGGCCCATCGGCGTGCATGCGCGCCACCGACAAGGCGCTGGCGAAGTATCTGATGCGCGAGGCAGCCATCCCCACGCCGCAGTTCGCCGCCTTCAAGGAGTCCGCGATCAAAGACCTCGGTGTCTCCGCCGCACTGCCGTCACTGGAGCGGAGCATCGGCTTCCCGATGGTCGCCAAGCCCGCCAAAGGCGGCTCAGCGCTCGGAGTGAAGTTCGCGCGCTCGCACGAGGAGCTCCCACCGGCGATCGTGGGGGCGCTGTCCTACGACCGCAAGGTCGTGATCGAGCGCTACGTGCCCGGGCGCGACCTGGCCGTGTCGGTGCTCGACGCAGAGACGGAGGGGCGGGCGGGATCCCAGTCATCCGAGCCCATCGCACTTCCAGTGGTCGAGGCGATCCCGCGCGAGGAGGATTTCTACAACTACGAGTCTCGCTACGAGATCGGGATGACGACGTTCGTCTGTCCGGCTCAGCTACCCGAGGAGGTGACCGCGCGCGCGCAGTCGCTCGCTTTGGAGGTCTACCGCCTGCTCGGCTGCCACGGCGTCGCGCGGGTCGATTTGATGCTGGAGGAGGAGACCGGCGAGCTCTCGGTGCTGGAGACCAACGTCGTCCCGGGTCTCACCGAAACGAGCCTGCTGCCGCTCGCGGCAGACGCCGCCGGGATCGGCTTCGACGAGT
>DASXKH010000037.1:0-20369 GCA_036496915.1 Solirubrobacteraceae bacterium
GAACCTGCACACGATGCTCAGTTACGCCGTGCACGCGGAGAACCAGTCGCTCTACAACACACCGCCCGTGTTCGCGATCTACGTCATGCGGCTGGTGTTGGCGTGGCTGCACGGTACGGGCGGGTCGCGACGAAAAAGCCGAAGGCGTCACGTAACCGCAGTCCTGAGATCTATCTGTTGGCGCGGCAGTTTGGGATGGTGTAAGTTCGGGGGGCCCACCTAGGGGGGCCCACCTAAAGGGATGCGTCCATCGGGGAAACCCGACTGTCTGGGGAACGGCCATCAGGATAATGTGTCGTAATGGGTAGCGGTTGTAGGTGAAACTTGAACGATCTGACGAAACAAATTCTCTTATGGGTCGCGTTGGCGGTCATTCTCCTCGCGATTTTCAGTCAATTCGGAATGCGCACCGGCCAGCCGGCCACCATCGACTACTCTCAGTTTCTCTCCGAAGTCAAAAGCAACAGCGTCGATTCGGTCACCCTGAAGGGCGAGATCATCGAGGGCAAGCGCCGCGACGGCAACCAATTCGTCACCTACAACCCGGAAACGGGCAATGGCGCTCTGATCGGATTGTTGCAATCGCAGGGCGTGAAATTCCGCGGTGAGCCTCCGAAGCAGCAGTCGGTATTCCTGCAGCTGCTGATATCCGCCTTCCCCATCCTGATTCTGATCGGCTTCTGGGCCTACTTCATGCGACAGATGCAGGGCGCATCCGGGGGGCGGGGCGCCATGTCCTTCGGCAAGAGCCGGGCGCGCCTGCTGGGCGAAGATCAGGTCAACATCACCTTCGCCGACGTGGCGGGCGTCGAAGAGGCGAAGCAAGAAGTTGTCGAAATCGTCGATTTCTTGAAAGATCCCGGCAAGTTCCAGAAACTTGGCGGCAAGATTCCGAAAGGTGTGCTCATGGTCGGTTCCCCCGGAACCGGCAAGACGCTGCTGGCGCGAGCCATCGCCGGCGAGGCCAAGGTGCCATTCTTTACTATCTCCGGCTCGGACTTCGTCGAGATGTTCGTCGGCGTGGGCGCCTCGCGCGTCCGCGACATGTTCGAGCAGGCGAAGAAGCACGCGCCTTGCATCATCTTCATCGACGAAATCGACGCCGTCGGTCGTCATCGTGGCGCCGGCCTCGGCGGCGGCAATGACGAGCGCGAGCAGACGCTGAACCAGCTGCTGGTCGAGATGGACGGTTCGAGGCGAAGGACAACATCATCATGATCGCCGCCACCAACCGGCCCGACATCCTCGACCCGGCGCTGCTGCGACCGGGACGGTTCGACCGTCAGATCGCGGTCGATCGCCCCGACCGCAAGGGCCGGGCGAAAATCCTCGAGGTGCACACGCGCGGCAAGCCGCTGGCGAAGGTGATCGACATCGACGCGCTAGCCGGACAGACGCCGGGCTTTACCGGCGCGGATCTGTCGAACCTGATCAACGAGGCCGCGCTGCTGGCCGCGCGGACGGGCAAGCGCGAGATCGGCCAGGACGAGCTCGAGGAGGGGATCATGCGCGTGATCGCCGGCCCCGAGAAGAAGACGCGGGTGATGTCAGAGAAAGAGCGGCTGATCACGGCCTATCACGAGATGGGCCATGCGCTCGTCGGCCACTTCCTGGAGTTCGCCGACCCGGTGCACAAGATCTCGGTGATCTCGCGCGGGCAGGCGCTCGGGTACACGATCTCGATGCCCCAGGAAGACCGCTTCCTGACAACCCGGGCGGAGCTGAAGGACACGATGGCGATGACCCTCGGCGGTCGCGCCGCGGAGGAAATCGTGTTCGGCGAGATCACCACGGGCGCATCGAACGACATCGAGAAGGTGACGCAGACGGCCAAGCAGATGGTGATGCGGTTCGGCATGTCAGAGCGCCTGGGCCCGCGTGTGTTCGGCCACGATCATGGCCAGCCCTTCCTGGGGAGGGAGTTCTCGACCGAGCCCGACTATTCCGATGAGATCGCCCGCGAGATCGACGACGAGGTCAGGCGCATCATTGAGGCCGCGCATCAGCGCGCGACCGACATCCTGACCGAGCACCGGCACGACCTCGAGAAGATCTCCGAGATCCTGGTCAAGCGCGAGACGATCGAGAAGGAGGAGTTCCTGGCCCTGCTCGACGGCAAGAGCGAAGAGGAGGTGTTCGGCGTGGAGGAGGATTCCAAGCCCGAGCTCCCCGCCCCGCCCGCGCCCGCGGGCCGGCCCGAGCGCGAAACCCCGCGCGTCTCACCACGGCCGGGATTGGCCGGCGGTACGGCCGAGATTCGCGGGACGGACAAAGAGCGCCCGGAGCTGGCCTGAGCACAGTTTCGTTCCGTCTGATGGGGGTCGTGAACGTGACCCCGGACTCGTTCTCGGACGGTGGCCTGTTTCTCGACGCGGGCGCGGCGATCGTGCACGCACGCGAGCTGATCGGCGAAGGGGCCGAGATCGTGGACGTCGGCGGCGAGTCCACGCGGCCCGGCGCCGAGCCGGTCTCGGCTGCCGAGGAGCTGCGACGGGTGCTGCCCGTGGTTGAGGGCATCGCGGCCGCGGACACGGGTGCACAGGTCTCGATCGACACGTCCAAGGCGGTGGTCGCGCGCGCCTGTGTCGAGGCGGGCGCGACGCTCGTCAACGATGTCAGTGCCCTGCGCGCCGATCCGGGGATGGTGGGGCTCGTGGCGGAGAGCGGGGTGGAGTGCTGCCTGATGCACATGCGCGGCGAGCCCCGCACGATGCAGGCCGACCCTCGCTACGACGACGTCGTGGACGACGTCAGGTCGTTCCTGGAGGAGCGGATGGTCGATGCCGTGCGCGAGGGGGTGAGCGAGCAGCGGATCATGCTCGACCCGGGCATCGGCTTCGGCAAGACGCTCGCGCACAACCTCGCGCTGCTGGCACGCCTGGACGAGCTGACCTCGCTCGGTCGGCCGCTCGTGGTGGGGACCTCGCGCAAGAGCTTCATCGGGCGCATCCTCGCCGACGCCGCCGGTCAGACCGAGCCCGTGGCGGCGGCGGAGCGCCTCGAGGGGACGATCGCCACGAACGTGCTCGCCTACGAGCGCGGGGCGAGCGTGTTCCGGGTGCATGACGTCGCGCCGGTGCGCGCTGCGCTCGCGGTGGCGGCTGCTACGTTGGGCGCACGATGGGACCCGGGCCAGACGAGGACCCCGACGAGGTGAGAGGCGCCGAGCGCCCGGAGGGCGGTGAGGATTCCGCCGACGCGGGCGCTCGCGGTGAGGGGCCTGCCGACGCGGGCGCGCGCGAGGAGGAGCCCGGCTACATGGATCGCCCCGAGGAGATCGATCCGTATCCGCTCGAGGGCGAGGAGGACGAGGACGAGTTCGACGCAGAGCGCGAGGAGACCGGCGAGTCGGTCACGATCGAGATCGCGGGCCTGTCGCTGTACACCCATCACGGCGTCAGCGAGGCCGAGCGCGACGTCGGCCAGCGGCTCGTGCTCGACCTGCGCCTGGACCTCGGCGAAACCGACGCGACCGTGACGGACGCGATCGAGGACACGGTCGACTACGGCGAGGTCTGCCAGCTCGTCGCGCTGATCGCCCAGCAGCGCTCGCACAAGACGTTGGAGCGTCTGTGCGGCACGATCGCCGACCGGTTGCTCGGCGACTACGACCTGGAAGGCGTGTGGGTGAAGGCGACCAAGCCCGAGCCGCCGATCGCACTGCACGTGGACGAGGTCTCGGTCGAGGTCTGGCGCGAGGCCGAGGAGTAGCCGCCCCGGCTCGCTCTGCTTCATCGGCCAGTCGCGGTCATGTCCGCCGGTCCATCGCTGCTTCGCGCCAGTCGCGGTCATGTTCGCCAGGTCCATCGTCTCGCGCGTCAGATGCGCGCACGCCGGTCCTTCAGCTCAGCCATCTGCCGGACCCTCAGGGGAATCTCGCAATTTCCCTTGACATTAGTTAGCACTAACTTATAATGCCGCCAGGGAGTGGGAGCGGTGCTGGCAGCGGCAACGTCCGAGGAACCGGAGGCACGATGATCGACCAGTTTGCACGGCTCGCCACTGAGCGCACGCGGCGTATCTTGCTGATCGCGGGCGCCGTCTTCCTGCTCGCGGCGGCGATCGGCGTCCCCGTCGTCACCATCCTCAAGAGCGACTCCTCGGACTTCCAGGACCCGCACGCGCAGAACCAGCAGGTGCTGCGCGCGGTCGAACACGCCACCGGCCAGGCCGCCTATTACGGCGTCGCCGCGCTCGTGTCGAGTCCCACCGACGTGCGCACCGACCCGGCCGCGCAGGCGCAGGCCGCGCACGTGGTCGCGCTGCTCTCTCGCCAGCCCGGGTTTCAGCGCGCACTGGACTATCCCGCCACGCACCTGCCCGTGCTCGTCTCGCGCAACGGTCACGAGACGCTCGTGCTGGCGGCGTTCGCCACGCGCGAACGCTCGGCGCAGGCCGTCGAACGCATCCGCCCGCAGCTGGCCCACGCCGACGTGCGCCTGGGGGGCAACGACGTGGCGTTCAACGAAATCAACAAACGCACCTCCTCCGATCTGGCGCGCGCGGAGATGTTCGCGCTGCCAATCCTCCTGCTGCTCTCCTTCTGGGTCTTCCGTGGCCTGATCGCCGCCGCCCTGCCGCTGCTCGTGGGCGGATTCGCGATCGTGATCACGTTCCTGCTGCTGCGCCTGATCGATCAGTTCGCCGGCCTGTCGGTGTTCGCCGTCAACCTCGTCACGGGCGTCGGCCTCGGGCTCGGCATCGACTACAGCCTGTTCATCCTCTCGCGCTATCGCGAGGAGCTCGCGCGCGGCCTCGACACCCACGCGGCGATCCGCCGCACGCTGCAGACAGCCGGACGTACCGTCCTGTTCGGCTCGCTGACGGTCGCCGGTGCGCTCGCGTCGCTGCTCGTGTTCCCGTTGCGCTTCCTCTACTCGATGGGGGTCGGCGGGGCGCTCGTGACGCTGTCCGCGGGCGCCGTCTCGCTGATCGTGCTGCCCGCCGTGCTCGTCGCGCTGGGTCCGCGCATCAACGCGCTGGCGCCGGCGCGGTTGCAGCGCAGCGCCGCCCAGGCCGCACGACCGGCCGAGCACGGCGCGTGGTACCGGCTCGCGCGTGGGGTCATGCGCCGCCCGGGCATGGTGGCCCTGGGCACCGCGATTGTGCTGATCGTGATCGCGGTGCCCGCGCTGCGCCTGCAGCTGACCCCGGCCGACGCCCACGTGCTGCCCACCTCCGCGCAGCCCCGCCAGGTCGCCGAAGCGATCACCCGCGACTTCGCCGTCGATGGCTCGCAGACGGTGACGCTGCTCGCCCGCGCGCCCCAGACGGGCGTGGCCACGGTCGCGGCGCTCGCCCATCGCGCGCAACTCGCCGCCGGTGCACAGGCGAGCCTGATCGGGGCGCCGCACTATCTCGGACGGGGGGAGTGGGAGGTCGAAATGCTGCCCCGCGGCACCGACGGCTCGTCCGCGAACCAGCGGCTGATCGCACATCTGCACGCCCTCGCCGGCCCCCCCACGCTGCTCGTCGGTGGCGCCACCGCTTGGTTCGTGGATCAGAAGTCCGCGATCTCGGCCAACACGCCGCTCGCGCTGCTGATCCTTGCGCTCGTCACGGGCGGGTTCCTGTTCCTGATGACCGGCTCGCTGGTGCTGCCGCTGGTGGCGCTGCTGATGAACCTGCTCACGATCGCCGTCGGCGCCGGGCTGCTCGTGCTGATCTTTCAGGACGGCCACCTCGCGAGCCTGGCCGGGTTCACTCCGATCGGCGGGCTGGAGGAGTCCAACCTCGTGCTGCTGTTCGTCGTCGCGTTCGCGCTCTCGACCGACTACGGCGTGTTCCTGTTCGGGCGCATCAAGGAGGCGCACGACAACGGCATGGCCACGCGCGACGCGGTCGCCTACGGCGTGGAGCGCACCGGGCGGCTGATCACCGCCGCCGCGCTGCTGTTCTGCGTCGCCGTCGGCGCGTTCGTGACCTCGCACATCTTCTTCATCAAGCAGTTCGGCGTCGGCACCGCGCTGGCGGTCGCGATCGACGCGACGTTCGTGCGCGCGCTGCTCGTACCCGCGCTGATGGGGCGTCTCGGCGAGAGCGTCTGGTGGGCGCCCCCTCCGCTGCGCCGCCTGCACGCTCGCGTGGGGCTCGGCGAGGGTATCGGCGAGCCCACGGGCGCGTAGGCCAAACCCGCGCCACGAAGCGCCAGAGCCCGCGTCGGTGGGGGCGCTCCCTGCGCGACGCCGGCAGGGGAGATCGGCGCCGGCGGGTGTGTTCGGTGAATTGGCTCCCGGCTCACCCATCCCAAATCACTACCGTGCTGATCCGTGCCGGCTCAGACAGGACTGCTCGGACTCGGATCGAACGTCGGCGAGCGTCGCGCGCAACTCCAGCGCGCCGTCGATGCCCTACCCGGCGTGGGCGTCGAGGTGATCGCGTGCTCCTCGACGTACGACACCGATCCGGTCGGCGAGGTGACCGATCAGCCGAGCTTCCTGAACGCGTGCGTTCTGGTGGCGACCACGCTCGAACCGCTGTCGCTGCTCGACGCGGTGAAGGGCCTGGAGCGGACGCTCGGTCGCCGGGAGGGCGGCCCGCGTCACGGCCCGCGCGCGATCGACATCGACATCCTGCTGCTCGGCGAGCACGAGCTCGCGCATCCGCGCATGACGCTCCCGCACGAGCAGCTGCTCAGCCGCCGCTTCGTGCTGATCCCCGCGCTGGAGATCGACTTCGCGCTGCGGACGCCCTCCGGCGCCGACCTGGCCGGCGCCCTGGCGGCGCTCCCGCTCGATGAGGGTGTGCGCTGGGCCGGACCCTCGCTGAGGGTGCCCGCGCTCGGGTCCTGAGTCTCGGCCCGGTGGGCTGCGGCGGCCGACGCGCGGGTCCCGAGGTCTCCGGCACGGTGATGCTTGGAGCTTCTGTCAGGACGGCTACGTGGTCGTGCCGGTCTGGCTCCAGCTGGCGAGCGCCACGAGCGTCGCGCCGTTGACGCCCCGGCCGGAGAGCACGCACAGCCTGCCGTCGCGCTGCCAGGTCACGACCGGCACGGCGCCCACCCGTTGCAGCCGGTAGGCGACGCCGCGATGCCACACGAGCGCTCCGCCGCGCGTCGCCGGCGCGGGTGCGCCGCCGACGATCGCATACCCGATCCGCCGGCCGCCGGGGCCGTCGTAGAAGACGGTCGTCACGCTGCGCCCGCCGAGCGTGTCCGTGCGCGCTCCGGTCGCGCGCCAGCCGAAGTGCTCCTTCCAGTAGGGGAAGGCGACGCCGTCGACCGCCAGCTCCAGCTGGGCGGCGTGAGTGGCGCTCTCGCGCGGCGCGCCGGTCGTGGCGGCGCTCAACGTCAGCCGCGAGGCCGCGCTCACGCTCGGTCCCGCTGGCTGCGCGGCGCGATGCGTGTCGCCGCCCGTCAACAGCGCCAGCGCCGCGCCCGCGCTCGCGGCGAGCGCCATCGCTGCGAGCGTGAGCCGCAGCCGGCCGTTCAGCGCGCCGCCAGGCAGGCCGTTCCGACCCTTCCGGCGTGCCCCCCGGCGCGAAGCGGGGTGGGCGGCGACCATCTCCTGCACCTGGCGATGCAGCGTCTCCGGCGCGCGCACGTCCACCGCGCGCACCAACTCGGCCACGCGCCGCTCGGCCGCGTGCTCGCGCTCGGCCCGGGCCTGCTCTGCTGCGGTGGGGGGGTGCGGATCGCTCACGATGTGCTCCTACTCGGCAAGACTCCGCTCGGGCGGGTCTCTTCCCGAGGCGCCTGCTCTGTACGCGCACCGGGTCGTGACGCCTCTCCGCCGGACGCGAGCGGCCGCGTATCGGGCGCGAGGCCTGTGGCCCCCGGCGCGGCCGTCGCCGGCGCCGGCGGATCGGCCTGCTCGGCGAGCTCGGGATCGAGCGCGCGCGCCACCTGCTTGCGTGCGCGAAACAGCCGCGTCGTGATTGTCGCCTCACGCACCTTCAGCGCGCGCGCGGCCTCGCGGTAGGAGAGTCCGAGCACGTCCACGGCCACGAGCGCCAGGCGAAAGTCCTCCGGCAGCCGGGCGATCGTGGCGTACAGCTCCTGCACCTCGATCGCCCGCTCCGGGCGGCTCGTCGGGCGCGGATCGGCCGCGACGACGTCCTCCAGCGCGGCGCCCGTCCGGGGGCGGCGGCTCGCGGTGCGCCTGCTCGTGTAGAACGTGTTACGCAGCGCGCGCATCAGGTAGTAGGCCTCGTCCTCGCCCCGCACCACCCGCGGGCGCGCGAGCACGCGCGCGAACGTCTCCTGCACCAGGTCCTCCGCGTCCTCCCGGCGCCCGCACAGGGCCCAGGCCGCGCGATACATGCGGTCCACGTGCTGCGTCAACGATTGCGGGTCGAGCGTGCGGATGACCCTGCGACTGTAGCGCCGGGAAGGTTCCTCGTGGCGAGGCGTCTGTGTTGGCGATGACGGTTCCTCCTCGACGTCCCCGCTCCCTTCTGCTCGTGCTCGCGGCGCTCGCCGCGGCGCTCATCGGGCTCCCGACCGTTGCCGGCTCGGAAACGAGTCCGACGATCGAAGCCGAGAACATCCCCGCCGGCCTGTACTCCGAAGAACACCACGCCTGGGCGCCGTCGCGGGTGACTGTCGGCGAAGGCGGCGTGGTGGCGCTCAAGAACCCCGGCTCGACGATCCCTCACGGCGTGGAATGGGTCGGCGGCCCGGCGACCCCGACCTGCAGCGCCGGGGTACCGGTCGGGACGAGCGCCACGTCCTCGGGCACCAACTGGAGTGGCACGTGCACGTTCGCGCACCCCGGCACCTACACCTTCTACTGCACGGTGCACGGGCGGGAAATGACGGGCACGATCGTCGTATCGGGCACCGGAGCGCCCGGGCCCGGCCCCGGGCCCGGGCCGGCCCCGGGCCCAGAAGGCGGTCCGCCGGCGCCTCCGGGAGGCAGCGGCGGCCCCGGAGGGCCCTCCGGGGCCGCCGGCTCGCCGTTCGCGGGGGGAGCGCGCGCGTTGAGGCTCACCGCCTCCCAGCGTGGGCTGTCGGTGCGCGGCTCGATCGACGTCTCCACGGCGGGAGCGGGCGGCAGGCTCGAAGTCGCCCTGTTCGCCGCGCGCGCCTCGCTGGCCGCCGTTCGTCATCCGGCGGGAGTCCGCGTGGGACGCCTGCTGCGCACCTCGGTACATGCGGGCATCCTCACGTTCGCCACGCCGTTGAGCTCCCGCGCCCGCGCCGCGCTGCGCCGTCGCCACCGCCTGGCGCTGAGCGTTCAGATCGTGCTCACGCCCATCGCGGGCACGCCGGCGAGCATGACGCGGAGCGTGATGTTGCGCGGCTGAGACACGGCGGCGCCGTGTGGCTGAGTCGTCTATCTACGCCGCGACGGGCGCGGGCGGGAACCATTCGGCGGGCAGCACGCCCGCCTCGATCTCGCCGGCGAGCGGCGGGAACCAGCTCGCGAGCTTCGCGGCGGGACGACCCTCGATCAGCGGGCGGATGTCGCCGATGCTCATCAGCAGGCGGATCGTCGAGCCGATCTGCAGGTCCGCGGCATTGGGCTGCTCGCCGCCGATCAGACCCTCCGCGATCCAGCGGTCGACGCGGTCGAGCTGGCCGGGGAGCGCCGCGATGTCAGCCCTCGCGGTCGTGTCGCGGGCCTTGTTTTTGAAGGCCATCAGTTTGGCCGTCAGCGGCGCCGCGGGCTTCATCAGCGCGCTGGGCAGCGGCAGCTTGGCCTCGCCCGCGTAGCTCAGCATCGCATGCGGGCGGCGCAGGAACCCCACATCGATGATCCGGCGCGGCACAGATTGCAGGACCTCGTCGCCCCAGCGCTCGGCCTCCAGCACGGGCGCGTAACGCTCGTCACCGACCGGCGGCAGCAGCGGCGGCTCGGGCGCCAGCTGGTCCAGCCGGCGCATGATCGTGCGCGAGCCCACGACCTTCTCGCCGTCCACGCGCATCCCGGGGACCGTCGTCCCGCCGTAGCGCAGCGGCCCGATCAGCGTCTGGGTCATCGGGATGAGGTCGACGCGCTCGAACTGCAGGCCCTTCAGCCTCAGCGCCTGTTCGACCGCGGCACAGGGGTGCGATCCCGGCAGCACGTACAGCTTGATGTTCATCCGCCTGCGCGCCTTCCGATCATGGTCCTCAGCATAATGCCTTGCTCGGGCTCGCGCAGGCGAGACTCCGATTCGTCTCCTACCCAGCACCCCCGCCATGCTCCTGGTCGTCGACGTCGGCAACACCCAGACCCACTTCGGCACGTTCCGTGACGACGAGCTCGTGGAGCATTGGCGGTTCGCGACCGTGCGCCAGTCCACGGCCGACCAGCTGGGCGCGGCGCTCGGCAACCTGCTCGGCCTGCGCGGGCTGTCGTTCGCCGACATCGACGCCTCGATCGTCTCCTCGACGGTCCCGCAGCTCGAGCCCGAGTGGGCGGCGATGGCCTCGCGCTATCTCGCGCACGAGACGCACGTCGTGGGCCCTGGCACGAAGACGGGCATGGCGATCCGCTACGACAACCCGCGCGAGATCGGCGCCGACCGGCTCGTCAACGCGGTCGCCCTGCGCGAGCGCTTCGGCGGACCGGCGGTGTGCGTGGACTTCGGCACCGCCACCACCTTCGACGTGATCTCCGCCGACGGCGACTATCTCGGCGGCTCGCTGATGACCGGCATCGAGGTCTCGCTGGAAGCGCTCTCCGAGCGCGGGGCGCGCCTGCCGAAGGTCGATCTCGCGCCACCAAAGAGCGTGATCGGCAAGAACACGGTCGACGCGATCCGCTCGGGCGTCGTGTTCGGCTACGCGGGCGCGATCGACGCGATCCTCAGGCGGCTTTATGACGAGCTGGGTCAGCGCGCCCCGGCGATCGCCACGGGCGGGCTCTCCCCGCTGGTCGTGCCGTACACCGAGGAGATCGAGGAGGTCGACGATCTGCTGACGCTCACGGGGCTGCGGCTGCTGCACGAGCGCAACGGCTGAAGGGCGAGCTCGGTCGGACCGCGGGCGGATCGACGGGTGAGCCATGGCCGGTCGCTGCGTCTGATTGCCGCCGGCGCCGCTCACCGCAGCCGTCGGCGTAGCGGGAGGGGCCCAGCCGGTTGGACGGGTGGCGCTGCGCCATCATGAGGGGATGAGCGCTCGGCTCACCGACCCTTGGACGCTCGGCTCGCTGCGCGTGCCCAACCGCGTGCTGCTGGCGCCGCTCGCGGGGATCGGCAACTGGTTCGTGCGCTTGCAGGCGGCGCGCTATGGGGCGGGGATGACCGTTTCGGAGATGGTCTCCTCGCATGCTGTGCATTACGGCAACGAGAGAACGTGCGCGGAGATGTTGCGCATTCATCCGGACGAGCGCGCGGCCGGGCCGGAGCGGGCGGGCGGGCCCGTGTCGATACAGCTGTTCGGCGAGAGCCCGGCGGTGATGCGCTCGGCCGCGGCGCACGTCGCGGCGAGCACGAGCGCCGATGCGATCGACATCAACATGGGCTGCCCCGTGCCGAAGGTGCGCAAGACGGGCGCGGGCGCGGGGATGCTCGCCGACCCCGATCTGGCCGTCGCGGTCGCCCGCGCGGCGGGGGAGGGGACGGCGCAGGCCGGGTGCGAGCTGCCGATCACGGTGAAGCTGCGCTCGGGCTTGCGCGCGGGGGACGAGAGCGGCTTTGCGCTGGCGCATCGCCTGGTGGAAGAGGCGGGGGTCGCGGCGATCGCGTTCCATCCCCGCTCGGCGGCAGTGCAGCACAAGGGCGTTCCCGACTACGAGCTCGCGGCGCGTCTGGTCGCGTCCCTGCCCGCGCCGGTGATTCTCACGGGCGGCCTCAGCGACGCCGCGCACGCGCGCGAGGCGTTCGAGCTGACGGGCGCGACCGCGGTGATGCTCGCGCGCGGAGCGCTCGGCAACCCCTGGCTGTTTCGGCAACTGCTGTCCGAGCAAGCTCGCGAGCCCACGCGCGAGGAGATCCTGGAGGAGCTCGCCTGGACGATCGACCGCGCGGTCGAGCACCTGGGCGAGCCGCGGGCCACGCGCTACCTGCGCAAGTTCTATCCCTGGTACGTGACCCGACTCGACCTCGATCTGGCCGTGGGCAAGCGGTTGAGCGAGTCGCTGCAGCACGCGGACACGCTCGAGGCGGTGCGCGAGCAGCTGGAGCCGGTCCGGGCTCCGTTCGCGCGCGCCGTCCTCGCCTGAGCCGCAGATCTTCAGATCATCGCTCGCGCGTGCGGCGCCCGCGCGTGCGGGGTGTTCGCGTCCGGGCGAGCATGGTCAGGCGGCTTTGCGGGCGGCCGAGAACACGGTCCCGAGGCCCGCTATACTGCTGCGCTCGCCGAGCCCAGTGGCCGCCGAAACCGCCCGCTTACGAGCGGGTTTTGCGTGCCGGCGGTCAACCTCTTACCCGCGATCGAGGCAGCATGCAGAAGGACGTCATCCTCACCCCCGAAGGCCTGGAGAAGCTGAGCCAGGAGCTCGAGCACCTGTCCACGGCCAAGCGCCGTGAGATCGCCGAGCGCATCAAGGAGGCGCGCGAGTTCGGAGACATCTCGGAGAACTCCGAGTACGACGACGCGAAGAACGAGCAGGCGATGATCGAGAGCCGGATAGCGCAGATTCAGGAGAAGCTGCGCATGGCCACTGTGATCGAGACGAAGGACCTCTCCACCGACGTGGTGCAGGTCGGCTCGGTCGTGCACGTCAAGGACGAAAAGACGGGCAAGTCGGTCAAGTACACGATCGTCGGCTCGGCCGAGGCGAAGCCGTTGGAGAACAAGCTCTCCAACGAGTCCCCCGTCGGGCGCGCGCTGCTCGGGCACAAGCGGGGCGACACGATCGCCGTGAAGGTCCCCCGCGGCCCGGCGCGCAAGCTGAAGATCACGAAGATCGACATCGGGCTCAAGTAGTCTCGCCGCTGTGAGCGGCGCTGAGGAGCCCGAGACAGACAGCGCCCGGCACGGGCTGTCCGAGCTGATCGCCGAGCGCCGCGCGAAGGCCCAGCGCCTGCGCGACGCCGACCCGAAGGCGTTTCCGTACGCGTTCCCGGACGTGGAGCCGATCGCGCAGGTGCTGGCGGCCTACGAGCATTTGCAGGCCGGGGAAGAGACCGAGGAGCGCCACCGCGTCGCCGGGCGCCTGCTCGCGCGGCGCGGCTCGGGTGGCGCGGCGTTCCTGGATCTGGTCGATCGCACGGGCAAGCTCCAGTTGCACGCTCGTCGCGATGTGCTCGGTGAGGAGGTGTTCACGCGGTTGACGACGCTCGATGTCGGCGATCTGATCGGCATCGACGGCACGGCGCTGCGCTCCAAGCGCGGTGAGATCTCGCTGCGCGTCGAGGAGTTCGCGCTGCTCGGCAAGGCGCTGCGCCCACCGCCGGATAAACACGGCGGTCTGGCCGACGTCGAGACCCGTTATCGCCGGCGCGAGCTCGACCTGATCGCAAGCGTGGAGGCTCGCCGCCTGTTCATGGATCGCGCGAAGATCATCGCAGCGGTGCGCGCCTACCTGGACGCGAGCGGGTTCGTGGAGGTCGAGACGCCGGTATTGCAGCCGCTCTACGGGGGAGCGCTGGCGCGCCCGTTTACGACCCACCACAATGCGCTCGAGCGCGACCTGTATCTGCGGATCGCCACCGAGCTGTATCTCAAGCGGCTGATCGTCGGTGGGCTGGAGCGTGTGTATGAGCTGGGCAAGGACTTCCGCAACGAGGGCGTCTCGACGAAGCACAACCCCGAGTTCACGATGGTCGAGTTCTACGAGGCCTACGCCGACTACACCCACGCGGCCATCCGCCTGGAAGAGCTGGTGCGCGGCGCGGCGACGGCCGTCGGGTACGCTGGGGAGTTCCGGTTCGCGAGTCCCTGGCGGCGCGTGGGCTTTGTGGAGACGATTGCGCAGGCGACCGGGATCGACCTCACGGCCACCGCTCGCGACGCCGCCACGCTGGCCGCCGCGATCCGCGAGCGCGGTCTCGACGTGGACACGCGCGATGCGAGCTGGGCGCAGCTGGCGGACGCGCTGCTGTCGAAGTTCGTCGAGCCGACCCTCACGCAGCCGACGTTCGTGCTCGACTATCCGGTCGAGCTCTCGCCGTTCGCGCGCCCCCACCGCTCCGAGCCGGGCCTGGTCGAGCGCTGGGAGGCGTTCGCGGGCGGCATGGAGATCGCGAACGCCTTCAGCGAGCTCACCGACCCCGATATTCAGCGCGAGCGCTTCGAGGCCCAGGCGCGACTGGCCGGCATGGGCGACGAGGAGGCTCAGCCCTATGACGAGCTGTTCGTGCAGGCGCTGGAGCAGGGCATGCCCCCGGCCGGGGGCGTGGGCCTGGGCATCGACCGCCTGGTGATGCTCTTGACCGGGCGCGATTCGATCCGCGAGGTCGTGCTGTTCCCGGCGCTGCGGAGTTGAGCAGCTCTGAGCGGCGCATGCGCCTGCAGGACCCAAACTAAAGCCGTCGCGCCTCCACGACGATTGGACCGGGATGGAGCCGGGGGGCCGGTTGGTAGACTGCGCATGAAGCCAGAGCGGACGACATAGAGCTTGAGGCACCGTCCTCGCAGGAAGGAATCACACCATGTTCGAGCGATTTACAGAACGGGCCCGGCAGGTGGTCGTTCTTGCGCAGGAGGAGGCGCGGACGCTCAAGCACAATTACATCGGCACCGAGCACATCCTGCTCGGGCTGCTGCGTGAGGAGGAGGGCCTAGCCGCGCGCGTGTTGGAGTCGCTCGACATCACCGTCGAGCGCGTTCGCGCGCAGGTCGTGCGCATCGTCGGCTCCGGCGAGGAGGTCACCTCCGGGCAGATCCCCTTCACGCCGCGCGCGAAGAAGGTCCTCGAGCTCGCCCTGCGCGAGGCGCTCTCGCTGGGCCACAACTACATCGGCACCGAGCACATCCTGCTCGGCCTCGTGCGCGAGAACGAGGGCGTGGCCGCGCGCATCCTGCTCGACTTCGACGCCGACTCCGAGAAGATCCGCAACGAGGTCATCCGCATGCTCTCCGGCCCCGGCGGTCGCCGCCAGGGACAGGGCGCGGGCGCCGGCGCGGGCTCCGGTGCCGGCTCCGGCCCGGGGGAGGGCAAGAAGTCCTCGAAGCTGCTCGACCAGTTCGGGCGCAACCTGACGAAGCTCGCCGCCGAAGGCAAGCTCGACCCGTGCGTGGGGCGCGAGACGGAGATCGAGCGGATCATGCAGATCCTCTCGCGGCGCACGAAGAACAACCCGGTGCTGATCGGCGAGCCCGGCGTCGGCAAGACCGCCGTCGTCGAGGGCCTGGCGCAGCGCATCACCGCCGCCGATGTGCCCGAGCTGTTGAAGAACAAGCAGATCTACACGCTCGACCTGGCCGCGCTCGTGGCCGGCTCGAAGTACCGCGGCGAGTTCGAGGAGCGGCTGAAGAAGGTGATGAAGGAGATCACCCAGCGCGGGGACATCATCCTGTTCATCGACGAGCTCCACAACCTCGTCGGCGCGGGCGCCGCCGAGGGCGCGATCGACGCCGCCTCGATCCTCAAGCCGGCGCTCGCGCGCGGCGAGCTGCAGACGATCGGCGCGACGACGCTCGACGAGTACCGCAAGTACCTCGAGCGCGACTCCGCGCTGGAGCGCCGGTTTCAGCAGATCCGCGTGGAGGAGCCGACGATCGACCAGACGGTCGAAATCCTCAAGGGCCTGCGCGACCGCTACGAGCAGCACCACAAGGTGCAGATCACCGACGAGGCGCTGCGCGCCGCCGGTGAACTGGCCTCGCGCTACATCTCCGACCGCTTCCTGCCCGACAAGGCGATCGACCTGATCGACGAGGCCGCCTCGCGCATGCGCATCAAGTCGATGACCTCCCCGCCCGCCAACCGCGAGCTCGAGACCGAAGTCGAGACCACGCGCCGCGAGAAGGAGGCCGCGATCGAGGCGCAGGAGTTCGAGAAGGCCGCCGCGCTGCGCGACCAGGAGCGCAAGCTGACCAACCGCAAACGCGAGCTCGAGGAAGAGTGGGAAGCCGGCGAGTCCGGCGAGCGCCCCTCGATCGGCGAGGAGGAGATCGCCGACATCGTCTCGATGTGGACCGGCATCCCCGTCTTCAAGCTGACCGAGGCCGAGACCCAGAAGCTGATGCGCATGGAGGAGGAACTGCACAAGCGCGTGATCGGCCAGCACCCGGCCGTGGAGGTCATCTCCAAGGCGATCCGCCGCTCGCGCGCGGGCCTGAAGGACCCCAAGCGACCGACCGGCTCGTTCATCTTCCTGGGGCCCTCCGGCGTCGGCAAGACCGAGCTCGCGCGCACCCTCGCCGAGTTCCTGTTCGGCGATGACGACGCGATGATCCGCATCGACATGAGCGAGTACATGGAGAAGCACGCCGTCTCGCGCCTCGTGGGCTCGCCTCCCGGCTACATCGGCTATGACGAGGGCGGCCAGCTGACCGAGGCGGTGCGGCGCAAGCCCTACAGCGTGCTGCTGCTCGACGAGATCGAGAAGGCCCACCCGGACGTCTTCAACATCCTTTTGCAGATCCTCGAGGACGGGCGCCTGACCGACGCGCAGGGACGCACCGTGGACTTCCGCCATGCGATCGTGATCATGACCTCGAACATCGGCGCCGCCGAGATCGCGCGCAACACGCCCCTGGGCTTCGCCGTCTCCGACGACGAGACCGGGATCACCTACGACGACATGAAGAACCGCATCATGGGCGAGCTGAAGAAGGTCTTCCGGCCCGAGTTCCTGAACCGCATCGACGACGTGATCGTCTTCCACAAGCTGCAGAAGGAGGAGATCAAGCAGATCGTCGAGCTGCTCCTGCTGCGCATCCGCGAGTCGATGGCCGAACGCGAGCTGCAGCTGGAGCTGACCGATCCCGCCAAGGACATGCTCGTCGAGAAGGGCTGGGACCCGTCGATGGGCGCCCGTCCGCTGCGCCGCGCGATCCAGCGCTACATCGAGGATCCGCTCGCGGACTTCGTGCTGCGCGAGCAGCTCATGCCCGGCGCCACCGTCGTCGTCGATCCCGCCCCCGAGGGCGAGGAGAACGAGGTGCGCCTGACGATCGTCAAGCCCAAGAAGCAGAAGACGCCCGTCGCCGTCGGCGGCGGTGGTGAGGACGGCGATCCCGAGCTCGTCGAGGGCGAGGGCGAGGACAGTACGCCCGCCACGGACACGCCCTCGGATCAATAGAGCCGGCGCCGCACATCGCAAGGCCGACGCCGCACATCGCAAAGCCGGCGCCGCGCATCGAGCCGATGACCGCGGCCGACTGGCCGTCCGTCGCGCGCATCTACCGCGCCGGCATCGACACGGGGGATGCGACCTTCGAGCACGACGTGCCCTCCTGGGAGGAGTGGTCACGCGCGCGGCTGCCCGTCCCGCGGCTCCTCGCGCGCGGTGAGGCCGCCGGCCGCTCAGACGGCGGATCGCGTGAGCCTGAGCCGGGAGATCGCGCGGGTGAGGTGCGCGGGTGGGCCGCCCTCAGTCCGGTGTCCTCGCGCAGCGTCTACCACGGCGTGGGCTCCGTCTCGATCTATGTCGATCCCGCGTACGCCCGCCGGGGGATCGGCCGCGCGCTGCTGAGCTCCCTGGTCGAGACCTCCGAGCGCGCCGGCCTGTGGACGCTCGAGGCCGGCATCTTCCCCGAGAACCACGCCTCCGTGGCGCTGCACCGCGCGTGCGGATTCGAGCTCGTGGGCGTGCGCCGGCGCGTAGGTCAGATGCCCGACGGGTGCTGGCGCGACGTGGCGCTGTATGAGCGGCGCAGCAGGGTCGTGGGCGCGTAGCCAGTCCGCCCGAGCCGTCCCCGCCGGCGCGTAGGGTGAGCCGATGGCCCGCGACACGATCTACGCCTGCTCGGAGTGCGCCTTTCAGTCGCCGCAATGGCACGGGCGCTGCCCCGGCTGTGAAGCCTGGGGGACGCTCGTCGAGGAACGCCTCGAACGCACTGCCGGCAAGTCCAAGCGCCGGGCGCCCGCCTCTGCGGGTGCCTCCGCAGTGCGCCCGCTGCGCGAGGTCACCGCGAGTGCTGCCGCGCGCCTGAGCACGAGCATCGGCGAGCTCGATCGCGTGCTCGGCGGCGGTCTCGTGCCGGGCTCGCTGGTGCTGCTCGGCGGCTCGCCCGGGATCGGCAAGTCGACGCTCACGAACATGGCGCTCGGCAACCTCGCCGCCAGCGGGCACAGCACGCTGTATGTCAGCGGCGAGGAGTCCGCCGAGCAGGTCCGCCTGCGCGCCGAGCGCCTTGATTTGGGGCCCACCCGCCCCGCCCTGGAGGTCCCGATCCTCGCGGAGACCGATCTGGATGTCGTGCTCGACACGCTCGCATCGCAATCGCCGCGCGTGTGCGTGATCGACTCGGTGCAGACGTTGCGCTCCGGTGAGCTCTCCGGTGCGCCGGGCGCTGTCGGACAGGTGCGCGAGGTGACCGGACGGATCATGGAGCTGGCCAAGGAGCGTGGCATCGCGGTCGTGCTCGTCGGGCACGTGACCAAGGACGGCGCGCTGGCGGGGCCGCGCGTGCTGGAGCACTTGGTCGACTGCGTGCTGCAGTTCGAGGGCGAGCGCGAGCGCCCCTACCGCGAGCTGCGCGCGCTGAAGAACCGCTTCGGCTCGACCAACGAGGCGGGTCTGTTCGAGATGCGCCAGGGTGGCCTCGTGGAGGTGTTGGATGCCTCCGCGCGCTTCGTCGCCGGAGCCACCCGTGCGCCCGGCAGCGTGGTGCTGGCCGCGATGGAGGGCTCGAGGCCTCTGCTCGTGGAGGTTCAGGCGCTGGTCGCGCCCTCCGAGCTCGAGCAACCGCGCCGGGTCGTCTCGGGCCTGGATCGCAACCGCATGGCGCTGGTGCTCGCGATCCTCGGCCGCCACGGGGGCGTCGCCGTGGGGGGCTCGGACGTGTTCGTGAACGTCGTCGGAGGAGTGCGCGTGGACGAGCCCGGCTGTGATCTGGCGGTCGCGCTGGCGGTCGCGAGCGCCGCGCGGGGCGTGCCTCTGCGCGGGACTCCGCGAGCCTGCTTCGGCGAGCTCGGCCTCACGGGCGAGCTGCGCTGGGTCGGGCATCCCGAGCGTCGCCTCGCAGAGGCCGTCAAGCACGGTCTTCAGGCCACGATCGCCCCCGCGGAGAGTGGTTCGGGAGCCTGCGAGGTCGCGACCCTGCGCGAAGCGCTCGTCGCGGCTCTTTCCAGTGAGGCGAACCGTCCGGCGCGGGTCGCCGCGTAGGGGCGACCCGCGACACGGCCCTTTCGACGATCCGCGGCACGGGCTTTCGCTGGTGATGTTTCCGTTGAGGCGAATCGGCCGCGGCAAGCCTTCTGTGCAGCGCCCGTCCGGCGGCTCGCCGGCGTCGCACAGACTCCCTCAGAAGGCCGAAAAATGGCTCAATGCCGTAGAATAGGCCCCTGTGGCTCCACGATCCGGTGATGAATTCGACACAGACGTAGTAGCAAGACCGGAGCCGGGGCTGATGAGGGCGCTGGAGATGATCGCGCCCGGCACCGCGCTGCGCGAGGGCATCGAGTCCATCCTGCACGCCCGAACCGGCGGCCTGATCGTGATCGGTGAGCCCGAGGACCTCAGCTTCCTGAACTCTGGCGGGATCAAGCTCGAGATCGACTACACGCCGGCCTTCCTTTACCAGGTCGCGAAGATGGACGGGGCGATCATCCTCAACGCCAACGCGACCAAGATCGCGATGGCCAACGTGCAGCTGATGCCCGACCCGACGATCCTCTCGCACGAGACCGGCACTCGCCACCGCACCGCCGAGCGCGTCTCCAAGCAGACCGACGCGCTCGTGATCGCGGTATCCCAGCGGCGCGAGGTCGTCTCGCTGTACGTGGACGGCGTCAAGTACATCCTCGCCGACATCCCCGTGGTGCTCGCCAAGGCCAACCAGGCGCTGGCGACGCTCGACAAGTACCGTACCCGCCTGGACCAGGTCTCCACGCGTCTGACCGCCCTGGAGTTCGAGGGCGGAGCGACGCTGCATGACGTCCTCACAGTGCTGCAACGCTCGGAGCTCGTCACGCGCATGGCCGTCGAGATCGAGCGCTACATCGTCGAGCTCGGCTCAGAGGGGCGATTGATCGAGATGCAGCTGGAGGAGACGATGGTCGGCGCCGCGGCGGAGAAGGCCGCGCTCGTGCGCGACTACCTCTCCGCCTACTCCGACGAGGCATTCGCGGCCGCGCTGGAGGAGATCGGACGGCTCGCCCACCAGGACCTGCTCGACTTCGGCCGGCTGGCCGAGCTGCTGGGGTATGACCGCAAGCTGAACACGCTCGACTACCCCGTCTCCCCGCGTGGCTACCGCGTATTGGGACGGATACCCAGGCTGCCGAAGCTGGTGGTGAGCCAGATCGTCGGCGAGTTCGGGGGGCTGGATGAGCTGCTGGCCGCGACCGACTCGGAGCTCGAGGCGGTCGAGGGCGTGGGGGAGATCAGGGCGAAAGACATCCGCGAGGGGATGCGACGGCTGCAGGAGATCAACCTCGTGG
>DASXKH010000038.1:0-18381 GCA_036496915.1 Solirubrobacteraceae bacterium
GATCTCCGCCAGGCGCTCGGCGATGATGATGCGTGCCGCCGCCTCGATCAGCGCGAGGTGCGAGAACGCCTGGGGGAAGTTGCCGAGGTGCCGGCCGGTGGAGGTGTCGAACTCCTCGGCGTAGAGCCCCAGCGGGGAGGCGACGCTGAGGAGCTTTTCCATCAGATCGCGCGCGCGTTGCTCCTCGCCGACGATCGCCAGCGCCGAGACGAGCCAGAAGGAGCAGATCAGGAAGCTGCCCTCCTTGCCGGAAAGGCCGTCGTCGGTCTCTCCGGTGCGATAGCGCAGCACGAAGCCATCCTCGGTCAGATCGTCGGCGATCGCCAGGACGCTCGCGCGCAGGCGCTCGTCCCCTGGCGGCAGGAACCCGAACAGCGCCGCCAGCAGGGTCGAGGCGTCGAGCGCGTCGGTGTCGTAGTGCTGGCGCAGGACGCCCGCATCGGTGAGGCCGTGCTCGAGGATGTCGGCCTTGATCTCCTGCGCGGTCGCCGCCCAGGTGGATTGCAGGTCTGAGTCGCCGGCCATCGCCGCGAGCTTGGCGGCGCGGTCCATCGCGACCCAGCACATCAGCTTCGAGGAGACATAATGCTGCGGGGCGCCACGCGCCTCCCAGATACCCTGGTCCGGTTCGCGCCAGACGGCGGTCGCGCACGTCGCTTGCGCCTGCACGATCGGCCACAGCCTGCGCGGCAGCCGTTCGGAGCGACGGGTGTGCAGCAGGATCGAATCGAGCGCCGCGCCGAACACGTCGTTCTGGCGCTGGTCGAACGCGCCGTTGCCGACACGCACGGGGCGCGCGCCGGCATACCCGGAGAGGTCCTCGCGCGTTGACTCGCTCAGGTCGCGACGGCCGTCGATCCCGTACATGATCTGCAGCGCGCCGTCTGCGTTGGGCTCGAGGTCGGCGATGAACTGCATGAACTCCTCGGCCTCCCAGTCGAGGTTCAGGTAGTGCAGCGCCTGCAGCGTGAACGTCGAGTCGCGCAGCCACGTATAGCGGTAGTCCCAGTTGCGCTCTCCTCCGGGCGTCTCCGGCAGCGAGGTCGTCAGCGCCGCGACGGTCGCGCCCGTGGGCATGTACGTGAGGCCCTTGATCGCCAGCGCCGAGCGCTGGATCGCCTCGCGCCAGCGGTGATCGGGCAATCGCGCGCGGCCCAGCCAGCCGCGCCAGTAGCGGGCGGTGGTCGCCAGACGCGCGTTGGCGTCGTCGATGTCAGTGGGCGCCTGGAGCTCTCCCGCCCAGGAGAGCGCGCAGAAGATCTGCTCGCCCTGTTTGAGCACGTGCCTGGCGCGGACCCAGTCGCCCTCGACGCCGACGGTCATGTCTGTCTTCAGCCTCACCGTCAGCTCCGCGCCGGTCGCATCGGCGCAGTGGCCCTCCTGCGAGATCGACCACGTCGCCGGGACGCGCCCGTAGTCGAAGACCGGTTCGCAGGTCAGCTCGATCTCGACCTCGCCCTCCAGGCAGATCGCCACGCGCACGAGCAGGTGCTCGGCGTCTTCGTCGGTCGGGGGACGCGTGTGGGGCGTGACGAGGTCCACGCCGCGGCGGAGTCCGAGCGTGAGCGCGTCGCGCACGGCCATCCAGCCCGTGGGCGTGTTCCAGGTGGTGAGCAGCGTGTTCGTGCCCGGCTCATAGACACGCGCGGAGGGCACGTTGATGCCGAACGGGGCGAAGCGGAAGGCACCCGCCTGACGATCGAGCAGCGTGCCGAACACGCTCGGAGAGTCGAAGCGGGGAACGCACAGCCAGTCGACCGCGCCGTCGGGGGCGATAAGAGCGCCGGTGTGACAGTTGGAGAGGAAGGCATAGTCGGCGATCGGCGGGAACGGCGAGGGCGCCGCCGCGCTTTGCGGCATGGCGTCGGCCGAATGCCCGTCCGCATCCGCTGGTCGCGCCGATTTCGTCGACGCCTTACCAGCGGACTTGTCTTTCGCCGGGCTCACCGAATCCATCTTGACGCACGCACGGATGGGTGTGCCGCGTCGATGCAGCTCACGGCGTCACCCACGGGCCGCGCCAGGGGCCGTAACCGGCGACCAAACGCGTAGCGGCCTCCTCCGGTCCCCACGAGCCCGGCGCGTAGGATTGGACCGGCGGGGGCGCGTCGAGCAGCGGCTGGAAGATCCGCCAAGCCTCCTCGACACCATCCTGGCGAGTGAAGCGCGTGCTGTCGCCGCGCATCGCATCCCCCAGCAGCACCTCGTAAGGCGTCGGCGCCTCGCCGCCCTCCTGCGCGAACTCCATGTCGAGCGTGATCGCCCGCGGGCCATCAGCGTCCGCGCGATGCGCGTCCAGCTGCACCTGCACGCCGGTCCCGGGGTCCAGCTTGATCACGAGCTGGTCGGGCTCGGGGCGGCGATGGCCGCGCTCCATGAAGCCCAGGCGCGGCGGATGGCGAAACACGACCCGCAGCTCGGTCTGCGTGACCGGCAGGCACTTGCCCGCACGAATGAACCAGGGCACGCCCGACCAACGCCAGTTGTCGATGTCCAGGCGCATCGCGGCATAGGTCTCCGTGGCCGAGTCCGGCGCCACGCCCTCGACGCTCAGATAGCCGTCGTACTGGCCGCGCACATAATGCGCCGGATCGGCGATGGCGGTCGAGCGGAAGACCGCGTACTTGGCGTCCTTGAACGTCTCGGCATCATCGCCCGCGGGCGCCTCCATCGCGGCGACGGCGACGATCTGCATCAGGTGGTTGATGACCACGTCGCGCAGCGCGCCAACGGGGTCATAGAAGTGCCCGCGATCCGCCACGCCGAAGGACTCGGCCATCGTGATCTGCACGCACGCGATGTGGCTGCGATTCCAGATCGGCTCGATCATCGTGTTGGCGAAGCGCAGATACAGGAACTCGTCGGTTCCCATCTTGCCGAGGAAGTGGTCGATCCGGTAGAGCTGGGACTCGTCGATGTGCCGATGGATTTCTGCGGCCAGCGCACGTGCGGAGGCGAGGTCGTGGCCGAATGGCTTCTCCACGACTACACGGCCCGTTTTGACGAGGCCCGCATCGGCGAGACGGCCGATCACCGGCCCGAACAGCGACGGGGGAATCTCCAGATAGAAGACCGGACAGCTCGCGTGTTCGACGGCCGCGGCCAGGCGCTCGTATGTGGCGGCGTCGGTGAAATCGCCGCTGACATACGACAGGCGCGCGGCGAAGCGGGCGAACACATCGTGGTCCAGCGGCTCGCCGGTGCCTTCGATGCATTCACGCGCGTGCTCGCGCAGATGCTCCACCGTCCAGTCGTTGCTGGCGACGCCGACGATCGGGCAGTTCAGCAGGCCGCGCCGCTCCAATCGGTAGAGCGAGCGAAACGTCATCACCTTCGCCAGGTCGCCGGTGATACCGAACACGACCAGCACGTCCGCGGGCTGTGCTCCCGCGCTGTCAGGCATGCGTCGAAGGCGTCCGCGTGAGCGTCAGTCCGGCCAGCTCGGCGCTGCGCTCCCACAGACCCTGCGCCAGCGTCTCATCCTGCGCCTGAGCGCTCGGAGCGATGACCTTCTCGTCCTGCACGTACTCGCCCGTGAGGCCGGCCGCCTGCTCGGACAGCGCCAGCCACACCAATGAGCGGGCGCCGCGCTCGGGGGAGCGGAAGAACGGTCCGCCGACCGTCGTCAGGACCTTCCAGATCCCGCGCTCGTTCTTGCCGAACCCCGTGCGCACGACGCCGGGGTGAAAGCAGTTGGCGTGCAGCTCGGGAGCGCGGCTGGCCAGCTCGCGCGTGAACAGGATGTTGCACAGCTTCGAGGTCCCATACACGCGCATCGCCGCATAGGAGCGCTCGGACTGCAGGTCGTCGAGGTCCAGTCGCCCGCCCTCGTGAGCATCGGATGCGGTCGTCACGACGCGCCCTCCGGTAAGGCGGTCGCGCAGCAGCCTGGTGAGCAGGAACGGGGCTAGGTGGTTCAGCGCGAACGTGCGCTCCAGACCCTCGGAGGTGACCTGCCGCGAGGCGAACAGCGCGCCGGCGTTGTTCGCCAGCACGTCGATCTGCCCGTAGCGCTCGCGCACCTCGCCGGCCAGCGTGCGAACCTCGGTCATCAGCGTCAGGTCGGCGACGTGCTCGTGCACGGGCGCTCCGCCACCGGCCGCGCGGGCCTCGTCCGCGACGGCGCTGACACGCTCGGGCTCACGCCCCACCAGCGCCACCTCGGCGCCCTGCCGGGAGAGCTCGATCGCGGCGGCGCGACCGATGCCGCGCGTGGCACCGGTGAGCAGGACGAGCGTCATGGCGTGGACTCTACCGCCGTCGCGCCCTCCCTACACCGTGCCGGCGGCAAGCCGCTCGAGCACCTCGTCACGATCGGTGCCGTGCGCTTGCAACACGCGCTCGAAGTCGGCGCCGTAGACGTCCATCACGGCCATCAACAGGTCACACGTCGCGACCCCGGCCGCGCCGCGGCGGCCGGCATGGCCGGTGGCCTGCTGGAGCACTCGCGCGAGCGCGTCGCGATCTTCGGGATCGGGAGAGGACGCCCACTCACGATCGTCCTCGGCGGACGCCCGCAGCGGCCCCTCGCTCACCCCCAGCGCCTGCAGCGCGGCCCCGGCCTTGCCGTGCAACCTCAGCACTCGCAGCCAGCGCTCGGCGGCGTCCTCTGGCGTGCAGGCGAACGGCAATGCGGTGGACGCGATGCCCAGCACGATCGCGGCGTCGGGGGCGAGCACCGGCGCGGCGCTCACCGCGCTCCTCCAAGACCCGCTTGCCGTCCCACCTGGGGTGGGTGCAGCAGCGCAACGTTGTCGCGACGCAGGGTCACCTCCGGCGCCCCATCGCAGAGACGCAGCTCGAGCAGGGCGCTGCCCGAGCGCTCCGCGACCGCGCGCGTCGAGCTCACCAACTCGGCGGTCTCGCCGCGCGGCACCCCACAGGCGAGCAGAAACGGCTCGATCCGATCGCTGCCCGCCTGCTCGCGATCGAGCTCGAGTTCCTCCACGAGCACGCTCGGCGCCGCATCGTCACCCTCGACGCGCAACAGGCACGCCGCCATGTCATCGGGGCGCGAGTCGGTCTGTGCGGCGATCCGCTCCAGCAGCACCTGCGCGCCGGCATCGGGCCCAAGCGCGGCGAGCGTGCGCGTGAGCCTCTGCGCGCCGAACAGCTCGGAGCCAACCCGCGCCTCGGTCACGCCGTCGGTGTGAAAGCAGATCTGCGCGCGACCCGGCACTCGCACGACCGTCTGGCGCGTCCCCGTTCGCGAGCCCGCTCCGATCGGCGGCGCCGAGCAGACGGTGATCGGCGCCATCGCGCGCGAACCGAGCACGATCGGTGGAGGATGACCGGCAGAGGCGTAGGTGAGGGTGCGCTCACGCGGGTGATAGATCGCGGCCGCGACCGTCACGAACGAATCCCCCAACTGGCGCTCGAGCACCGCGCCCGCCGTCTGCACCGCGCTGCGCGGCGACAGACCGGCCTCCAAGTAGGCTCGCAGCGTGAAGCGCACGAGCGCCGTATGCGGCAGCGCCTGGCGCCCGTGGCCGGAGACATCTCCGAGAATCACCGCCAAGCGACCGTCCTCGAGCGCGAACAGGTCGTAGAAGTCCCCTCCCGCGCCCGGCCCGTCCGCCGGGCGGTAGGCCGCGGAGGTCCCGACCGGACCGAGCCGCTCCGGCGCCACCGGGAGCAGCGCGGCCTGCAACAGGCCCACGTCCTCGAGCAACTCCCCTCGCTGCTGCTCCAACCGCCGGGCGCGCAGCGCCTCCAGGCGCGAACGGGCTCCCAGCGCGAGCGCGAGCGCGAGCAGACCGCCGATCAGCGCCCACACGAGCGTCGGTACGACGCCGACGATTTTGGTGATCGTCGTCACGATCGGCGCCGGGTTGTTCGCGCTCGCGGCGCCTCGCAGCGCCTCGCGCGAGCTACCGGCGCGCGCCGGGTGAGCACCCGTGCTCGACACGCCCGCGGCGGGCGCCACGGCGCCCGCCGGCAGTGCGGTCGGAGTCGTGTTACGGCCGGGGCCGGCAGATGTGCGCCCCTGCGCGCGCCGACGGTGGGTGTGTGTGTTCGCGGGAGCCTTCGGATCACCGCGTCCCGCGCCCGCCGGGCGCGAGGTCGCGGTGAGCTGAGTCTGGGTCGACGTCGCGGGTGTGGTGGCGGGCGCCGCGGCGCCCGGCGCAGCGACGCTCGCGGGCGCAGGGGCGCTCGTCACTGGCGGGACGCTCGCGGCTGCCGAGGCGCTCGCGGGCGCCGGGACGCTAGTGACCGCCGGGACGCTCGTGACCACCGGGACGCTTGTGACCACCGGGACGCTCGGTATCGAGACCACCGCGGCCGGCACGGCAACCGCACGTTTCTTGGTCGCTGTCGCCGGCGCGGCGGGAGCTGTTGCGCGTGTGCTCGTGTCCGCTTTGGCGGGCGCGCTCACGCCTTCGCTGTCGTGCCCCCCCGCACGATCAGCATGGCGTCCGGAGCGTCCGCGTGCGTGCTCGCGCGGCGGAGACAGCGGCCTGCCGGCGCCAGCGCTCAGAGCGCCGTTCGGATCGTGGCCGGCGCCCGGCCCTCCTCCGGGATGCCCGGACTCCCCGGCACCATCCGCCTCGCCCGAACCAACTGCCTGCTGTCCGGGCTGTTCGTGCACGGGCGGCGACTGTGGCGTCGGCTGTGGCGCCGGTGGGAGTGGCGGCAGCAGCGGCGGGACCTGCAAGCTCGAGCTCGGTTGTGCATTCCCTCCTACGAGGGCATGGCGCGCCGGTTCGTTGCGCGCCGAGCCGGGACGACCCGAATGGGCAGGATCGCGGGTCGCGGGTGTGCCCGGCGAGACGGCGGGCCCGGTCGGCACGGACGTGGCCGGGATCGGCCGCGCGTGAGTGAATCTCGCGGCGGCCGCCGGAATCGAAGCCGCGGCCAGGGCGCAGCAGGCGAGGGCTATTGCCGCCGGCAGGCGCCGGCGCGGGCGGGCGGGCGGACGCTGCTCACTCGTCCTGCGCGCCATCGGTGGACCTGTCGATCAGCTCGCGCATGCCTCATCACCCCGTGCGTGTGCGAGCGCATCGTCGAGGGTCGAGAAGATCGCGAACGTTCCGTCCAACCCCGAGAACTCGAAGATCCTCCGAACGTTCGGTCGCGTGCAGACGATTCCCATACGCACATCGTCCTCGAGTCGGCGCGTGACTCCCACGAGCACGCCCAGCGTGGTCGAGTCGACGAACGTCACCAGCGACAGATCGACAACGAGCCGGCTGCTGCCCGCGTGCAGCGCATCGACCAGCATCTGCTTCAGGCTCGGAGCCGTGAACAGGTCGAGCTCTCCTTCGACCGTGACCACGCTCGTGCTCGGGTCGAGCTTGCGCTGGAAGATCCCGAATGGCGGAGCCTTCGGTGGGGTGCGGTGGGTGTCGATTCGACTGGATATCGTGGATCCCCGCTTTGATGTGCCGACCATCCTATTCTTGTCGCTACGAGACCCGGCGCAACCCAACGCACTGATGCCACTACATAGATGCGCTCTGGCCTCAAGGATCACGTTCGGCCACTGCGACCCTCCGCTTAAGCATACGACGGTTGATCGAACAACCGTCCATGGCGCCCTGAGGCCGTGCGGCATCCGCTCAAGCCACGGCGATCGGGGCCGCGGGGTCGTCGATCGTCCTCGCTGCGCCCAGCGCTCCTCTCGCTCAGGGGGCGAGTCGGCTGGTGAAGAACGACAGGATCTCGTCGCGAGCGGCGATCGTCGGCTGGCCCGCTTCGTCGATCAGGTGAGCGGTAACCACGCTGTGCGGGCTCGCCACGACGTGCTCGAAGAACGGTGGAGTGTTTGGGTTGGCCGCGCTGTCGGGAAGCACACGGGGGATGAAGCGCTCGCCCAGCGCCTCCCTGTACGCCGCGAACCGCTGTGCTCCGCAGAAGCGATCCCCCTCGAAGCGGTAGGCCATGACCGTCAGGTCCTCGCGCTCAAGGCGCTCGCTGACCGCGGCGAGCTCCTCGGGGGCGATCTCCAGCCCGGCGGGATCGTCCAGGGGCAGTGCCGGCTGCGAGAGCACGGGCGCGAGCATCGCCGGCTCGAGCATCATCGTCAGGGCGAAGTTGCCCGTGAAGCACATCCCGATCGCGCCGACGCCCGGGCCGCCGCACTCCTCGTGCGCCAGCCGCGCCAGCGACCGCAGCCATTGGGTGACCGGGCTCGAGCGATTGGCGGCGAAGGCCCGGAACTCGGCGCTCACGCACGCCCGCTGGAAGACCGCCGCGCCATCCTCGACACTGGGAACCGCGCCATCGCGGCCGAACAGCGAGGGCATGTACACGGTGAAGCCCGCGTCCCTCACCCAGCGGCCGAAACGCGCGACATGCGGGCTGATCCCCGGCATCTCCGTCATCACGATCACCGCCGGCCCGGCGCCCGTCACGTGCACGACCTTGGTCGCGCCTTCCAGCGCGATCTCGCGGGGACCGAAGTCGTCTAGCGGGTCGTCCTCGTTCATGACGCGTCGTCCGCAGACGATAGTCGTGTGGGAGCGGCATATGGGCGCACGTCGGCGCAGGTCCTCGCTCGCCGCGTAGCCAGCGGTACGCCCCTTCCCCTTCCCGACGATCAGTCCGGCGTCGAGCAGTCGCCTGAGGTCGGGGTGGAGGAGCTGCTCGATCGCCGCTCGCGTGGTGCGGGGGCTTGGATCATGTCTGCCATCACCCGTTCGGCTTGCTCGCGCCCGAGTCCCATGTCCTGACGCAGGATCTTCCACACGAGCAGATCGGTCGCGGCGACGATCGCCGCCAGACGCCGCTCGCGTACCTCCTCTCGGGAGCCTTGCAGGAGTGGAGCGAAGGTCGCTTCCACCCACTGACGATGGTAAGCGCGACCTGCTTCGGTCATCAGGTGGACGGTGGGTATCCGCTCCTCCTGGGTGAGCATCCGCAGGATCGCCTGCCCATGTTGCTCGTAGCGATCGAAGAGCACGGCGATCGCCTCGGCGACGTCGCCTATGGGCACCGGCGGGCGGCCCGACATCTCCTGCTCGGCAAACCACGCATACGTGGCCACGAACAGCGCCCGCTTGGAGCCGAACCGAGCGTGCAGCGTCTGCGGAGTGACGCCCGCCTCGGTCGCGACGTCGCGCAGACGAACCTCCTCGTAAGGGCGCGTGGCGAAGTGCCGCCACGCCGCGGCGAGCAATCGCTCGCCGGTCGCCACAGCCGCCTCGGCGCGGGCGGTCATCCGGTAGGGGCGCTTCTGCGATGAGCTTGACAAATTCATTTGATAGGTACTAAGATCAAATACTACAGATGGCGCGCATCCTTGCCTACACCTCGCCCGGGCGCAGCCACCTGTTCCCGCTCGTCCCGATCCTCGACGAGCTCCGCGACCGCGGACATCAGATCCCACTGCGCACGCTCTCCTCACAGACGGCCCTGATGCAGGCGCGCGGTTTCGACGCCCGCCCGATCAGCGCGCCGATAGAGACGATCGCGCACGATGACTGGCGCACCCGCAGCCCGCTGCAGTCGGTGCGCCAGAACGCCCGGGTGTTCTGTGCCCGGGCCGAGCACGACGCACCTGACCTCGCCCGCGCCATCACCGACACCGACCCCGACGCGGTGCTGGTCGACATCAACAGCTGGGGCGGGCTCATGGCCGCCGAGGCCTGGGGCGGACCATGGGCGGTGTTCTGTCCCTACCCACTCGCGCTGCGCTCGGACGACGTCCCGCCGTTCGGTCCCGGGTTCGCGCCCGCCCGTGGACACCTCGGCCGAGCGCGCGACCGCCTTCTCCGCCCACTCGTGTTCGGGACCGTCGAAAGGCTGGTCCGTCCCGCTCTGAACCGCATCCGCGAGGACATGGGTCTTGAGCCCGTCTCGAGCGTGGACGAATGGTTCGACCACGCCCCACTGCTGCTCTACATGACCGCCGAGCCGTTCGAGTACCCGCGCCGTGACTGGCCCGAGAACGTCGTCATGATCGGTCCCTGCGACTGGGACCCACCCTCCGAGCCGCCGCGATGGCTGCAGCAGATCACGAGACCAATCGTGCTCGTGAACACCTCCACCGAGTTCCAGAACGACGGGCGGCTCGTGCGGGTCGCGCTCCAGGCCCTCGCCGAGGAGCCCGTCACCGTCGTAGCGACCCTGCCCGCGGGCGATCCCGCCGCCATCGAGGCACCAGCCAACGCGCACATCGAGCGCTTCATCCCCCACACACCCGTGCTCGAACGCGCCGCCTGCGCCGTTACCCATGGCGGCATGGGCTCGACCCAAAAGGCGCTCGCACATGGCGTGCCCGTGTGCGCCGTCCCATTCGGACGCGACCAACTCGAGGTCGCCCGCCGTGTCGAAGTCGCCCGAGCTGGAACGCGACTGCCAGCCAGTCGCCTACGGGCAGATCGCCTCCGCGCCAAGGTCGCAGAGGCCATGACCTGCACCGCGGGAGCGCGACGCATCGCCACGGCCTACGCCGCCACGGGTGGCGCCCACACTGCCGCTGAGGCCGTCGAGACACGCCTGCTGCATCGATCCACCCCTGTGCCTCGGTTGGGGTGATTGGTGGTGGTTGAGTTGGCTGCTGAGATTCGGCGGGCGTGGGCGGTCTGGTCGCTCGTGGCACCGCGCCCTGCCCGGCTGGCGCAGGAGCGCGCTCTCACCGCGACAGCGCGACGGGTGTCCTGCCTCTTGTCTTTACGTGGACCAGCTGCTCTTTGTTCGCCACCTCGAAATGACTCCCAGTCTCATCGAGGTTGAGGCTTCGTCGCTGTGTGCTTGATTTGCTTGGCTTCACCACCCAGGATCTGGATTCAACGTGCCTGCCGCTGTTAATCCGCACTCTTGTCGGACATCGCAGCTCTCCGGCGGCGCAGGGATCGGGAGATGTTCGGTCGCCGGCAGCCGAGCGTCGACCGGGCCGCTCTTGCTGCCGCCCACTCTGTCCTAATCGCCGTCCATCGTCCACGTCACGAGCCCGCCGTCCATCGTCCACGTCACGAGCCGAGCCCGATTGCTCGGGCGACGCAACAATGTGGAGCGTAACCTGCGGCATCGGGTCGAGCCTGTCGCGAGGTGACGGCGTTCACTCGATGAGGTGGTCTCAAGTCTGGTGCTTGACGCGCTGACGCAGTACAAACGTAGCGAGCACCATGCTCACGCGGAAACGACACGCCCGTATGTTTCCTTCTTCTGGACTTTTGCTTGGACCCTACGCTACCATCCAGCTATGTCTGTTGTTCTGATCTTCACAATCCTGTCAGGACACACGCGGTGGCCGGGCACGAGTACACGAGGGGAGGTTTCGACTTCGGTCGCACCGATCCAGGGTCGACCCGATTTACGGTATCCATAAAGAGGCCGAGCCGATTGTCACGACGTCGTGACGTTCTCGCAAAGGCACACTCAAAAACGAAGCACGACGCATACCGCGCCATGACGATGCCCTGCCACGCCCTCTGGGAGGTGCAGCGTTCACGCGGTCCTGGTAAGGAGTCGCACGTAGAAGACAAACCAGCAAAGCGCCTCCCACACGCCGACCCCGGGGAAGTCTCGACCGCACAGTATGACGAGAGGCGGCAATCACAATGTCATCTCCCCTACCCTTCCCACCACTCGCGTACAACAGCTCCTCCCCTGCGCAACGAGCCGTGCCCGGCACACGCAGCTCTATCGCCTGGCATCCTGCGACTAATCTGAACGATCGGGACTGGATCACCATCGGGCGCAAGCTGGGCGCAATCAGTCGCTGCAGTCAATGGTGGATCGGCGACTGGGTGCGATATGGCTCGGCACGTTGGGGCGAGCGCTACACGCTGGCAGCACGTGTTACCGGATACGACGCGCGCACCCTGCGAAACATGGCGTGGATCGCCTCCTGCTTCACGTCGGAGCAGAGACGACATGACCTCACCTGGAGCCATCACGCATCGGTCGCACCGCTTGACCCCGCAGAACAGGATTACTGGCTCACTCGCTGTGCCGCAGAGCGGCTCTCCGTCACCGATCTAAGAGTTGAGCTGCGTGCTGCGCTTCGCGCACGCGACAACAGCGCAAGCACCATCCAGACCGCCAGCCCGATCACGATCGTCTGTCCACGATGTGGACAGACGATCGATGCTCGATGAAGCGAGCCTAGAGCGTTCGACCACCTAGGGGGCAGCAATGTCCCGTAGACCTCGACGTGTGAGGATTGCGAGAGGAGGATGCTTGAGTTTTGCTGAAACTCCGATCCGAGCCCTGCTCTCACCCTGGAGGTGATGCACGATGAACGCCCGGTGGCCGGACGCTCTCTGGCGCGGCGGAGCCATGGTCGTGGTCCACGATGACACGGTGGTAACCCGTCTTGCCCCGGGCGCCGGCATCCGCGCGTGGATTCGATCGACGGACGCGGCTCCCATTGCCCACGGTCTTTGCGTAATCCCGGGCGCGGCGCTACCTTCACCTCAATGCCACGGCCTGAGAGCACAGGAGCGGCGCCGCACCGGTCCTCGATCGATTTGTTCTCGGACGCGGTCCTCGCCGATCCCTACCCTCACTACAGGAAGCTGCGCGAAACGAGCTCTGCGGTCTACCTAACCAAGTGTGACGCGTGGGCGCTGACGCAATACGCCGACGTCCGCCGCGCCCTTTCCGATTGGCGGGTATTCTCCTCCACTGACGGGATCGCGCTTAGCCGAGTCACCAACGCCGCGACCGACAAATCACCTCTGGCCGTCGACCCACCCGCCCACCGGCACCCCCGACGTGTCCTGCAGGGGCACCTCTCACCGATGTCCGTGCACGATCAGGCGATCGGGATTCAGCGCCGCGCAAAGGAGCTGGTAGCGCATCTTGCCAAGCAGGAGCGATTCGACGCGATGCGCGACCTCGCCGCGCCGTTTGCTCTCTCGACACTGGCCGATCACATGGGGCTTCCTGCCGATAGCCGTGACTTCTTGATCGACTGGGCCGACGCCGCATTCGACATCATGGGCCCCGACAACGAGCGGACACGCATCGCCCGTGCGCACTTGGGCAAGCTCGGCGTTTACCTGCTCAACACCACGATCGTCGAGCGTCTTTCGACCACCGGTGCAGGGCGGGCCATATATGCCGCCGGCACACGCGGCGACATCACACCCGAGGCATGCACACAGTTGGTCGCGATCTCTCTTCTGGCCAGCATCCCAACCACCACGGCGTCTATTGGCAATGCTGTCTCGCTGTTCGCACGCCACCCAGACCAGTGGGAGTGCCTTCGGCGCGACCCGCGCTTGGTGGAGAATGCTGTCGAGGAGATTCTGCGCTTGGAGTCGCCGATACAGTGGTTCAGCCGCGTCCTGCGAGAGCGATGCGATATCGGAGATGTCTCGGTACCGGCCGGTGCTCGCGTCCTGCTCCTGTTCGGCGCCGCAAATCGCGATCCGAATACCTGGGGCGACCCGGACACCTTCGACATCACACGCACGAACCCGGTCGACCATCTTGCATTTGGGCACGGCCTGCACAGTTGCATGGGACAAGGTCTCGCTCGCGCAGAGATCGCGGCCGTGCTCACCGCGCTCGTGGCACACGTCGAGAGGTGGCATGTGCGCGAAGCTCGCCGGAAGCTCAACAACGTAATCCGCGGTCTCGACAGCCTCCCCGTGACGATCAACGCGTCTGTTGATCCGGGACGACTCGCACCGCCCCGTCGCCCCGACGTGGACACGGCCGCGGATGTGACGAACTGGCAAGTCGCGGGGGCGGTCCGCTTGGCCAAGCTTCGCCGGCACATCGAGCTGCCATCTGGAGCGACCTTCAGTGGCAGCGTCGACATAGTCAATGGCGCGATGACAGGCTCGTTTGATCTCCTACCACTTGCCATTGAGATGCGCATACTCGGGATAGGGGTGCGCATCGCCTCGGAGCTGATCCCGACAGGCTCCTTTGATGGCGACGCGATCGTAACTCCTGATGGCAAAATCAAACTGAGCGCAACGAGCCGTGCCGTCATGCACATCCGCTCGATCGCAATTGATCGGCTGCAAATACCACTCAAATGTCGTACGGCGACACCGATCGAGATGCCGCTAGAGGCGTCGGGGATGATGCGCCTGGACTTTCGCCCCGAGTTTTTGGGAATCATGGCCATTCCTCGCTTCACAGGCAACGGTCCGATTGCCTGGCTCGCGACCATGCTCGTTTCTGGCTCAGGCAACGCTTTTCACATCACGCTTGAGCTTCCCGGCCAGCCAACGGGCGATCGTCACCAGGTCGGTGCACACGGGCCGCGACAGCCGCGACCATGATCGGTCGATGCTCGACGTGGCTATGACCTCACACCAGGAAAGCATCGCTCGCTCGCTCCTACGCTGCGCCAGCTGCCGCTTCGCGGCGCTCTACTTCGTCCCGTTCTTCGCCGGCCTGGTGCTGACCGGCGGTGACACGATTCTCGGCGCGCTACTGGCGGCCGCCTTCTCGCTCGCCTTCTCGACCAGCGTAGAGGTCACCAACAGGCTCACCGACCGCGTCGAGGACGCCGTCAATCGACCCGAACGTACCGCGCTCTGTGAAAGAGTCGGCTGGCAACGTCTGCAAGCATTCGAGGTCGCGAGTTGGTGCACGGTGGCCGGACTTGGCGTCCTATGGCTCTGCCTGAACCCCAGTCCGCTGCTCGCCGGACTGCTCCTGGCCGGTGCGGTATTTGGAGTTGGATATTCCCGAGGCCCGCGTCTCGCTCGAGCGCGTTATGCAGGGCTGGTGGTACTGAATCTCACGTTCGGAGGTGTCTTCGTGCTCGGCTGGGCGGCCGGAACATCATTCCGAGATGCCCCAGCCTGGCATCAGTTGGCGTCGTTTGCGCCTCTGGCAGTAGTTGTGGGGGTCTTTGTGGTGACGCTCGCCGGTATCAAGGACATCACCGATCGCCACGGAGACCTCAGCGTTGGCTACCGTAGCCCGTTCGTCGACATCCTCGACCGACGCCGGAGTAATTGGCTCATGGCCTTGGCCGCTGCACCGTTTGCCCTGGTCTGCCTGTTCACGCTGGCCGGACTTCTTGCACCGCGCCTCCTGGCGCTCGTGGCGTTTGCTCCGTCTTCCGTGCTCGTGGTGGAGGCGGCCCTCAACGCCAACACGCCGCACGAACGTCTGGTGGTGCGCGAGATCTTTTATCGATACTGGTTCATCTTCTCGTCCGCGTCGCTTTTGCTCTTCACACCGCGGCCGGATCTCCTGATCGCCATAGCCGGGGCGTGGTTGTATTGGATCATGGCTACACGATGGCTGCATTGGACGCCGTCAGTCACCTTCACCGATATCAAGGCCCTTTGGACACCAATGACCCGCCGCGACCCGCAGTCAGTACATCCGGAGGCCACAGGGTGTCAGTAGACATCTCAGTACAAGAAATTACCAACCTTCTGCGTGAAGTGATTGCCGATCTGCTCGAGACGGATGTCAGCGAGGTGGCGGCCGACGCCGACATTCAAGACAGCCTCTGCCTGGAGTCACTACAGCAGCTGGAGTTCATGGTGCGTATCGAAAGGCGACTGGGCCTGACCTTCGACATCGAGACGTGGATCGCTCCACGTAGCGTCCAGGAGCTCGCTGGCTACATCGCGACACTGCGGGCCTACGGCAGTGAGAGCTGACGTGTCGATTGTTGTAACCGGCATGGGAGTCGTGACGACGCTGGGATGCGACGTCGAGACCTTCTGGCTGGCACTCCAGCGGGGAGAAGTCGGCACGCACGAACTCGAGCACTTCGACACCTCGATGCTTGCGACACACCGTGGAGGAGAGCTCACCGGGCTGCGCGATCTCCGCGACGAGTTCACCGCACCGCCCCTCGCTCTGGAGCTCGCTACCACCACTGCCACCAGCGCTGCGCAGGACGCCCGCCTGGCCGGCAGTGGCATCGAGCCTGACCGCGTCGGCGTGGTGTTCGGCACGGTGATGGGCACACGCCCGGTGGTCGAGCGATGGCTGGCGAACCCCCAGACGCAGACGGGCGGTGATCTCACCTGGACCTCGTCGGCTGCCCTGAGCAGGGCGGCCGCATCTAGATTGGGGTTCGGCGGACCCAATTGTGTCATCTCAACTGCCTGCGCTTCGGGCAACAGCGCGATCTCATTTGCTGCCGATGCTCTGCTCTCCGGCCAAGCGGACGCGATGATCGCCGGTGGTTCGGACGAACTGTCCCATGCCATGCTGATGATGTTTGACAGCCTCCGCGCTTTGTCGCCTGATGTCGTGAGGCCGTTTGATACCAATCGCCGCGGTCTGATGCTCGCCGAGGGAGCGGCTGCGCTCGTCCTCGAGCGGGAAAGCGACGCGGTCGCACGCAAGGCGCCGATATACGGCCGCGTCGCTGGATGGTCCAACGTGGCTGACGCTCACCACATCACCGCGCCACATCCGAAGGGCGACGGCGCAACCCGATCGATCCGCGCGGCGCTCGCACAGGCTGGCGCGAGCGCACACGATGTCGACTACGTGTGCGCTCACGGCACCGGCACGCCGTCGAATGACATCGTCGAGGCGACGGCAATCCACAGCGTGTTCGGCACGCACACAACCCATACTCCAGTCTCCTCGCTGAAGGGCGCGCTCGGTCATGCCCAGGGTGCAGCCAGCACGATCGAGGCGCTCTGTTGCCTGCTGGCGATGCGCGACGGAATCGTGCCATTGACAGCAAATTGCGATACCCCCGACCCCACCTGCGATCTCGACATCGTGACCCGAAGGCCCCGTGCCGCCAAATTGCGTCTCGTGCTCAGCAACGCCTTTGGATTCGGAGGAAATGTCGAGTGCATAGCGCTGGGGCAAGCGCCATGACTACCGAGACGGATATCGTCATCACTGGCCTCGGGATTGTCTCACCCTACGGGATCGGAGCCGCCCCGCTTGCTCGCGCCGTCATGAGCGACCAACTCGCGCAGCGGCTTTGCACCACGAGCGGCTGGCCACACGCAGCCGCGCGGACGCTCCCGTGCGCTCGAGTTGCGGAGTCCGATGTGGCGGCCGTGCTCGACGGCGAACCTCGCGGATTCCTCAACGCCGAGTCGCGGCTGTTGCTTGCCGCCGCCCGCCTCGCACTCGCCGACGCGCGCCGCTCGGATGACGGGATGCAGAACACGGGGATAGCGGTATCGACCCGCCACGCCGGCTTGCAGGACTACGCCGACCTGTTCTGGACCGGTTTGGCCGCCGCCGAAGAGCCCACGGCAAGCCACGTTGGGCGTACGCGGATCAGTCCTGCACAGGGACCCCAATCAGGCCTCAACGCACCCGCCGCGCACCTGAGCATCAGACTCGGAGCCAAGGGCCCGAACATCACTTTCACCAATGGCGCTGTCGGGGGTATCGATGCACTGGCGTATGCGGTCGGCGCGCTCCGGAGCGGCAGGGCAACGACGATGCTCGTGGGAGGCGTCGATGTAATCCCGCAGGTGACGCACGGCCTCCCCATGGAGGACAGCGGCCCTGACGTACCTCTGGCGCCACGGCCGTTTGACCGCGATCGTTCAGGCCCGCTGCTGAGCGAGGCGGGGGTCATTGCGGTACTCGAGCAAGCTCAACAGGCAGAAATTCGTGGGGTCCCCATCCAGGCATCCGTGAGGGCGGTCAGCGCCACGTTCGCACCCAATCGAGATCTCAAGCGCGCGTCCGTACGCTCACTGATCAGCGCGCTCTCCGCATGCTCGCTCGCGCCCCACGAAGTTCGGGCTGTCTTCGCCGGCGCCAACGGCAGCATCGCCGGCGATGCTGCCGAGTCGCACGCACTCCACGCCGTCTTCGGCGATAGCACAGCAGTCTGCGCGGTCAAGGGCGCAACTGCGGATAGCCTGGGGGCCGCAGCGCTCGTTCAGCTCGCGGCCGCCGTCAGCAGCCTACGACGCCGCTGGATCCCGCCGACGGCCGGCTTTCAATCCCCAGGCCAAGACATCGCCGCAATCAGAATCCTCACTGCACCCGAGCCGCTCCTGCCCGGTCCGGTCGTAGTCCATGCTTGGGACATGCTGAGATGCTCGGCGACTGCCGTGCTCGAGAGGTCTTCAACCTCTTGCGGCGACCAATCAGGCCGATGAAATCCCGCTGCGAACGCCAAGTAAATGCGAGTGTTTACTATCTCGACCGCCGCATTGCAGATGGCGACGGGGCACGTCCGGCGCTGCACAGCGACAGCGAGTCATGGACCTACGGCGAGCTCCTCGATCGAGTGAAGCAGTGCGCGCGCAAGCTGCGTAGCGTCGGCGTGAAGCGTGGTGATCGCGTCATCCTCACATGTCCCGACTCACCGCAGGCCGTGGCATTCCTTCTTGCTGCGATGCGGGTCGGCGCGGCACCGGCCCCGGTCCCCACGATACTCACTGACGACGAGCTCTCGTTCATCTGCCGTGACTGCACGCCGACGGCGGTGGTCGTCGACGAGGCCCGGGTCGAACGCGTTCAAGACCTGATTCGGCAGCTACCAGCAGTGCCTGAGATCATCCTGCC
>DASXKH010000039.1:0-54616 GCA_036496915.1 Solirubrobacteraceae bacterium
CGGCGCGGTCGCGAAGCTCAAGGAGACGAGGGCGGGCGACTGGTTGGCGGCGCGCGACGAGCCGATCGAGATGCCGCAGATCAAGCTTCCAGCGCCGGTGATGGCGTTCTCGATCGAGCCGCGCAGCAAGGGCGACGAGGACAAGGTCTTCACGTCGCTGCGGCGGCTCCAGGAGGAGGACCCAACGATCGACCTCCACCGCGACCCGCAGACCGGCGAGCAGATCGTCGCGGGCCTCTCGCAGGTGCACGTCGAGGTGATCGTGCAGCGGCTGCGCGAGCGCTTCGGCGTCGAGGTCACGCTGAAGCCGCCCCGCGTGCCCTATCAGGAGACGATCCGCACTCCCGCCAAGGCGCACGGGCGCCACAAGAAGCAGTCGGGCGGGCGCGGGCAGTTCGGGGACTGTCAGATCGAGATCGAGCCGCTGCGTCCCGGGATGGGGTTCGAGTTCGTCGATCAGATCAAGGGCGGGGCGATCCCGAGCTCGTTCATCCCGGCCGTCGAGAAGGGCGTGCGCGAGGCGATGGCCGCGGGCGTGCTCGCGGGCTATCCGGTCAAGGACGTGCGCGTGCGGCTGTATGACGGCTCCCACCACAGCGTCGACTCCTCGGAGATCGCGTTCAAGCTCGCGGGCGCCCACGCGATGCGCGAGGCGCTGCGGGCGGCCGACCCGGTGCTGTTGGAGCCGATCATGCTCGTCACGCTGTCGGTTCCGGAGGAGTGCGTGGGGGATGTGATCGGCGATCTCAACAGCCGCCGCGGACGACCCCAGGGGATGGAGCCGGCCGGCGGGATGACGGAGATCAAGGCGGAGGCGCCGATGGTGGAGATGCTCAGCTACGCCCCGGATCTGCGCTCGATCACGGGCGGTCAGGGCGACTATACGCTCGAGTTCCTGCGCTACGAGGAGGCGCCCGCGCAGCTCGCGCGCAAGATCGTGGACGGCGCCGGCACCGAGCATGCCGCAGCGCACGCCTGAGCGATCCCCGAGCAGGCCGCGGCGCACGCCTGAGCGATCCCGTTCACCGCGTAGAGCCCCACCCGATACCCTGGTGCGCTCCGATGGCTACGCGCATGATCGTCACCTCCCAGCCGGACGTCGCCTGCGACGTGTGCGGACGTCGCCTGCTGCGGGGCGAGCAGCCCGACGTGTTCCTCGCGAGTGGACGGCGCAGGATGGTGTGCGAGCTGTGCACGCCGCGCGCGAGCGCCGAGGGGTGGCTGCGCGAGACCGAGGAGCGCGCGGTCAGCCTGCCCCCGGCCCGGCCGCGGCGGGGACGCAGCCTGCTCGACCGGTTGCGTCAGCAGCGCGAGCGCCCGGCGCCGGGCGGCGAGGTCGACCTCCCGGCGATGAGAGAGGGCTCGATCGCGGGCTATGACTTCCTGGACGACGCCACCTCGGAGGCCGATCCGCTCGCGCCCGAGGGGGCTGGGCACACCGCGCGGCCCGTGCCCGCGGCTCCCTTCACAGACGCCCAGGCGCCGCTCGAGGAGGCGCTGAGTGGCGCCGACGCGCAGGCGCTGCGCGCGCTGGAGGCGTTCAACGCCGGCGAGCACCCGCGCCGCGTCGCGGGCGTCTCGCGCTCGCTGGGGGAGCCGAGCGTCAGCGTCCGTCCACTGGCCGAGTCCGGCGAGACGGTCGTGGCGATCGTGGTCGCGTGGGAGCTCTCGTGGTACCGGTACGAGGTCGATCTCGGCGATGAGGCGCCCAGCGCGAACGTCGTCGTGCAGGGCACCGAGCTGAGCGAGCTCGCCGCCGAGGATCGGCTCGCCAACGGCGTCGCGGCGCTCGACGGGTCGCTCTCGCTGGTAGCATCTGTCACACGATGATCTATTGCGTCGTACCCCGCGAGATGTCCGAGGAGCTGTATCCGAAGCTCACCGAGCATTATGCGAGCGAGGAGAACGTGACCGTGATCGTCGACCGCCGCGAGTCCGACCGCCGCGCGCGCGGCGCCCGGGCGAGCGATGCGATCAAGCAGCAGCGCATCCGGCGCGACCGCCGGCGCGCACGTATGCCCGGCGATCTGCCGCCCTTGGCTCGCGCGCTCTGACACCCGCAAGCCGTCCCAAGCCCTGTGCATAATCCGGCCGCGTGAGAGCGATCGTTCACGTTGACGGCGGCGCGCGCGGCAACCCCGGCCCGGCGGCCGCGGGTTGCGTCATCTCCACGCCCGAGGGCAAGATCCTGGGCGAGCACTCAGAGCTGCTGGGCGAGGTCACGAACAACGTCGCCGAGTATCGCGCGCTGCTGCTCGGTCTGCGCAAGGCCCGCGAGCTGGGGGTCAGCGACGTGGAGGTCGTCAACGACTCGGAGCTGATCGCAAAGCAGATCAACGGTCAGTACAAGGTCAAGCACGCGGCGATGCGCCCGCTGTATCTCGATGCGCTCGCGGCGCTGCGCGAGTTCGAGCATTGGAGCGTGCGCACGGTCCCGCGCGCCCAGAACGCCGAGGCGGACGCGCTCGTGAACGCCGCACTCGATCAGGCCCGCGACGCCGGAGCTCTCTGACGGCATCGCCAGACCGAGGCGAAGTCACCACGACCCTGAGCGGGCCGAGAGGCAAGCAAGACAAGGACGCAGGGAGCGTGGCGTGCTTTTGCACGCGAGCGACTGAGGACGCAGTATTGCGCCGCCTGTCGGCCCGCTCAGCGCAGCGGCTGGGCGGATTTGGCTAGCTGAATCATCTGCTGGTTGGACAGTTCCTCCAGCAGCGTGTTCGTCAGCCAGTACAGGACCTTGCCCGAGCGCCAGCCGATGACGTGTAGGTGGGAGCCGTCGTCGACCAGGCGATAGGCGCGCCCGTCGATGTTCTGCACGCGGGCGTGCGCGAACAACGGTGGGTTCAGCCAGTCCGAGCCCTCGAAGTCGTAGTAGCCGCCGATCGTGTTCTGGCGCCACACCACCACGTAGGCGTGGTGGGGGTTGCCCTGCTGGTCGTTGAGCGCGTACGCGCGCACCTGCTGCTGTTCGGCCTGGCCGGTCTGCACCGTGGGGTACAGCACCGGGAACGGCACTTCCACCGCCGCTTTGACGGCTTCGTCGTTGCCCGCCGAGGAGGTCGGGAACAGGCCCAGCGCACGCAGCGAGAACCCGCCCGAGCCGCCGTGCGAGCTGTGGCTGCTGTGATGGGAGGTGTGCGTGGGAATCCTGGGCGCCGCTGGCTGGCTCACCCGTTCGTGACCGTGCAGGAACTGGGCCAGCGTCGCCTGCTCCAGTTCGGGGGTCGAGGTCACGTATGAGCCGCCGTTCGCACCCTGAAAATTTACGTTGGCGGTCTGGAACTTGACCTGGCGCAACGGCTTGGTCTGCGAGAACGCGATCAGCTTCGACAGTTCGATCAGCTCGCTCGCGGAGGCGTGAAACGTGGAGCTGATCGCGTGCCCCACGGCCTTCGCGACCGTGTCGATCTGGCCGATCTCGTTGCTCGGCGAGATCTGCTCGCGCAGGTCGCGCAGGAAGTCCTGCTGGCGGGCGACCCGCACGAAGTCCGAGTCGGTGTGCCGGTAGCGCACATAGTCGAGCGCGTTTTCGTAGCACAGCTTCTGATAGCCGGGCTGCAGGTTGATCGACGTGTAGTCCGTTTCGGTGGATCCCACGTTCTGGTTGTAGTAGTGGTGATCGACGTTCACGTACGCGCAGCCGAGCGTGTCGACGACTTTGATGAACCCCTGGAAGCTGACGTCGACGATCCCGTTGATCTTCAGGCCGGGGAAGACTTCGTGCTCGATCGTTTCCGCGGCCAGCACCATCCCGCCCTTGGTCGCGCCGAGCTTGTTGCCGATCGTGTACGCCGCGTTGATCTTTTCCTTCGCATAGACCCCACCGTTCTTGGTCGTGATGTTGACCATCAGGTCGCGCGGGATCGACATCACCGACGTCTGCCCCTGGCCCGGGTCGAAGCGCACCAGCAGGATCGTGTCCGAATGCGGCGGGTTTTCGCGGTCATAGGAGTCCTTCGCGCCCACCCGCCGGTCGGTGCCGAGGATCAGGAACGTCTGCGGCCCGCCGCTGTATTCGGCCGTGACGACGCCCTTGGGGGCGTTGATCTGGTTCAGCTTCGGGAAGACCTCTTCGGCGATGCCGGTGATCTTGTTCAGCGCCACCGTCGCGGTCGCCCCGGCGCTGAGCGCGACGATCGCCACGGCTGCGATCGCGAAGCGCTTGGTCATGCTCCACCCAGGCGAGGGCGGACGATCATCGTCCTGGGATGTCAACGGATAGCCGCTCATACCACGCTCTTATGCATGCAGACGCCGCTCCCCCGCGCGGCGTGCGTTTGGCAATGGTAGTGGCCGGACCGGCGTTCCACGCTGCCCACCGGCGTATGCCTGCCGGGCCTGCCGGTACGCTCGCAGCGTGTTGAGCCCCCGCAACCGCGAGCTCCTCGGGCTGATCCCCGCCGCGCTGCTCGTCACCGGCGGGTTCACCGCGATCTTCATCCAGCAGCAGGACACCTCGCGCGGGGCGGACACCAGCCTCACGCTCAACCACGCCTCCAGCGTGTCGTTGACCTACGGCGCGCTGTTCCTCGCGCTGTGCATCGCCGCGCACCTCGTGATCCGCTTCAGCCTGCCCGACGCCGACCCCTACCTGTTCCCGCTCGGCGCGGTGCTTGCGAGCGTGGGGATCGTGATGGTCTACCGCATCGACCCCGTGTTGGCGCGCCAGCAGGCGCAGTGGATGGTGCTCGGACTGGCGCTGTTCGCTGCCACGATCCTCGCCCTGCGCCGCCAGGGCGTGGGGGTGCTCGAGCGCTACCGCTACACGATCGCCGCCGTCGGCATCCTCATGACGATCCTGCCGCGCCTGCCGGTCATCGGCGAGCAGGTCAACGGCGCCTACCTTGACATCCACGTCGGCTCCGTGTCCTTCCAGCCCGCCGAGCTCGGCAAGGTCGCGATCGTGATCTTCCTCGCCAGCTACCTGCACGACAACCGCCAGGTGCTCGTCACCGCGGGACGGCGCGTGCTCGGGTTGACGATCCCGCCGATGAAGCAGTTCGGCCCGATGCTGATCGTGTGGGGCGCCGCGATGGGCACGCTGCTGCTGACGCGCGAGCTGGGCACCTCGCTGATGTTCTACGGGGCATTTCTCGCACTGTTGTACGTCGCCACCGGGCGGTTCTCGTTTCCCCTGATCGGTCTCATCCTGTTCGCGGTGGGCGCGTGGTTCGTCGCCGGGCACGTCGCGCACGTGCACGCACGCTTCCTCGCCTGGGAACACCCGCTCGAACCGCTGCTCTACAACCGGCCCGGGGGCAGCTATCAGCTCGCGCAATCGCTGTTCGCGCAGGCCGACGGCGGGCTGCTCGGAACCGGCTTTGACCAGTCGCTGCTGCAGTATCCGGTCGAACTCTCAAACCACCACATCGTCCGCCGCTCGATCCTGCCCGTGCCCGAATCGGACCTTATCTACGCGGTCATCACCGACGAGCTCGGCCTCGTCGGTGCCGCCGGTCTCTTGCTCGTCTACCTGCTGTTCGTCGCCCGCGGACTGAAGACGGCGATGCTCACCAAGGACTCCTTCTCCAAGCTGCTAGCCACCGGGCTGTCGTTCATCGTGGCGATGCAGGTGTTCGTGATCGTCGGCGGCGTCACCCGCGTGATCCCGCTCACCGGCGTCACACTCCCACTGGTCGCCTACGGCGGCTCCTCGGTGGTGATGAACTTCGTGCTGCTCGCGCTGCTGCTCGTGATCTCCGACCGCGCCCGGCGGCCCTACTCGCGCCGTTGAGCCGGTTCGCCCGCGCGCCGCACGGCCTGGATCGCGCGCGCCGGCCCGGACTCCGCGGGGCAGAGAGCCATGTCGCCGCCGGCGCGCGAAAAACGCCGAGAGGGGCGTTTGAGCGGGAATGAGCAGGTCTGTGCAGGTTTGCCGCCGTTTTCGCACCCAAACCTCCATATCTGCGCCCCGCGCAGGGGGCCGGGCGGTACGCGTCGAAATCCTCAGCCCATGCGCCCCCCGACACCCGCTCGCGACCCCGCCGCGCGCCTGATCCTGCGCACGACCGAGCCCGAGCGGTCCACCCATCGCTATGGCAGCGGCCTCGCCGAGGGCTTCTCCTCGCCTGCCGGCCTGCACCGGCGTCCGTGGCTCGCGCGGCTGCGCCGCGCCCTGCGCGAGGACCTGTTCGCCGTGCACTACCAGCCGATCGTCTCGATCGCCGACGGGCGCCCCGCGCATTACGAGGCGCTCGTGCGGCTCGCCGACGAACCGGCCGGCTCACTGGTCGCGCCCGGGCGGTTCCTGCCCGCGGCCGAGCGCTATGGCCTCGTGCGCGACATCGACCGGCTCGTGCTCGCCCGTGTCGCCACGCTGCTCGGCTCGCGCACACAGGGCCCGCGCGTGGCGATCAACCTGTCCGCGCTGTCGGTCACCGACCCCGCGATGCTCAACCACGTCGAGCGCTGCCTGTGCGAGCACGGAGCCGACCCCGGTCGGCTCGTGATCGAGATCACCGAGACCGCCGCGATCTCCGACATGGACCGCGCCCGGACCTTCTGCCGCGGCCTGGCGGCGCTGGGCTGCGAGGTCGCGCTGGACGACTTCGGCGCGGGCTACGGCTCCTTTCACTACCTCACCCAGCTCCCGTTCGACTATCTCAAGATCGACGGCTCGTTCGTGCGCGAGCTGACCGGCTCGCGCAACGACCAGCTCGTCGTGCAGGCCCTCGTCGGGCTCGCCCGGGGCATGGGCGTGCGCACGATCGCCGAGTACGTCACCGACCGGCCCACGCTCACGCTGCTGCGCCGCTACGGCGTCGACTACGCGCAGGGGTTCGAGCTGGGTCGCCCGCACCCCAGGTTCCCGCTCGCCGACCAGACACCATCCGAGCGGCCGGCGCGATAAACACGCTCGCTCGGTGGTCATGGACCGGGGCCGAAACGCTCGCGCGCGAACGGAGGGCAGCTGTTGATATAGTCTTGTATATCAACGGCGTGGGTGATCTGATTATGACCTTGCGCAGGGAGCGCGGCTTGAGCCAGCGCTCGCTTGCGCGCAGGGCCGGCGCGACGCAGGCTGCCGTCAGCCGGATCGAGCGCGGACTCACGACCCCCACGTGGGAGACCGTGCGCGCGCTGCTGCTGGGGATGGGCTGCGAGCCGGAGCTCGCGGCGCGCCGCCTGGGAGGCAGGTGGGACCCCGTGCACCTGGCCGCGTCGTATGCGCGCTCTCCCGGGGATCGGCTCGAGCTCGCGATCTCGGCGAACCGCCTGGCGGGGCGGTTGCGCGCGGCCGGGAGGCGAGCGCACGATGGCCGATGACGTGCCACTGGACGCGGAGCACATCCTGCGCGCGCTGGCCGAGCACGGCGTCGACTACGTGCTGGTGGGCGGGCTGGCGGTCCAGACGCACGGGCACGTGCGCACGACCGTCGACGTCGACCTCTTCCCGGCGCCCGAGCCGGCGAATCTCGCGCGGCTGGCCGCGGCCTTGAACGACCTGGGCGCGCGCGTGCTCAACCTCGGCGCCGAGGGGGTCGCGATCGACGCCGCGATGCTGCCACGCGCGACGTTGTGGCAGCTCTCAACGCGCCATGGCGCGATCGACGTCCTGCACGAGGTGCCCGGCGCCCCGGTCTACGCGCGCTTGCGCGAGCGCGCGCTGGTGGTGCAGCTCGGCGACATCGAGGTCTCGGTCGCCGGGCGCGACGACCTGATCGCGATGAAGCGCGCGAGCGGACGTCCCACCGACCTCGAAGACATCGCGGCGCTGACGGCGTTCGAGCCGGGCTGAGAGGGCGCTCGGCTCGGTTCGCGGCGAGCGCCCTACCGCGGCTGCGGGAACTGCGTGCGCATCGCCGCGTCCCACACGCGGTCGGGCGTCAGCCGGCGCTGGGCGATCGCCAGCCGCGCCGAGGCCGTCACCCGCATCCGCGCGGACGGGCGCTTGCGCGAGATCGCCTTCTCGATCGCCTTCGCGACCGCGTCCGGGCCACCGCCGAGATGCCGCATGGGGCCCTCGTAAGTCTCTGCCGTGAGCTTCGCCAGCTTCGCGTTGAACTCGCCGTAGGGGCCGTCGTCCGGGACCGCGTCCATGCTCGCCACGGCCGCGGCGCCGAACTCCGTCACGATCAGTCCCGGCTCGATCAGGATCGTGTCGATCCCGAACCCGCGCACCTCGAAGCGCAGCGCGTCCGAGATCGCCTCCAGCGCGTGCTTGGTCGCGTGGTAGTACCCGCCACCCGGGAACGTCAGCCGCCCGCCCATCGAGCCGAGGTTCACGATCTTGCCCCAGCGCTGCTCGCGCATCCTCGGCAGGACGAGCTGCGTCAGCGCGATCACGCCGAACACGTTCGTCTCGAACTGCCTGCGCACGGCCTCCATCTCGACCTGCTCGACCGGGCCGCTCTGGCTGTAGCCGGCGTTGTTGATCAGCACGCCCACCGCGCCCTGCTCGCGCTCGATCCGCGCCACCGCCGCGCGCATCGACTCCGCGTCGGTCACGTCCAGCGTCAGCGTCTGACAGCCAGCATCGGCGAGGTCGGCGATCGACTCCGGCCGGCGCGCGCTCGCGTACACCGTCCAGCCCTTCCGCGCCAGCCGCAGCGCGCTCGCGCGCCCGATGCCCGAGGAGCAGCCTGTGATCAACACGGCCTTGGACGGATTCGCCATACGGCTCGGAGCATACGGACCGTGACTCATTTAGGGTGAGTCCCATGCGCGCGGTCACCTTTCAGGCCCCCGGCGAAGTCGCCGTGGAGGACGTTCCCGAGCCCGAGCTCGCCGCTCCCGACGACGCGATCGTCCAGATCGACGCCAGCGGCATCTGCGGCTCCGATCTGCACATCTACCACGGTCGCGTGCCCGTCGAGCCCGGCTTCACGATCGGCCACGAGTTCGTCGGAACCGTCCTCGCCGCTGGTCCCGAGCTCACCCGCGCGGCGGTCGGCGAGCGCGTGCTCGGCTGCTTTCACACCGCCTGCGCCACCTGCGTGCCGTGCGTCCGTGGCGACTACCACCGCTGCGCCCACGGTCGCACGTTCGGGCACGGCTCCAAGCTCGGCGACCTGCAGGGCGCCCAGGCCGAGCGCTTGCTCGTGCCGCGCGCCAACCTGACGCTGCGCCGCCTCCCCGAGGGCATGTCAGACGACGTCGCGCTGTTCGCCGGCGACGTGCTCGGCACCGGCTACCACGCCGTCGCCCACGCCGGCCTGCGCTCCGGCGACACCGCGGCGGTGCTCGGCCTCGGACCGGTCGGGCTGTGCGCGATCCAGGCCGCCCGCGCCGCCGGCGCCACGCAGGTGTTCGCGATCGACACCGTCCCCGAGCGCCTGGACATGGCCCGCCGCTTCGGCGCCACGCCGATCCACCTCACCGACGAGGACCCCAAGCGCGCGATCCGCGCCGCCACCGCCGGCGCCGGCGTCGACGTGGTCGTGGACGCCGTCGGCGACCCCGCCCCGCTGGCGCTCGCGATCAGCCTCGTTCGCGACGCCGGCACCGTCTCCGGCATCGGCGCATACGCCGGCAAGGGCGAGGTCCCGCTCGGGCTCGCCTGGCTGAAGGGCGTCACGCTCAGGCTCGGCCTCGCCAACGTGATCGCGCACGTCGATCGCGTGCTCGGGATGATCTCCACCGGCCTGCTCGACCCCGCGCCGCTCGTCACCCACCACATGTCCCTCGACGAGGCCCCCGACGCCTACGCGATCTACGACCGGCGCGAGGCGCTGAAGATCGTCCTCGCGCCGTAGCCCGCAGGCGGCCGCGGCAACGCCTTTTCCGCCGCACTTGCTTTGCCGCACGCTCACGTCCGTCGGCACCCATCGCCTTGCTGGGCGCTCGATCGTGTCGTCGTTATGCCGACAGGTGCGGTAACCGGCGTCGACGGCGTCTCTACGAAGACACGGGGCTATGGGTTTCCCACCCATACCCACCCGCGCTTGCGACAGGTAGGCTCCAGTCATGACCACAGCCTCCGCCAACACCCTCCCCGACGCGCTCGGCGAGCCCGCGCGCGAGTTCGTCTCCGGACCCCACGGCCTGCTGATCGGGGCCGAGCGTCCCGCCGCGGCCGACGGTCGCACGTTCGCGACGCTCGACCCGTCCACCGGGCGCGAGATCGCCGACATCGCCCACGGCGGCCCCGAGGACGCCGACCGTGCCGTCGCGGCCGCCCGCGCCGCCCTGCAGGGCCCCTGGTCGGAACTGCCCGCCGCTGGGCGGGAGCGTCTCATGCACGATCTCGCCCTCGCCGTCGAATCCCACGCCGAGGAGCTCGCCCAGATCGAGTCGCTCGACAACGGCAAGCCCGTCGGACTCGCCCAGTACGTCGACGTGCGCGGAACCGCCGCGCACCTGCGCTACTTCGCCGGCTGGCCCACCAAGATCGAGGGCGCCGTGCTGCCCGTCGCCGCCGGCGCCGGCATGCACTGCTACACCCGCCGCGAGCCCGTCGGCGTATGCGCGCAGGTGATCCCCTGGAACTTCCCCCTGCTGATGGCCTCCTGGAAGCTCGCGCCCGCGCTCGCCGCCGGCTGCACCGTCGTGCTCAAGCCGGCAGAGCAGACCCCGCTCTCGGCGCTGCGCCTCGGCGAGCTCGCGCTGCAGGTCGGCTTCCCGCCGGGCGTCATCAACGTCCTCACCGGCGACGGCACCACCGGCGCCGCGCTCGTCGCCCACCCCGACATCGACAAGATCGCCTTCACCGGCTCCACCGCCGTCGGGCGCGAGATCGGCGCCGTCGCCGGACGCGGCCTCAAGCGGGTCACGCTCGAGCTCGGCGGCAAGTCGCCCAACATCATCCTCCCCGACGCCGACATCGACGCGGCGCTCGCCGGCGCCTTCCAGGCGATCTACTTCAACTCCGGCCAGGCCTGCAACGCCGGCTCGCGCCTGTTCGCTCCCGCCGAGCGCTTCGAGGAGATCACGAGCAAGCTGGCCGAGCGCGCGGCCGCCACGCCGCTCGGGCCCGGCCTCGACCCCGCCACGCAGCTCGGGCCGCTGATCTAAGCCGAGCAGCAAGCGCGCGTGCTCTCCTACATCGACTCCGGCCGCGACGCCGGCGCCGAGCTTTTGACCGGGGGCGCGGCCACGCTGAGCGACAGCGGCGGCTACTACGTCGAGCCGACCCTCTTCACCACGACCTCCGACGACCTCGACATCGCCCGCGAGGAGATCTTCGGCCCGGTCCTCGTCGCCTCGCCCTACGACACCCTCGAGGAGGTCGCCGCGCGCGCCAACGCCGGCGAGTACGGCCTCGCGGCCGGGGTCTGGACGCGCGACGTGTCCAACGCCCACAAGCTCGCGGCGCTGTTGCGCGCCGGCATGGTCTACGTCAACAGCTGGGGCGCCGTCGATCCCTCGGCCCCGTTCGGCGGGTTCAAGTCCTCCGGCGTCGGCCGCGAGCACGGCCGCGACGGCCTCGACGCCTACCTGGAGACCAAGACGGTTTGGACCGCGCTGTAGCCCTGGCCCGGCCGGCGCCCGCCCCGGCGAGCGAGGGCGCACGCGCAGAACGGTGGCGGCTCGTCTCGGCAGGCGCCTGCGGGCTCGTTCTGCTCGCGGCGACGATCGAGATAGTCCTCGACGCCGCCCAGCGGCACTCGCCGCTCGTGCCGCGCTCGCCCCAGATCTCCGGCTGGCTCGGCCACCTCGGCGGTGAGCGCCTGGGCTACCGCGTCTTCCTGATCGCAATCCTCGCCGCGAGCGTCGCCTATGGCGTACTGCTCGCGCTTCTGCGTGCGCACACATACAACGCCTCGCTGACTCGCTGGGCGATCGGACTCGTTGCGCTGCTGAACCTGGTCGTGTTCGCCGGGCCGATCCTGATCTCCACCGACGTCTTCAGCTATCTCGCCTATGCCCGCATGGGCGTCGTGCACGGCATCGACCCCTACACGCACGGCCCCGTCGCGATCGTCGGCGACCCGGTCTTCTACTACGTCGGACACGACTGGCTGCACGTCGCCACCGCCTACGGCCCGGTCTACACGCTGCTCTCCTACCCGCTGGGGGCGCTGGGCCTCGTCGGTGGGCTGTGGGGGATGAAGCTCTACGCCCTGCTCGCCTCCGCCGCCACGCTCGCGCTCACCTGGAGCGTCGCCCGCCGCCGCGGCCACGACCGCGTGTTCGCGCTGCTCGCCGTCGGCGCGAACCCGCTGTACGTGATCTACGGCCTCGGCGGCGCCCACAACGATCTGATCATGCTCGCGCTGATGATGGTCGCCGTCGCCTTCACGCTCTCCGATCGCGACGCGGCCGCCGGCGCGACCGTCGTCGTCGGCGCGCTCGTCAAGGCGACCGTCGCCGTGCTGCTGCCGTTCATGGTCCTCGCCCGCCGGCGATCCGCGGCGGTCTACGGCGCGCTTGGGGCGCTCGGGCTGTGCGCGCTCGCGGGCTGGCTCGCCTTCGGCGTCCACGGCATCGACGTCGTCTCCGCCCTGAGCCGCGACTCGGCGTTCGTCTCCACCGACAGCTTCCCGAACGAGCTCGCGCACCTGTTCGGCAAGCCCGGCGTGTTCCCGGTCGACCACGACCTGCTCAAGGCCGCGCTCGTGCTGATCGTGATCCACCTGCTGTGGCGTACCTGGCGCGGCTATGACTGGGTCGCCGCGTCCGGCTGGGCGCTCTTGGCGATCTCCGTCACGAGCACCTGGCTGCTCGCCTGGTACATCCTCTGGCCCCTGCCCCTCGCGGTCATCACGCGCGACCGGCGCCTGCTGGTGGCAACGTTGTTCGTGCAGGCGCTCTTCATCGCCCACCAGACGTCTCCTTTGTTCGCTCCGGTCTCCTGAGAATGAGTCGTGTGCGCCTCATAGAGACCACGCTGTTGATCCTGTTCGGGCTGCTGCTCGCCGCGGCGACGGTCAACGACGTCACCCGCCAGACCCACGTCAACCAGCGCCTGATCGACGACCTGCGAACCTGGCGCGCCTACACCCATCACGACTACCACAACCTCTCGATCGAGCAGACCCTGTTCGGCGAACGCTCCCAGCGCGAGGTCGTCTGCGGCAACACGACTCCCGGAGCGCCGAAATCGCGCATCCAGGTATGCCTGGCGATCTGGGGCCCGGTCGTGGACAGCAAGCGCGTCGTGCACGGTGGCTGGTATCTGCCGACGGGCACCGAAGAAGACCTGCGCCGCCACCGCTACGGCTGCTTCGGCCCGGCCTCCCGAGGCATCTGCCCGACCGCGGCCGAAGCGGCGGCCGAACACCGATCCACGTCCGCGGGCGCTCGCGCGTGAGCACGGCGAGCACGGCCCATGTCTCCGGACGTGATGCCGGCGCGGCGCGTGAGACGGGGGGACATGGTCGCGGCGCGCTCGCGCGATCCCTGCCCGCATGGTGGCCCCTGGCGGCGCTCACGCTGCTCGCGGCCATCCTGCGCCTGAGCACGCTCGGCGCGCAGAGCTTCTGGTACGACGAGGCCTTCACGCCCGTCCACGTCCTGCACCCGAGCCTCACGGCGACGCTGCGCGCGGTCGTGCACACCGAGAACACGCCCCCGCTCTGGTACGTGATCGCCTGGGCCGACGCGCGCCTGCTGGGCAGCGGCGAGTACGCGCTGCGCCTGCCCTCCGCGCTCGCGGGCATCGTCACCGTACCCGTGGCCTGGGCGATCGGGCGCGAGCTGACCGCCCGCCGCGCGACCGCGATCGCCACGGCCGCGTTCGTCGCCGTCAACCCACTGCTGCTTTGGTACTCGCAGGAGGCGCGCGCCTACGCCCTGTTCGTGCTGTTCGCGGCCCTCGTGATGCTCTGCTTCCTGCGCGCCCTGCACCGGCTCACCCCCGGGCGGATGGCGGCGTTCGCGCTCAGTGGCTCGCTCGCGCTGCTGAGCCACTACTTCGCGGTGTTCCTGCTGATCCCGATGGTCCTGTGGCTGCTGTGGGCCCACGCCGATCGCCTGCGCGCCGTGGCCCCCGCGATCGGCGTGCTCGTGCTCGTCGGCCTCGCGCTCACGCCGCTGATCTCCGCGCAGGGCGGCCACGGCACGCAATGGATCGGTCAGTGGGCGCTCTCCAGCCGTCTGCAGGCGATCCCCCAGTACTACCTCACCGACTACTACGGCGCCGCGCTCGGACACGGCATCGAGCTGCTGCTCGCGCTGCCGATCCTGGCCGGCCTGGGGTACGGCCTGTGGCGCGTGCTCACCCCACCCGAGGAGCGCGGCGCCCTGATCGCGCTCACGATCGCCGCCGCCGGCATCCTCATCCCGATCGTGCTCGTGGCGTTCGGCGCCGACTACCTCGCGCCGCGCAACCTCGTCGCCGCGATGATCCCGCTCACCGCGCTGATCGCCGTGATCGTGCCCTCCCAGCGCGCCGGCCGCGCGGGGATCGCGCTCGCCGTCACGATCGCCCTTGCGTTCCTGGCCGTCTCCGTGGACGTAATGCTCAGCCCGCGCCTGCAGCGCGGGGACTGGCGCGGCCTCGCGCGCGTGCTGCGCGGGGAGCCGGCCGTCGGACTCACGAGCGCTGCCGCGCCGGCACGGCGGCGCGCGATCACGACCGTCGAGCTGGGATCCGCGCCCCTCGAGTACTACATCCACGGCTTGCGCAACCTGCCCGCGGGCAGGTCGGTGACGGTGAGCGAGATCGACGAGACCGGCTACTCGCCGCTGCGAGCCTCCGCGGGTACGCCGCCGGCGCCCGGATTCCATCTGCTCGCGCGCCGTGACGTACACGGGCTGATCGTCTATCGCTTCTACTCCGCCACGCCCCGCACGGTCTCCGAGGCGACGCTGCGCCGGCGCGTCATCACCGATGCGCACCCCGAGGTGCTGGTCGTGGGAGCCACGACGCCGAGCCCGGCTCCCGGCGCGTGATTTCGCGTTCGAGGCACGGTTCCCGCCCGACCGTGCGGGCACAATTGTGCATGCACATGTCCTCATTCGTGAAAACCATCTAGCTTTCCCGCATGTCCTCTCCTGCGACCGTGGAGGCATTGCCCGGCGACGCACACGTGGCATTGCAGCGAGCGTGCGAGCGTCTGCTCAGCCTTCAGGACACCGACGGCTGGTGGCAGGGCGAGCTGCAGACGAACGTGACGATGGACGCCGAGGACATGCTCCTGCGGGAGTTCCTGGGCGTTCGCGTTCCCGAGGAGACCGAGCGCTCGGCCGCCTGGATCCGCTCCCAGCAACGCGAGGACGGCACCTGGGCGAACTTCCACGGCGGCCCCGGCGAGCTGTCCACGACGATCGAGGCCTACTGGGCGCTGCGCCTCGCCGGGGACGCGCCCGAGGAGGAGCACATGCGCAGGGCCGCCGCGTTCGTTCGCGCGCAGGGCGGGATCGAGCGCGCGCGGGTGTTCACGCACGTATGGCTCGCCCTGTTCGGGCTGTGGTCGTGGGATCGCGTGCCGGCGCTGCCGCCCGAGATCGTCCTGCTGCCCGAATGGGTTCCGCTGAACGTGTACGACTTCGCCTGCTGGGCGCGCCAGACGATCGTCGCGCTGTCGCTCGTCAAAGCCCACCGGCCGGTGCGCCCGCTCGGGTTCGAGCTGGCGGAGCTGCGCTCGGGCGAACCGGTAACCCCGCGCCGAGCGGCCTCGTGGCAACGCCGGCTGCTGGGCGGCCTGGACCGGGTCCTGCGCGCATACGAGCAGCGGCCGATCGGCCCGTTGCGCCGGCTCGCGCTCGGACGAGCGGAGCGCTGGATCGTGCGTCGCCAGGAGGCCGACGGCTCATGGGGCGGCATCCAACCGCCGTGGGTCTACTCGCTGATGGCGCTGCACCTCGGCGGCTATCCGCTCACCCATCCGGTGATGCGCCGGGGGCTGCAGGGACTGGACCGATTCATGGTCGAGGACGCGGACGACGCCCGCGGCGTGGGGGCGCCCGCCGGTCCCAGTCGCCGCCTGGAAGCGTGCCAGTCGCCCGTTTGGGACACCGCGCTCGCGGTCGTGGCGCTCGCCGACGCCGGTCTGCCCGGCGAGGATCCCGCGATGGTGCGCGCCGCGCGGTGGCTGCTCGGCGAGGAGGTCACCGCGACCGGCGACTGGGCCGTGGCCCGCCGGGGTCTCGCGCCCGGAGGATGGGCGTTCGAGTTCGCCAACGTCAACTATCCCGACGTCGACGACACGGCCGAGGTCGTGCTCGCCCTACGTCGCGTCGCCGGCGCCCTGAACATCGCCTCCAACGGCGCCTGCAACGGGGCGTCCAACGGGGCTTCGATCGACAGCGCGGTTGCGGGCGCGGAGCTCCGCTCGAAGATCGACGGCGCGATCGGCCGGGCGGTGCGCTGGGCGCAGGGAATGCAGAGCGCGGGCGGGGGTTGGGGCGCGTTCGACGCCGACAACACGCGCGCGCTCGTGCGCGAGCTGCCGTTCCTGGACTTCGGCGAGGTGATCGACGAGCCGAGCGCCGACGTCACCGCCCACGCCGTCGAGATGCTCGCCGCGCTCGACATGCTCGACACGCCCGCGGCCCGCCGCGGCGTGAGCTGGCTGATCTCAGAGCAGGAGCCCGACGGGTCGTGGTTCGGGCGCTGGGGGGTCAACCACGTGTACGGGACGGGCGCCGCGGTGCCGGCGCTGATCGCCGCGGGTCTCGCGCCGGGCGAGGCCTGCATCCGCCGCGCGGTGGACTGGCTCGAGGCTCACCAGAACGAGGACGGCGGCTGGGGCGAGGATCCGCGCTCCTACGACGACCCGGCCTGGATCGGGCGCGGGCAGAGCACCGCCTCGCAGACCGCCTGGGCGCTGCTCGCGCTGCACGCCGCTGCTCGAACCGGGACACGGGCCATGCGGCGCGGTGTGGACTGGCTGGTGCTGAGACAACGCGCGGACGGGACCTGGGATGAGCCCCAGTACACCGGCACCGGCTTCCCGTCGGACTACTACATCAACTATCACCTGTACCGACTCGTCTTTCCGATCGCGGCCCTCGGCCGCTGCCTGGGCGCGACCGTCGCGAGGCGGTGAGGGACGTGGTGATCGCGGCCTCGTCGTCGCCGGACGCGCCCGCCGGAGGAGAGGGCGCTCGCGAGGCGCGGGCGCCGATGTCGATGCCCGCGGCCGAGGCCGTCATGGCTCGCGCTCGGGGCGAGAACTTCCCCGTCGCCGGTCGGCTGCTCGGCGGGCGCCTGCGCGGGCGCCTGCTCGCCGTGTACGGGTTCGCGCGCCTGGTCGACGAGCTCGGCGACACGTTCGCCGGCGATCGCCTGGCCGCGCTGGATTGGCTCGAACGGGACCTGGATCGAGCCTATCGCGGCGCAGCCGAGCATCCTCTGCTGCGGCGTCTGCAGCCGACCCTGCGCGAGTGCGAGCTTCCACGCGAGCCGTTCGTGCGCCTGATCGAGGCCAACCGCGCCGACCAGCGCGTCAGCCGGTATGAGACCTGGGAGCAATTGCGTGCCTACTGCGAGCTGTCCGCCAACCCAGTGGGTGAGCTCGTGCTCGGCGTGTTCGGCCAGGCGACGCCCGCGCGCGTGGCGCTGTCCAACGACATCTGCACTGCGCTGCAGCTCACCGAGCACTGCCAGGACGTCGCCGAGGACCGGGATCGCGGCCGGGTTTACCTGCCGGCCGAGGACCTCGCCCGTTTCGGGTGCGCGCTCGCCGACCTCTCAGACCCACATGCCGGGGAGCCATTGCGCAGGGCGTTGGCGTTCGAGTGCGCCCGCGCGGGCGACCTGCTCTCGCGCGGAGCCCCGCTGATCGGCGAGCTGCGCGGGGTCCGCGCGCAGCTCGCGGTGACGGCGTTCGTGGCCGGTGGACGCGCCGCGCTGGAGGCGATCGAGCGCGCGGACTACGACGTGCTCGCCGGCTCGCCGCGCGCCGGATACGCGCGGCGAGCGCGGGCGCTCGCGAGCACGTTGGTGGAGCGCCGTCGGTGAGCACGGCCACCCGCGAGGCCTACCGCGAGTGCGAGGCGATCACGCGCCGCAGCGCCGCGAACTTCTACTATGGGATCCGCCTGCTCTCACCGTGGCGACGCAGGGCGATGTGCGCGGTGTACGCGTTCGCGCGCCGCGTCGATGACATCGGCGATGGAACGCTCAGCAGCGAGGAGAAGCTGCGCCGCCTCGACGCCCAGGCCCGCGCCCTCGCCGCGTTACCCGGTGGCGGCGGGGAGGGAGGCTCCTCGGCGAGCGATCCGGTGATGGTCGCGCTGGCCGACGCATACGCGCGCTTCGACGTGCCTCCCGACGCGCTGCAGGCGCTGATCGCGGGAGTGCGCATGGACGTCGAGGGCGTGCGCTATGAGAGCTTCGATGAGCTCGTGCTCTACTGCCGGCGCGTCGCCGGCGCGATCGGCCGGGCGTGCCTGGCGATCTTCGCGCTGCGCGATCCCGCGGGGACCGATCGCGCCGCGGCGCAGCGACTCGCCGACGACCTCGGTGTGGCGCTGCAGCTCACGAACATCCTGCGCGACGTGCGCGAGGACGCGCAGGCAGGACGGGTATATCTGCCCGCTCAGGACCTGCGGCGCTTCGGCCTGATCGCGGCCGGCGACGAGCATGAGGCGCCCGCGACGATCGTGAGGCTCGTGGATCGCACGGCGACGCATGAGGACGGCTCCGGACTCGACGGGGAGCGGGCCGAGGCGGGATGGCTGGACGCGCTCGTGCGCTTCCAGGCCGATCGCGCGCGCACCTGGCTTGACCGCGGGCTCACGCTGGCGCCGCTGCTGGACAGGCGCAGCGCGGCGTGCCTGCTGGCGATGGCTGGCATCTACAGCCGCGTGCTCACCCGCATCACGGCCGACCCCGAGCGTGCGCTGCGCGAACGGGTCTCGCTGCCGATGCGCGAGAAGGCCTGGGTCGCGGCGCGCAGCATGCTCGGGGGCGAGCCCTGATGAGCGGCCTGGATGGCGCGGACCGCGACGTACTGGTGATCGGCGGGGGTCTCGCGGGGATCGCCGCGGCCCTGGACTGCGCCGACGCCGGGGCCCGGGTGACGCTCGTCGAGGTCCGTCGCCGGCTCGGCGGCGCCGCCTACTCGTTCGAGCGCGACGGGCTGAGCATCGACAACGGCCAGCACGTGTTCCTGCGCTGCTGCACCGCCTATCGCCGGCTGCTGCACCGGCTCGGGAGCGAGCGGGGCGTGATCGTCCAGGAGCGCCTGCGGATCCCCGTGCTGAGTCCCGGGAGCAAGCCGTTCGTCCTGAGCCGGCGCGGGCTCCCGGCGCCCCTGCACCTCGCGGGCTCGCTCGTGCGCTACCCCCACCTGACGCTCACCCAGCGCCTGAGCGCGGCACGCGCCGCGATCGCGCTCGGACGGCTCGATCCAGACGATCCGGCGCTCGAACGCCAGACCCTCGGCGAGTGGCTGGGCGCACACGACCAGGGCCCTGAGGCGGTGGCCGCGCTGTGGGATCTGATCGCCCTGCCGACCCTGAACCTGCCCGCCGCGCAGGCGTCGCTGGCGCTGGGAGCGTTCGTGTTTCAGACGGGCCTGCTGGCGAGCGCGAGCGCGGGTGACATCGGCTTTCACGAGCGCCCGCTCAGCGAAACGATCGCCGAGCCCGCCCTGCGCGTGCTGAGGTCCGCCGGAGTCGAGGTGCGCCTGGGCTGGCGCGCCGAATCGATCGAGCGCGCCGGATCCGGCTTTCGAGTTCACGGCGCGGGCGCGACCGACGCCCCGGACGCGCGCAATGACCAGCGGCTGAGCCCGGCCGTGATCGTGGCCGTCCCGCACGCGCGGGCGGTCGGGCTGCTGGAGGCTCTCGCGCCGGACATCGGCGACGGGTTGCGCCAGATGGAGAGCTCGCCGATCGTGAACGTCCACGTCGTCTATGACCGTCCCGTCTGCGAGCACCGGTTCGCGGCCGGCGTCGACACCCCCGTCCAATATCTGTTCGATCGCACCGCCGCCGGCGGCGTCCCGGCGGGGTGCCAGTATCTGGCGGTGTCGCTGTCGGGCGCGGAGGAGGAGATGCGGATGAGCGTGGACGAGCTGCGCGAGCGCTACCTGCCCGCCCTCGCCGCGCTGCTGCCGCGGGCGCGCGATGCCCGCGTCGAGAGCTTCTTCATCACGCGCGAGCACGCCGCCACGTTCCGTGCGGTCCCCGGGGTCGCTCGGCTGCGTCCTCGCGCCCGCATCTCGACGCCGGGACTGGCGCTCGCCGGGGCTTGGACCGACACCGGCTGGCCCGCGACGCTCGAGAGCGCGGTGATGAGCGGTCACACGGCTGCCGGGGTTGCGCTTGCGGGGCTCGACTTCGAGCGCGCCGGTGCGGACAGTCGGGTCGTCGGGGGCGCCGAGGCGGGAGCGACGGCGTGAGACGAGTCCTCGTCGCCGCCCCGCTGGCGCTGGAGGAGGCGCTGATCCGATCGGGCGCGCGTGGTGCACGCGTGCGCAAGACCGGCATGGGCCCTGAGAAGTCGCTCGCGGCCGTCGAGCGACTCTCACGCGAACCAGGCGACGCGCTGCTCGTGCTCGGCTTCTGCGGCGGCCTCGACGCGCAGGCGCGCCCGGGCGAAGCGATCGTCGCCGATGAGGTGCTTGCGACGGAGGATGAAGGGCACGATGCGATCCGCGCGAGCTGTGACGGCGTCTCGCAACTGACGGGCGCGCTGCTCGCCGCCGGCATGACCGTGCGCTCCGGCCCGATCGTCGGCGTCGGCAGGATCGCCACCGGCGAGCGACGCGAGCAGTTGCGCGCAGCCGGTGCGCTCGCCGTCGATATGGAGTCGGCGTGGCTTGCCGCGGGCGCCGCGGGACGGCCGTTCGCCGTCGTGCGCGTCGTGCTCGACAGCCCCAGCCACGAGCTGTTTCGTCCGCACGCGCTCGCCGACGCGATCCGCGCGGCGAGAGCCCTGCGCAGAATCGCGGCGATCGCGCTCGAGGACTGGGCGCCCGCGGCGTTCGCGCCGGGCTCGGCGGACCCTGCCGGGATTCATGGCGGGGACGCCGGATCGGTCGGGGTTCATGCCGGCCCGCGGGGGGACTAAGGTAGGGAGAGATGGCGGTCCGAGTCAGGCAGAGCACGCGCATGGGCTGGTATCTGATGCGCCAGCGGCTGGCCCGGCGCGACAAGTTCCCGCTGATCGTCGAGCTGGAGCCGCTGTTTCAATGCAACCTGGCCTGCTCGGGCTGCGGCAAGATCCAGCATCCTGAGCACGAGCTGCGCCGGCGGATGCCCGTCGAGCAGGCGATCGCGGCGATCGAGGAGAGCGGTACGCCGATGGTCTCGATCGCCGGCGGCGAGCCGCTGATCCACCCCGAGATCCACGTGATCGCCGACGAGCTGATCAAACGCAAGAAGTTCGTCTACCTCTGCACGAACGCTCTGCTGCTGGAGAAGAAGCTCGAGAACTTCAAGCCGAGTCCATACTTCTCGTGGGCGGTGCACATGGACGGTCTGCGCGAGCGTCACGACGCCTCGGTTGAGCGCGAGGGCGTGTTCGACACGGCCGTCGCGGCGATCAAGGCCGCGCAGGCAGCCGGGTTCCGCGTGACCACCAACACCACCTTCTTCACTCACGACTCGCCCAAGACCGTGCGCGAGGTGCTCGACTTCCTCAACGACGATCTGCAAGTCGACGAGATGATGATCTCGCCCGCCTACGCGTATGAGAAAGCCCCCGACCAGGAGCATTTCCTCGGCGTGACCCAGACGCGGAGGCTGTTCAGCGAGGCGTTCGCCGGTGGGCGGCGCAAGCGCTGGCGGCTGAACCACAGCCCGCTGTTCCTTGACTTCCTCGAGGGCAAGGCGGACTTTGATTGCACCGCCTGGGGGATACCGAGCTACTCGCTGTTCGGCTGGCAACGCCCCTGCTACCTGATGTCCGACGGCTACGCGAGCACCTACAAAGAACTGTTGGAGACCACCGACTGGAGCGCTTACGGCCGCGGCCGCGATCCGCGTTGCGAGAACTGCATGGCCCACTGCGGCTACGAGCCGACCGCCGTCCTGCAGACGACGCACTCGCTCAGGCAATCCCTACGGGCGCTCGTCGGATAGAGCCGGGTCCCGCGGGTCCTCCACGTCGTCCGGGTCCTCCGCGTCGTCAAACCCCTCCGCGTCGTCCGGGTCCGTCGAGCCCTCGCGCGCTGTGCGGGTGGCACGGATGTCGCGCCAGGTGAGCCCCTCGCCGAGCAGCGCCGGTATGCCGAGGGCCAGCGCAGTGACGACCTCGACGGCCTGCAGCACGATCCCGTAAGCGATCGCCTGGCCGGCGCCGACACCGTAAGCGGCGAGCACGACCAGGCAGGCCGCCTGGAACACGCCCACGTTGGATGGCGTCGCCGGCAGCACCGCGCTGACGTTCACCGCGAGCAGCACCGCGGCGGCCGCCACGAGCGTGGGGTGAGCGGGTACGCCCAGCGCGAGCAGGACCGCGTAGCAGGCGAGCCACTGCAGGAGCCACGCGCACAGCTGGGCGGTCACGGCGCCGGCCCCGTGGCGCGGGCTCACGAACACGGCCAGGCCCTGCCTGGCGAGTCCCAGCAGCCGCGCGATCGTCGCGGCGGCGAGGCGTACCCGCAGCGAGCGGGATCGTCGGCCGAGACGCAGCAGGCCGGGTCCCAGCAGCACCAGCGCGCACAGCGCCAGCGGGACGGCCGCGACCGCGAGTATCGCCGCGAAACGGCCATGCACGGGAATGCTGCTGAACGTGACCGACGCGAGGATCGCGAGCGCGAGCAGGTTGATCAGCGTCTGCGAGAACACCGTCCCCGTCACGATCGGCAGCAGCCGCCGCTGGGACCCGTCCAGACGGCGCGAGAGCACCACTATGCGCGTGGGCTCGCCGATGCGTCCCGGAAACACCGCGGAGGCCATCACCCCGATCATCGTCGCGCGGATCACCGCAAGCCAGGGAATCCGCGCGTCCGGCAGGGCGGCGCGCAGGGCCTCGTGCCAGGAGACCGAGCGCAACACCAGCGAGAGTCCCATCAGGGCGAGCGCGAGCACGATCCAGCCGGGCGTCGCGGTGATCAGGGCGTGCCCGACACGGTCCAGGTTCAGGCGCGACAGCGCATACACGAGCACTCCCGCCAGCAGCAGCACGGCGATCAGGAGACCGGCGCGCCCTGTGGGCGTGGAGGGGATCGAACGGCGGCCCTGCGAACGCCGTGGGGGGTGCGGATGCTCGGGGCCGTCCATCGCCCCGGGTGTATCAGAGCGGTGCTTGGAGCGACGCGCGAGAGGACGCGACCGAGGAATCCAATACAGTTCCGTTATGTGGGGGTAGCCGATGATCCGAACGCTAGTGTTATTCGAAAAGAACTAGAGAAGGAGTCCATCTCCGTTTCGGGTGGACCCGCAGCCCAAACCACGCCCTGGGGAGACGAACAGAATGAGCAAGCACGACAACGACAAGGACAACGACCACATCTCGATCACTCTGTCGCCGGTACAGGTCGAGCAGGTCATGCGCGCGGCCCGTAAGAGCCCCAACGGGACCGTGTCGAATCTGCTGCTGGCAGCGTTGGACAACGCCCACGACCCGCCCTCGGGCAGTCACCGCCGGGCCTATGACCTGCAGCGCGCCTCCCAGGAAGCGCTGACGGCCGCGCTGGACGATCCCCAGCTCTCGCAGTCGCTGCTGCGCGGCCTGTCGGTGCTCGCCTGCTACGGGCCCGAGCGGCCCTGGCGCCCGATAATCGAGCTCGCCAACCAGCTCGGCATGTCGCCTTCGACCACGCACCGATACGTCAAGACGCTGAAGACGATCGGTCTGATGGAGCAGGACCCGACCACGAGGGAGTATCGCCCGGTGGCGCTCGACGGGTAGCGCGCTCGCCGGCTCGGCCGGACCCCGGCTGGCCGCGGGGCCGAGGGGTGGTCGTGAGGATCGCCCCGGACAAGTGTGCAGGCGGGGTCGACGGTCAAGGCTCAAGTGATCGAGGGCGGCGCCCGACTATGACCGTGTGTTCTTCGGGCGTGCCATACTCGGCGGGCCACGGCCTTGGTCGGCCGGTTCCGGCCAAGGTCATACTCCTCGACGCCGGATCGATCCCTCGAGGATCGCGCGGCTGCTCCTGGGCATGCCGCTACGGCCCTTCGCCGCCGGCTCCCCCTCTCCGAAGGTGGCCGGGCGCGCGCAGGCGTCGTGGGGAAGATGGTGGGACGAGCGCCCTCGCATGCTGCGGGCGCTCGCGCTGATGGCGATCGCCTGGATGGTGGTCTACCTCGTGTGGCGTATCGGCTGGAGCTGGCACGGCGCGAGCCGTTGGCTGTGGGGCATGCTGCTCGTGACCGAGGGGTATGGGGTGTGGAGCCTCTCGATCCTGACGTGGTTCTCGTGGCGGATCCCTACGGCGATCCGGCCGTCGGCGACGTCGAGCCATCGGGTGGACGTATATGTGTGCACCTACGATGAGACGCTCGCGGTGCTGCGGGCCACGCTCGCCGGGTGCGCGGCGATGACCTACCCACACACGACCTATCTGCTCGACGACGGCCGCCGGCCGGAGATGGAGGCGCTTGCGCGCGAATGGGGCGCCGAGTACCTGACGCGATCGGACAACCTCCATGCCAAGGCCGGCAACATCAACCATGCCCTGCCGATCACCGGAGGGGAGCTCGTGTTCGTGCTGGATGCCGATCACGTCCCGCTCCCGGACGCACTGGACGCCGTGGTCGGCTACTTCGACGACGACGACCTCGCATTGGTGCAGACGCCGCACGACTTCTACAACCAGGACTCGATCCAGCACTACGAGATCGGACGCCACGAGCAGTCGGTGTTCTACTCCGTCATCTGTCCCGGCAAGGATCGGCATAACGCGGCTTTCTGGTGCGGCTCGGGTGCGGTGATCCGTCGCGCCGCCCTGCTCGACATCGGCGGTGTGGCGGTTCAGACGATCGCTGAGGACTTCCACACGACGATCAAGCTGCACCGCGCCGGGTGGCGCTCGCGCTACCACGACGAGGTGCTGATCCAGGGTCTTGCTCCGCACGATCTCGCCGCCTACCTGCTGCAGCGCGACCGCTGGGCGCGGGGCAACCTCGCGGTGTTCACGACGCCCGAGTCGCCGCTGCGCGCACGGGAGCTGACGGCGAGGCAGCGATTGAGCTACTTCGCCAGCCTGTCCTCCTACCTGGCCGGGCCGATGCGTCTGCTGATGCTCGTAACGCTCGCGGCCGTGCTGTGGACGGGTCAGCTGCCGCTCACCGCCACACTGCTTACGCTCGGCGTGCTGTGGGCGCCGGCGACGTTGCTGTCGGTCGCCGCCGGGTCCGCGCTGTGTCGCGGCCATCAGCGGATCTCCGACACGACCCACTTCGAGCTGTGCACCGCCGAAATCTTCACGCGCGCATTGCGCTGCGTGGTACGTCCCGGACGCACCACCTTCAAGGTCACGCCCAAGGAGGGCGTCGACTTCGGCGGTATCGACGCGCTGCGTCAGCTGCCGGCGGTGCTGATGATCGCGGTGTTGCTATGTGGGGGAGTCCTGTTGCGCGTCCTCGAAGACGCGGGCGTGCCAGCCTTGCTGCCGAGCCTGCGCGGCATCGCGCTGTGGGTCGTGCCGCTCGTCGGCCTGTTCGAGTTGCGCCGCGTGCTGCGCACGCTCGCGCTCGTCTCCCGGCGGCGCCAGCGCCGAATCGAGTACCGCATGCCGTTAGACGCGCCCGTCCGGCTCATCGGGGAGTCGGACATGCAGCTGATTGGCCGCGCTCGCGATCTCTCACCTTCCGGCTTGGGTCTGCGGGTGCCCGTGCCGCTGCAGGTTGGCGCGCACGTCGCCGTCGCGCTCCAGCTGCCGGGGATCGACGGCGAGCGCGCTCCGGTCGAGCTCGATCTGCGGGTGCAGTCGTGCCGGGCGCAGGGCGAGGCGTGGATCGTCGGTGCGCGCATCACGGGCGCCGATCAAGCGGTGAGCAGGCGCCTGGTGGAGTACTGCTACGTCGTACACCAAGCCGAGCGCCTGCGCGCGGGTGGAGCGCCGGTCGCGTTGCCGCGGCCGGTCGTGGTGAGCGATCCCGTCACCGGGGCCCCGTTCGGGACCGAGCCGGCGATGGCCTAGGATGCGCCGATGATCATCACGACGATGAACGACCTGCCGGGCTATGAGATCGAAGAGGTGATGGGCGAGGTGTTCGGCCTGACGGTGCGCGCCCGCAACATCGGCTCGCAGATCGGCGCCTCGTTCAAGTCGCTTGTCGGCGGAGAGCTGAAGGGGATGACGAAGATGCTCGCCGAAGGGCGCCTGCACGCTCAGGAACGACTCGTCGAGGAGGCCGAGGCCAAGGGCGCCAACGCGGTCGTCGCATTTCGCTTCGACACCTCCGAGCTGGGCACGACCTGGACGGAGATCTGCGCTTACGGCACGGCCGTGCGCGCCTCGAAGAGGTAACAGGCGCAGGCGTTCGCCGGAGGTCGGCGAGCGTCGGCCACGGCTAAGAACCTGTTTCAAAAAGATCGGCACGCCCGGATGCGCACCTGGATGCGGCGCTGGATCGCCACGTGACGGCTGGCACGTGCCACCAGCACGCGCTGCGCCGTCCCGCATCGCCCAGCTTGATCCATGCACGCCCCGGCCGCACCGCCTATTTTGAAACAGGTTCTACGCCGCGACCGGGCTGGGCTCGCGCCCGAGTCCCTCGAGCGCCGCGAGCATCGCGTCGAGCTCGCAATCGATCTTGTCCGGCCAGGGCTTCTGTGGGTGCTCGTCGAGCGTCTTCAGGCCGTTGCCGGTGATGATCGCGACCACGGTGTCGCCGGGGGCGAAATGGCCGGCCGCGGCCAGTTTCTCCAATACCGCGATTGTGGTGCCGCCGGCCGGCTCGGTCAGCAGCCCCTCGGTGGCCGCCAGCAGGTCGATGCCGGCGAAGATCTCCGGGTCGCTCGCGAATCCGCCGGTTCCTCCGCGTTTGCGCACGGCGTCGATCACGAGGTAGCCGTCGCCGGGCGCGCCGATGGCCAGCGAGTGCGCGGCCGTCTCGGGCGTCACCGGATGGACCTCGGCCTCCTCTGCGAGGATCGCCGAGGCGATCGGGTTGCACCCGCTGGGCTGAGCGATGTGGATGCGCGTCTCGTCGGTCTCGGACAGCCCCATCAGCTGCAGCTCGCCGAGGCCCTTGTGCAGGCGAGATGAGAGCGTGCCGCCGGCGGCGGCCGTGATGACGTGGTCCGGCGCGTCCCAGCCCAGCTGCTCGACGATCTCAAACGCGGCGGTCTTGGCGCCCTCGGCATAGAACGGGCGCAGCGTGATGTTGGCGAAGTCCAGGCCGGTCGCTTCGGCGATCTCACGGCAGCGGCGGTTGGCTTCGTCGTAGTTGCCCTCCACCTGGCAGACCTTCGCGCCGAGCGCCATGCACACGCGGGCCTTGGTGACCTCCAGAGCGTTGGGATAGAACACATAGGCGTCTACGCCTGCCTTGGCGGCCAGCGAGGCGACGGCGGTGCCGACGTTGCCGGTCGATACGCAGCCGATCTCGGTCTTGCCGCGCTCCAGCAGCCGGGCCACCGACATCGAGACGACGCGGTCCTTGTAGGAAAAGCTCGGTCGGTTGCTCGAGTCGTCCTTCAGATACAGGTTGTCGAGTCCCAGCTCGGCGCCCAGACGATCGGCGTGGATCAGCGGCGTGTAACCGGCGTAGCGACCGACGCGCGCCTGCGCAGAGGCGTCGACGATCGGCAGCAGCTCCTCGAAGTGCCAGATGTTCTGCGGGCGCTCGGTGTTCGGAAGCTCCTTGAAATGGCGTGCGGCCAGCTCGTAGTCGTAGGCGATGTCCAGACCCTTGCCGCAGTCCGGGCACGCGAACACGGTGTCGGTCAGCGGATAGCGGTTATCGCAGCGATGGCAGACGAGGCCCGTAGCGCACGAGCGCGTCCGCTTGCGAGCAGCCTGACCGGGACCGCCGTCGGGTGGGGTGCTGGACACAGGGCTCATGCCGGTACCGGGGAAGATACGCCGGGCCACGGCGTTTGCGCGTCACCGTCGTTGCCGAGCGCGATCCACAGCTCCTGCGCGATGTGCGGCGCGAGCGGCTCGAGCAGCCGCGCGAGCACGCCCAGCGCCTCCAGCAGGGCCTCGTGGTCGGCTGCGCCGAGCCCCTCGCCGCGCGCGAGCACGCGCTTCTCGAAGTCGCGGATGCGGTCGAACAGGCGCATCACGTTGCGCACCGCGCTGTGCATCTCAAGACCCTCCATGTCCTCGGTGATCCTCTCGACGGCCTTCTCGCACCACTGGGCGAGTTTCAGGCGCAGATGCTCGGTCTTGTCTCTGACGGGCGGCTCGTCGGCGTCCTCGACCGCGGTGGTGGGTGTCGGCGCGGCGAGCATGCGCGACCGCGAGAACTCCCATACCTGGGTGAGGAAGCGGTGCGCGCGCAGGACCGCCGAGTCGCTCCAGTTGAGCGTCTTCTGCGGGCGCGCGGCGTAGAGCACCGCGAGCCTCACGGTGTCCGCGCCGTAACGCTCCACGAGCGCGTCGGGATCGACGACATTGCCGAGATGCTTGCTCATCTTACGCCCCTCACTTATGACCATCTCGTGAAACAGGCAGCCCGCGAACGGCTCGCCGTCGGCGAGGAACGCGAGCGGCCCGATATCGCGCAGCGCCTTGGTGACGATGCGCTGGTCGAAGACGAAGTTGCCGCTGTCAGAGCCGGCGACGACGCGCTCGCAGGGCAGCCACGCGCGCAGGTCCGCCAGCGCGAAGATCTCATCCAGCGGGCGCTCGCGCTCGGCGGGGGGGACGCACACGGGCGCCCACAGCCAGAGGGCGTCGAAATGGCAGTCGAGCGTGTCCGTCTCCCGCCGCGCCGGACCGCCGCAGGTGGGGCAGGTTGCGTGGACGAAGTCCTCGCGCTCGGCCAGCGGATTGCCGGCGCCGGTCGGAACGAGGTCGAGCGGCAGCAGCACCGGCAGCTGCTCCACGGGAACCGGCACGATCCCGCAGTCGCCCTCGCAATAGACGATCGGGATCGGCGTGCCCCATGAGCGCTGGCGCGAGATCGAGAAGTCCTCGGCCTTGTAGCGCACGGACTCGCGCGGCGCGGCGTCCTCGCGCGCGCCCGGCGGCGAGGACGTCTCCGCGTCACCGGCGCGCAACCGGCCTCCCAGCAGCTCGGACAGGCGCTCGGCGAACACCTCGTCGGTGCGATCTCGCTCGGGAACGCCGAAGACGGCGGTGGCGCCGAAGCGCCCGTCGACTCCCGGTGAGATCAGCACCGGCAGCGAGGCGCCTCCTACGGGAGCGGGCAGCGTTCGTCCGGTGTCGATCAGCGCGATCGCGCCAGCGTCGCGCGAGCTGCGCTGCAGTCCGCTCGAGCGTAGCTCCTCGAGTTGCTCGCGCACCCGCGGATCGGCCGCCCATGCGTCGATGTCCGGATGCTTGGGCGAGATCAGCACGAAGCGCGCCTGCTCCAGCGCGTCGGCGTGCGGCGTGAACACGCTCAGGCGGACGCCCCTGTCATCGACCAGGTCGACCTCGACGCCGTCGACGCGCCCGAGCACGAAGCGCTGACTGGCGAGCGCCACCTCGTCCCAGCGCTCGCCCTCGGCCAGCTCGTTCAACCGCCGGTCGTTCTCGGGCACGTGGGCGCTGATGCGCAGATACCAGGTCGGGCGCTCGATCAGGCGCACGGGGTTGTGGCAGCGCCAGCACAGGCCATCCTCGACCTGGATCGTGGCGAGCGTCGTCTGGCAGGTGTCACACCAGTCCACGACGCCCGTGCCGCGATACACCAGCTCGGCGCGCAGCAGCGTCACGAACAGCCATTGCGACCACCGATACATGAGCGCGTCGGAGCTCATGAACGTGCGCTCCCAGTCAAACGAGTAGCCCAGGCGTTGAAGCTGACCGGTCATGTGCTCGGCGCAGCGCGCCACCCAGTCGCTCGGAGCCTCGCCGCGATCGATCGCCCCCAGCTCGGCGGGCAGGCCGAAGGCGTCGAAGCCGAACGCGAACAGCACATCCTCGCCGCGTGCGCGCTGAAAGCGCGCGTAGGCGTCCCCGATCGAGTAGGAGCGGACGTGGCCGATGTGGATGTTGCCGGAGGTGAAGGGGGCCGAGGGCTTGATGTAGCGGCGCGGGCGCTCGGACTCGACCGAAGGGGTGGCGAACGCATCGCGCTCGCGCCAGGCGGCCTGCCGGCGGGCCTCGAGCGCGTGCGGGTCGTAGCTTGGAAAAGCCTTGTCGTTCATGGTCAAACGAGCATATCCAAGGGTCCAAGCGCGGTTGTGACCGTTGCTATGCTCGAAGTCACTTGGCTCTGCGCATCCACAAACGACGGGCTCTCCCGTCGCCTCACCTCCCTGAGCGGCCCTGTCGAGCGGCGCTCATATCGTCCGCGCGAGCTGAAAGGATGCGGCGATGGAGATAGAGATCGGGCGCGGCAAGAAAGCCCGCCAGGCATACGGCTTTGACGACATCGCGATCGTGCCCTCACGGCGCACGCGCGATCCGGACGACATCGACATCAGCTGGAAGCTGGGCCCCTACCAGTTCGAGCTGCCGATGCTCGCTTCGGCGATGGACGGCGTGGTCTCGCCCGAGACCGCGGCGATCATCGGCGGGTTGGGCGGTCTGGCGGTGCTCAATCTCGAGGGCATATTCACGCGCTATGAGGACGCTGACGAGCAGCTGGAGCGGATCGCGCAGCTGCCCAAGGAGGCTGCGACTCGGGAGATGCAGGAGATCTATGCAGAGCCGGTCAAGCCCGAGCTGATCGCTCAGCGGATCGCCGAGATCAAGGAGCGCAAAGTCGTCGTCGCCGCCTCGCTGACGCCTCAGCGCGTGCGCGACTACTACGAGCTCGCCCTGGAGGCCGGCCTGGACGTGCTCGTGATCCAAGGGACGGTCGTATCCGGCGAACACGTCTCGACGGTGTCCGAGCCGCTGAACCTGAAGGAGTTCATTCCCAGCCTCGACGTCCCGGTGGTGGTCGGCGGGTGCGCCTCCTACCACACGGGCCTGCACCTGATGCGCACGGGCGCCGCCGGAGTCCTCGTGGGCGTGGGCCCTGGCGCGGCGTGCACGACCAGGGGGGTGCTCGGCATCGGTGTGCCCCAAGCGACCGCGATCGCCGACGTGGCGCATGCGCGCTCGACGCATATGCTGGAGACGGGCGAGTACTGCCAGGTGATCGCCGATGGTGGGATGAGCAATGGCGGAGACGTGTCGAAGGCGATCGCGCTGGGTGCCGATGCGGTGATGATCGGATCTCCGTTGGCGCGGGCTTACGAGGCGCCCGGCAGGGGATTTCACTGGGGCATGGCGACGTTCCACCCGACCTTGCCGCGGGGAGCACGGGTGGCGACGACGCAGAACGGCACGCTCGAGGAGATCCTGGTCGGGCCGGCGCGCGAGAACGACGGCACGTTCAACCTGTTCGGCGGCCTGCGCACGTCGATGGCGACATGCGGGCACAAGGATCTCGCCGAGTTCAACCGCGCGGAGGTCGTGATCGCTCCGGCGCTGCAGACGGAGGGCAAGGCGCTGCAGCGCGACCAGGCCGTCGGCATGGGGGCAGTGAACGGGAAGGCAGCCGCGCTGGTCAATGACTGAGACGGCCGCCATGGCGCCTGTGTCGGCGGATGACGCCGAGCAGCCAAGCGCGCTCTCGGCGGCCACCGAAGAGATCGTCGTTCTGGACTACGGCGGCCAGTACAGCCAGCTGATCGCGCGCCGGATCCGCGACTGCGGAGTGTTCAGTGAGCTGCTGCCACACAGCGTGCCACTGGAAGAGGTCGCCAAGCGCAAGCCGCGCGCGATCGTGCTGTCGGGCGGCCCGGCGTCGGTGTATGCGCCGGGCGCGCCGAAGCTCGATCGGGGGCTCCTGGAGCTGGGAGTGCCGGTGATGGGCATCTGCTACGGGATGCAGCTGCTCGTGCACGAGCTCGGCGGACGGGTGGAGCAGGCCGAGGTGGGGGAGTTCGGTCGCTCGGATCTGAGGGTAACTGAGCCGGGGCGACTGCTCGCGGGGCTGCCGAAGGAGCAGACCTGCTGGATGTCCCATCGGGACACCGTGTTCGAGCCTCCGCCCGGGTTCATGGCGCTGGCCTCTTCGAGCGCATCGCCGGTGGCGGCCGTGGAGAACGTCGAGCGGGAGATATACGGCATTCAGTTTCACCCCGAGGTCGTGCATACGCCCTACGGACAGGAGATACTGACGCGGTTCCTGACGGACATCGCGGGGTGCGAGCGCACGTGGTCGGCGAGCTCGATCGTCGAGGATCAGATTGAGCGCATCAGGGCACAGGTCGGAGCCGGCAAGGTCATCTGCGGGCTCTCGGGCGGCGTGGACTCCTCGGTGGCCGCGCTGCTCGTGCATCGTGCCGTCGGCGACCAGCTGACGTGCGTGTTCGTCGATCACGGGCTGATGCGCAAAGGCGAGGGCGAGCAGGTGGTGAGCGCGTTCAGGGACACGTTCAAGGTGCCGCTGGTGGCGGTCGACGCCGAGGAGCGCTTCCTGGCGAAGCTGCGCGGCGTCACCGAGCCCGAGGCCAAGCGCAAGGCGATCGGCGCGGAGTTCATCAGGGTGTTCGAGGAGGAGGCCGCGAAGATCTCGGTCGCGGATCCGCCCGAGTTCCTGGTGCAGGGCACGCTCTATTCGGACGTGATCGAGTCCGGTGGCGGCACGGGTGCGGCGACGATCAAGTCCCATCACAACGTCGGTGGCCTGCCGGAGGACCTCAAGTTCGAGCTCGTGGAGCCGCTGCGGGCGCTGTTCATGGACGAGGTCCGGGCCGTCGGCGCCGAGCTGGGGCTACCCGAGCGGCTGGTGTGGCGCCAGCCCTTCCCGGGCCCGGGCCTGGCGATCCGGGTCGTCGGCGGCGAAGCGACGAAGGAGCGCCTGGACGTGCTGCGCGAGGCCGATCACATCCTGCAGGAGGAGATCCGCGGCGCGGGGCTCTATCGCGAGCTGTGGCAGTCCTTCTGCGTGCTGCCGGACGTCAGGACCGTGGGCGTGCAGGGTGACGAGCGCACGTACGGGTACGTGGTGGTCGTGCGCGCGGTGACGAGCGACGATGCGATGACGGCTGACTGGGCGCGGCTGCCGTATGAGCTGCTGGAGACGATCGCCTCACGCATGATCAACGAGCTGCGCGAGGTCAACCGGGTTGTGCTGGATATCACCAGCAAGCCGCCCGGCACTATCGAGTGGGAGTGACCTTCGCCGTAGGGGTTGGATGGGTGGGTGACCCACAGCCCGGATCTCCTACAGCGTAGTCGGCGCCGGTCACCGCACCCGCTGGCATTGCGTCTCCAGAAGGGTTCTCAACAAAGCCTCCCAGGCCGACGGATCGTTGTTCCTGGCAAGGACGCAGGGAGCGTGGCGTACTATGCACGCGTGCTGGCCGATCGTCGAGCACGTCGATCGACGATCGGTAAGGACACAGCCAGGGACGACGAGACTAGGTCTGGGCTATGATGTTCCGCTGCGCCGCGCGTGACGTGCGGCCTTTTTAACGCGATGAGCACAGTTTCCACACCCTCAGCCCGGACCTACGTGGCCAAGCCCACCGATCGCGAGCGCGACTGGCTCGTGGTCGACGCGAACGGCAAGACGCTCGGGCGCCTGGCGACGCAGATCGCGGATGTGCTGCGGGGCAAGCGCAAGCCCGAGTACACGCCGCACATCGACACGGGCGACTTCGTTGTCGTGATCAACGCCGAGAAGGTCTCGGTCACAGGCAGCAAGCGCACCGACAAGCGCTACTACCGTCACTCCGGCTATCCGGGCGGGTTGCGCTCGCGGACGTTCGAGGAGATGATCGCGCGTCGTCCCGAGGAGGTCATCAGGCTGGCCGTCAAAGGGATGATGCCTCGCAACCGGCTCGCGCGCAAGCAGATCACGAAGCTCAAGATATACGCGGGCCCCGAGCATCCGCACGCCGCGCAGAAGCCGCAACCACTCGAGATAGAGGCATAGACATCGCCATGGCCGACGACGAGACCCCCGAGACACCCTCCGAGGAGACCCCTTCCGAGCACGCCGTCCCGACCGAGGAGGCGAGCCAGATCGCCGGGTCCGCGGAGGATGCGGCGCTGGAGGCCTTCGAGGAGGCGCGGGAGGGCGCCGATGCGGGAGAGCCGGCCGGCGAGCCCGAGCGGTTCGATCCGATCGCGGGCAACGCTGTCCCGACCGACGATGCGAGCGAGATCGCGGGCTCCGCTGAGGACGCGCCGCTGGAGGCCGCGCAGGAGGCCGAGGAGCGTGCGGAGGCCGAGGAGCTGGCCGAGAAGTTCGAGGAGGTCGTGGCCGAGGAGGTGGCTGAGCGGATCGTCGAAGAGGTGATAGCCGAGGAGATCGTCGAGGCCGTCGCCGAGGAGATCGTCGCCGAGGAGATCGTCGCCGAGGAGATCGTCGCGGAGGCCGTCGCCGAGGAGGCCGCCGAGGCCGAGGAGGAGGATGAGGTCGCTCCGCGCGAGAAACCGGCGGTGCCGGGAGCGCATCTTGAAGTGGACATCGTCCCCGAGGGCGCCGACCCGCTGGGGCGCGATGCGGAGTCCGCGGACCCATATGCGAGGGTGGCGGAGGCCTACGAGCAAGATGCCGAGGCCGCCGATGGCGAGGGAGAGCCTCATGAGGAGGATGGGTCGCTCGCCGAGCCGATCTCGACCGCCGCGATCGATCTCGCCTCGGGCGCGCGATATCGCGCGACGGGCAAGCGCAAGACGGCGATCGCGCGGGTGACTCTGCGCCCGGGCACCGGAACGTACCTCGTCAACGGGCGCGTTCTGGAGGAGCATTTCCCACGGGTGACGCTGCAGCGCAACATTCGCCAGCCGCTGGAGACGGTCGGATATCAGGACCGCATGGATGTGGTCGCCAGGCTGCACGGCGGTGGCATCTCCGCACAGGCGGGAGCGCTGCGCCACGGCGTCTCGCGGGCGCTGCTGGAGGCCGACCCGAACCTGCGCGGCGAGCTCAAGCGCCGGGGGTTCCTGACGCGCGACTCGCGCGCGAAGGAGCGCAAGAAGGCCGGCCTGAAGAAGGCGCGCAAGCGGCCGCAGTTCTCCAAGCGTTAGATCGCTCGCGGCCTGTATGGGCAGGATCGTCAGGTCGGGGGTGCCGATGTCCTCACGGGTGCGTAGATGACTCGCAAGCTGTTCGGTACCGACGGTGTCCGCGGTGTCGCCGGTGAGCTGCTGAGCGCAGAGTTCGCGCTCGGGCTGGCCCAGGCCGCTGCCCGGCTGACGGGGGCCGAGCGACCGCGCGTGCTGATCATCCGCGACACGCGCGAGTCGGGCGAGATGCTGGAGGCGGCCGTCGCGGCGGGGGTGGCCGCGGCCGGGGGAGAAGCGCTGCTCGGCGGCGTGCTGCCGACTCCAGCGGCGCCGCTGCTGATCGCCCGCTACGAATTCGACCTTGCGGCGGTGCTGTCGGCCTCGCACAATCCCTATCAGGACAACGGCATCAAGTTCTTCGGCGGCGACGGATACAAGCTGAGCGACGACACCGAGCTCGAGATCGAGCGCGAGCTGGAACGCGCCACCGGGCAGAGCGCGGACCCGTCCCGTCCGGCCATCGCGGGAGGGGCGGGGCTGGCGCCGGGCTCGCCACCGAATATCGGGCGCATCCGCGAGCTGCGCGGCGCCGACGAGGATTATCTGCGCGAGCTGCACACGCGGTTCGCAGAGCTCGATCTCGCCGGTCTCGACGTGCTGCTCGACTGTGCCAATGGCGCCACCCACCGCGTGGCGCCCGAGATCTTCAGGCGCCTCGGGGCGAGCGTGACCACGGTGGCGGACTCGCCCGACGGGCGCAACATCAACGCCGATTGTGGCTCCACGCACGTCGAGCGCCTGGCCGAGCAGGTCGTCGCGGGCGCTCACGCGCTCGGGTTCGCGTTCGACGGCGACGGCGATCGGGTGCTCGCGGTCGACGGCGCTGGTGGGATCGTGGACGGCGACGAGCTGATGGCGCTCGCGGCGCTGCACCTGCGCGCCTCCGGACGGCTGCGCGGCGGTGGGGTGGTCGTGACGGTGATGACCAACTACGGCTTTCACACGGCGATGGCGCAGGCCGGGATCGAGGTGGCGAGCGCGAAGGTGGGGGACAGGTATGTGTTGGAGGAGCTGCTCGCACGCGACTGGACTTTCGGCGGCGAGCAGTCCGGGCACCTGATCGAGCTCGGGTTCAACCGTACGGGCGACGGCATCGCCGGTGCGCTGCTCACGCTCGAGGCGCTCGCCGGAGCGGACCTGCGCGAGCGCCACGCGATGGCCAAGCTGCCCCAGCGGCTGGTGAACGTGCGGGTGCGCGACCGTGAGGCGCTGCACGACTCGGAGGCGGTGAGCACCGCCATACGAGCAGAGGGAGAGGCGCTCAGTGGGCGTGGGCGGGTGCTCGTGCGCCCGAGCGGGACCGAGCCCCTGGTGCGCGTGATGGTCGAGGCGCCGACCGATACGGAGGCCCAGGAGGTCTGCGATCGGCTGGTGGCCTTGGTGCAGCGGGAGCTGGGCTGAGCACCACTGATATCTTCGAGCGATGTGTGGGATCGTCGGGTACGTCGGCAAGCGTCCCGCCCGTGAGCTGCTGCTCGGCGGGCTGACACGGCTGGAGTACCGGGGATATGACTCGGCCGGGATCTCCACGATCGAGGACGGGCGCATCGAGTCCGTGCGCGCCGTCGGCAATCTCGGCGCGCTGCGGGTCAAGCTCGACGGTGAAGCCGGCGAGGCACGGGCCGGGGGAGCGGTGGCCGTCGCCTCGCGGCCGGCCACGACCGGCATCGGTCATACGCGCTGGGCGACCCACGGGCGCGTGAGCGAGGAGAACGCTCACCCTCACTATGACTCTCACGACCGCGTGCACGTGGTCGTGAACGGGATCGTCGAGAACTACATCGCGCTGAAGGATCGCCTTGCCTCCGAAGGGTGCGTGTTCACCTCCGAGACCGACGCCGAGACGATCGCGCACCTGATCGCATCTCTCTACGACGGCGACCTGCCCGACGCGGTGCGCGCCGCCTACGCGCAGCTGCGGGGCCACTATGCGTTCGTGGCGATGAGCCTGGACGAGCCCGAGGTGCTCGTCGGCGCGCGCCGCGAGTGCCCGCTGATCGTCGGTCGCGGCGATGGCGAGCAGTTCGTGGCCTCGGCCGTGCCCGCGTTCCTGGCGCAGACCAGGCGGGTGCAGTTTCTGGACAATGACGAGATCGTCGTGCTGGCACCAGAGGGCGTGACGATCACGACGCCCTCGGGCGAGGTGCTGGAGCGGGCGGTGGAGACGGTCGACTGGGACGAGGACACTGCCGAGAAGGGTGGATATGAGACGTTCATGCTCAAGGAGATCCACGAACAGGCCGACGCCGTGGCCGACACGATCTCCGATCGCACGGCGGCCGGAGACGGTGTGGATCTCGACGAGGAGGGGGCGCTGGACGAGGCGTTGCTTGCCGGCGTGCGCCGGATCGTGGTCGTCGCCTGCGGCACCTCCTACCATGCCGGTCTGATCGGCCGCTACGCGATCGAGGAGTGGGCGCGGCTGCCGGTCGAGATGGACGTCGCCTCGGAGTACCGCTACCGCAATCCTGTGCTCGGCCCGGACGATCTCGTGATCGGGATCAGCCAATCGGGTGAGACGGCCGACACGCTCGCCGCGATGCGCATGGCGCGCGCCGGCGGCGCGAAGGTGCTGGCGATCACGAACGTGATGGGCTCGCAGGCCACGCGCGACGCCGACGGCGTGCTGTTCACCCGCGCGGGTCTCGAGATTGGGGTGGCGGCGACGAAGACGTTCCTGTGTCAGGTCGCCGTCATGTACCTGCTCGGACTGCGACTGGCGCAGTTGCGCGGAACGCTCCCGCCCGAGCGGGTAACAGAGCTGGTGTCCGAGCTCAAGCGCTTGCCGCACTGCATCGCCGAGCTGACCGGCCAAGCGCGCGCAGCCGATGGCGAGGGCATCGAAGAGCAGGTCCGTACGGTGGCCGACGCGCACTGGCGCAGCGAGTTCTTCCTGTACATCGGCCGCCACGTCGGCCTGCCCGTGGCGCTGGAGGGCGCGTTGAAGTTGAAGGAGATCTCCTACATCGCCACCGACGCGTACGCCGCTGGAGAGATGAAGCACGGACCGATCGCGCTGCTGGACGAGCAGACGCCGGTCGTGAGCGTCGCCACCGACTCGCCGGTGCTGGAGAAGATCGCCTCGAACATGCAAGAGGTGCGCGCTCGCGGCGCGCACGTGATCGCGATCGCCACGGCCGGCAACGAGCAGATCGCACAGCACGCCGACTCGGTCCTCTACGTGCCGGCCGTCGATTGGATGTTGCAACCGATCCTCGCGGTGATCCCGTTGCAACTGCTTGCGTATGAGATCGCGCGCCGGCGCGGGTTGAACGTCGATCAACCGCGCAATCTGGCAAAGACCGTAACGGTGGAGTAGCCAGCGGTCCGTTGGGCGCGGCGTCATGCTGCGTCCTTACCGATCGGAGATCGACGGGATCTCCGATCGGCCAGCACGCGTACGTAGTACGCCACGCTCCCTGCGTCCTTGCCTGACTTGGCCAACGGACCGCTGGTCGTTCCAACTCAAGTCTTTGTGACCATCTAGCATCGCGGGCGTGGATTCGCTGCCCGATTGGCTTTTGCCGCTGCCCGACGCCGAGCGCATGCGGGCGATCGACCGCTGGGCGATCGATGAGCGCGGAGTGCCCTCGCTCGATCTGATGGAGCGAGCCGGCGCCGGCGTCGCGCGCACGGTCGAGCGGCTTGTTCCCGACGGGCCGGCGGTCGTAGTGTGCGGCACGGGCAACAACGGCGGCGACGGGCTCGTCGTCGCGCGCCTATTGCGCGACGCGGGCCGCGAGGTGACGGTGGTGTGCGCCGGCTCACCGGCGCAGCTGACAGGCGACGCGCTGGCGAACCTCGAGCGCCTACCCGGCGATGAGCCCGTGGCGCTCGAAGCGAGCGCGAACGCGCTCGCCGGGGCGAGCGTCATCGTCGACGCTCTGCTCGGGACCGGCTTCGCCGGTGAGCCCCGGGGCGCGGTCGGTGAGGCGATAGCGGCGATGGTGGCCTGTGCGGCGCCGGTCGTCAGCGTCGACGTGCCCTCTGGCGTGGACGCCTCCACGGGGGTCGTCGCGGGGGTCGCGGTGCGCGCGAGGGCGACCGTGACATTTCACGCGGCCAAGCCCGGTCTGTGGATTCACCCGGGCAAGGCTCACGCGGGCGCGGTCGAGGCGATCGACATCGGCATCCCGCATGGTGGACCGCACGACGCCGATATCGGCCTGATCCAGCCCGCGGCTCTGGGATTGCTGCCGCGCCGCACGGCCGCCTCGACCAAGTTCTCCTCCGGTCATGTGCTCGTCGCGGGCGGCTCGCGCGGGCTGACGGGCGCTCCGCGTATGGCTGCGCTCGGAGCGATGCGCGCGGGCGCGGGGTATGTCACCGCTTGCGTACCAGCCTCGCAGCAGGCGATCGTCGCGAGTGGCGGTCCGCCCGAGCTGATGACTCGGGGTCTGCCGGATGCCGACGGAGCGTTGACGCCCGCGGGTGTGGAAGTCGTGCTCGAGGCCGCCCGGCGCGGCGGAGCGCTCGCGCTTGGCCCCGGGCTCGGGCGCGGCGATCACGCGGTCGCGTTCGCGCGCGCGCTGGCGCGCCGGGCCGAGGTGGCGCTCGTGCTCGATGCCGACGGCCTGAACGCTCACGCTTCTAACTCCGAGGCTCACGGCGGCGGGCATCTCGACGACCTGGCTCAGCGTGAGGCCGCGACAGTGCTCACGCCGCACCCGGGAGAGCTGGCGCGCCTGCTCGACACCGACACCGACAGCATCGCGCGCGAGCGCTTGGCCCATGCCCGTCGCGCGGCGAGGCGCGCCGGCGCGGTGGTGGTGCTCAAGGGCGACGACACGCTCGTCGCCCTTCCCTCGGGCCTGGTCGCGGTCAGCCCCGGAGACAGCCCGGCGCTCGCGAGCGCCGGCAGCGGAGACGTGCTGTCCGGTGTGATCGCCGCGCTGCTCTCCCAGGGCCTGGCGCCGTTTGAGGCGGCCGCGGCCGGGGTGCTGCTGCACGTCCGCGCGGGCCGCCTGGCGGCCCGCGCGCAGGGCGCCGCGGAGGGTGTGATCGCGACCGACGTGATCGGCGCCCTGCCGCGGGCGCGGGGGGATCTCACATGAGCGTCGCGCGAGCCAGCGCGCGCGTCGATCTGGATGCGATCGCGGGCAACTGCGTCCACCTGCTCGAGACACTGGACGGTTCGCGGCTGTGCGCGGTCGTCAAGGCTGACGGCTATGGCCATGGCGCCGTCGCATGCGCCGGGGCGGCCCTGCGGGCGGGCGCGTCATGGCTCGCGGTGGCCACTGTCGAGGAGGCGGCCGGGTTGCGCGAAGCCGGCATCGAAGCGCCGCTGCTGGTCATGGGCGCCCTCTGCGACCGTGCGGAGATCGAGCGGGCGATCGAGCTGCGGGCGGACATCGTGGTGTGGCGTGAGCGGTCGGTCGCCCTGGCCTCGGAGGCCGCCGCGCTCGTCTCGGGCCCCGCGCGGGTCCACGTCAAGCTCGACACCGGCATGGGTCGGCTCGGCACGCGCGATCGTGAGGAGGCCTCGCGGGTCATCGCAGCCGCCGTGGCCGCCCCCGGTGTGCGACTCGTCGGGGCGATGACCCATTTCGCCACGGCCGACGTTCTCGACGATGACGGCTTCTTCGAGGCCCAGCTCTCCGCCTTCACCGCCTGGTCGGAGGCTGTGAAGGCTGAGCATGCGGACATCCTCGTCCATGCCGCCAACAGCGCCGCCGTTCTGCGCGATCCCCGCGCCGGCTTCGACATGGCTCGCTGTGGCATCGCTGTCTACGGCCTCGATCCGTTCAACCGGGACCCGCTCGAGCGCGATCTTTGCCCGGCGCTCACGCTCAGCTCCCACGTAGCCGAGGTCAAGCCCTGTCGGGCCGGTGAGAGCACCGGCTACGGCCGACGTTACGTGGCCGATCGCGACACGCATCTGGGCGTGCTCCCGATCGGTTACGGCGACGGCTTCAGGCGCGCTCTGTCCGGCCGCGCGGAGGTGCTGATCGCAGGCGCCCGGCTGCCGCTCGTGGGGACCGTCAGCATGGACAACGTCGCCGTCGATCTCGGCCCCGACCCGGCTGCGCTGGAGCTCTGCGGCGCGGAGGCGATCCTGATCGGCGCCAGCGGCCCCGAGCGGATAACCGCGGAGGAACTCGCGGGGCATATGGGCACGATCAACTACGAGATCACCTGCGGGCTCTCAGCGCGAGTACCGCGCACCTACGGGCCCCTCGCTTCGCCGGCGCCGTGAGCGAGACGCCATCAGCGGAGGGGCTGCGCGCGATCCGCACCGCCCTGGACGGCGCCGAGGCGTGGCTCGTTGGAGGCGCCCCGCGCGATCGCGCGCTCGGCCGCGACACCTTCGACCTGGACATCGTCATCGACGCGTCGCCGCAGACGACGGCGCGCGCGGTCGCTCGGGCCACAGGTAGCGCCGCCTGCTTTGAGCTCTCCGAGGAGTTCTCCGGCTGGCGGGTGATCGCGCAGGATCGCTCCTGGCAGGTGGACGTGCAGCCGTTGCGCGGCGGCTCGCTGGCCGCGGACCTCGCGCTGCGCGACTTCACCATCAACGCGATCGCCGAACCGGTCGCCGGGGGCGAGCCGTTCGATCCCCTCGGAGGCCTCGACGATCTCGCGGCGCGCCGCCTGCGCATGGCCTCCCCGCGCGCGTTCGCCGACGATCCACTGCGCGCGCTGCGTCTCGTGAGGCTGGCCCTCGAGCTCGACCTCGATCCAGATCCCGAGACCGCGCGCGCAGCATCGGTGGCGGCGCCTGGACTGGGTGAGATAGCGGGCGAGCGCGTGTTCATGGAGCTGCGCCGCGTCATCGCCTCCCCGCGCGCGCTCGACGGTCTGCGGCTGATGGACTCGCTCGGGATCACCGCGGCCGTCCTGGGAGAGGTGGAGGCGCTGCGTGGAGTGCAGCAGAGCCGCTACCACCATCGTGACGTTCACGGGCACACGCTCGAGACGCTCGCCCGCACGATCGAGCTGCAGGCCGATCCGGGCAGGATCCTCGGCTCCGACGAGCTCGCCGGATCGGTCGCTGAGCTGCTGTCCGAGCCGCTGGCCGACGAGCTGACCCGCGGCGAGGCGCTGCGCTGGGGCGCGCTGCTGCACGACGCCGCCAAGCCGCTCACCGGCGCCGTGGGAGCGGACGGGCGCGTCACGTTCTTCGACCATGACGCTCGTGGCGCCGAGCTCGCGCGCTCGGTGCTGGAGCGCCTGCGCGCCAGCGAGCGCCTGCGCGCGCACGTCGCCGCGCTCGTACGCCACCACCTGCGGCTCGGCTTCCTCGTCCACGAGCCCCAACGGCCGCTCCCACGGCGTAGCGTGTTCGACTACCTGCAGCGCACGTCACCCGTGGAGGTCGACGTCACGCTTCTGTCGGTGGCCGATCGCCTCGCGACGCGCGGCGACCGCGCGGCCGAGGCGATTGATGAGCACATGCGCCTCGCCCGCACGATGCTCGCCGACGCTCTGCGCTGGCGCGCCGACGGTCCGCCCCCGCCGCTATGGCGCGGCGATGAGCTGGCGAGCGCGCTTGAGATTCCGACCGGGCCGCGGCTCGGTGAAGTCCTGCGCGAGCTCGCCGCGGCGCGGTACGCTGGTGATGTCTGCACCCGCGACGAGGCCCTGACCCACGCTCGCGGCTTCCTCGCCGCCGCGGCGCCCCTGGCGCCCCCGTCGTCGCCGGCTGGGTCGTAGGCGTCGATACTCGACCGCTGCGGTGACCGGCGCCGGTTGGGCTGTGCGAAAGCAATCGGCTGTGGGTCTCCCGCCGCGACCCCCGCGAGGACCGTCTACTCTACGCGGCGATGACCGATCCCGATTGCATCTTCTGCAAGATCCTCGCTGGCGAGCTGCCCGCCACGATCGTCGACGAAGACGATCGCACGATCGCGTTCATGGACATCAATCCCGCCACGCGCGGACATGCGCTCGTGATCCCCCGCGCGCACAGCACCGACCTGCTGTCGGTCGATCCGGAGGATCTGGCGGCCGTCGCGCTCGCCTCGCAGCGCCTCGCATCACGCATGCGCGAGCGCCTGAAGGTCGACGGCGTGAACCTCGTCAACTCCTGCGGCGCCGTCGCCTGGCAGACCGTGTTCCACTTCCACGTCCACGTCATCCCGCGCTACGCCGAGGACCCGTTGCGACTGCCCTGGGTGCCCGCGCCGGGCGACCCACAGGAGATCGCCGCCGCCGCGCAGGAACTCACAGGCTCACAGCGAATCTAAATCGACCGCACCATTTCCGAAGCGGGTGTGTTCATGACGCATATGCGAAGCAAATTCACGGCAATCCTGGGGGGAATCGCGCTGGCTCTGCTGGCACTGCCCGCCATCGCCCCCGCCACGCTCAGCGAAGTGGGAATCATCGGCGCGACCACGCCCGAAACCGTCCCCAGCTGTCCCGCCAGCCCGTGTCTGGCCGTGAGCCGCACGACCGGCTTCCAGGTCAAGGTCGGCTCCGCCACCAACATCCTCTCGGCGCCGCGCTCGGGCACGATCGTCGCCTGGACGATCTCCCTCGGCAAGCCAAACGCCACCCAGATCAAGTTCTTCAACACCAACGAGGGCGGCCCGTCCGTGGGCGGCATCGCGGTCCTGCGCCCGCAGAAGAAACCGAACCTCACCTACAAGCTCATCTCGCAGAGCCCGCTCATCAAACTCGAACCCTATTTCGGCAAGACCGCCCAGTTCCCGCTCGAAACGACGCTACAGGTCAAGAAGGGCGACGTGATCGCGCTGACCGTCCCGTCATGGGCGCCGGCGCTTGCGCTCGGCTTCGCCAACACGACCTCTTGGCGGGCGTCTCGTCCCAAAACGAGCTGCGCCAGCACCTCCGCGCAGACGACCCAGACGACGGTCGGCACGAACGTCCAGTACGCCTGCCTCTATCGCACCGCGCGCCTGACCTACAGCGCCACTCTGATCTCGACGCCGTAGTCAGCGCAATGCGCTGCTAGGGGGCGCCGGTTCCGCCGGCTTCGCCCCCGCCTTTGCTTTCGGTTTTTTTGGGCGCTTCTTCTTTGGTCCCGCCGGCGGAGGTGCCGCCGGCGGCTTCATTTTCTGGTTCGGAGCTGCTGCCGCCGGTCGCTTCCGAGCCCGCTTCGCTTTCGGAGGAGCTCGATTCGCTTTCGCCGCTCGTTTTCGTTTTGGCGGTCGTCGAGGTCGCGGTCGTCTTCGCCGATTCCTTTTCCCCGCTCGTGTTCGTCGGCGGGGTGATTTCCGGGGTGCTCTTCGGCGTGGCGTCCGAGACGTTGCTGGAACCGCCGCATGCGCCCAGTCCAAGGCCGCATCCCAATACGAGCACGGCGGCGGCCGTCGCCGTGAAGATGCGCCGGGGACGCGGGCTCCCAGCGAGAGTGGGGGTGTCCTCGGCGCTCACACGCTCACCCTGACGCGGGAGCGCTGAGCGGACCCATGCGTCGCCCGCACGTCGGGCAGTCGTTGAGGTCCTTCTGCGCGAGCTGATCGCACCACGGGCAGAACCTCAGATTCTCGACCGCCCACGGCAGCTTCGAGTGCGTGGGCGCCAGCGGCAGCAGCTTGCCGACGATCTCAAGCTCCTCGCCGGTGTCGCGGTCGCGATAGATCTCCTCGGGCTGGGCCTCGATCACGATCTCGCGTCCGCTCGCGGGGTTGCGCAGGCGATAGCGCTGTTGTGTGCTCATGTGCGGGACTTTATCGGAGCCACTGGACGCGGGAGGCATGCCGTAGGCTCGCGGGCGGTCATGCGCATCCTCATCTTTCACGGCTACCTGCTGGGCGGGACCGGATCGAACGTCTACAACGCGCGTCTGGCGGGCGCGCTCGTGGCGCTCGGGCACGAGGTCCATCTGCTCTGCCAGGATCGCCACCCCGAGGAGCAGCCGTTCGTGGACGCGATCGGCGACTGGGACGCGGGAGCGCTGCAGGTGCGCGAGCTGCGCGACGAGAGCGCCGGGATCTCATCCGGCGCCGGGCGCTGCACGGTGTACCGCCCGAACATCGGCAACCTGCTTCCCGTGTACGTCGCGGACCGCTACGAGGGGATAGAGGCGCGCCCGTTCGCCGACTGCACCGACGCCGAGATCGCCGCTTACCTCGACGGCAACGTCCCCGCCGTCGAAGAGATCGTCGCCCACGTGCGGCCCGACGTCGCGCTCGCGAACCATCTGGTGATGGGTCCCGCGATCCTCGCGCGGGCGCTGGCCGGTCGGACGCCATACGCCGTGAAGGTGCACGGCAGCGCGCTCGAGTACACCGTCAAGCCGCACCGCGAGCGCTTTCTCGACTTCGCTCGCGAAGGACTCGCCGGTGCGCGCGGGGTCCTCGTCGGCTCCCACCACACGGCCGCCAGCCTCTGGGCGGCGCTCGAGGACTCGGCATTGCCCGCGCGCACGCGCCTTGGCCCACCGGGCGTGGAGGTGGCGCGGTTCGTGCCGCGCGATCCACCGCGCGCCGCCGCTGGGTTGGCAGAGTTGACCGCTCGCATGCGGGCAACGGCGCCCGAGAGCACCGGGCCGGAGAGCTCGGGGCCGGGGAATGCGGCAAGCGCCTTCGCGCGCGACGAGCTCGCTGCCGCCGACGCGCTCGCGCGCTTGGAGCCCGGCCGCGACCGATTGGTGGCGTTCGTCGGCAAGCTGATCGTCAACAAGGGCGTTGATCTGCTGCTCGCAGCCTGGCCACTCGTGCTCCAGGGCACGCCGAACGCCAGGCTCGTCGTCGTCGGGTTCGGAGCCGACCGCGCGCTGTTCGAGCGCCTGCTCGGTACGCTGACGGCAGGCGACCTGGAGGCGGCCGAAGGTCTGGCGCTCCCGCACCTGCGGGCGTTCCTGCGCAGCCTGGACGGGGACGCTCGTGCCTCCTACACGGACGCCGCGCGTGCCCTCCCCAACCGCGTCGTGTTCACGGGCCGTCTCGATCACGGCGAGCTGTCCGACCTGCTTCCCGTGTGCGAGGCGATGGTCGTGCCGAGCACGTTCCCCGAGGCGTTCGGCATGGTCGCCGCCGAGGCGGCCGCGTGCGGAGTCCTGCCGATCAGCGCCGCCCACAGCGGCCTCGCGGAGGTCTCGAGCGCGCTGTCCCGCGCCGTGCCCGAGGAGGTGGCCCCGCTGCTGTCCTTCCCGGTGGACGATGCCTCGGTGGCCGCGCTCGCCGCCCGCATCATGGCCTGGTTGGAGATCGATCCGGCCGTCCGCGAGCGGGCTCGTGCCGGGCTCGTGCAGACCGTGCGCGAGCGCTGGTCATGGGAGGGCGTCGCCCGGGGCGTCATCGCCGCGGCGCGCGGTGAGCTGGATGCGCTGGCAGAGCCCTGACAGCCGGTTGTTCGGATAGAGTTCCCGCGCTCATGCTTGGGGTCAAAGCCACGAGGGACGTGCGGGGTCCCGTGCCCGCACGGTCGCGCAACGTCGCCCGGCTGACGGGCACCGGCTGTGCGCTGCTCGCGCTGGTCCTCACCGCCGCCGGCTGCTCGGCCAAGCAGGGCCAGAACGCCGACGTGATCGTCGGCAAGCAGCAGTTCGTCGCCAAGTGCGGCTCCTGCCACACGCTCGCGCGGGCCGGCACCAAAGGCACGGTCGGCCCCGACCTCGACGAATCGTTCCGTTACGCCGTCGAGGAAGCACACGGGCGCTCGACGATTAAGGGCGTCGTCGAATATCAGATCCGCGAGCCCAACCCGTTCGGCGCGATGCCCAAGAACCTGGTCAACGGTCAGACCGTCACCGACGTAGCCGCCTACGTCGCCGGCGCCGCCGCCAACCCCGGCAAAGACACCGGCCTGCTCGCCAGCGCCGTCAAAGCGCCCGGCTCCGGAAAGCCGGCCGAAGAGAAGGGCGGCAAGCTGCAGATCCCCGCCAACCCCGAAGGCCAGCTCGCCTACGCGACCAACAAGGCGACCGCCACCGCGGGCGCCGTCACGATCGAAATGCCGAACATGTCCGGGGTCTCCCACAACATCGCCATTGAAACGGGCGCCGGCGGCGCCAGCGGGCCCGGTCCCACGATCGGCTCCAGCCCGTTCACGACGAAGGGCACGGCCTCCGTCACAGTCACGCTGAAGCCCGGCGCCTACACCTTCTTCTGCGAGGCCCCCGGGCACCGGCAGGCGGGGATGTACGGGACTTTGACGGTCAAGTAGATATTCCAAATAGCATCGTTTGAGTAAGAAACACTCCTGGCGAATAGGCGCGCCTCAGAATAATGTCTCGGGAAGTTCGATCCTGAGCATTCACATAATTTCAGAACACCTAATCCGATAGCATCGCGGATCATTGTCGGAGGGGTTGAGAAAGAGGCATAGCGCAGTTGACTGATGTAGATAAAGTCCAGTGCCTTGACCAACGAGTCGGCTACATAAGACACACCCATACCCCAAAGCGAGCATATACGCTGTGCGCACTCACATTGCTCGGTTTCATGCTGGCGCTTGCGCCGACCGCCGGCGCAAAGCTGTCAACCAATCTAAGGGGTTGGAAATTGACGCCGGCGTCGACCCTTCGTCAACATGGTCACTGGTCAGGCCGCCGCCCCAGGCTCCACCACTCTCGGGCCCGCAGTGCGGTTGTCGGTGGCGATCAGATCGGGATAGAACAGGCTCCCTGGCAGGTGGCGCTGTTGGGCGAAGTACCGATTGAAATCGAAGGCCATAAATTCGTCTTGAAAGAGCTCTGCGGCGGGACGATCCTCGGCACGACGCGGGTGCTCACAGCCGGTCACTGCATGTTCGACCCGGTGAAGGAAGAACCCGCCCCGGCGGCTGACTTTCACGTCATCGCCGGCGCCTCTGACATCGGCGCCGTGGAACCCACCCGGCAGTCGGTGGTGGTCGCCGGTGTGCAGGTGCATCCATATTTCGACTACGCTGCGGGACCCGCGTCAGACGCGGACGACGTCGCCCTCCTCACGCTCGCGACGCCGCTGAGCCTCGGCGGAGTCGCTGCACAGTCGATCGCTCTCGAGCCGGCGGGCTCAGTGCTGTCCGAAGGGACGTTCGCCAAGCTCACCGGATACGGGGAAGAGAATCCCGCAACCGAAGAACTAAACGGCAAGCTGTACTCGCTAGGCATGACGGTCGGATTCCCGCGCTCGTGCGGCGGCGAAGCCGACGCGGTGTTCGTGTGCGCGAGCGCCGCCGGCGGTTCGGGTTGCAGCGGCGACAGCGGCAGTGGTCTGACCGCGAGCGGTTCCCCGTCGACGGTCATCGGTGTCATGGATACTTTCCAGATCGTCTCCGGCAAGGAATGCGCGGCGAACGCCGACAACGGCTTCACCAACGTCGCCGCACCGGAGATCAGAGATTTCATCGAAGGAAGTGGAAGTCCTCCCCAGGCGCCTCGTGGCGGTGGTATAAGCGTGCGCGCGGTGACGCGGGTCGGCTACCCGGTCACCTGCAATCCGGGCAGTTGGAGCGGGTCTCCCACCTACACGTATACGTTCATCGACAGCTCTGGCCACCAGGTGCTGCAGTCCGGCGCTTCCGCTGTCTACACGCTGCAGCCGTCCGACGTGGGACGGATGATCTACTGCCAGCTGCAGGCTGCGAACGCAGGCGGGACGGGTATCGCGCGGACCGAAGCTCTGTCGCCGATTGAACCCCCCAATGGAAGCGCGTCAACGGGCCCTTATCCGATCGAGCCGCTGCCGGTAAATCCCCAGATCGAGAAAGAATTTCACGAACACCCGCCGTGGGCCAAAGCGCCCGCAAGCCCCTCGGGCGGCGTATCGCTGTCCTCAGGGAATACGCTCGCGCTTGAGCGGGGGCACATGGTACGCGTGAAGCTGGATTGCACGAGCAGCGATGGATGCACCGGGAGGCTCGTCCTCACGGCAAGGACGACGTCCAGGACCAAGCGGGGCAAGAGACGCTCACACAAGGTCACAATCGGAACCGCGAAGTTCTCGATCCCGGCCGGCAAGGTGATGGAGGTCAAAATTGCGCTCAACGCCACGGGTCGCGGTCTGCTCGGCAGGAGCCGCGGGCGGCTGACTGCCCATGTGACGATCCTGCGTGCCGCCGGCTGACGTTCGCGCCCATTTCGGGTGTCCGCGCAGATCACGCCAGCGAGCGCGGCGGGACATCTGCAGGTGGCTCGGCAATGGCATGGGCTCCCTCCATCGCCAGCGACTCATCGCGCGTTGTCGGACTGGTGGTGGTGATGATCGCCAAACGCCCTCGGAGCTCGTCGAGGGGAGGATGGTTCTTCTTGATGAACACCTCAATCTCAGTCGGGAAGCGCTCTACGTATGCCTTTGCCACCCGCAGGTGCTCGTTTTTGACGAGAGAGTGATTTGCCCGCAACGATTCCTCGTCGCCGTCATATGAGCGCAGCAGTTCGATGATCTCCCACACATCGAGGCCACTGCCAACGGCCCAAGCCCGTGGGGGGCTTCCCCGGAGCTCAATATTCATGCAGACAACCGTATCAGGCAGTCGACGTGAGACCGTCAGAACACTGCCCGGGCGATCAGCACCACGGCGATCAGCACGACGAACACCGCGACCACGTAGAGCAGCGCGCGGAACGCCTCCTCCTCACTGCGCAGCGGATTGAGCACGATCGTAGCTTCCTTGATGGCCGAGACTGAAAGGTTTCCAAAACTGCGCTCTCTGACGGCCGTGGGTCAAGCAGGCCAAGGACGCAGGGAGCGTGGCGTACTGCGTACGCGTGCTGGCCGATCGGAGTCGCGTCGATCTCCGATCGGTAAGGACGCAGGGATGCGCCGTGCCCACGGCCGTCAGAGGATGTAGACCGTGAAATACACCACTATCCACATGATGTCGACGAAATGCCAGTAGATGCCCGGTATCTCGACGCCGCGGTGGGACTCGGGGGAGTAGTGGCCGCGGAATGAGCGGATGGTCACGAACAGGAGCAGCAGCAGGCCGATGAACACGTGCGCGCCGTGCAGCCCGGTGAGCGAGTAGAAGATCGTCTGCTGGGCGGCGTCCTGAGGGGCGAAGCCGATGTTGGCGTACTCGTTGATCTGGATGAACAGGAACGTGCAGCCGAGCAAGAAGGTCGTGAGGATGCCGGCCTTCAGACCCCAGCGGTTGCCGTTCTTGATCGCGCGCTCGGCCCAGTGCAGGGTCAACGAGGAGGAGACGAGGATCGCGGTATTAACGCCCGCGACCTGCACCGGCAGGTGGGTGCCGACGGCGGGCCAGGGGTTGCCTTGGGCTACGCGGATGAAGAAGTAGGCGGTGAAGAACGCGCCGAAGACCATCACCTCGGAGATGATGAAAAGCAGCATGCCCAGCAGTTGGGGTTCGACGCGCGAGCTGCGGTTGGCCGGCGGGGGCCCGTGGTGATCGTCGTGCTCGCCGTGGCCGAGCGCGTGGGCTGAGATGCTGGCTGCCTCCATCGTCCGCTGTCCTAGGCCGCTGTGCTCGCCATGCCGGTGGTTGCCTCGTCCACGTCCACGACCACGTGCTCGACCTTCGCCGAGGTCGCGTGCTGCACGCGCCCGATCAGGTTCGAGCGTAGCCAGCCCGAGCGTTGGTTCGGGAGCGTGGAGATGACCACGTCATCGACCCTGAACAGCTCCAGCGCGTTCACCGCGGCGGTGTAAGGGTCGGGGTCGCCGGTCATGCCCGACGCGAGCAGGCCCGCGCCCTGCAGCTTGTCGAGCATCGCGGCCAGACGCGCCCGGGCCTCGCGCGGGGCGTCGCCGCTGCCGTCCTGCAGCGGGACCACGGCGATGAACAGCCGGGGACGCTCGTCCTGCGCTGCCTTCGCGCGCAGTCGCTCGATCAGCTCCTCGCCGCTGGCGGTCTTCGAGGCGATCACTAGCGTCACCCCGAACGGCAGTCCTTCGCGATCGAGGTCTGTGACGACGTGCTCGACCGGCAACCCCGAGGCGTTGTGGATGCGTTCGATCAGATCGCGGCGCAGCCACCCGGATTGGGTCACGGGGTGAGTGGAGACGATCACCTCGTCCGGGCGGCGCAGCGCGATCGCGTCCATCGTCGCCAGGAACGGGTCGGGGTCGCCGACTTCGCCGCTTGCGCGCATGCCCTCCTGGGCCGCGCGGGTCAAAGCCAGGTCGACCCTGACCTGCGCCGATTCGCGGACCGCCTCGTCGTAGATCACGAGGCCCGCCGTGGGCTTTGACTGGGGCACCACCAGGCGGAAGCTGATGTCCTGCACCGACTGCGCGCGCGAGCGCGCCAGCTCGAGCAGCTTCTCGCCGCCGAGGGTGCGGTTGGCCACGACCAGGATCTCCGTCATCGCCCCGTCTCGCCTTCCGTCGCCGTGTGTATAGCCCGGATGTGCATGCTCACTCGCTCGGCGCCAAGCTGGCGCCGGGCGTCGCTCCACTTGCCGTTCCCGCCGCGCCGACCGTGGCGGGCGTCGGACCGAGGATCGCGTGCACCGCGCCCGGCACGCCGTACTCGTACGGGCCGCCGACGACCGTCGGGACGCGGTCGAAGTTGAAGATCGGCGGAGGCGAGGAGACCTGCCACTCGATCGTCATGCCCCGCCATGGGTTGGCCACGGCGCGCGGGCCTCCGCGCCAGCTGGTGACCATGTTGTAAAGGAAGATCAGCGTGCTCAACCCCAGCAGCCAGCTGCAGATCGAGATGAACAGGTTCAGGTCGGCGTACTGCGTGGCGTAGGTGGCCACGCGCCGGGGCATGCCGTCGAGGCCGAGGATGTGCATCGGGGCGAACGTCAGGTTGAAGAACACGAACGTGCTCCAGAAGTGCCACTTGCCCAGCCGCTCGTCGTACATCCGCCCGGTCATCTTCGGGAACCAGTAGTAGACGCCCGCGAAGATCGTCATCAGCGAGCCGCCGAAGAGGACGTAGTGGATGTGAGCGACGATGAAGTAGCTGGCGCTGACGTGGATGTCGAAGGGGATCATCGCCAGCATCACGCCGCTGATCCCGCCGAGCGTGAACGTCGTCAGAAAGCCCAGCGCGAACAGCATCGCCGTGTCCAGGTGCAGCACTCCGCGCCACAGCGTGGCCAGCCACGAGAACACCTTGATGCCCGTGGGCACGGCGATGATCGCGGTCGTGATCGCCATCGGGATCCTGATCCACGCGGCCATCCCGGAGGTGAACATGTGGTGCGCCCACACCGTGAACCCGAGCACGATGATCGCCAGCAGCGAGAAGGCCATCATGCGATAGCCGAAGATCGGCTTGCGCGACTTCACCGCGAGGATCTCCGAGATGATCCCGAACCCGGGCAGGATCATGATGTAGACGGCAGGGTGCGAATAGAACCAGAAGACGTGCTGATACATGAGCACGTCACCGCCCGCGCCCGCGTTGAAGAAGTTGAACCCGAGCGAGCGGTCGAGCATGATGAAGAACTGCGACGCGGCGATGAACGGCGTGGCGATCACCACCAGCAGCGAGGTCGCGAAGTTCGCCCACACCAGCAGCGGCATGCGGAAGAAGCTCATCCCGGGTGCGCGCATCGTGATGATCGTCACCAGGAAGTTCAGCGCGGTCATGATCGAGGAGGCGCCCGCGAACTGCACGCCGAGCGAGAAGAACACCTGCCCGACCGGCATGTCGGTCGACAGCGGCGTATACGCCGTCCAACCGTCCGCGAACGCGCCCCCGGGCGCGAGGAAGCTCAGCAGCATCATCACGCCGCCCACCGGCAGCAGCCAGTAGGAGAGCGCGTTCAGGCGCGGGAAGGCCATGTCGGGCGCGCCGATCATCAGCGGCAGCACGAAGTTCGCCAGCCCCGCGAACACCGGGATGATGAAGAAGAAGATCAGGATCGAGGCGTGCACGCTGAACAGGCCGTTGTAGGTGTTCGCGTCGATGAACTGCGCGCCCGGCTGCGCCAGCTCGATGCGCATCAGCATCGCGACCAGGCCGCCGACGAGCAGGAAGAAGAACGAGGTGACCGTGTACTGCACACCGATCACCTTGTGATCGGTGTTGATGCGGAAGTAGTCCCGCCACGAATAGGCGCCGTGACCGGAGTGGTCCTCCGGGCGTGTCGGGCGGCCCGAGGCCCAGTAGAACCAGTAGTCGAAGCCGCCGATCCCGACCAGGAACATCAGTCCGGCGGTGATCAGCGAGACCGTGAGGATCGCTTCGCCGTCGATGAAATGGTGATAGGAGGCATGCCCGTAGGACATGCGCACCAGCCACGTCAACCCGAACGCGAACGCGACGCCGAGCAGCATCATCCAGGCGGCGCGATAGAAGCCGGGGGCGCGTAGTTTCGCGCCGAGGCCCATGCGCTGCGGGCGCTCGCCGAACGGCGAGGAGGTCGTGCCGGGCCGGACGGGGCCGGGCGATTGGACCGTGCTCGCCATCAGCGCGCTCCTCTGCTGCGATATGAGCTGCTCATCGTCGCCTGCATTATCCCGCACCGACCCCCGTAGCGTTGGCGCGCGGCGCGGCGCTCCCCGGTGGGGCGGTAGACGCAGTGGCGACGGTCGAGCCCGAGCGCTCCTGGGCGGCCAGCCACGCTCGGAACCGGGCCGGCGGGACCACGTGCACGGCCGAGCGCATCAGCGAGTGTCCGGAGCCGCACAGCAGGTTGCACACCACCGGATAGGTGCCCAGGCGGTCGGGCGTCGCCCGGTAGTGGGTCGTGATGCCGGGCACCACATCCTCCTGCAGCCGGAACGCCGGGATCCAGAACGCGTGGATCACGTCCTTGGAGCGCATGTTGAAGTAGACGGTATAGCCCTTCGGCAGGTACAGCTGGTAGCTCTTCAAGGGCTTGCCGCCGGTGACCGAGGAGGGGTATTCGTAGTCCCAGAAGAACTGCTGCCCGGTCACGCCGATCTGGACTTCCGGCGCGCCCGCGGGCTTCTTCTCGTTGTTGTGCAGAACCACGAACGAGTAGGCGACGAGACTCATCAGCAGGGCAGCGGGGATCGCCGTCCAGAACACCTCCAAGCGCGTGTTGCCGTGGATCGGCGGACCGTCCTTGAGCTCCTCGCCCGGGCGCATGCGGAACTGCCATACCGAGAACAGGATGACGGTGACGACGAGCACGAAGATCGGCACCGAGGCGATCACCAGGACGTGGTAGAGCGTGTCCGTTTCCTTGGCCTGCGTGCTGGCCTGTACCGGGAACCAGTGAATCTGATAGCTCAGCGCGATGCCCGCCGCGATGGCGAGGAGGCCCGCGACAGAAGCGATGACGATCGCGCGCCGATTAGGCATGCCGAGTGCCCTTGCGGGTCGCGCGCTTGCCGCTCGCTCGCGGCGCGGCCCGACGATCCGAAGTCCTGTTCGCTGCGATCCCCTCCATCACGAGGCGTGATCCTAGTGGTTCGCGCCGATGCGATGTTGGGCGGTTGCGTCAGGGTGTGGCGAGCACCGGCGAGGGGCCTTGACCGGGGCCGCTCGCCGTACTACATTGAGGCAATCGTTGCATGTATGCGGTTGGCGTTTGTCCGAGGTGTGAGTGGGAAGGAGGCGGGTGATATGGAGGTACGCGAGGGAATGAGCCCGACGGTCCTGACAGTGGGACCTGGACACACGCTGCGCGCTGTCGCGCGGCTGATGTCCGAGCGCGAGGTCGGCGCGGCGGTTGTCATCGACCCCGAGGAGCCCGGCCCCGGGATCATCACCGAGCGCGACATCCTGCTCTCGCTCGGGTCAGGTCAGGACACCGACGGTGAGCTGGTCGCCGAGCACCTCACACGCGATGTCGTCTTCGCCGCGCCCGACTGGTCGCTGGAGGAGGCCGCCGCGGCGATGGTCCGCGGCGGATTTCGTCATCTGATCGTGCTCGATCATGGGGAGATCGCGGGGATACTGTCGGTGCGCGACATCGTGCGCTGCTGGACGCAGGACGGGGCCATCTGCCCGGTGCCGGC
>DASXKH010000040.1:0-25403 GCA_036496915.1 Solirubrobacteraceae bacterium
GCATGCGGCATGGGTACGAGCGGCGCATGCGCCGCTCGGCGGAGCCGTACATGTACGGCTCCGTGACCTGCCGCATGCGGCAGGTCAATCCAAAGGAAGCTCGTCGATTTCGTGGCGCGTGTCTTTGATCCAGCGCCATACGCACACGAGCGTCAGCAGCACGCCGATCACGGTGAGCTCGATCATCGTCGTCACGCCCACCAACGCCAGCGTGATGCCGACGGCCGTCAGCAGAGGCAGGATCGAGGGACCGGGGAGATGGATCTCCTCGCCCGTCGGCGGTATCTCGGGGTCGAGCGGGCTCATGACACGTAATACGCCGCCACCACGAAGGTGATGCCGAACATGAACATGCAGATGCCGCACACGATCAGCCCGGTGCGGATGTTCTTGCGTGCGAGTCGGCGGGTCATCATCGGTGGGCGCGCATTCTATAGATGGACGTCGGCGACCATCGCGCAGAACAGCAGCGCGAGATACGCCAGCGAGTACAGGTACAGCCGTAGCGCGCTGCGACGGTCGGCGCGCCGGTAGAGCATGACCGCGCCGGCGATGAACCCGAGCCCGAGCGTCATCGAGGCGGCGAGGTAGATCGTGCCCAGCCCGCCCGCGCAGAACGGCAGCTGGGTGACCGCATACAGCAGCACCGTGTAGATGAGGATCTGCCGGCGGGTCTCCTCCTCGCCGCGCACGACCGGCAGCATCGGCACGCCCACCTTCGCGTACTCGTCCTTCATCAGCAGGCTCAGCGCCCAGAAGTGAGGGGGCGTCCAGAAGAAGACGATGAAGAACAAGAGCACCGCCGTGCCGCTCACAGAGCCGGTGACCGCCGCCCAGGCCACGAGCGGTGGCACGGCGCCCGCCGCCCCACCGATCACGATGTTCTGCGGCGTGCGCCGCTTCAGCCAGACCGTGTAGACGAACACATAGCCGAGGAACCCCGCGAAGGACAGGCTCGCCGCCAGCACGTTGACGGTCAGCGAGAGCTCGAGGAAGGAGAGCGCCGCCAGGGTGCATCCAAACAGCAGCGCCGCGCGGGGCGCCACACGTCCGGCGGGGATCGGCCGGGTGGCCGTGCGGGCCATCTGCGCGTCGATGTCGCGGTCGAACCAGTGGTTGACCGCGCCCGCGCCCCCGGCGGACAGATAGCCCCCCAGGCAGGTCAGCGCCACCAGCGCCACCGAGGGATCGCCGGCGACGTACATCGTCGCGATCGTGCTCAACAGCAGCAGCGACTGAACCTTGGGCTTGGTCAGCTCGACGTAGTCGCTCAGCAGCTGACGCGTACGCGGGGCGAGCCCGAGCCCGGGCGCCTGGATCGCCGGGGCCGCGCCTGTCGGACGAGCGCTCATGAGCGAGGGATGGTAGGGCCGTCCGTGCGGTCGGGCGTCGCCGCCCTGTACGCCGTGACGGTCGCCGGTATGCGCCTGAAGGCGATCATGTGGGCTACACGCCCACCTGTGTGGCGCCGGCCGGCACCGTGGCCGCTCCGGGGGAGGGAACCGCCGCGCTGTCGCGCCGCTGCACCTCTCTGCGGATGTCCCTCATCGGTTCGGCCGAGCGCACCAGCGGGACCGTGTCGAAGTTGTTCACCGGCGGAGGCGAGCTCGTGAACCACTCCAATGTGTTCGCCTTCCACGGGTCCGGTCCCGCGATCGCGCCATGCTTGAGGCTGCGCGCGGCATTGACGATCGTCACGATCACGCCCGCGGCGAGGATGAACGAGCCGATCGTCGAGATCAGGTTGTAGAGCGCCAGGTTGCCCACGTTCGGGTACTCGTACACCCGCCGCGGCATCCCGTCCAGGCCGATCACGTGCTGGATCAGGAACGTCGCGAGGAAGCCGAAGAACATCAGGTAGAAGCTCAGCTTGCCCAGGCCCTCCGACATCATCCGGCCGGTGATCTTCGGGAACCAGTAGTAGATCGCGGCGAAGATCGTGAAGACCGCGCCGCCCATCAGCACGAAATGGATGTGCGCGACCACGAAATAGGTTTCGTTCAGCTGCCAGTCGACCGGGAACACCGCCAGGAACACGCCGCTGATGCCGCCGATCAAGAACAGCGCGATGAACCCCACGCAGAACAGCAGCGGCGTCCTGAATTCGATCGTCCCGCGCCACAGCGTCGCGATCCAGTTGAGCATCTTCACGCCCGTCGGCACCGCGATGAAGAACGAGCTCAGCATCACGAACACCAGCAACGCGAACGGGATCGGCGCCGTGAACATGTGGTGCGCCCACGTCAAGAAGCCGAGGAACGCGATCGCCACCGTCGAGGCCGCGATCGCCTTGTAGCCGAAGATCGGCTTGCGCGCGAACACCGGCAGGATCTCCGAGACTATCCCGAACCCGGGCAGCACCATGATGTAGACCTCGGGATGGCCGAAGAACCAGAACAGGTTCTGCCACAACAGCGGCGAGCCGCCCTGCGCGGGGTCGTAGAAATGCGTGCCGAAGTGCCGGTCGGTCAGCAGCATCGTCACCGCCGCCGCGATCACCGGCATCGCGAAGATGATCAGGATCGAGTACGTCAAGAGCGCCCACACGAACAGCGGCAGCCGCCCCCAGCTCATCCCGCGCGCGCGCATGTTCGCGACCGTCGCATAGAAGTTGATCGCCCCCAGGATCGAGGACAGCCCTGTGAGGTGGATCAGATAGATCCACGCATCCTGTCCGCCGCCGGGCGAGTAGATCGCGTTGGACAGCGGCACATAGCTCGTCCAGCCCGCTTCCGGCGGGTTCCAGAACAGCGAGGCGTAGAAGACCAGACCGCCCGTCAGCAAGAGCCAGTAGGAGAGCGCGTTCAGGCGCGGGTAGGCCATGTCGCGGGCGCCGATCATCAGCGGCAGGAAGTAGTTGCCAAGGCCCGCCATCATCGGCACGACGAACAGGAAGATCATCGTCGTGCCGTGCATCGTGAACAGCTGGTTGTAGACCTGTGGCGTCACCAGCGTGTTGTTGGGCGCGCCCAGCTGCAGGCGGATCATCAGCGCCTCGACGCCGCCGAGGCAGAAGAACACGAACGTCGTGACCATGTACATGATCCCGATCCGCTTGTGATCGGTCGTCGTGATCCAGCTCGTCCAGCCACGCGCCTCGCGCTCGGCGCGATGGGCGACTATCTGGGGGACCGGGTTGGCTGCGACGGTGGCCATGTGCTGGGTGTTCTCCTGGTGGACTCGGGATGCGATTAAGGGTTCTCGACCTGACCGGCGCCGACCTGAGCGCCCAGTTTCGCGCGCGCCACCTTCGCGGCCGCGTTCGCCTGGGCGATCTCCTGCTTCTGATAGGCCAGCCACGCTTCGAACTGCGCCGGCGGGACCGCCTTGACCGTCGCGATCATGCGCGCATGCCCGCGCCCGCACAGCAACGCGCACTGGCCGGTGTACACGCCGGGCTTTTCGATCTTGAACCAGGTGTAGTTGTGATAGCCAGGCACCGCCTGGAACTTGCCGCCGAGCTTCGGAATCCACCACGAGTGCACCACGTCCGAGGAGACAATGTCCAGCGTCACGGTCGTGTTCGTGGGCACGACCATCTCCTCATAGGAATAGGGCGCCCCCAGGCCGTCCGGTTCGTTGGCGCCCGGGTAGACGAACTGCCAGATGTACTGGCGGCCGATGACCTTGATGTTCAACGATCTCCCGTTCGGCGGCAGCCTGCGGTCGGCGGTCGCGTACAGCGTGCCCGTTTCGCTTTCGCCGATCAGGCTCGCGCCCGCGGCGCTCGAGTTCGGCGGGTTCTGGATCGACCCGAGCCTCGCGAACGTCAGGATCGCCAGCCCCACGAGGATCACCGCGGCGGCGACCGTCCAGCCGACCTCCAGGCGCGTGTTGCCGTGGATCTGCGCCGCCGTCGCACCCTTGCGGGCGCGGAACCTGATCAACGCATACGCCAGCCCGCCGATTACCGCGAAGAAGATCACCAGCGCGATCACCAGGATGATCTTGTACAGCGAGTCGATGTTGTCCGCGTTCGGCGAGCCGCCCGACTCGGGCGTGAAGAAGGCGAGCGTTGTGGGGAGCACGTGGCCCAAGGCGCGCGGGATTCTATTCAGCCCCGGACGGGACATGCTTGATGACGATTGCTACTTGCCTGAAAACCGCGTTGGGCGCTTTTCCACGAACGCCATCGCGCCCTCCAGGAAATCGTCGCTGCCGGCCATCTCGCGCTGGATCTGCGCCTCTAGCTCGAGCTGCTCCTCGATGCGCGCATACAGCCAGTTGTTCAGCTGGCGCTTGGTCCCCGCATAGGAGCGGGTCGGTCCGCCCGCCAGCCGCGTCGCCAGCGCCGCGGCCTCCTCGCCCAGGCGCTCGTCCGGGAAGACGCGGTTGATCAGCCCCCACTCCAATGCCCGCGGCGCCGGCAGGCGCTCACCGAGCATCATCAGCTCGCTGGCGCGTGCAATGCCGATGCGCGCCGGCACGAACAGCGAGGAGCCGCCGTCGGGCACGAGCCCGATGTTCACGAACGCGAGCAGGAAGTACGCGCTCTCGCCCGCCACGATCAGATCGCAGCACAGCGCCAGCGAGCAGCCGATCCCGACGGCCGGTCCGTTCACGGAGGCGATCACCGGCTTGGGCATCTCGCGGATCGCGTGCATGATCGGGTGGTAGCGCTCGGTCAGCGTCTTATACACGTCCGGCCTGCCGTCCGGCGTGGTCTCACCGCCGCTGAAGTCCTTCAGGTCGGCGCCCGAGGAGAAGGCGCGCCCCGCGCCTTCGATCAGCACCGCGCGCACCGACTCGTCCCGGCGCGCGCGGTGCAGCGCCTCGAGCAGGTCTTCGCCGAACTGCCTGTTCCAGGCGTTCAGCGCCTCTGGCCGGTTCAGCTGGATCGTCGCGACGCCGCCAGCGAGGGACATGTTGACGGTCTCGAGCTCAGCCTGCTGGTCGCTCATCGAGTGCACTCCTCGCGTACGTGCCGTGGACGGGGATGGCGCTGCTATCGCTGGCCCGCAGATCGGGCGCGCAGACGATCCTACGGACTGGCGGCCTTGCGTATCGTGTGCGCGATGAGCACGCCCACGCGTCCAGTGATCGGCATGTGCGCGGCCCTGGAGCGGGCGCGCTGGAGCGTGTGGGATCTGCGCGCGGCGCTGCTGCCCTACAACTACGTCGAGGCCGTGCAGCGCGCGGGCGGGCTCGCGCTGATGCTGCCCGTGGACCCTCATGTGACAGAGGACCCCGCGCAGGTCATGGATCAGCTCGATGGGCTTGTGCTGGCGGGCGGGGCCGACATCGACCCGGGCGCCTACGGTCAGAGCGCTCATACGGAGACCGTCGACACTGTCCCCGAGCGCGACGCGTTCGAGCTCGCGCTGACACGCGCGGCGATCGAGCGCGACCTGCCCGTGCTCGGGATCTGCCGGGGCATGCAGCTGATCAACATCGCCCTCGGCGGCACGCTGCAGCAACACCTGCCCGAGCGCTTCGGCCACGGTGAGCACCGTCGCGTCATCGGCTCCTTCGACGGCTCCGAGCACGACGTCGCGCTGAGGCAGGGCTCGCTGGCCGCGCGCGCGGCGGGGGAGATCGCGCACGTCACCAAGTCCCACCATCATCAGGGCGTCGATCGCCTGGGGGAGGGCCTGGTGGTGAGCGGTCTCTCCACGCTCGACGATCTGCCCGAGGCGATCGAGGCGCCGGGGCGGCGGTTCGTGCTCGGCGTGCAGTGGCACCCGGAGGCGGACCCCGACAGCACGGTCATCGGCGCGCTCGTCGCGCAGGCCGCCGCGCGTCGTGATGTGTCGCCAAGGCGGCGTTAACGCGCACGCCAGCGCGCGGCGTGCGCGCTAGCGGGCACAGACGGCCTCGCCACGCGGTCTCGCTCGCGCGCCGCCGCGACCGTGAGGTCACCCGGCGCGACCATATACTCAGCCCGCAGTGCGGCTGTCGAGCGTAATCAGGGCGACGGCCTGGGGGGTGGTCGCGGCAGGTGTCGCCGCGCCGTTGGTGCGCAAGCGGATCGCGCAGCCGCCGCTCGTGACCCAGACCGTCGCATTCGCCGCGCCCCTCGCCCTGTGCGTGGCGGTGCGCCGCTCGCGCACGCGTGACGTGGCGGTGTGCGGCCTGCAGATGTGGGCCTATCTGGCGGCGTACAAGACACCGCACGACGACGAGGAGGGGCAGGCGCGGCGCGTGCACATCGACTACCCGATCGACATCGATCGCGCGCTCGGCCTCGGCGAGCTGCCGACGCTGCGCCTGCAGCGCGCGCTCGCGCGGATCGATCCCAGCAACGGTCGGCCGAGCTGGCGGACGCTCGACAAGGTGCTCGTATGGGCGCACTGGGCATGGTTCCTGGTGCCCCACGGCTCGCTCGCGTACATCCTCATCCGCCATCCCGAGCAGTTCCCGCGCGCGGCCGTGATGACCTATGCGGTCTTCGACCTGGGCGCCAGCGTCTACTGGATCGCCCCGACGGCACCGCCCTGGTACGCGGCCTCAGAGGCCGGTCGCGAGGATCATGGCGCCGAGGACGTGCGCCGGATGATGGTCGAGTACGGCGAGCATTTCTGGCGAGACGGCTGGGGGCCTCTATACAGTGTGTTCGGAGGCAATCCCCTGGCTGCGATGCCCTCGCTGCACTTCGCCACATCCCTGATGGCCGCCCTCCTGCTCGCCGAGGCTGGACCGGTCGCGGGCGCGCTCGGCGGCGCCTACACCGCGGTGCTGGGCTTCGCGCTCGTGTACCTCGGCGAGCACTACGCGGTCGATCTGCTCGCGGGCGCCGCCCTGACGGGCGTCGTGCGCCGGCTGGGGCCGCGCGCCGGACCCGGGCTTCAGAGCTTCGGGCGCGCCGTGGCGGCGCTGGAGGCGATCGCGCACGAGGCGCGCTGATGAGAAGGGGGGAGAGCGAACCGGAGATGGCGCCGGACCCGACCGAGGACCCGGCGAAGGGCGGTTCGGCGAGGGGAAGGGCCTCGCGTCACGGCGAGGAGACGTCACGGGATCTGGCGGAGGGTCCGTCGAGGGCAGGCGCCTCGCACCACGAAGAGGAGATGCCGCGCGTGGTGATCACCCGCCGGCAGGCGATCGGCTTCGGGCTGTTCGTGCTCACGATCGTCGCCTTCATGTACTTCGTCCTGCCCAAGCTCGCCGGAGTCGGCACGACGCTGCACCACATCGAGCACGGGGACGGCTGGTGGATCGCGATCGGGGTCGTGCTCGAGCTGGCCTCGTTCGCCGGCTACGTTGTGCTGTTCCGCGCCGTGTTCGTCGGCAGGAACGTCCATCCGCCCGGGCCGATCGGCTGGCGAGAGAGCTACCAGATCACGATGGCCGGCCTGGCCGCCACGCGCCTGTTCGCCACGGCCGGCGCGGGCGGGATCGCGCTGACCGCCTGGGCGCTGCGGCGCTCGGGGATGGAGGCGCGGCTGGTCGCGTGCCGGATGGTCGCCTTCGTCGTGCTGCTCTACGCCGTCTATGCCGGCTCGGTGCTGCTCGACGGCATCGGCCTGGGGACGGGCCTGTTCCCCGGAGGCGGCTCGTTCGCGCTAACGATCGTGCCCGCAATCGTGGCCGCGATCCTGATCGCGGCCGTCGGCGCGATGGCGCTGCTCCCGAACGACATCGAGCGTCGCCTGCAGAGCTGGGCGTCGGGCTCCGGTCGCCTCGCCCGCTGGGTGGCGCTCGGAGTGACGGCGCCCGCGCTGGCCGCGAGCGGGGTGCGCACCGCGATCGAGCTGATCCGCTCGCGCGATCCCGGCCTGCTCGGGGCGGTCGCGTGGTGGGGATTCGACATCAGCGTGCTGTGGGCGATGTTCCACGCGTTCGGCTCTCCACCGCCGTTCACGGTCATCTGGATGGCCTACTTCCTGGGCATGCTCGGCAACCTCCTGCCCCTGCCCGGCGGCCTCGGCGGCGTCGAGGGCGGCATGATCGGCGCGTTCGCGGCGTTCGGCGTCGACTTCAACCTGGCGGTGCTCGCGGTGCTCTCCTACCGCGCCATCTCCTTCTGGCTGCCAACCATCCCCGGCGCCGTCGCCTACTTCCAGCTGCGCCGCACCGTCGCGCGCTGGCGTGAGGAGCAGAGCGGGCATCCAACGCCCTCAGAACGCGGTGGCGGTAGCGGCGGCGTGGAGGCGGCCGGGGTGCTGCAGGGCTCCTGAGGGCCGCCACGAGAGCTATACTTTACAAAGTAAAGTGAACTGGGTCATATGCTCGCGGAGCACGGTCAGTCCAAGGTCGAGGCCTAGAACGGAGATCAGATGAGCAGCGGCGACGTCGAGAACACGATCATCATCGGCAGCGGGCCGGCCGGATACACGGCGGCGCTGTACACGGCGCGCGCGAACCTCAACCCGCTCGTGATCGAGGGGTTCGCCTGGGGCGGGCTGTTGCAGCAGACGACCGACGTCGAGAACTACCCGGGGTTCCCCGAGGGGATCATGGGCCCGGAGATGATGCAGAAGCTGCGCGACCAGGCCGAGCGCTTCGGCGCCCGTCTGGAGACGGATCAGGCCGAGCGCGTCGAGCTCGCGAACGAGCCGGGGGGCATCCACCGCGTCTGGGTCGGAGACGTCGAGCACCGGGCCCGCACGGTCGTGCTGGCGATGGGCGCCGAGCACAAGAAGCTCGGCGTTCCCGGCGAGGAGGAGCTGAGCGGACGCGGTGTCAGCTATTGCGCCACCTGCGACGCGGCCTTCTTCAAAGGCGCCCCCACGCTGATCGTCGGCGGCGGCGACTCCGCGATGGAGGAGGCGATCTTCCTGTCCAAGTTCGCCTCCGGCGTGACGGTCGTGCACCGGCGCGACGAGTTCAGGGCCTCGAAGATCATGCTCGAGCGAGCGCGCGCGCAGGAGAACATCGAGCTTTTGACCCCATACACCGTCAGGGAGCTGCTTCCCGGTGAGAACGGTGCTCTGTCAAAGGCGGTGCTCGTGCACTCCCACACCGGCGAGGCCCGCGACCTGAAGATCACGGGCGCGTTCATCGCGATCGGCCACGAGCCCCAGTCGGAGCTGGTGCGCGGCCAGATCGACGTGGACGGCGAGGGCTACGTCAGGGTCGCGGGGCGCTCCACGCGGACCAACCGCCCGGGCGTGTTCGCCGCCGGCGATCTCGTCGACCACACCTACCGCCAGGCGATCACTGCCGCCGGCTCGGGCTGCCAGGCGGCGCTGGACGCCGAGTGGTACCTGCGCGACACGCCCGAGGTGCCCACGCCCGCGGGGATGCCCGAAGGCGATCTGGCCGAGGCGCAGTGGGAGCCCGTCGCAGATGCGGGGTAGGGCATTGGCCCGATAGTTGGCTCACTTTTGCAGGGTCCCCTCCAGCTCCAGCAGATAACGCTTACGATCGAGGCCCCCGCCGTATCCACCGATTCCGCCGCCGGAGTGCAGCACGCGGTGGCAGGGGATGACGATCGGGATCGGGTTGGAGCCGAGCGCGTTGCCGGCCGCGCGAGCGCCGCGGGGACTGCCGGCCTCGGCGGCTATCTCCGCGTACGAGAGGCGGCCGCCGTAAGGGATCGCCGCCGTCATTTCCAGCACGCGTCGCGCGAACGGCGTTATCAAGGACCAATCGAGATCGAGATCGAAGTCACGACGGCGTCCCGTGAAATACTCATCCAGCTGGCGGCGCGCTGGAGCGAGCGCGCGGGGAGAGGCGAGTATGCGCGGCGAGAGCTTGCGTGACAGTCGCTCCAGGAACACCTCCACGCTCTCCTCTGGGAACGCAAGACGCACGAGACCGCACTCGGTGACAGCGCCGTGGAGCGTCCCGAACGGCGAGTCGATCGGCGCATAGCGGATGTCGGCGCTCATGCGGTTGGTTGTACTCAGTCGGCCGGATGCTCGAAGAAGCCAGAGCCGGTGGCGCGGCCGATGCGGCCTTCGCGGACCAGGCGCCGTAGCACTGGCGCGGCGCGGTAACGCTCCTCGCGGTACTCCTCCCACAGGCCGTCCAGTACGGCCAGTACGTGATCGAGGCCGATCTCATCGGCCCACGCGAGCGGTCCACGTGGATAGTTGAGCCCGAGCACCATGCCGGTGTCGATGTCCTGTGCGCTGCCCACGCCTTCGCCGAGCGCGAAGGCGCACTCGTTGATCACCTGGCAGACGATTCGCTCGAGCACGCCGCCGCCCGAGGGCCGCACCCCTGCGTCGGCGTCGGCAGCGCCCTCGGGCGGCGCCGGGTCCGGTGGCCGGTAGGGATCGATCGAGTAGTCGTAGTAGCCGCGCCCACTCTTGCGGCCGTAGCGTCCCGCGGCGACATAGCGGGCGGCGATCGGGGAAGGGCGCCAGCGCGGCTCGCCGAAGCTCTGCTCGTAGAAGCTCTTAGAGATCTCAAAACCCGTCTCGATCCCGACGAGGTCCATCAGCTCGAACGGGCCCATGCGGAAGCCACCCTCGATTCGCACGGTCCGGTCGATCGTCTCGACATCCGCGATCCGCTCCTGCAAGAGGCGAAGCGCCTCCAGCCCGAACGGGCGGTTGCAGCGGTTGACCAGGAAGCCGGGCCCATCCTGCGCCCGAATGACAGTCTTGCTCATCGCTTCGCCGGTCCTGTGGGCCACCGAGAGCGCACGCTCGTCCGATTGCTCGCCGGCGACGACCTCCAGCAAGCGCATCACCGGCGCGGGGTTGAAGAAGTGCATGCCGACGACGCGCTGCGGATGTGAGGCGGCGGCCGCGATCGCTGTCACGAGCAGCGAGGAGGTGTTGGTCGCCAGCACACAATCCGCGCCGACTATCTCTTTAGACAGGCGCGCGTAGAGCTCGTGCTTGAGCTCCAACCGCTCGGGGACGGCCTCGATCACGAGCTCGCAGGGCGCGAACGCGGCGAGGTCGTCGACCGGCTCGATCCGGGAGGCGGCCGCATCGGCCTCCTCGGGGCTCAGCTTGCCTTTGGCGGCTTCCCGCGCAAGCCCGTCGCGCGCCCGCTCCGCACCGCGCTGGAGGGCATCGGCGAGCGGATCGTGCAGCAGCGTGCGCGCGCCTGCGCGGGCGGCCAGCTGGGCGATGCCAGAGCCCATCGTGCCGGCGCCGAGGACGCCGACGATCGCGGCGGGCCGGGCAGCACCCGCGTTGGCGTCGGTCGCTGCAGGAGTCACGCCGATCTCTGCGCCTGTCGGTTGGTCTGACATGTGTGATGTGTGGCGGCCGTGCGAGATCAGCTCGGCACGAGCGCGTTGATGCCGGTCATCGCGCGTCCGATGATCAGTTTCTGGATCTGCGAGGTGCCCTCGTACAAGGTTGTGACACGAGCATCGCGGAAGTAGCGCTCGACCGGATGGTCATCGACGTAGCCGGCGCCGCCGTGCACCTGGATCGCCATGTTCGCGCACTCAAGCGACGCCTCGGTCGCGTGCAGCTTGGCGATCGAGGTCTCCAGGGTGTTCGGCCGGCCCTGATCCTTGAGGAAGCCCGCGCGCCACACGAGCATCCGCGAGGCGTCGGTCTTGAGCACCATGTCGGCGATCATCGCCTGCACGAGCTGAAAGCTCGCGATCGGCTTGCCGAACTGCTCGCGCTCCTTGGCGTAGCTCACCGACTCCTCCACACATCCCTGGCAGATCCCCACGCAGCCTGCCGCCACCGAGTAGCGACCGGAGTCGAGGTTGGACATCGCGATTTTGAAGCCATCGCCGACCTTGCCGAGCATGTCGTCGTCTGAGACCTCGACGTCTTCCAGCGAGATCGAGGCCGTGTCGGAGGCGTGCAGCCCCATCTTGTGCTCGATCGTCTGCGCCGTGTAGCCCGGCTGGTCGGTGTCCACGAGGAAGCACGCGATCCCCTTGTGCCCGAGCGTGGGATCGGTCTGCGCGAAGATCACCGCGAGCTTCGCGTAGTTGCCCATCGAAATCCACATCTTCGCGCCGTTGATCACCCAACCCGAATCGGTCTTGCGCGCGCGCGTCTTCTGGTTGGCGGCATCCGAGCCCGTATCCGGCTCGGTCAACCCAAAGCACGCCAACCACTCGCCCGAGCACAGCTTCGGCAGGTACTTGCGCTTCTGCTCCTCGGTGCCGAACTTGACGATCCCCGAGCAGACGAGCGAGGTCTGCACCGAGATGACGGTGCGGATCGCGGAGTCCCCGCGCCCGATCTCCTCCACGACGAGGCCGTAGCTGAAGTAGTCCAAGCCCGCGCCCCCGTACTCCTGCGGCACGATCGCGCCGAGGTAGCCCTGGGCGGCGACCTTCTTCACGAGGTCCGTGTCGAAGTGGTGGTTACGGGCGTTCTCTCGCGTCTGCATGACGATCTCGCGATCGGTGAACTCGCGCGCGGTATCGCGGATCAGGCGCTGCTCGTCGGTCAGGTCGAAATCCATGCGTGTCTGTCTCCTATGCCCGCGCACGGGCGGTCGTAGGTCAATTGGCGCCGCTCGTCGGGGCCGCGCTCAGCTTCGGTGTGCTCCACGGCGCCTCCACGCGCCGCTCGATCTCCCGCGCGATGCCCTCGATCGGCAGCCGCTCCTGCGCGAGCGAGTCCCGATCGCGCAGCGTCACGGTCCCATCCTCGATGCTCTGATGGTCGACCGTCAGGCAGAACGGCGTGCCGATCTCGTCCTGGCGGCGATAGCGCTTGCCGATCGAGCCGCCCTCGTCGAGCTCGGTCTGCACGAGCTTGCGCACCGCTTCGTACACCTCGCGCGCCAGCTCCGGCTGGCCGTCCTTACGGACCAGCGGCAGCACCGCGGCCTTGACGGGCGCCAGGCGAGGATGCAGACGCAGCACGGTCCTCTTCTCGCCCTCGACCTCCTCCTCGTCGTAGGCGTCCACGAGGAACGCGAGCGTCGCGCGATCGGCCCCTGCGGCCGGCTCGATCACGTGCGGCACGTAGCGCTCGCCGCTGGTCTGGTCGAAGTACTCGAGCTTCTGCCCGGAGAGCTCCGCGTGCCGGGTGAGGTCGAAGTCGCCGCGGTTGGCGATTCCCTCCAGCTCTGACCAGCCGATCGGGAACAGGTACTCGACGTCGCTCGTGCCCGAGGAGTAGTGCGAGAGCTCGTCCTGCTCGTGCGTGCGCAGGCGCAGATGATCGGGGCGCAGGCCCAGCTCCAGATACCAGCGCTCGCGCTCGGAGAGCCAGTGCTCGAACCATTTCTGCGCATCGGCCGGAGGCACGAAGAACTCCATCTCCATCTGCTCGAACTCGCGCGTGCGAAAGATGAAGTTGCCGGGGGTGATCTCGTTGCGGAAGGACTTGCCCACCTGAGCGATCCCGAACGGGGGGGTCTTGCGGGAGAACTGCAGGACGTTCTTGAAGTTGATGAAGATGCCCTGCGCCGTCTCCGGGCGCAGGTAGGCGGTTGCGCCGGACTCCTTGACGGGGCCGATCGTCGTCTCGAACATCAGGTTGAAGTCCCGCGCATCGGTCAGGTCGCACTCCTTGGTCTCACCCGGGTGCTTGGAGGGTTTGCGCCCGCACGCCAGCTCAGCCAGGTGATCCGCGCGGAAGCGCTGTCCGCAGGTCTTGCAGTCCACGAGCGGGTCGGTGAAGCCGGCGAGATGGCCGCTGGCCTCCCACACCCGCGGGTGCTGGAGGATCGCCGAGTCGATCGCGACGATGTCCTCGCGCTCCTGCAGCATCGCGCGCCACCAGGCGTTCTTGACGTTGTTCTTCAGCAGCACGCCGTAGTGGCCGTAGTCGTAGGTCGAGCCCACGCCGCCGTAGATCTCCGAGGAGGGAAACACGAACCCGCGCCGCTTGCACAGCGCCACGATCTTGTCCATCGTGACCACATCCGCGCCCGACGTGCCGGTCGCGGATGTGTCCGGGTCGGCTGACGGGGGGTTCTCGCTCATCGTGGGCGGATGGTATTGGACGCTTGGGAATCCCTCTCCTCGCGGATGCCGGCCGGCCTCTCGGGAGACCTGAAGTCGAGTCTCGCCAGGAAGCGTCCAGGCTGGGGTTGACAAAACTTTTCGCTTCCCTCTTGACATACGCTAGAAACTGTGTTTTTCTTCATGGCAGTGGACGGTAGCCAACCCGATGGGAACGGACTTCAACCGGGATCACCGTCCGCAGAAGACGCACTCGTGCCGGGATCTGTTCGAGCGCCGCTACCCATACCTCTCCGGTGGCGCTCGAACAGGTCTCGGCACACGCTGGCATCGCGCCGGCCTCCTCGAGCGGGCGTCGCGGTCTGACCGGGCAGCCACGCCGGTCCGACCGCCACCCGCTTTCTCGAGAGCCGGCAGATCGATCCGGGACGCCTCCGGCTCCCGGGCTTCGTCGCCGCTCGCCATCAGGCGTCCAACGCCGATGAAGTGGGAGGCCGGCGCGCGGTGTGTAGCATCGCGCGCCGTGGCTCGCATCCTGATCGTCGGTGGCGGTTGTCGTGGCAGGAGACTGGCCGTCCGGTTGCTGCGCGAGGGCCGGCACGCGGTGCGCATCACGACCCGCACGGAGTCCTCTCGCGCCGCGATCGAGGCGACCGGGGCGGAATGCCTGATCGGCACGCCCGATCGCCTGGCGAGCATGCGCGGAGCACTGGATGGCGTGACGATCGCCTGCTGGATGTTGGGCACGGCCGGGGGTGACGCAGCGCACGTGGGGGCGCTGCACGGTTCGCGCTTGGAAGGGTTTCTGAGCCAGGCGATCGACACGACCATGCGGGGCTTCGTATATGAGGTGGGGGGACCGGCGGTGGCGCGGGGGAAGCTCTCCGAAGGCGAGCGGATCGTGCGCGTCATCGCAGAGCGCAACGCGATCCCCACGGCGATCCTGGGGGCCGCGGCAGCGGATCGGGAGGGATGGCAGGCGGAAGCGTGGGCCGCGATCGACGGGCTGCTGGGAGGCCGGGGTGGGGAGGAGACACGCTATCCTCAAAACGAATTCCCAAAAGCCGATCAGAATTCACGGAAGCACGGTTCTTCGACTGACTCTCACGACGGCTGACCGTCGAGAAAGGAACATCAATGACGCTGCAACTTGGCGACACAGCCCCCGATTTCGAGGCCGACACGACCGAGGGCCACATCAAATTTCACGACTGGTTGGGCGACTCGTGGGCCGTGCTGTTCTCGCACCCGAAGGACTTCACGCCGGTCTGCACGACCGAGCTCGGGTACATGGCCAACGCGAAGCCAGAGTTCGACCGGCGCGAGGTGAAGATCATCGGGCTGTCCGTCGACGGGCTCGACAAGCACGAGCAGTGGGCGAAGGACATCGAGGAGACGCAGGGCTCAGCACCGAACTACCCGATCATCAGCGACGCCGACTTCAACGTCTCCAAGCTCTACGGGATGCTGCCCGCCGATACCTCCGGCGACGCCGGAGCGCGCACGCCCGCCGACAATCAGACCGTCCGCAACGTGTTCGTGATCGGACCTGACAAGAAGGTCAAGTTGATCCTCATCTACCCGATGACGACCGGGCGCAACTTCGACGAGGTGCTGCGCGTGATCGACTCGCTGCAGCTGACCGCCAAGCACAAGGTCGCGACCCCGGTCAACTGGAAAGACGGCGAGAAGGTGATCATCGCCGGCTCGGTCTCCAACGACGAGGCGAAAGAGGCCTACCCGGATGGCTGGGAAGAGCCCCGCCCGTACATCCGGATCGTGCCGCAGCCAAGCTAGAGGCACAGGACTTCCAGGGCGCCCCGGGCGATCCGGGGCGCCCCTACGCGAGTGACAGACCGTCGTCGTCTGAGGTCCTCAGTCGCTCCAACAGGCTCTCGAGGATGCGCGCGGTGGCCCCCCAGATCAGGTGGTCCTCGACTATGTAGGCGTCGGTCTCGAACGAGATCCCGCGGCGTTTCATGCGCGTGCGCGTCTTACCGGCGCGCAGGGCATCCAGCGGAAGCTCGAGCACGGCGTCCACCTCGGTCGGGGACGCCTCCCAGCGCAGGCCCGTGGGAATCAGGCCGACGAATGGATGGATCACGTAGTTGGTCACGAACGTGGATACCGGTGGCAACTCGCCGAGCAGGCTCACCTGCGCGCGGGGCAGACCGATCTCCTCCTCGGCCTCGCGCAGCGCCGTATCCGCCAGGTCTGGGTCCTCCGGGTCCCGCCGTCCGCCGGGAAATGAGATCTCGCCCGCGTGCCTGCGCAGATCGGTACGGCGTCTCGTGAACACGGCGTGCGGGTCCTGGCCGTTGGACGCTAAGAACAGCGGCACCAACACCGCCGCGGGAGTCTGTACGACGCTGTTGGCTATCGGCTGAGCATTGCGGTCGTGATCAAGCGGCCATATGGACGCGCTCGACGCGCTCCGCGAACATGACCTCACCATCGAGCGCGCGATGCACCGGGCACTTGGCCGCAATCACCAGCAGACGCTCCGCCTGCTCCTCGGGGAGGTCGGCCGGCAGACGCAGGATCAGCTCGAACTTGGTCGGACACCCGCGCTCAGCCGGGTGATACTCGACATCGACCTCGACGTGACCCAGATCCCAACCCTTGCGCGCCGCGTACATCTCCATCGTGATCGCGGTACAGGAGGCGAGGCTGACCGCCAGCAGCTCCTGCGGATCGGGTCCGGAGTCCTCGCCGCCGCTCTCCAGCGGCTCGTCGACCGTGAGCTGGTGCTCACGCACCCGCACAGTGTGCTTCAACGTACTGCCCTCGCGTCGCGCCGTCGCTTTCATGCTGCCGGCCCACCTTTCGTATCGATCATCTGCGCCCCTCCGATCGACCCCTCGTTGCACATTCGCCTCTACACCACATGCTACTCCGGCGCCGGTCTGATCAGGCTCCAACCGGGGCTCGGCGCGGACTCCGGCGCCGGCTCCCGCGGGATCGGACAGGTGGTCCGCGACCGCTTCGCGGGCGGGGGCTAGGCGAGCGGGCTCAACAGCAGCCCGGTGAGCAGCTTGGGAAAGAAGAACGTCGACTTCGGCGGCATGTTCTCGCCGGCGGCGGCGACGTCTCTGACCTGGGCGATGGGAGTGGGTCGCATGAAGAACGCCGCGTCGTAGTCACCGGCGCGGACCAGTCGCAGCGCCTCCTCTGTCGAGCGCGCGTAGAACAGGCCGTTCAGGTGCGAGATATCCTCGTCGCTCAGCCCGAGCGCGCCCTTCAGCAACAGCGCCTCCAGCACACCGGTGTCCAGGTGGCGATAAGCCTCCGAGCGCCCTGCGAGAGCCGCGTCGGCGATCGCCTGATCCTTCAATGTCAGACGCAGCGCGCGACCGTGGTAAGCGTCGATGTAGCCGAGCTGAAGCGGGCCCTCGCCGGGAGACGGCGCGATCTCCTCGACGGGCGCCTCGGAGATCTCGAAATCGCGCTCGAGGGCGCTCCTGAGCGCCTGACGGCGATCCTCGTCGAGATGGCCGATCAGGCGATGCGTGGGGAATACCGTCAGTCCGGGATCCTCCAGCGCGACCAGGCACATGAGGATGTACCGATGCTCGCCCTCGCCCCCGAGCTCCCGCGCGTAGGCCTGCATCGTCTCGTAACGATGGTGCCCGTCGGCGATCAACAGCTCCGCGTCTTCAGTGGCCGCCTGCACGGCCGCGATGGCCTCCGGGTCGGTCGCGCGCCATATGCGGTGTGTCGTGTCGCCCGCATCGGTGACCTCACCCCACGGCGGCTGTGCGGTCGCCGGCTCAAGCGCCGCCCAGGCGGCCTGGGTCGGGTCGGAGTAGAGCGAGAAGATGGGGGAGATGTTCGCGCGCGTCGCGCGCGTCAGGCGCAGCCGATCCTCCTTCGGGCCGGGGTGCGTGCGCTCGTGCGGGCGCACCCGCCCGGGGCCGTACTCCTCGATCCGCACCCGGCAGTAGAACCCGCGCCGAGTCAGCCGGCGCCCATCCGGGCCGGTGTAGTCCTGCGCATGTGCCCAGATCGCCGGCTTCGAGTCGCGCACCAGCGTGCCCTGCAGCTGCCACGCCTCCAGCAGGTTCGCGGCCGCAGAGTAGGGATCGGGCTCGCCCTCGGGCAGGTCGATCGCGACGACGTTGTGCGGCGAGCGCGCCAGCAACGCCGCGCGCTGCTCCGGGTCGATCACGTCATAAGGCGGCGCCGTCACGTCCGCGAGGGAGCCCACGACGGCTGTGTCGTAATGCAACGCGCGCAGCGGTTGGATCTCGGCCATGGGCGGTAGGTGAGGCTAGCAGCGGGCGGTGCTTGCGGCGTGAGGGGCGAGCCGAGGATCGAGTGCGCAGGCGAGGACGTGTCGTGTGCGTCTACTCTCCTATGTCATCGGGGCGTGGCGCAGCCTGGTAGCGCGCGGCCTTTGGGTGGCCGAGGTCCCGGGTTCGAATCCCGGCGCCCCGATTGATTGCTGTTGGATGCTGTTGGACGCTGTGATAGCCGGGGACGCTGGAGAGCGCAAGGTTTGGCTTGAGAGGCGGATCACGGGGTTGAGGGCCGCGCGCGCCTTACCAGGGGGAAGCGCTTTACCGCTCTCGACGAATTGACGGGCGTGGGCCTTCACGACATGAATACACGATCTCCACAATTCTGCAACCTCGCCGCGAAGGGGTCCGGATAGGACTGCGCGCAACTACTCACCCCGCAAACTGAGGAGAGGTTTCATGTTCGGACGTATACACCGTCGCGCAGGCCTTGCGCTTGCTGTCGGCGCCATCGCGACTGGGGTTCCGGCAGCGGTTGTCTTCGCGTATCCGTCGCGGGATCACGGATCAGGGGATCACGGACGGCACCAAAAGAATCCCATTGCCCACGTGCTGCTGATCTCGGTCGACGGTCTGCACCAGTCGGACATCGAATGGTACGTCGGCAACCATCCGGGCTCGGAGCTGGCGAAGCTCGCCGGCGGCGGCGCCGAGTACGCACGGGCGCAGACGCCGATTCCATCCGACTCGTTCCCGGGCATGACCGCCCAGGTCACCGGCGGCAACCCGCGCACGACCGGCATCTACTACGACGACGAGTACAGCCACGCGGTCCTGCCGGCGGGGACGACCTCCTGCCACGGTCAGCCGACGGGCGGCGAAGTCATCTATGACTCGCCGGACGACAAGGACGCGACCGCGCTCGACGCAGGTCAGGGTCTCTCAGGTCTGCCCGGAAGCATCCTTGAAATGACCGCTCAGCCGCAGTCGCTCCTCAATCCGGCCGCCCTGCCCGTCAATCCCAAGACCTGCAAGCCGATCTATCCCCACGAATACCTCCAGGTCAACACGATCTTCGAAGTGGCACACAGCCACGGGCTGCGGACCGCATGGTCGGACAAGCACCCTGCCTACGAATCCCTCGAAGGGCCGTCGGGTCATTCGATCGATGACCTGTTCACGCCCGAGATCGACAGCAATGCGCTCGAACCGAGCGGCAAACCGTACCCGGGTGAAATCAGCTGGACCGAAGACAACGCGGCGACGATGCAATACGACTCCTACAAGGTCCAGGCCGTGCTCAACGAGATCGACGGCTACGATCACAGCCGCGCAACGAAGGTCGGCGTGCCGGCCATCTTCGGGATGAACTTCCAGACCGTCTCGACCGCCGAGAAGCTGCTGAAGTCGGATGGCATGAACGGTGGGTACCTGCCGGGCACCATCACGCCCGGACCGTTGCTCGCCCGAGCGCTCGACTTCATCAACGCGAAGCTGCAATCGATGGACGATGAGATCCAAGCGCAGGGTCTCGCGGACTCGACCGCCATCATCGTCTCGGCCAAGCACGGCCAATCGCCCCAGGACCCGAATTCGCTGACCCGCATCAAGGACGGTCCGATCATCGAAGCGATCAACACCGCCTGGGAAGCTGCGCATCCCGGAGCCGGCGCCCTGATCGTCGCCGGGACCGACGACGACGCATGGCAGAGCTACCTGTCAAACACTTCCCAGCAGGCCGCCGACTTCGTGAAGGGCTACCTGTGGAGCCATTCTGCGACCGGTGTGGCCTATGACGGCAGCTCGCGCACGTTGGCGCACTCGGGGCTGTCCGAAATCTTCGCCGGCAAGGACGCGGCGAAGTACTTCGGAGTGCCACCGAGCGATCCCCGCCACCCGGACGTGTGGGGCGTGGTGCAGGTCGGCGTGGTCTACACCGGCGGCAGCAAGATCGCCGAGCACGGCGGCGCCAACCCGGCCGATCGCGACGTGCCGATCGTCGTCTACGCGCCGGGAGCGATCGAGCCGGGCACGTACCATCCAAAGGTCGAGACGACGCAGATCGCGCCGACGATCCTCGACCTGCTCGGGCTGAATCCGAATGCGCTGCAAGCGGTCCAGCTCGAAGGCACACGGGTGCTTCCCGGCATCGATAGCCACTGATCTCACCGCATGCCGGTCGAAACGGGGATGCGCGCGAAGGCGCGTGTCTTCCGCTTCGGTCGCCGGGCGCCTCCCAGTGCTGGAGGCGCCCGGCGATTGTGCCTGAGCAAGGGATCCGCGCTCCACGCGCCGATCTGCCACGATCGCGATAGTCCCCGTCCGCGAAAGGAGCACCCCATGCCCGAGTACGCGCCAGGAACCCCGTCCTGGATCGAACTTTCCTCACCAGACACCGATGCCGCCGCGAAGTTCTACGGCGAGCTGATGGGCTGGAGCGCCACAGAGCCGGGATCGGCCGAGACCGGCGGATACCGCATGTTCCAGCTGGACGGCAAGAACGTCGGCGGCCTGATGGGGCACATGCAGGAGGGTCAGCCCACTGCATGGGCCACCTATATGAGCGTCACCGACGCCGATGAGACCGCGGCCAAGGTCAAGGCGGCCGGCGGCAGCGTGGTGGTCGAGCCCATGGACGTGACCGACATCGGGCGGATGGCGGTCTTCGCCGATCCCACCGGCGCCGTGTTCGGCGTGTGGCAGCCGAAGACATTCACCGGAGCCGACCTCGTCAACGAGCCGGGCTCGCTCTGCTGGAACGAGGTGCTCACCCGTGACGCCGACGCAGACAAGGCGTTCTACACGGCGGTCTTCGGTTGGGAGGGGCGTCCCCCCGCGTTCGAGGGCGCGCCCCAGACGTACACGGTGTGGGAGCTGAACGGGAAGCAGGTCGGGGGCATGATGCAGATGACCGACGAGTACTTCCCGGCCGAGATCCCACCGCACTGGGGAGTGGTCTTCGCGGTCGCCGACTGCGACGCCATCGTCGCGAAGGCCCGCGCGCTTGGAGCGACCGTAACGAACGAGCCGATGGACATGCCGATCGGGCGCTTCGCCGGCCTGATCGATCCCCAGGGAGCCTCGTTCACGGTGATGCAACCGGCGCCCACTGCTTGATCGGCTCCCCGGCGCGGTGGCGTGAGGGAGGCGGTATCGCCACCACCAATCGTCCCGATATATGGCAGCGGTTGTGCCGAGTGAGGACACCTGAGTATCCTGGGCTGGAAAGGAATCCGGCGCGAGCCGGGAGTCGGAGGAGGAGATCGATGCGCCGGATGCGCGCCGCTGTGTTCGTGGGGATGTTCGCGGTGCTCGCCACGGCGGGGCCGGCGCTGGGGGAAGGGATCACGAACGCGGGCGACGATCTGCGCACGGGGTGGTACCCGAACGAATCGTCGATCACGCCCGAACTGGTGAGCGGGGGCACGTTCGGGCAGCTATGGTCCTCGCCCGTCGAAGGCCAGGTGTATGCGCAGCCGCTGCTCGACAACGGGACGCTGGTGGTCGCGACCGAGAGCAACAAGGTCTATGGCCTCAATCCGGCGACAGGCGCGCTCGAGTGGTCCGAACCGCTCAATCTGGGCACCCCCTGGAATGCGAGCGACATTGGTTGTGGGGACCTCGCTCCGACGATCGGCGTGACCGCGACTCCGGTGATCGATCCCGCGACGAACATCGCGTATATGACACACAAGACCTATGTATCGGGCTCCTCGGGTCCGGCGCGCTGGTACATGGATGCGGTCAGCGTCACCTCAGGCGCCGAGGAGCCCGGCTTCCCCGTTCAACTGAGCGGCACGGCCCAGAACGCGCCGGGACAGACGTTCCAATCGACGACCGAGCTGCAGCGTCCCGGTCTGCTGCTGCTGGAAGGGGTCGTCTATGCGGCGTTCGGGTCCTCCTGCGACAAGTCTCCCTGGCAGGGCTGGGTGTTCGGCGTATCGACCGGCGGCGTGGTCAAGGCACGATGGGTGGCCGATCAGAGCGGGGATGGCGCCGGCATCTGGCAGTCGGGCGCCGGTCTCACCTCCGACGGCCCAGGCAACATCCTGATCAGCACCGGCAACGGCGAAGCGCCCACGACGCCCGCCCCCGGCAGCAGCCCACCCGCGAACCTCGGCGAGTCGATTGTGCGGCTGCAGGTGCAGGCCGACGGCTCGCTCAAGCCGACGGACTTCTTCGCCCCGTTCGACGCCGCCTCGCTCGACACGTGGGACGCCGACTTCGCCTCCGGCGGCGTCACCGGCCTGCCCCAGGAATATTTCGGCACCCCGACGATCCCGCATCTCGCCGTCGCGGTCGGCAAGGACGGCTACGTCTACCTGCTCAACCGCGACGACCTCGGCGGGATCGGCCAGGGACCGTCCGGCTCCGACAAGGTCGTCCAGCGCATCGGCCCCTACGGCGGAGTCTGGTCGCGCCCCGGAGTGTGGCCCGGCGAAGGCGGTTGGGTGTACATCCCGACCGCCTCGGGCGGCAACAGCGCGGGGGGCTCTTCGGGCAACCTGCGCGTCTACCAGTACGGCCTCTCCGGCACCGGCTCGCCGACGCTCTCGCTGCGGGGAACATCCTCAGAAGCGTTCGGTTTCGGTTCGAGCGCGCCGGTTATCACCTCCGACGGAACCTCGACTGGGTCGGCGCTCGTCTGGATCGTCTGGGCGCCGAACGGTGAAGGGACGGGCGCGCAGCTGCGTGCCTACGACCCGATCCCGGTCAACGGCGAACCGGTGCTGCGCTGGAGCGGACCGGTTGGCACCTCGGCGAAGTTCGCGATCCCCGGGGTCGGCGCCGGGCGTCTGTACGTGGGCACCCGCGACGGGCATGTGCTGGCATTCGGCTCGCCGGTCACGCCGGTGCTGACCGGCCCGGCGACCACGTTTCCGACGACGACAGACGGCAGCTCATCCGAACGGACGTTGACGCTCACCGCGACCAAGGAAGTCGAACTCTCGAGTCTCGTCTCGAGCTCCCCCTCGCAATTCAAACTAGGCGTCCCCTCCCCGTCTCTGCCCGCGACGCTGACGACCGGACAGACGATCCAGATCCCGATCACGTTCTCGCCCACCGGCACGGGCCCGCAGGCGGCGACCGTGACGGCTGAAACGAGCACCGGAAAGAAAGTGTCGTTCGCGCTGTCGGGGACCGGGCAGGCCGCAGTCGCGAAGCTCGAAGCCACTCCGCCGCTCGTGACATTCGAAGGCACGACCGTCGGGGAACAGCGGTCTGAAAGCGTGACGTTTCGTAACGTCGGCGGGACGTCGTTGACCGTCAACCAGGTGCATCTGCCGAAAGCGCCGTTCCACACCGAAGGCGCTCCGGTAAAAGGCTCAACGATCGCGTCCGGCGCTTCGATCACGATAACCGTCACGTTCGAACCGACCGCAGTGGGCGCGTTCACCGATGAAATCGGCCTTGAAACGACCGGCGGCAATCGCGCGGTCGGCATCTCCGGCAGCGCGGGGTTGCCCGGAGTGCTGCACATCGCCAATGAAGCGATCGACTATGGCCAGGTGCTCGTGGGTGAAGGCGCGACAAGGACGTTCACGGTCACGAACACCGGCGGGACGACCATCCTGATTACGAAGTCCAAGCCGCCGAGCGGGGGCGCCTTCACGGCGACAACGTCGCTGCCCGAGGGGACGACGATCAAACCGGGCGAAAGCCTGACCGAGGGAGTCAGGTTCGCACCAACCGCTCCGGAGGCCGCGAGTGGCGTGTGGGAAATCAACGGCCAAGGTTCGACCAAAGTGCACGAAGTTCGGTTCACCGGCGTGGGGACCGTCGCCTCACCCCCCGTTCAGCAGAGCCCCGGCGGCCAGGGCGCCTCGCTCCTGGGGCCCATCGCCCCACTGTCTCCCGACGCAGAGCTGACGAGCGCGGCTTTGGCGGCGAGCCCATCGGGCACGGTCAACGTCAGCGTGAGCTGCCCGGTCACGGAGATCGGGTGTGAGGGCACGGTCACACTGCGCACGCTCACCGCTGTCATAGCGGCGACGGGGCATCGACGCAACCGCAAGGCTGCCTTCCTGACCCTCGCCACCGGCTCATTCACGGTCGCCGGCGGGCGGGTGGCTACGGTGAGGCTACGTCTGTCGGCCAAGGCACGCGCGCTGCTTGCACGCAATCACGTGCTGCGAGCGCGTGCGACCATCATTGCCCACGACCCGGCGGGCATGACACATCTCACGCACACAAACGTCACGATCCGCGCGGTCAGGGCGACGCATGGCCGTAAAGGCTGAGCGATAGCCGCGAGGGTCGCAAACCAGCAGCGACCATGAGCCGTTCGCCGAGCTAAACCAGCTGCTCGTCCGCAGACTCGATGATCCTCAGGTGCTCGCCCACGCGGGTGATGCTCATCAGGCGCTGGACCTGTTGTGAGCCGCGGGTGAGCGCGAGCATCTGGCCACGCTCCTGGAAGCGCTCGTGCGCCGCGAGGATGATGCGAAGGCCGGTCGAGTCGATGAACGCGAGATCGTCGAGGTCGAGCACGATCTGCGTCGCAGCGTCCGCCTCCGCGCGCTCGATCGCGCCCTGCAACAGCGGTGCGCTCGCCAGGTCGAGTTCGCCGAGCAGGCGCAGCACGATCCTGTCCGGCTCGCTGTGAACCTCGACCTGCAGGTGCTCGGCCTGCATGCGTTCCTGAGAGGTCACACGTCGATGTTATCGCAGCGGTTCCGGGCATCGCCGCGCCTGATCCCACCGTCAGGGACCCTCGCGCGACTCGCCGCGGAACCGGATGACGCGCGCTCCGGAGCGGCGTCGCCATCATCGAGACGCACGGCGAGCAGGGCGACGTCGTCGCGAAGCCCACCCATGGCACGCTCGAGGACGGCGTGCTCGATGCGCTCGAGCACGCCGCCGAGAGGCAGGTGCGCCGTTTGGGAGCACAGTCCGCGCAGTCCCTCCTCGCCCAGTTGCCGGCCACTGCGACCGGCCTCGATGACGCCGTCGGTATACAGCAGCAGGGTCTGCCCGGAACGCAGCTCGCCGTCGCGTTCGACGATGGCGATCGGATCGACGACGCCCAGCAGGGTGCCCGGCTCGCCGAGCGCCGTCACCGCGCCATCGCGGTCGATCAGCAGCGGCTGCTGATGTCCGGCGAGGGCAACCGTGAGGCGAGTGTGATCGGGGCCCGGCGTCAGCAGGACAAGGCAGACGGTGCACAGGTCGGCGCCGGCGGGTTGCAGGCGCAGCGCCCTGTGCAGGGTGTGCAGCATCTCGGCGGGAGATTGGTCGCTGAGCGCGGCGGCACGCAGCGTGTGACGCGCGAGCGCGGTCACACCAGCCGCCCTTGGGCCCTTGCCGCAGACGTCGCCGATGGCGAGGATCCAATGGCCCGTCCCATGCTCGAACAGGTCGTAGAAGTCACCGCCGACCTCGTTGACCTCCCCGGCCGGCGAGTAGCGCGCCTGAATCTCCGCGCCGGGGAT
>DASXKH010000041.1:0-8419 GCA_036496915.1 Solirubrobacteraceae bacterium
GCCCCCCGGGCCACCGCGACCGGCCCCGCCTCCCGGTGCCGTGCCCGCGCGCTCGGCGCGGCGACGACGCAGCAGGCGATGTTCGGGAAAGATCGCAAGCTTCAGCTGGGGCGCGACGAAGCCCTCGCGCAGCGACGCGGCGGCAAACCGCAGCGAGGGCTCGAGCGCCTGGCTGGGGTGGGCGGGCATCCGATCAGCGTTCTCGCCGAGCCACGTTGCTTTCATGCGCCCGAGGTTGTAGGCAGCCCGCTCGCCCTCGCCGCGGCGGGGGAAGGCGACGACCGTGCGATAGCCGGAGCGCACGAGCTTCTCCAGCTCGGGCTCGGCCTCGGCCAGCGAGCGTGCGGCGGTGTCGGCGGCCTGCGCCCGCAGCTGCAGCGGCTGCTCGCCGGAGATCGACGACAGCCAGATCCGCGCCCGCCCGGCGAGCGCGGATTCGATGTCGTGCGGGTTCACATACAGGTGATGGGCGTCCGCGTCGGCGAACGCGGCGCACACGTCGGTCCAGTGGTCTGAGAGCGCGGGCTTGAGCTCCTCCTCGGCGGCGACCAGCAGCTCGGTGTCGGCGTCGAGCAGGTCGAGCAGCGCCCCGAAGCGCTCGACGGGCAACAGCTCGGCGACGTCCGGGCGATCGGACTGCTCTTCGCCGGCGGCGATCTCCGCCAGCTCGCGGTGCTCCAGCGCGAGCTCCGCCGCAGGCGCGATCTCGACCTCTGCCAGATCGCCGAGCGAGCGCTGGGTGAACGTGGAGAACCAGCGCAGCGACTCGATCTCGACGTCGAACATGTCCACCCGCACCGCCCTGTCCTCGGTGGCCGGGAACACGTCGAGGAGCCCACCGCGCAACGCGAACTGCCCGCGCTCCGCGACCTGATCGACGCGCTCGTACCCCGCGGCCACGAGCTCGGCCGCGCACTCATCGAGATCCAGCAGCTCGCCCACGCGCAGAACGAACGAGCGCGGGCGCAGCGCCGGATCGGGGACCTTCTCCGAGAGCGCGACGGCGCTGACGACCACCACCGGTGGCTGCTCGTCGGGTCCATGGGCGCTGAGCAATGCGTCCAGCGCCGCCACGCGCAGACCCACGAGGTGGGGCGGGGGCGCCAGGTGAGACTCGTAGGCGACGCCCCGTGAGGGGTAGTAGCGCACCCGCCGGGGCTCCAGCCACGCGCGCAGGTCGCCCGCCAGCTCGCGCGCGGCACGGTCGTCACCGACGACGATGAGCGTCGGATGCGCCTGTGCAACCGGATCGCGGTCGGACAGAGCCGCGATCAGATACGGCCGCAGCGAGGCCGACACGAACGCGTGACCGCCCTCTCGGGCGAGCGTCGTAGCCGCGGGGTCGTCCTCGATCAGCCCGAGCAGCGAGCGCAGCGCCATCGGGCTAGACCGGCTCCGCGCCGAGCACTATGCCCTGCACCCGATCGGCCGCGCGCTCGACGAGGTCGCGCACGTCCGCCGGGTCCTCGCGGAAGCGCCCGAGCACGTGGGCGGAGACGATCTCCGGATCGCTGGAGGCGGGACGCCCGACGCCGACGCGCACGCGCGCGAAATCGGGGCCGCCAAGCTCGCGCCGCAGCGACTTCAGGCCGTTGTGTCCCGCCAGCCCGCCGCCCAGCCGCGCTCGCACCTCACCGAACGGGATGTCGATCTCGTCGTGCACGACGAGCACCCGCTGCAGCGGCACGTGCAGCGCGCCGCGCGCCGGACCGACCGAGCGCCCGGCCTCGTTCATGTAGGTCTGCGGCCACAGCAGCGCCACGCGCGCTCCCGCCGGCGTGCCCGGCTCGCCGCGCACGCGACCCTCGACGATGCGTCCGCGGTAGCGCTCCCGTGGACGGCCCAGGCCCCAGCGCTCGGCGAGTGAGTCGGCGACCATAAAGCCGACGTTGTGGCGGGTGTCCGCGTGCTCGCGCCCGGGATTGCCCAGCCCGACGATCAGCCAGTCGCAGCGCGCGCCCGCGTCGCTGTCAACCTCGCCCGCGCGACGACGAAACGGCCGCCGCAGAACTACTCCCCGCCGGAGGAGCCCTCAGAGCCCTCGCCCTCGGCGTCCTGCACCTGCTCCTCGCCCTCACCCTCGCCCACGAGCTCGGTCTCGGTCTCGATCTCCTCCTCCTCGGTCTGCAACCGTGGCGGGGAGAGGGTCGCGAGGACGATCTCGGGATCGTCCAGCAGCGTGACGCCCTCAGAGGCCGAGAGCGCCGAGAGCGCGATCGTCTCGCCGATCTGCATCTCACCGATGTCATAGGAGATCGACTCTGGGATCGCCGTCGGCAGCGCCTGCACGTTCAGCTCGCGGGTGATCTGCTCGAGCACCCCGCCTTCCTTGACGCCGGGCGCGTCCTCGATACCGGTCAGCTCCAGCGGGACCACGGCTTGAATCGCCTCGTCCAGTCGCACGCGCAACAGGTCCACGTGCACGGTCTCGCCGCGCACCGGATCACGGTGGGCCTCCTTGAGGACGACCGGCGTGGCTTTGTCACCGTCGACGCTCAGATCCAGCACGGCGCCCGAGCCGGCGAGCGCCAGCCGCAGCTCGCGCGCGTCGGCGTCGAAGCTCACCGCCTCGCCGCCGCCGCCGTACACGACCCCGGGCACGCGCCCGGAGCGACGCAGGCGGCGAGCCGCGCGCGAGCCTTCGGCTGCGCGGCTGTGAACATCGAGCTTGGTCGTTGCGTCGGCCATTGAGCCCGAGGACTCTAGCAATTCGCTTCGTTTTCGATCGGTGCGCTCAGGGACAGCAGCAATACGTGCAGACCCTGCAGGGCGTTGCCGCTGCGGCGCACGACCACGCACTGCACGATCGGCAGCCGGCCGATCACCGTCCAGGCCACGCGCGCGGTCCCGGTCGTCTCGCCGAGCGCCCCGGCGATGGGCGATTTGATCGACAGGATCTTGACCTCGCCCGGACGCCTGAGCCTGAGGGCGCTCGCGCGCACGGTCGTGGCGCATGACGGCTTTGCGCGGCAGCCGTCGAGCAGCGCGAGCTCACGGGCGGCGTCGCCGCGCGCCTGCGCCTGCAGCACCGCCAGGATGTCGCTGCGTTCGACGTTTTCCGTCAAGAGATAGCGCGCCAGCAGGACACCGACGACGGCGAGCAGGACAACGGCCGACACGACGAGCGCGATGCGTCGGCGTCGCGGGATCGCCCGCCACCACATGCGCGGTGTCCGTTCGGGCGAGGATGGCGGAGGGGAATGATGCTGAGCGGAGATGACTGCGGATGCGGGTAGGACGGGTCGGTCGCGAACGGCGTCGGGTGCGCCCGCTCAGAACAGCTGGTTCTCGCCGCCGAAGACTTCGCTGACCGAATCGTCGACGAAGATGCGTCGGATCGAGTCGGTCAAGAGCTCCGCGCAGGGCAGCACGCGGATGTTCTCAGGTCGGTCGGGGCTGACGGGAATCGTGTCTGTCACCACGATCTCCTCGAGGCCCGAAGCGTTCAGGTTCTCGAACGCGGCTCCGGAGAAGACGGCGTGGGTGGCCGCCGCGTACACCCGTGTGGCGCCGGCGTCGAGCACGGTTCGGGTGGCCGCGGCGAGTGTGCCGGCGGTGTCGATCATGTCGTCGACGATCACCGCGGTCTTGCCGCGCACGTCGCCGATCACGTAGCCGATCTCCGCGACCTGCTGGGCGGGGCGCTCCTTGTCGAGGATCGCCAGCTCGGCGCCGATCTTGGAGGCGAACTTCTTGTTCAGCTTGACCCTGCCCGCGTCGGGCGCGACGACGACCAGATCCGACAGGCCGAGGTCGGCGAAGTATTGAGTGAGCATGAACAGCGCGGTCATGTGGTCGACGGGCTTCTGGAAGAACCCCTGGATCTGCCCGGCGTGCAGGTCCATCGTCAGCACGCGATCGGCGCCGGCGGACTCGAGCATGCGCGCGACCAGCCGTGCGGAGATCGGCTCGCGCGGCGCGGACTTCTTGTCCTGGCGGGAGTAGCCGAACCAGGGTGTGACGGCGATCACGCGGTGGGCGGAGGCGCCGACCGCCGCGTCGATCATGAACAGCAGCTCCATCAGCGAATCGTTCGCCGTGACGCCCGCCTGGGCGTTGCCGCAGGTGGACTGCACGATGAACACGTCCGCGCCGCGGATCGACTCCTCGTAGCGGCAATAGACCTCGCCGTTGGAGAAGGTGTTGAGCTTCACCGGTCCCAGCTCCACGCCGAGCTTGTCGGCGATGTCGCGCGCGAGCTGCGGGTTGGCGCGCCCGCTGAAGAGCATCAGACGCTTGTTGTAGTCGATCGGCAGGCTCGTCTGCGCGGCCTGCTGCGCGCGCGTATCCATCGCGCTGCTCATCGTGTGAGTGAGTGTAAAGGTTCGGCGCGACGATCCCGCCGAACCTGCCGTCCGGAGCTCACGACCCACCCTCCGGTGCGGCTCGCGCCCGCCGCTCAGCGTAACCCTCGACGTTGGTCTGACGCGCGCGCGCGATGCCCAGGGCGCCCGGTGGCACGTCCTCATCGATCGTCGAGCCGGCGCCCGTATAGGCATCGTCACCGACTGTCACGGGCGCCACGAACGAGACGTGCACGCTGCTGCGCACGCGCTGCCCGATCGTCGTGCGGTGCTTGCGCCGACCGTCGTAGTTGGCGGTGATCGTGCTCGCGCCGAGGTTGGCGTGAGCACCGATGTCGGCGTCGCCGATGTAGGAGAGGTGCGGGATTTTCGCTCCCGCGCCGATGTCGGAGTTCTTGATCTCCACGAACGTCCCCGCCTTCGATCCCTCGCGCAGCAGCGTGCCCGGCCGCAGGTAGGCGAATGGGCCGACGGTGGCGCCGTCCTCGAGCACGCTGTCGATCAGGTAGGAGTGCCGTACCACGCAGCCCTCGCCGATGCGGGTGGCGCCGCGCAGGGTGGTGAACGGCTCGATCGTGGTGTCCTGGCCGATCTGCACGTCGACGTCGATCACGGTGGTGCGCGGATCGACGATGCCGACACCCGCGGCCATGTGCCGCGCATGGATCGCCTCCTGGGCGAGCGCGCGCACCTGGGCGAGCGCCGCGCGGTCGTTGACGCCGAGGACCAGCCGCTCGTCGGCCACAGCGTGTGCGGCGATCGTGCCGCCGCTGGCGCGGATCAGATCGAGCACCTGGGGCAGATACAGCTCACCCTGGGCGTTCTCGGCGCTCAGCCGCGGCAGCGCCTCGCGCAGGGCCTGTGCTGAGAACACATAGACGCCGGTGTTCACCTCGCGTATGAGCAGCTGCTCGGGCGTGGCGTCGCCGTCGGTCTTGGTCTCCACGACACCCTCCACGGCGCCGTCCGCGTTACGCACCACGCGCCCGTAGCCACTGGGGTCGTCGAGGACCGTGCTCGCCATCGTCGCGCCCGCGCCGCTCGCCTCGTGTGCGCGCACGAGCTCGGCGATCACAGCGGCGCTCACGAGCGGAACGTCCCCGCTGAGGACGACCACCGGGGTGTCGTCGTCAGCCGAGTCGAGCTCCGCAAGGCCCGCCACGACGGCGCCGCCGGTGCCGTCGGACTGGGGCTGCACAGCCAGGCGCACCCCCTCCGGCAGCACACCCTGCAGCGCGCGCTGGGGCGAGTCCACGACGATGACCCGCCCGGCGCCGGCGGCGAGAGCGGCGCGCACGGGCCACAGCACCATCGGCAGACCGCACAGCTCGTGCAGCACCTTGGGCGTGCGCGAGCGCATCCGCGTGCCCCTGCCCGCGGCGAGGATCAGGACCGTCGGAGCCGGAGTCACGCGATGGATGGTAGGTCATGCCGAGTGTTGAGGATCTTGGATAGGCGTCGTACTGTTTGGGGTATGGCAGCATCAGGCGAAACCGCTGACTACAAAACGATTGCGCTTGGCTCTCGAGGACCAGTCGCGGAGCATGCCGGCGGCGCAGGTCGCGCGCCGAAGGCCGGCGCGGTACTCGTTGCGACCGCGGCCTTGGTGGTCGCGCCCACCGCCTGCGGTTCGACACCGGCCGCACGGACGTCGGCTCAGCCACCGACGCCGTCCGCGCACCTTCGGTCGGTTCACACATCCACCCGGTCGCTCTCCTCCTCGCCGGCTGCCACGACGGGCGCAGCGCCGCAATCGCGACCTCGTCGGAGTCGCGTCGACGGGATTGTCGAAGTCGCGAAGGCGAGCTACCGGTCTGAGACCAGGGGCGTCAAGCTCATGCAGCAGCTCAATCGCATCGCCCGCGACGGTACCCTGCTGAACGCCCTCAGCAGAGGCGACGTGGCCGGCGCGCAAGCCGAGGCGGACGCCCAGCTGAGGAGTCCGGGTAATCACTTCGTTCATGTGACACGCATCAGTGTGGTGCGCGGATCGCGGGTGCTCGTCAACGCGACGGTCAACAGCGATGGGGTGTTCGTGGTCGCGCCCGCGAGCCGTGTCCTGCGGTTGCATGGTCGCCCGCTGGGCACGCTCCTGGTCTCGATCCAGGACGTGACCGGTTACGTGAAGGTCGTCCACGACCTCACGGGCGCCGATGTCGTGGCTCGTGGCGCGAGTGGGCATGTGCGCACATCGCGGGGCGCGCCCACCCGTGGCCCTCTACCGTCCTCAGGACAGGTGACGATCGCCGGACGCAGGTATTTCGTGCGCTCGTTTCGCGAGGTTGGCTGGGGCAATGAACCGCTCACGGTCTGGATACTCCTGAGAGCCTGACGAAGCACTCGCTCGCTCACCACCACCGGCGGGCGAGTATCCGGGCTTGGCCTGGGCGATGCAGACCAAAAGCCGACGAGCTCCTCGAGCGACTGGGGGGCAGGGACTCGAACCCTGATTCCCAGGACCAAAACCTGGTGTCCTGCCGTTGGACGACCCCCCAATGGGCCGAGCACATCCTCGCACGCCGCGCAGACCGCCGCTCAGGAACGCCGCGTCGAGCGCCCCGGCACGCGCCCGCCTTCAGCGCCGACCTCCGAGGCGGGACCACCCGCGGCGGAGATGCCGAGCACGCGCATCGCCTTCAGGCCGAGGCTCAGCTTCTCGCGCCCGTCGCTGGAGCTGACGTCCAGTCCGGAGAGCTCGCGCACACGCTCCAGGCGATAGTAGATCGTGTGACGGTGCGTGAACAGGCGCTGGGCGGTCCCGGCGACGTTGCCGTCGGCCTCCAGGAAGGTCGCGAGCGTGCGCACGAGCTCGGTCTCGTACTGCTCGTCGTAGGCCAGCAGCGGCTCGACCGTCTCCGCGTAGAAGCGCTGCAGCTCGGCGGGGTTCTCGGTCATCGCGCTCAGCAGCAGGCGGTAGGCGCCGGTCTGCTCAAACGCCAGCGCCGCGCCGTCGGAGCCGCCCTGGGCGACGTTCGCCGCCAGCAGCGCCTCGCCTGCCGCGCGCGGCAGATCGCCCGGGTCCGCGGCGATGCGGCTGCGGCCGAGCGCGAACGTATAGCCCGCGAGTCCGGCCTCCATCTCTCGCAGCACAGCGTCCGCGGCGCGCGCGGCCGTCGCCTCCTCGCCGCCGGGCGCCAGCAGCAGGACCTCCGCGCCCACACCGGCGCCGGCCCCCTCGCGCTCTGACAGAGCCGCGATCGAACGGCTAACGACCGCGCGGGCGCCGCGCTCGGCGATCGCCCGCACGCGCGCCCGCCAGCCCTCGTCGGTCGGAGCCTGGGGGACGGCGCGCGCGACGATCATGCTCGCGCCGTCCTGCAGATCCAGCGAGAGCTCCTTCGCGCGTGCGAGCAGCTCCTCGCGCTCGGTCAGCTCGCGGGCGAGGATCGCGCGCAGGAACTCACTCGCCGCGACCTCGGAGGCCCGCTCGGGGGCGCGCACGCGCTCGACCTCCGAGGCGATCATCGTCACCAGCAGCCGCTTCATCTGCTCGCTGGGCTCCCCCGACTCGAGGTCCGCGTCCTCGCTGGCGCCGCCGGTCGCGCGCATGTGCAGCGTGCCCACGATCGTGTCTCCGACGCGCAGGGGCGTGCTGCTCACACCTTTGCCCTCGGACAGCAGCGCGCGCTCCTCCGCGGGCGAGCGCGCGGCCACCGCGAGGGTCGCGCCCCAGGCATCGGCGACGGCCAGGCTCGCGTCCAGCGCCTTGGCGGCAGCGCGCACCACTTCGGGCAGGCCGGACCCTGACTCGACCGCCTCGGTGACAGCTTCCAGCGCCGCGAGCTCGGACATGGCCGCTCAGCCCCAGAAGTAGACGACGGCGAGCGCTCCAGCCACGCCGATGCCGACGAGCACGGCGAGCACGTACAGCGACAGGATGCCCGCCGCCACACGCTCCCATAGGCGCGTATAGCTGCTCCACGCAGGCACGAGAATCAGGCCGGCATACAGCGCCAGGCCGAACACGCCCGCGCACACGGCCACCAGATCGTTGACGGCTGTCCTGCTCATCGCCGGAGATTGTGACGCATGCAGGTGTCGGCGTATAGAGACATATCACTATGTCAAGAGACCGGTCGGCGCATGCGCCGACCGGCGGAGCCGTACATGTACGG
>DASXKH010000042.1:0-28936 GCA_036496915.1 Solirubrobacteraceae bacterium
GTGCGCGGCGTTTTCCAGGCCGTGCAAAAGGTCGCCGTGCGCGGCCTGGATGGCGACGCTGCCGAAGACGGCGATCGCGCCGGTCGCGGAGATCGCCAGCGCGCGCGTGCGCCCCGCGCGCAGCTCCATCACCGCCACGTGCGGGACGGCGCTGACGATCCGCGGCGCGAGTGCGCGTACGAGCGCGAGCGTCGCCACGAGCGGGAGCGCAAGCAACAACAGCAGCGCGGCGACGAGCAAGACCATCCCGAGGATCGCCAGTTTCGGCGCTGCGAAAAGGATCGCGGTGGCGCCCGCCAGGCACGCCAGGCCGGCGAGCGTGAGCCCGAGGAGGCCCACGCCCCCGCCGTCTCCGGCGGTGAGATCACCCGGCGCGGTCACCGCGGGCGGACGACGCGAGAGGATTTCACGCAGCGGGCTGAGCACCGCCACGATCGCGGCGAGCATTCCCCCGCCGACGGCGACGAGGACGCTCTGGGCGCTGACGACGCGCTCAGAGCCGACGGCGAAGGCCGAGGAGAGGTAGCCGGGGTTGGAGTGGAAGAGGTGGATCGAGAGCTCCTCGCCCAGCACGAGGCCGAGCGCGCAGGCCAGCACGCCGAGCACGATCGCGTCGAACAGCAGCACCGCGATCACGCTCGCGGGCGGATAGCCGTCGCGGCGCAGATCGGCGATCAGCCGCCGGCGCTGGGGCACCGTCAGGAGCATCGCGTTGAACGCGAACAGGAAACCGACGAGCGCGGAGATCAGCGCGAACAGCTGCGTGGACTGGTTGGTCGCCGCGGAGGCGCGCGCGAACAGCGTTTCGTCATAGCTCGCGGGCTCCATGTTCAGGTGGACCCTCGCGGCCAGTGCCAGCAGCGCCGCGTGCACCGCGCGTTCACGTCCCGGGGCTGGCTCCACGAGGATGCGGCTGAAGCGCCCCGACAGACCGCTCATTTCCTGGGAGGCCGCAAGCGGCGCGACCGCGATCGGGCTGGAGGTCAACGGCCCGATCTGGGAGGCGTGCAGCTGCTCGTACAGCCCCGCTTCGGCCAGGCGGCCGTTCAGCCGGAAGAAGATTTCATCGCCGAACTTGCTCACCCCCAGCGTGTGCGCCAGCGGCGCGGGCAGCGCGACCACTTCGACGCCCGCGAAGGAGCTCGGCGAGGCGTGGCGCACGAGCGCGCCCCCCAGCGCGGTCAGGCTCGAATCGACGCCGACGAGCTCGACCGAGCGGCTGCCCCGCGGACCGCTCGCCTTGGTGTTGGCTTCCAAGAGCGGCGCGGCGGCGCGCACGCCGGGGATGGCGCGCACCTGCGCGAGCGTGCTCGCTTGAAAGCCCTGAGGGGAGCGCGCGAGCAGTTGCAGCGTGGCGTTGCCGACGATCCCCTGCGAGAGCTGGGCCACGGAGCTCGAGAGGCTCGAGGTGGCGACCTGGGAGGCGAACAGCAGCGCCACCCCAGCGGCGATCCCGACGATCGCGAAGCACTCCTGCAACAGGCGCGCGCGCAGGCGCACGCGATACAGGTGCAGGACGTTGAGCGGCTTCACCGCTGGGAGAGCCGGTCCGGCTCGTAGGAGCCGAGCTTGCCGTCGCGCAGCGCATACACACGATCGGCATATGCGGCCGCCTGCGGGTCGTGGCTGACGAGCACGATCGCGACCTGACGCTCGCGACACAGCTCGCGCAAGAGTTCCAGCACTTCGCGCCCGCGCTGGGTGTCGAGGCTGCCGGTCGGCTCATCGGCGAGCAGCAGCCGCGGCTGCGTCGACAGCGCGCGCGCGATCATCACGCGCTGGCGCTCACCCATCGACAGGTGCTCGGCGCGGTGGCGCAACCGCTCGCCGAGGCCCAAGCGCTCAAGCAGCGGCGCCACGCGGTCGTGCGCGTCGCGCCAGCGCATCGTTTTCAAGAGCTTGAGCACCGCGTTGTCGATCGCGCTGACACCCGGCAGCAAATCGAAGTTCTGGCGGATGAACCCCAGTTCATCTAGGCGAAAGTGCGAGGCCTCGCGTTGCGAAAGCGAGGAGACGTCGCGGCCGCCGATCAGCACCGCCCCGTCGGTGGGCTCGAGCAGCGTGGCGATCATCAGCAGCAGCGTCGTCTTGCCCGACCCGCTCGGTCCGTACAGCGCGACCATCTCCCCCGGCGCGACCGCCAGCGACACGCCGTCGACCGCACGCACGGTCTCCCCGCCGACGGCGGGGTAATGCTTGACGAGGTCGCGCAGCTCGAGCATCAGAGTCCAGACACCACTAGCTGGGCATTCTCTCGACCGGCGCGGGGATCACGAGCTCCGCCCCGTGCGCTCCGCGCCCAGGGGCGCCCGGGAGGAGACGACGCACTGCCAAGCGCGTCCGGAACACTCCCATCGCCAGCGCCGCCGGCCGACCCAGCGTGTCGAGGACCGCGCGGGTGATGGGCAGCGCCTGTGGCGTGGATGCCTCGGGTGTGGACAGGTAGAAGCTCGCCATCGCCGCCAGCAGCAGCGTGTGCCCTCGGTCGCCGGGCAGCGACGCGGCCGCCGCGAGTGAGCGATCGGCGAGCCGTCCCATGCGCGCGGCCGCCTCCTGCGGCGAGGCGTAGGCGCCGATCAGGCTGTGCTGTCCGGTCGCGCGATCCTCGGTCGCGTCCACGAGGTTGTCGAGCAGCGAATGCAGCGCGCCGATCCAGGGAAAGTAGGCCTCCTCCACGGCTGCCACGGTCCGCGCGTCGAGCCGGGGGTCGGCCGCGAGCGCGATCAGTGCGTACACGCACAGCGAGGATCCGCCGGCCGCCGCGACCTCCCACCAGCGCAGGTCCGACCCCGACGGGGCCGCCGCGCGTGCCCAGCGCTCGAGCGCCGCGAGATCGCCCTGGCGCTCGCCCGTGTTGCAGCTCTGAAACTCCACGATCCGCGCGGCCGTCGCTAGCGTCGCCGACGCGACCACGCCATACGACGGCAACTCGGCCAGCGCCGCGCGAGTGGAGTCGACTATCTCGCGCAGATAACCGCCATCCTCGCGCTCGGGACTGTGTGCGTAGTAGTCGACGTGCGACACGTCGGCCGGGTCCAACGCGACCAGCAGCGCCCGGTGCAGCGTGCGGCCGTTGGCGGCCGGATCGGAGCTCGGCTGCTCGCCGAGCAGGTCGAGGTAGTTGTAGGCCTCCTGCAGGCCCATCATCGCGCGCGCCGCCGCGCCGCGGTGCCGGCGGGGCGCGAACGCCGCGAACGCGGCGGCGCCCTCGACGTTGCCCCACTTACGCTGAGACTCGATCGCGACGCGGCGCAGCAATGGGTCCGGGATCTCGAGCGCGCGGGCCCGGCGGCGGCGGCGCTCCGAGCACACGCGCGGGAACAGGCCCAGCCAGTAGCGCCACGCGGCCCCCGCGAACGACACGGCGAGCGCGGCTCCACGACGACGGTTGCCCTCAGCTGACATCTCCACCCGCACGACCCTCTCCGAACCCAACGCAGCGATCACCCTGATCGTGCGGTGGTCTCATCATAGACACGCGTCGAACGCGATGTCTGGGGGTCGCGTGAGGCATTGGGCTCATAAAGTACAGCTGCATGGACCCCACAGCGACGGCCATAGGAACCTGGAGCGGCGGGCGCTACATGCGCTTCGGCGAGCCACTGGACGATGCGCGCCTGCGCGCGCTGCTGCGCCCCGGTGAGGGAATCGACACGGCGATCACCGCCGACGCCTACGGTGCGGGCGAGGCGGACACGGTGCTCGGCCGGGCGCTGGCGGGGGTCCCGCGCGGGGACTACTGCCTGGTGGGCGCGATCGGGCACGACTTCTACACGGGCGAGCGCGAAGGCGCGAAGGGCTACCCGCGCTTCACCGACCCGAGCCTGCGCGGGCCGGAGGGCTATGCCGACTACATTCGCATGGCCACCGAGCGCAGCCTGCAGCGCTGCGGCGTGCAGCGGTTTGACCTGCTGATGCTGCACAACCCCGATCGCATCGGCTACACGAGCGCGGCGGTGTGGGAGGGCATGGCGGCGGTGCGCGAGGCCGGCTTGACGCGCATGCTGGGCCTCGCCCCCGGCCCCGCGAACGGGTTCACGCTCGACCTGATCGACTGCCTGGAGCGCCACGGTGCGCTGATCGACTGGGCGATGATCATCCTCAACCCGCTGGAGCCCTGGCCCGGCGAGCTCGTGCTCGACGCCGCGCGGGCCAACGACGTGAAGCTGATCGCGCGGGTCGTGGATTACGGCGGGCTGTTCCACGACGACGTCCTCCCCGGCCATGCCTTCGCCGAGCACGACCACCGCCTGTTCCGCCCCGACGGTTGGATCGAGGCCGGCCGCGAGCGGTTGGAGGCGCTGCGCCCGATCGCGCGCGGGCACGGGATGTCGATGCTGCAGCTGGCGTGCGCCTGGGATCTCGCGCAGAGCCCCGTGCGCTGCGTCGCGCCGACGCTGATCCAGGAGCCCGAGGCGGGCGAGGGCCAGATCTCGCGCGCGATCGAGGACAAGCGCGCCGAGCTGGCGTCCGTGCCCGACCTGATCGCCCGCTCCCCGCTGCGCCCAGAGGAGGTGCGCCAGATCCGGGAGATCGGGGAGAACACCGGGTGCATGGCGCTGAAGGGCGCCAACCCCGCGCACGAGGGACCGGCGCGCCCGGACCGCTGGGGGCTCGACGGCGAGCTTGAAGCTCTCGCCGGGCGCTGGGGGATCGACCCCGCGCGCGATCTCGCGCGGGTTTCCTGAAACCGCTTCCCCCGGAAGTCAGAACCGCGGCGGCGCCGGAGTGCGCGCGTCGTCGATGTCCAGCTCGCTCGTGAGCGCCCCCAGCTCCTCGACGATGTCCCCGTCCAGGCGCACCGCGGCGAGGCGGTCGAGGGGCGTGCGGCCCTGCGTGAGGATCGCGATCGCCCCGCCGGACTGGAGCGTGACGAGCGGCAGCGATCCGACCGGCTGGACCTCCAGGGAGGTGCCGATGCAGAGGATCAGGTCCGCGGCGGCGCACAGCTCGCGCGCGCGCTCCATCGCCAGTTCGGAGAGCGGCTCGCCGAACAGCACGACTTCCGGGCGCAGCGGCCCACCGCAGGCTTCGCAACGCGGGATGCCGTCGGGGTCGCCCAGGCGACGTGCGCGCACCTCCAGCTGGGGGATGTCGCCGCCGCAGTCCGGACACGTGCAGCGCGCGATCGAGCCGTGCACCTCGATCAGCTCGGAGGTGCCGGCCTTGCGGTGGAGCATGTCCACGTTCTGGGTGATCACGCCGTCGAGCATGTCTCGGCGCTCCATTGCCACGAGCGCACGGTGGGCGTCGTTGGGGATCTTGCCGCCGAGCGAGGCGAAGCGCTCGCCGTAGAAATGCCAGAAGCGCATCGGGTCGGCTACGAAGGAGTCGATGTGCGCGACCTTCATCGGGTCGACTTTCGTCCACGTGCCCGTCCCGGGCGAGCGAAAGTCGGGGATACCCGACGGGACCGAGATGCCGGCGCCGGTCAGCGCCACGACCGAGCCGGCTTCGCGCACCAGCTCGGCCAGCTGCGCGATCTGCTCGGCTTTGCGGCCGTCGCTCGCACGGGCCACCATCGCTAGCGCTCCACCAGATCTGTCATCGCTGCACCGTCCTTATCGATCCTACCCTTGCCGTGCTCGCGATGGGGCACGGCCTTCACGATCATGATCCCGCAAACCGCGGCGCACGTTTGGCGAGGAAGGCGGAGATGCCCTCGCGCGCGTCCTCGCTCGCCAGCACGCTCGCGAAGCCCTCCTGCTCGGAGACGATGCCGGCGTCGATGTCGCCGGCTCCAGAGACGCGCTTGATCTGCTCGATCGCCAGGGGCGCCTGCGCCGCCAGCCGCCGCGCCCAGGCAAGCGCGGTGTCGAGCAGCTCGTGATCCTCGACCACGCGATTGGCGAGCCCCAGCTCGAACGCCTCCTCGGCGAGGATCGGGTCGCCGACGAGGTTCATCTCCAGCGCCTTGTTCTCGCCCACGAGCCGCGGCAGACGCTGCGTGCCACCGAACCCGGGGATTATCCCGAGCTTGATCTCCGGCTGGCCGAAGAGCGCGGAGCGCGCGGCTATGCGGACATCGCAGGCCATCGCCAGCTCGCAGCCACCGCCGAACGCCAGGCCGTTGACGGCCGCGATCGTGGCCACGCCGGAGGTCCCCATCTCGCGCAGCAGCCCGTGCATGCCCGCAAGCAGCTCGCGCCCGGCGGTCTCGTCCATCGTCGTGAAGGCCTTGATGTCGGCGCCCGCGCTGAACAGGAACGGGTTGGAGGAGGCGATCACCAGCGCGCGCACGCCGCTGTCCTTGACCTTCGCCCACACGCTCGCGAGGTCTTCGACCACCTGCGGGGAGATCGAGTTCATCTGACCGTTCGCGAGCCACGCGATCGCCACGCGCCCCTGCTCGTCGCCGCCGAGATCGACGCGGGCGTCGACGCCTGAGAATGTCTCCAACTTGACGACCTCGGCCGGCTGCTCGGCGTCGGCGCGGGGGTAGGCGTAGAAGCCCTGACCGCTGCCCTGCCCCAGGCGACCCTGCGCGACCAGGCGGCGCAGGATCGTCGGCGGGGCGAAGCGCTCGCCGTGGCGCTCGACGGCGCTCTCCATCCGCTCGAGGAGCTTGTCGAGACCTTCGCTGTCGGCCTTCATGAACGGCGGCATCAGCCCGCGACGGGGATCGAGACCCGCGCCGGCCATCATCCCGAAGTCGATGTCGCGGTGGGTGGCCACGCCCTCCTCGAGCACGAGGCAGGCCTCGATGAAGGTCTTCAGCGAGAGCAGCTCAACCAGCTCCTCGACGCTCGGCTGAGCGTCGCCGGGAACGTTGGGCTCACCCTGAGGGTTGTAAAACCCGTCACCACCGGTCTTCGCGCCGAGCTTGCCTTCGGAGACGAGCTTCTGCATGCCGGCGGGGACATAGAAGCGCTCGTCGCCGTAGGACTCGGCGAGGTGCTCGGCGACGTGCAGGACGGTGTCCAGGCCGAGCAGGTTCACGAGGTGGTAGGGACCGACCGGCACGACGCCCGCGGCGCCGACGCCCTCGTCGATCGCCTTGATCGACAGGCCCTGCTCCTCCTGCGCGCGCCACACCTCGGAGATGCCCGAGTTGAGGATGCGGTTGACGACGAAGCCCGGGACCTCGGCGCAGGTGATCGGCTGCTTGCGGATCGACTGCGCAAAGGTGACAGCCGCGGTGACGGTCTCCGCGGAGGTCTCCTCGCCCTCGACGATCTCGATCAGGGGCATCAGCGAGGCGGGGTAGAAGTAGTGAAAGCCCACGACCTTGTCCGGGCGCAGCGTCGCTTCGCCGATCTCGGTGATCGACAGCGAGGAGGTGTTCGAGGCGAGGATCGCGTGGCCGGGCGTGGCCGCGTCGAGCTCGGCGAACACGGCCTGCTTGATCTCCATCCGCTCGGGCACGGCCTCGACCACCAGGTCGACGTCGCCGAAGCCCGCATAGGAGGTCGTGCCGGTAATACGCCCCAGCACCTCGGCGATCCGCTCCTCGCCCTGCTCTGCGCTGAGCTTGCCGCGCTCCACGAGCTTGGCCACCTGTCCGGAGGTGACGTTGCGCGCCTCGTCCAGGCCCGCCTGCACGAGCGCGTCGTCGATGTCCTTGAGCACGACGGGAATGCCGGCGGCGGCGATCGTCTGAGCGATCTGGCCCCCCATCGTCCCGGCGCCTACTACCGCGGTCTTGAAAACGAACATGTGATGAGCTCCTGGCTGTTAGAGGTCGCTGGTGAAAGACCGCATCGACGGGGTGCGAGGCGGGTTATGAAAGGTGCAAGTCGGGGGGACGCTGCCTCCGGTCCGAATCGGAGAGGGTTCGGCCGGAGGCGCGATTGTCGGAGCAGTTCCGTACCGCACATGTGCGGTACGGCGAGCAGCCGCATGCGGCTGCTCGTACCGACGGCGCATGCGCCGTCGGCGAAACCGTGCATGCACGGTTTCGTGGAGGGGCCACATGTGGCCCCTCCGACCATGCCGCATGCGGCATGGACAACAACATCACCCGAGCATCAGGCCGGAACCGCCGCGGGCTCCTCCACCCTGCGCGGCAACAGCGTTTCACGGGCGATCACCAGCCGCTGGATCTGCGAGGTGCCCTCGTACAGCTGCATGATCTTCGCGTCGCGGAACAGCTTCTCGACGGGGTACTCCTTGATGAAGCCATAGCCGCCGTAGACCTGCACGGCGTCCGTCGCGATCTTCATCGCCGCGTCGGCCGCGAAGCGCTTGGCGTGCGAGGAGACGAGCGTGTTGCGCGCGCCCTGATCGAGCAGCGTCGCGGACTTCCACGTCAGCAGGCGCGCCGCTTCGATTTCGGTTGCCATGTCGGCGATCATGAACTGGATCGCCTGGTGCATCGCGATCGGCACGCCGAACTGGACGCGTTCCTTGGAGTAGTCGGTCGCGAACTCGAAGGCCGCGCGGGCGATGCCCGTGGCCATCGCCGCGACGCCCGGCCGCGTACGGTCGAGCGTCATCATCGCGAGCTTGAAGCCGGCGTTTTCCTCGCCGAGCAGGTTCTCCTCGGGGACCTCGACGTCGTTGAAGGAGATCGTCGCCGTGTTCGAGGCGCGCTGCCCGAGCTTGTCCTCCTTCTTGTCCACGACCACGCCCCAGTCGCGCTCGACCACGAACGCGCTGATGCCGCGATGGCCGGCGTCTTTGTCGGTCTTCGCGTAGACCGTGTAGTAGTCCGCGTAGCCGCCGTTCGTGATGAAGCACTTCGAGCCGTTGATCACGTACTTGTCGCCCTGCTTGACGGCCGTCGTGCGCATGCCCGAGACGTCCGAGCCGGCGTCGGGCTCTGTCAGGCAGAACGACGCGAGCTTCGGCGCTTCGGTGAGCATGCCGAGGTACTTCTTCTTGACCTCCTCCGAGCCGCCGAGCGCGATCGGCGCGGTCGCCAGGCCATTGCAGCCGAGCGAGGTCTGGATGCCCGAGCAGCCCCACGAGAGCTCTTCCTCGATCAGACAGCCGTCGAGATAGCCGGCGCCGGCGCCGCCGTAGCACTCCTCGATGTGGCTGTTCATCAAGCCGACCTCCCAGGCCTTCTCGATGATGTCCTGCGGCCAGGTCCCGTCCTTGTCGTACTCCCAGGCGACGGGGCGAATCTCTTTCTCGGCGAAATCGTGCGCCATTTCGCGCAGGCTCTGCTGCTCGTTTGTCAACGTGAAATCGACCATTTCTCTGCTCTCGCGCCTCCGTAGATTGACCAGTCAGTCAACGAGCAGGGTAGCGGAGGGCGCGCGCGTGAGCAATCGGCTCGCTCTCACGGACGTACAATCGATCGATGCAAGCCGCTTTCCCGATCGTCGTCTTCGGCACGGTGGGCCTGTCGGTGGTGATGTCGATCGTGTTCCTGCTCTCCAAAGGCAGCATGTACGACGAGATCGGCTCGGGCGGATTCCCGAGCGATGCAGAGCACGCGGGCGGCGGATCGTCCTTCGGGCAGAGCGGTCCCGAATACGACTCGATCTCCATGAACCCCGAGCTGCAGCGCGCCGAGCGCGAGCAGGAAATCCGTCAGCTGCTGCAGGCGCGCAGCGAGCGCCGCGAACGGCGCGGCGAGCCCGCCCTGGACATCGACGCCGAGGTCGCCCAGCTGATGGCCGCCCAGCCGGCGGGCGGCGGACACGACCCGGGGATCGCCGAGGAGGTCCTGCAGCTGGTGGTCGCGCGCAACGAACGCCGCGAACGCCAGGGGCTCGAGCCCCTGGACATCGAGGCGGAGGTGGCCAGGACTCTCGCCGAGCTGGATCCCTGAGCGGCCGCTGGCGCTTCGCGGATGCTGTGTCCTCGGTCACTCGCGTACGCGGCGCTCCTGCGTCCTGACCGATCACCGACCGCTCAGAAGCGCAGGGCAGTGCCTGGCGAGGCGGCGTGCATTGGGATGGCGAGGTCGGGTATAAACGCGCCATGGCCGAGCACCGCACGTTCGAGCTGGACGAGCTGACGATCCGTCCGGGGACCTACTTCAACCCTCAAACCGAGGTCCTGCTGGTCGTCGACGACTCCCCCGACCTCGATCATGAGATCTTCAACATGGAGGACTTCGAGGGCGACGAATGGGTGCTCGTCTCCGACGAGTCGCCCGTCGACGAGCACCGCCGCGACGAGCTGATCGAGCGCTTCCAGGTCACCTACCACCCCGGCGGCGAGCACTCGATCGAGGGCGACGCCGAGGACGACGAGGAGGACGAATTGGAAGCGGACGATCAAGAGGTCGGCCGCGAGGACCAGTAGGCAGGCTGCATCCCGAGCCGCGGCGCAACTGCGAGGGCGCGGCGGGGTTTGAGGGGACATGCGCACGCATGTCGGCGGCGAGCGGCTGCAAAGGGCCGTGCAGAGTAGGCCCGCAGCGTCCGCGGCTCATAGCATCCGCGCGATGCCCGGGCCCCACCCACGACGCGTCCACGCGCCGGCGCGACTGTTCTCGCTGCTGGCGCTGAGCGGGTCGCTCGTCGCACTGCTGATCCCCGCACAGGCGGGCGCGCGCGGACCGAGCGTGACAGCAGCCCTGAGCAGCCTGAAGAGCAGCGGCGCGATCACCGAAGCCGCCTACCGGCAATACACGGCGGCCTATGCGGCGGCGAACAGCTCGCTGAAGAAGCTCAGCGGGACACGCCGCGCCGAACTGGCGGCCGTGATCGCCAACACGCAGGGGATGGCCGCGGCGGGGCAGTTCGCGGCGACGAGACTGCCGGTGATCTTCCTGACGCTCGAAAAGAACCGCCAGTGGTGGACGACCCAGCCGTTGGTGTCCAGTCGCGTGCGCGTGAGCTTCCCCCCCAGCAAGCTCGTGTGGGAGTACTACGCCGGGCAGGGCATCCAGATCCAGTGGCTGGGGACGTTCGGCGAGGCCAACGGCTACTACCTCTCCGGCCACGAAAACACGAACCTGCGCCAGCTGCTCTCCGAAGTGCTGCCGCTGGCCACCAAGCGCGCCGGGGGCATCGCCTGGGAGTACACGTTCCACTTCGACGGCGGCGCGCCCCCGTGGACGAGCGGGCTCTCGCAAGGCACCGCGCTGCAGGTGATGGCGCGCTCGTGGTCTCGCTTCAAAGAACCGGCCTACCTGACGGCGGCCCAGCAGGCGCTCGGCATCTTCCAGACGGCGCCCTCGATGGGCGTGCACGTGAAGACAGCCGCGGGAGCGGAGTACGCCGAGTACACCTACGCTCCCAGCGACCGCATTCTCAACGGCTTCATCCAGGCCGACGTGGGGCTCTACGATTACACCTCGATCACCCACGACCCGCTCGGGCTGAAGCTGTTCGAAGCAGGCGACGCAGAGGCGCGCGCCGAGGTCCCCCACTACGACACGGGCGCCTGGTCGATGTACGACCAGTACGGCGAATCGGACCTCAACTACCACGAACTGCTGACCGAATTCCTGCAGCACCTGTGCGAACGCACGCGCAAAGGCCCGCCCACGGCCACCGCCGTCACCCCGGCGCCCTCCCCCACCCCTCCGTCCCCGCCCGCGCCCGCAGGCGCGACGCCCGGGGGCAGCCCGGAAACGGGCGGCGCGAGCGCGGCCGCGGCGCGAGCGCCCGAACATCTCGTGGCGAGCGCCGCCGCGAGCACGGCGACGCCGATCGCAGGCGATCAGATCTACTGCACGACCGCCCAGAAATTCACGGCCGACCTGCATACGCCGCCGGTCGTCTCGCTGATCACAAGCACGCTGCGCAGCGGCTCGCGCGCGGGCGTGCAGGTCTCGCTGTCGAAGATCGCCACCGTCAAAATCTCGCTCAAGCGAGGTGGGAGGACCGTGTGGAGCAACGGCGCGACCCTCGAACGGGGCAAGCCGAAGCTGCTCTGGGTGACTCCCTCGCAGACCGGCGCCTACCAGGTCACGCTCACCGCCACCGATCTCGCGGGCAACTTCTCGACCGCCAACGGCACGATCACGCTGAGCAAGCACTGAAAGCCAGCGCCGACCCCCGACGGCGCGGCGACGGCTGGCGGCGCGCCTAGACTGACTGGACATGACGCGCAACATCACGATCGGACGCGGAGGCGAGTCGGCTCGATGACACGGCTGACGCGCGACTGGCGCGCGCTCGAGCCCGACCAGCGCCTGGCCGCCGGCGCGGCGCTGGCGCTGTTCGTGACGATGCTGCTGCCGTGGTATCAGCAGAACGCGGTCGTCAACTCGCCCCGCGCCGCGCCGCTGCAGAGCCGCAATCTGAACGCGTTCGGAGCCTTCTCGTTCGTCGAGGCGGCGGTGTTGCTGGTCGCGGTGGCCGTGCTCTACCTGCTGTACGCGCGAGCCGAGGGACGCGCATTCCACCTGCCCGGCAGCGATGGCGCCGTCGTGATGACGGCCGGTCTGTGGACGGCGCTGCTGCTCGTGTTCAGGCTGTTCGACAAGCCCGGCATCTCCAGCCATGGCGTGGCGGGGAACGTCGGCGTGCAGTGGGGAATCTTCTTCGCGCTCGGCGCCGCGGGACTGCTGGCCTATGCCGGCTCGCGCATGCGCTCCTCACGCCCGCTCGAACCGCCGATCACGCGGCCCTCGCGCGGGGAGCGCGTCGCGCACACCCGTCCGCGCCTGCCGCCCGCGCCGCCATCCGCGCCCTCGCCGACGCCGCCCTCACCGCTGCCCGTGTACAGGGCGCCGCGCGCCGCGCGCCGACCGGTGCCCGCCGACACCGCGAGCGAGCAGCTGTCCTTCGAGGACGCCCCCACCGAGCCCGAGCAACGCTCGGCCTGAGCGCTGCGCACAAGCCGCTCGCCCGGGCCGGAGCCCTATCATTGGCCCGGCGATGCCCGCGCCCCCGTCTGCCCCGCCCGACACGACCTCACCGGGGCCAGCGTCCGTCCAGGCGCTCGCCGCGGGGCTGCGCGAGGTGGGATATCTACCGGGCGAGTCCACGGCGCTCGTCGCCTATCTGGCGACGAAGCTCGGAAAGCCCGTGCTCGTGGAGGGACCGGCGGGCGTCGGCAAGACCGAGCTGGCCAAGGCGCTGGCCTCCCACCTTGACCGCGAGCTCGTGCGGCTGCAGTGCTACGAGGGCCTGGACGAGGCCAAGGCGCTGTACGAGTGGAACTACCGCAAGCAGCTCCTGCGCATCCAGGCCGAGGCCGACGGGGCCGGCTGGGAGGCGGTGCAGGAGGACATCTTCGGCGAGGAGTTCCTGCTCGCGCGACCGCTGATGAGCGCGATCGCCTCCGAGCAGCCGGTCGTGCTGCTGATCGACGAGATCGACAAGACCGATCAGGAGTTCGAGGCGATGCTGCTGGAGGTGCTCTCGGACTTTCAGATCTCGATCCCCGAGCTCGGGCGCGTGGAGTCGCGCACGCATCCGGTCGTGCTGCTGACCTCGAACAACTCGCGCGAGCTCACCGAGGCGCTCAAGCGCCGCTGCCTGTATCTGTGGCTGGACTACCCCGAGCTCGAGCACGAGCTCGAGATCGTGCGCCTGCACGCGCCGGAGTTGGGAGAGACGGTCGCGCGCCGGCTGGTCGAGGTGATCGGCATGGTGCGCGAGCTCGACCTGAAGAAGCCCCCCTCGATCGCCGAGTCGATCGACTGGGCACGGGCGCTGCTGCTGCTCGGGGTCGATGACATCGACGAGGAGACCTTCACGGACACGATGTCGGTGATCGTCAAGCACCGCACCGACATGGACCTCGTAGCCGAGCGCGTCGGGGTCAAGCTCCGGGCGCCCGCCGATGCCGTCTGAGGGCGCGTCGCGCCCTGCAAACCGATCGGCGCCCCCGGCTGGATTCGCCGCGCGCGTGCTGGAGCTGGGCGAGGAGCTGCGTCACGAAGGCGTGGCCGTCGGCACCTCGGAGCTGCTGGACGCGTTCGCGGTGCTGGGCGAGATCGACTGGACCGAGCAGGACGATTTCCGCGAGGCGCTGGCGGCGACGCTCGCCAAGAGCCAGGAGGATCGGCGCGTGTTCGAGCTGGTGTTCGACCGCTTCATGTTCCGCGCGGTCGAGCTTCAGGCGATCCGCGAGGACGTGCGCGAGCAAACCGGGCAGGACGCCGGTGGGCTGGACCTCGACGAGCTGACCGACGAACAGCTCGAGGGCCTGCGCGCGCAGATCGCGGCCGCGTTGCGCGACGGATCGGAGGGCGCGATGCGCGATCTCGCGCGCATGGCGATCGCCGCGTTCGCGCGCCGCCAGGAGGGCTCGGGCGTGATCGGCGTGGACGTGCAGCGCATCAGGCGCGCGCTCGGATTGCGCTCAGAGCCCCAGCCCGAGCTGCCCGCGAACGATCCGCGTCGCGACGGTCTGCCGCGCGAGGCGCTGCGCCGCTTCGAGGCGCTGCTGCGGCGCGAGCTCGAACGCGCGCAGATCGAGCGCACCGGCTCGCTGCCTCCCTCGCGCCCGCTGGGCGAGCTCGACCGGGCGCTGCCCTCGGGCCCGCTGCAGGATCTTGCCGCCGTGCACCGTGTCGTCGCGCAGCTGCGCCGGCGCCTGGCCACACAGGGACTGCAGGCGCGCGGGCACCGCCGCCATGCGCACGTCGACGTTAGGCGCACGATGCGCGCGTCGCTGCAGACGGGCGGGGTGCCGGTCGTGCTCAAGTACCGCCCCCGCCGACCGCGCCGGCCGGAGATCTACGTCCTGTGTGACGTCTCCACCAGCGTGACCTCCGCGTCGGTGTTCTTCCTGTCGGTGCTCCACGCCCTGCACGACAGCTTCCGTCGCATGCGCTCGTTCGTGTTCATTGAGCGCATCAGCGAGGTGACCGACATCTTCGAGCACGAGCGCGACTTCAGCTCCGTCAGCGAGCGCATCTCCGGGGACGCGGGCGTGGCCGACATCTCCGGCTACACCGACTACGGGCGCGTGTGGTCGGAGTTCCTGGTGCAGGTCGAGGACGACCTGCACCCGCGCGCGACCGTGATCGTGCTCGGCGACGCGCGCACAAACGGACGTGACCCGCGCGCGGACATCTTCGCCCAGATCGCCTCACGCGCCGGACGCACCTTCTGGCTGAATCCCGAGCCGCGCCTGTACTGGAACTACGGCGACTCGGTGATCTCCGCCTATGAGCAGCACTGCACCGCTTTCGAGTGCTGGACGACCGCGCAGCTGGAGGACTTCGTGCGCGCGCTGGCGCGCCCGGGGGTCGCGATGACGCAGTAGCATCGCCTCAAGCAGACGAACCAGGGGAGCTGGCGGATGAGGCCGGCTGAGATGGCGCACAGCACACGATGACCCTGCGCCGACCCGTCGAACCTGTGGGGTAATGCCCGCGAAGGGAGCAACGTGCAGACAGGGCTCACATCCGGTCCCGGAGCACAGACAGAGGGCCCACGGACTCGAGATCGCACCCGGCGGGACCGACCGGCTGTGCTCGTCAGCGGCGTCAGCCGCTCCTACCGGGGCCGTGACCGCACGCCAGTGCGAGCGCTCGCGGAGATCTCGCTGCACGCCGACACGAACGAGCTGCTTGCGGTGGTGGGGCCCAGCGGCTGCGGCAAGACGACGCTGCTGGAGCTGATCTGCGCCTTGCAGCCCTGCGATGCGGGCTCGATCGAGTGTGCGCCGGCGGCGCTGATGCCCCAGCGCGACCTGCTGCTGCCGTGGCTCTGCGCGCTGGACAACGCGACGCTCGCGCTGCGGATCGCCCGCATGCCGCGCTCCCAGGCGCGGGAACGAGCCGCGGAGCTGTTCGCCGAGCTGGGCCTTCAGGGGTTCGAGCAGGCCCATCCGCATGAGCTCTCCGGTGGGATGCGCCAGCGAGTCGCGTTCGTGCGCACGCTGCTCTCGGGCAAGGAGCTGCTGTGCTTGGACGAGCCGTTCGGGGCGCTGGACGCGATCACCCGCGCGGAGATGCACACGTGGCTGACAGACGCGCTGCGCCGCGACCGATCGGAGATCGGCCGGCGGACGGTCGTGCTGGTGACCCACGACGTCGAGGAGGCGATCGTGCTGGCCGACCGCGTCGCGGTGCTCTCCCCGCGCCCGGGTCGGGTCGTCGCGGAGCTGGAGGTGGGGCTGGAGCGCCCCCGCTCACGGACCGATCGCGAGGTCGTGGCGCTGCGCGAGCGGGCGTTGATCGCGCTGGGATCGGAGAGCGCGCGGTGAGGCGCCGCGCCCTTCACGCGCTGCCGGCCATCGTGCTCATCGCGGTGCTGCTGGGCGTGTGGGAGCTGTATGTGGACCTCGGGAGCGTCGACCGGCTGGTGCTGCCGGCGCCCCACGAAGTGGGCGGGGCGCTGTGGGAGAACGCCGGCTTTCTGGCCTCAAACCTGAAACCGACCGCCGAGGAGGTGGTGCTCGGCATCGTGCTGGCGCTGGGAAGCGGGTTCGCGCTGGCGGTCGCGATCCACCTCTCCCCCGTGCTGCGCCGCGCGGTGTATCCGCTCGCGGTCGGCTCGCAGGCCGTGCCGATCGCGGTGATCGCGGTGCTGCTGATCTTCTGGTGGGGCTTCGGCATCCTGCCCAAGCTCGCGGTGATAACCCTGATCTGCTTCTTTCCCGTGCTCGTCACGACCGTGGACGGGCTTGCGAGCGTCGATCCCGAGCAGCTGAAGCTGTTGCGCACGCTCGACGCCTCGCGCTGGCAGACGCTGCGTTTCGCCGAGCTGCCGGCGGCGCTGCCCGCCGCGATCAGCGGCGCGCGGATCGCGCTCACGGTCGCCGTGATCGGCGCCTACATCGCCGAGTCCCAAACGGCGACCACCGGGCCCTACGCCGGACTCGGACACGAGATCGACGCCGACCTGACGGCGCTGCAGACCTCGCGTGCATACGCCGCCGCGGTGGTGCTGTTCGTGTTCGCGATCGCCTGCTTCTATACCCTCGCCCTGCTCGAGCGCCGGTTGGCGCCGTGGGCGTACCGATCGAGAGGAGAGCTCCGTTGAGAACCAGGCTTGCCGTCCTTGCAACGCTCGCCGTCGCCTGCGCGCTGACCGTGTCCGCATGCGGTTCCAAGCAGGATGTCACCACCACCCCCGCGGTCAAGCCGTTCACGGTGATGCTCGACTTCTTCCCCAACGCCGACCACGCGGCGCTGTACTCGGCGATCGCGGGTGAAGACTTCAGGGCCGTCGGGCTGGAAGTCCGCCCACAGGTACCCACCGAACCGGCCGACCCACTGAAGCTGCTCGCCGCCGGGAAGGTGGACATGGCGATCTCATATGAGCCTGAGCTGCTGCTCGCGCGCGATCAGGGGCTGAAGCTGGTCTCGATCGGCGCGCTCGTGCAACGCCCCCTGACGTCGATCATCGCGCTGCCGAGCCAGCACGTGCGCACGGTCGCGGACCTCGCGGGCAAGCGCGTGGGCACCGCCGGCATCCCCTACCAGGCGGCCGAGCTGCACACCGCGCTTCAAGGCGCCGGGATAAATCCGGGCAGCGTGCAGGAAGTGAACGTCGGGTTCAACCTCGTCCCGGCGATGCTGTCGGGCAAGGTCGCGGCGACGCTGGGTGGATTTTGGAACTACGAGGCGATCCAGCTGCAGTTGCTGCACCGTCATCCGGTCGTGATCCCCATCGATCGGGCGGGCGTGCCGAGCTATGACGAGCTCGTGCTGGTCGTACGCCAGGACGAGGCGCGCGAACGCGGTCAGGACCTGCGCGCGTTCATGCAGGCGCTGACCCGCGGTGAGCGCGCGGTCCGCGCCAACCCCCGGGCGGCAGCCGCGCTGGTGGTCAAGGCAAACCCCTCGCTTGAACCGAAGTTGCAACTGGAATCGATCCGCCAGACCCTGCCCGCTGCGGCGCCGGCGAAAGCGAGCGATCCATACGGCTGGCAGGAACCCTCGGCGTGGGCGAGCTTCGGAGCGTGGATGCTGGCGCACGGGCTGCTCCAGCACAACCCCAACGGGGGACTGCCGCCGTTCACGAACGAGTTCCTGCCGGGTCAAGGAATCTAGCCGGCCCGGGCAGCGCCGCGCGCCGGCCAGAGCCCTCCAGCCCAGCGCACTCCAGCCCTGCAGCGACCGGCCTCTCGACTGGACGGCAAACCCTGGACGACACGCCGGCATCCGTACCGAACCGCGCGAATCACCGTACTTTCCCCGTAGGCGCGTGGGCGTGTTACGCGGTACGTTCATCGTCGGTGATGCCAGATCAGGACACACGCTCAGCGCAGGCTGACGGGCAGCCCGCATCGAAGCCGGCGCTGGAGACAATCAGGATCGTGCTCGCCGACGACCACGCGGTCGTGCGCAGCGGGCTGCGGTTGCTGCTCGACGGTGAATCCGGGTTCGAGGTCGTGGCCGAGGCCGGGGATCTCGACAGCGCGCGACGGTACGTGCGCGGTCATGCACCGGACGTGCTGGTGCTCGACCTGAACATGCCAGGAGGCTCGAGCCTCGATGCGATCCCGGACATCCGCGCGGAGTCCCCCGGGACACAGATCGTCGTGCTGACGATGCAGCAGGAGCCCGCGTTCGCGCGGCACGCCCTCGGCGCGGGCGCGATCGGATATGTGCTCAAGGAGGCCGCCGACGATGAGCTCGTGGAGGCCGTGCGCCGTGCCGCCTGCGGCGAAAGCTACCTGAACCCCAGGCTGGGGGCGCGGATGGCCTCCGAGCCCCCGCCCGGACCGCCGGACGATCTCTCAGAGCGCGAGCTCGAAGTTCTGCGGCTGATCGCACTGGGGCACACGAACGCCGAGATCGCCGAGCAGCTGTACCTGTCGGTGCGCACAGTCGAGACTCATCGTGCGCACATCCAGCAGAAGCTCAGCCTCTCCTCGCGCGCGGAGCTCGTCGGCTACGCGCTGCGGCGCGGGCTGGTGGGCGGCTGAATCGCCCGGGCCGGCGCGAGGGCGCCGGCGCGGTCGATCGTGCACAATCGCGATGGCACGGGTTGGTCTGCTAACCGGCGGGGGCGACTGCCCCGGGTTGAACGCGGTCATCCGCGCCGTCGTGCGGCGAGCACTGGCGGAGGGACACAGCGTCCTCGGCTTTCGCCACGGCTGGGCGGGAGTGATGAGCGACGACACGACCGAGCTGACGCTGCAGAGCACCGCGGGCATCCTCCCGCGCGGAGGCACGATCCTCGGCACCTCGCGCACCAACCCGTTCGCGGACGGGGAAGACGTTCGCGGTCTACGGGCGATCCGCCAGACGATCGCCGCGCGCGGCGTCGACGCGCTGATCCCGATCGGCGGCGAGGACACCCTCGGTGTGGCGCTGGCGCTGCACCGCGAGGGCGTCCCAGTGGTGGGGGTGCCGAAGACGATCGACAACGATCTCGGCGGCACCGATGTGACGTTCGGATTTCAAACGGCAGTGCAGATCGTGACCGAAGCGATCGACCGCCTGCACACGACCGCGGAGTCGCACAACCGGGTCATGGTCGTCGAGGTGATGGGCCGCCACGCCGGCTGGATCGCCACGCACGCCGGTATCGCGGGGGGCGCCGATGCGATTCTCGTACCCGAGCGTCCGTTCGACATCGACGAGGTGTGCATGCGCCTGCGCCGCCGCCACGAGCGCGGGCCCAGCTTCTCGATCGTGGTCGTCTCCGAGGGAGCGACGCCACTCGAGGGAACGTTGCGAACGCGCGAGGACGATGCCCCCACGGACGCCTTCGGTCACGCTCGGCTTGGGGGGATCGGCGTAACGCTGGAGGGTGAGATCGAGCGACGGACTGGGTATGAGACGCGCGTGACGATCCTCGGACACGTTCAGCGCGGAGGCACGCCGGTGGCGTTCGATCGCGTGCTCGCGACGCGATTCGGCGTCGCCGCGATGGACGCCGTGGCCGGGGAGCGATTCGGGACGATGGTCGCGCTGCGTGGCGCTGAGATCGTCGAGGTGACGCTGCAGGACGCGCTGCGCGAGCCAAAGCTGCTCGACCCGAGGTTGTATGAGACGGCGGAGCTGTTCTTCGGTTGAAGGTTTGCCTGAGCTGTTCCTCGGCCGAAGGCTGCCGGAGCTGTTCTTTGGTTGAAGGTTTGCCTGAGCTGTTCCTCGGCTGAAGGCTGCCGGAGCTGTGCAGGCCCTGGCGTTGAGTGAGTCGACCGACCATGAGCGGCGCAGCGGTGATCGTGCCCTGACATCGCACGAGGGGCCCGAGTCAGAGACAAAGGTCAACAGTCTGCCTTGAAAGCCTTCACCAACGTCACCTGTACGTCCAGCCAAGTCATAGCCTCGCATGGCGCGCACAGACAGACTTGATCCCTGTGACGCCCACCGTCTGCTTAGTGGCAACTTTTGGAATCGTTCTGCACATGGTGAACGGCTTGCGGTATTGTTCGTGTGACTGGGAAGACAGGATGGCGGCAGCGACACCGAACACCCGAGGATGGATGCGCGGCGCCTCGGCGCCGCTACGCGGAGCGTTGCTCGGCATCGTGCTCGAGCGTCCCGGACACGGCGGTGACTTGGCGAGCCGCTTGGTGGCGAGGCTGGGCGCAACCTGGCGAATCGACACCAACGACGTGTACCGCCTGCTCGATCAACTCGTGGCCGACGGTCTGGTTGCGGCTCGCGAGGAGCCTCGCCGTGACAACGCGAGGCGTACACGCGTGGTCTATCGACCGACCGACATGACCGAGAGCGCGCTGACAGGGTGGATGGAAACGCTGCTCCCGCGCGAGCCCGTCAGGCTGGGGCTGCACGCCAAGATCGCGGTCGCGCGCGACGAGGACGCATACAGACTGATCGCGGCGTTGCGAGATTACGAGCGCGAGTGCCTGCGACTGGCTCAGCTGGTGGCGCCAAGCGCCAATGCGATGCGCTCCTGGACCTCATTGGTGATGGACTGCACACGGGATGCGGTCTGGCGCCAACTCCAGGCCGATGTCGATTGGGCCGCACAAACGCGACAGCGCATCAACGAGCGCATAAGGGCTCGGGAGCGATAGCGTCACAGGCGCCATGACGCCGCTGCTCTCATTCGCGAACGTCGGCAAGCGCTTTCCCGATGGGGGCCGCGAGATCACCGTTCTGGACGGCGTGTCCTTCGAGGTGGACGCGGGAGTGTTCGTCGGCCTGTACGGCGCCCGTCGCTCGGGTAAGTCCACGCTGCTGAGACTCGCCGCCGGCATCGAACGACCCGATACCGGCACGGTGCGCTTCGACGGTCGCTCGCTGCAGGAGATGACCGGCTCGCAGCGAGGTCAGCTGCTGCGCCGCGAGTTGGCGTTCATGGCATCCGGAGATTGGCGTCCGAACGCCGGCGAAAGCGTCGTGGACCACGTCGCGATGTCGCTGGGCAGCGAGGGACTGACCGTCCGCGACGCGCGCCGCCGAGCCCTCATATCGCTCGAGCGAGTGGGCGTGACCGCGAGCTGCGCGGACGAGCCGGCAGGATCGCTGTCGCTGGCCGAGCGAACGCTCGTGATGCTGGCCCGCGCGCTCGTACACGAGCCACGCGCGCTGCTCGTCGACGAGCCGGCGGTGATGCCGAGCCTCAGCGATCGCAGCCGCTTCTATGTGCTGCTGCGCGAGCTGACCGGCGAGCGGGACATGGCGCTGCTGGTGGTCTCCGAGGAAATGGGCGCCCTGCAGGGCGCCGGATTGATGATGTCGATCTCGGGTGGCGAAGTGTGCACGACCGAAGAGCGCGGGACCGTGGTGGCGCTGCCCAGACGCAGCGCCCGCGGTGCGGTGCGGTCCGGGCGTTGAGTACGCCTAACGCCGCGCTCGAGCTGCGCGAGGTCGTCAAGCACTACGCCGGCGGCGGTGCGGAGACCGTGCGGGCGGTCGACGGCATCTCCCTCACCGTCTCACCTGGCGAATTCGTGGCCATGTACGGGCCCAGTGGCTCCGGCAAGACCACGCTGCTGCTGCTCGCGGCCGCACTGATCGCGCCCGAAGCGGGACGGGTGCTCTTCGACGGTCGCGATGTCAGCCATCTGTCTGAGCGCGAGGGGGCACGCTATCGCCTACGGGATGTGGGGTTCGTGTTTCAGTCGTTTCACCTGATGCCCAACACTTCGGCGTTGGACAACGCGACGATCAAGCTCACCGCCGAAGGCCTGCGACTGAGCGAGGCACGGCGACGGGCACGCCCGTGGCTCGAGCGTCTCGGCTTGGGCGCTCGAGCCGAGCACACACCCGAGCGCCTATCGATGGGCGAGCGCCAGCGAGTGGCGATCGCGCGCGCGCTGGTGAACGAGCCGCGACTGCTGCTCGCGGATGAGCCGACCGGCAACCTCGACTCCAGACGCAGCCACGAAACGCTCGAGCTGCTCCGCGATATCTGCCATGAAAGCGCAATACCGGGCCTGCTCGTGACGCATGACCCAGACGCGAGGGAGCTCATGGACTGTGCCTACACGCTGCGCGACGGCCATCTCGCCGGCAGTCTGCAGACCGGCGACCCGGCCACCGTTCTCTCGTGAGGAACCCGTTCAACCCCCGCATCTGCGGGGTGCGCGTGAGCATGCTGTTCCACCTCTACGAGCGGCGGCTGCGCTCGCACCTAGCTCAGGAGTTGCTCGCGGGAAGCGGCATCGCGGTCGCGGTCGCGCTCGTGTTCGGCGTGCTGGTCGCCAACACGAGCCTCACGAGTTCCGCCGGGGCGTTGATCCAGCAGGTGATCGGCTCGGCGCGCGTGCAACTGACCGCGCGCTCGGCGGCGGGATTCGACCAGCGGCTGGCGAGCACAGTGGAACGCCTTCCGGGCGTGAGCGCCTCGGCGGCGGTCCTGCGTGAGAATGTCTCCGTCGCCGGCCCCCACGGCGTCAAGGCGGTTCAGATGCTCGGCGTGACCCCGGGAATCGTCAACCTCGGCAGTCTCGATACCTATAACTTCGGCACCGGTGGATTTCGCTTCTCCGGAGGACTGATCCTCCCAGCGTTGGTGGCAAGCGCCATCGGCGCTAAGCCGGGCAGTCGGGTCACGGTGCTTGCGGCGGGCCGCGCTCACCGGGTGAGAATCGGCGCGGTGCTCAGCGACTCGCTGTTCGGAGCGCTGACATCGAGTCCCGTGGCGATCGCGTTGCTCGGCGTGGCACAGCGCCTGGCGGGCCTGCCCGGACGGGTTACGCAGGTGCTCGTCCAGCCTCGCCCCGGAGCCGATCGGGCGCTCACGCAGGACCTTCGACGGATCGCGGGCGGACGCCTGGATGTGGCTCCGACCGGCGACGAGCTACGCCTGCTCGACCAGGCGATCGAGCCGAACAGCCAGTCGACGGAGCTGTTCTCGGCGATCAGCGTGATGGTGGGATTCCTGCTGGCCTTGAACGCGATGCTGCTGACGATGCCCGAGCGTCGCCGGTTCGTTGCCGACCTGCGCATGCAGGGCTATGACCGCCGGCAGGTGTTGCTGCTGCTCTCCTTCCAGGCCCTCGCCCTGGGAGTCGTGGCCTCGCTCATCGGCGTGGCGCTCGGCGACGCGCTTTCCAGCGTGTTCTTCCATCGCGTCCCCACCTACCTGTCGGCCGCTTTCCCGATCGGCGCCAAGCAGATCGTGCACCCGAAGACCGTGCTGGCCGCGTTCGGCTGCGGTGTCATCGCGACCGTGCTCGCGTCGCTGACGCCGGCCTTTGATCTGCGCGAGGGCAGAGCGGTGGACGCCGTGTTTCGCGAGTCCGGAGGCATGGGCGAGATCATCAGCGGGCGTGCCACCAGAACGCTCGGGCTCGCCGGACTGGCCTCGATCGCCCTGGTGACCGTGCTCGTGCTGATAACGCCCGATCTGACGATCGTCGGCGGAGTCGCGCTGGCGCTGACCACGCTTCTGCTGATCCCGGCGATGTTTGCCGGGATCGCCCGCGCGCTGCCGTGGATGGGCGACCACATCCGCAGCAGCGCATTGGTGGTCGCCGTCTCTGAGCTGCGAGCCACGAGCATGCGCGCGGTCGCGCTGGCCGGCATCGTCGGGCTGGCCGTCTACGGCAGCATCGCCATCGGAGGCGCTCGCGGGGATCTGATACGCGGCATCGATCGCGCCACAACGCAGTACTTCGGCACGGCTGACATATGGGTCGGTACGGGACACGACATTTTCAATGTGAACCAGTTCGCATCCGGTCGCATGGTTGGCGCGATCGCGCGAGCGCCCGGCGTCGCATCGGTGCGCTCCTACCAGGGGGGGCTGCTGGACGTGGGCACGCGCCGGCTGTGGATACGCGCCAGACCCGCGCGGGACCCCGAGATGGTGGAAGCCAGCCAGCTGCTCCATGGAGATCTTGCGCGAGCCACACAGATGCTGCGTCAAAGTGGGTGGGCCGCGGTCTCGAGCGGATTCGCAAGCGAACGACACCTGCACCTCGGCGACACGTTCTCCTTGCCCACGCCCTCTGGCGCTGCGACGTTCAGGACGGCCGCGATCATGACGAACTCGGGTTGGCCGCCGGGAACGATCACGATCAACAACCGGGACTACAGCCGCTACTGGCAGACGGCCGATCCGTCCGCTCTGGAGGTGAGCCTGCGGCCCGGCGTCAACATCGCGGCCGGCAGGCGAGCGGTGACGGCCGCCCTTGGCTCCCGCCAAGGATTGTCGGTACGGACGAGCGGCGAACGCGATAGGCAATCGGAGGAAAGCGCGCGACAGGGGCTGGAGACACTTGCCGAGATCTCCACGCTGCTGCTGATCGCGGCGGGCCTGGCGGTCGCCTCGGCGCTGAGCGCGGCCGTGTGGCAGCGGCGAGCGCGGCTCGCCTCACTGAAGATCCAGGGGTATGACTCCAGCCAGCTGTGGCGTGCACTGCTGCTGGAGAGTGCGATCACGGTTGGAGTCGGGTGCGTGATCGGGGGGGTCGTCGGCGTGTACGGCCACGCCCTCGCCGGACGTTGGCTGACGCTGGCGACCGGCTTTCCGGCGCCGTTCTCGATCGCACCTGCTCAGGTGGCGCTGACGCTGACGCTGATCACGGTGGTGGCGCTGGCGGTGATCGCGATCCCGGGGTTCGCGGCCTCACGTGTACCCGCTCGGGCGGGCTTCCAGGACTGAGAGTCCAGAGGAACCTCACGACTGCGTAAAGCTGTTTGTGTGGGCGAATGGATCGGGACCGATGGCGCCCTGCCGGCATTGGCAGGAGCGGCGAGAAGCTACTGGCTGAGCGTATTCCCGGACACGTGCCGGGAGGTACGGAGCTGGCGTGCGCGGGCGCGAGAGATCCCCGACCCGGCGCTGCGCCGGATCGCGTTGCGGGCTCACAGTGAAAAGCGTGGCAACCTCGAGGGAGCGGCGGCATTCGCGGCATTCGTGCGGCCCGCCGGTCGGCATGCCGCGGTGCGTGCGGTCGTTGCCTACCAGACGATGTTCGACTACCTCGACGACCTCTCAGAGGAGCCGAGTGAGAATCCGATCGCCGATGGCCGGCAGCTGAACCAGGCACTGCTCGCGGCAATCGCGCCGGGCGAGCCACACCACGACTACTACCCGCATCGCCGGCGTAGCGATGACGGTGGCTATCTGCATGCGCTGATCGCCGCCTGCCGTACCGCCCTGACGGCCCTGCCCTCGTTCGCGACTATCGCCGAGCTCGCGCTGGGAGCCACCGAACGGGTGGTCACCTATCAGAGCCTCAACCATGGAGACGGGAACGGCCGGCATGACTCCTTCGAACGCTGGGCGCGCGCTTCGGGCAGGGCGCACACACGGCTGCGTTGGTGGGAGACAGGAGCGGCGGCAGGTTCGACGCTCGACCTGTTCGCACTGATCACAGCCGCGGCCGATCCCGCACTCGATCCTGGCGTAGCCAGGCTGCTGGGCAGCGCATACTTCCCGTGGGTCGGAGCGCTGCACTCGCTGCTCGACAGCCTCGCCGATCGAGTTGAGGATCTCACCACCGGAAAGCGGGGCCTGATCGATTACTACCGCTCTCCCGACGAGGCCGCCGACCGCATAGCCACAATCGCAGGTGAGGCCATGAGTCACGTCAGCGAGCTGCCGGGCGGCTACAGCCATACGCTGATCGTGGCCGCGATGACGAGCTTCTACCTGTGTGACCTCTCGACGTCCTCTTCCCCGCACGCGCGCCTGGCCACGCCTGCCGTACTCGACGCGATGGGCCATCTCGCACGACCAACCATGCTGATCCTCAATACCCGGCGAGTCGCCGGTCACATCACCGGTCATCTCGGCGCATATCTATCGGCGCAACGTGCCCTGCACGGGATCGCCCAGCGCGACCGGGGTTGAATACTTGAGTCGATTCCGCCCCATTCTCGAAAATCAAGTATTAGACTTTCCTCTTGTATGGGAACTTAAAAGACCGGAGCATTGCGTGACGGCCCCGTCCGTCCACGTGTCGACCCGTGACAAATAATGCCTGAGCACACCGGCACAGAGACCAACGACATCACGATCACCCTGTCCAAGACCCAGGTCAAGCAGGTGATGCGCGGAGCCACAGACGAAGATGCTCTGGCGAAGCTGCTGGGGGGGATCGGCGCCCTCAAGCTCGCCTCCTATCGCGAGCGCCTGGACGACGATCGCTTTTCGCGCTCCCTGCTGCGCGGACTGATGGTGCTCGCCTCCTTCCCTCCGGACGGCAGCGCACGACGTGTCACCGACGTAGCCAAGCAACTCGGGCTGGGGGCAAGCACGACCCATCGCTACGCGATCACGCTGGTGGAGCTCGGTCTGCTCGAGCGCGATCCGGCCTCACGCCACTACCGACAGCCGGCCGGCTGAGCACCCACCGCGAGACGAGAGGCCACGCCGCCGATGCCGAGAATGCCTTCAAGAGCACCCGCCGCCATGGCCGACGACGCGAGCACGCCCCCGTGGGCGCTGCCGATCCTGCGTGGACCGCGCTACTCCCAGTCGCTGGAGCGTGGGCTGGCGATCCTGGGCTGCTTTACCTCAGAGCACCCGGTGATGGGTATCGCCGACATCGCCGACGAGCTCGGGATGAGCCGCTCCACCACCCACCGCTACGTGACCACTCTGCTCGCGCTCGGCTATCTGGAGCAGGGACGTTCGCGCAAGTATCGGCTCGGGCTGCGCGTGACCGACCTCGGCATGTCGGCCCTGAACGCCACGGGCCTGCGCGAGAACGTACACCCCTTCCTCGAGGAGCTGCGTGAACGCACCGGCTACACGATCGGCCTGGCGGTGCTCGACGGCTCGGAGATCCTGTACGTCGATCGCGCGCGTAGCTGGCGGCGAGCCGAGCGCGAGACCGACATGGGCCTGTATCCGGGCTCACGGATGCCCGCTTACTGCACCGCGATGGGCAAGGTCATGCTCGCCCACCTGCCGGAGGAGGTGCAGCGTGAGCTCATCGCGCAGCTCAAGCTGGAGCGCAACAGCCCGAGCACGATCACGAGCAGGCAGGCTCTGCGCGCGGAGCTCGAGCGGATCGTCGATGACGGCTACGCTGTCAACGACCAGGAGCTGCGACCCGGCCTGCAGGCGATCGCCGTGCCCGTACGTGACGAGTCCCGCGAGGTTGTCGCCGCGGTCGGGATCGCCGCCAGTCCCGAAGCCATATCGCTCGTCGAGCTGACCGACGCGCTCGGTCCGCACCTGCTCTCCACAGCCGCCCGCATCTCCTCGCGCCTGGGCTACCGGCGCGACGACGAGCTGTAAGCGCGACTCACCCAATGCCAGGGTGCACCATCGAGCGCCCGCCGGCGCCTAAGCGGGTTCTCACCGGCCGCTCATCTCTGCTTTAGACGCCGACAAGATGCTGGCGGCGTGTTGTCTCGGTTGAGAGCATGCCGGCCGGCCGGCCGATCGATCGTCGATCGGGGCGGCATGGCGCTCGCTCTCGCCGTCCTGATTGCCCCGGCGGGGATGACCAGCGGCTGCGGTGAGTCTCATGCCACAACCCGCTACGCGTCCACGACCACCAAGGCCCGCTCGCTCGCAACAGCGATTCCGCCCGTAGCCCTGCGTCTTACGGGTGCGATAAGGCTTCCCACCGCCGTTCAGCTGCCCGCCGTTGCGTCCTACGGCGGTGGAGCGCTTGCAATTGGCGGACTCGACGGCGCCGACGCGTCCGTGAGCGACATCGTCTCCATCGATAACGGCAGCGCCCGCAACGCCGGAGCACTCCCCGCCGCGCGACATGACGCCGCGGCAACGAACATCGCGGGACAGGCCTACTTCTTTGGGGGAGGCGATCTGGGCAGCGCGAGCAATCTCATCCTCCATCTGGGCTCCGGCGGCGCCCAGGTGGCGGGACATCTGCCCGCCGGCGCCTCCGATGTCGAGGCCGCCACGATCGGCCGCACGGCGTATGTCGTCGGCGGCTACACCGAGACCGCTCCCCTGCGCACGATCGTGGCGTTCGCTCCCGGTGGGATAACTCGGATCGCCGGGATGATGCCCCGTCCACTGCGCTACGCGGCCGTCGCCGCGGTGAACGGCAGCCTCTTGATCGCGGGGGGCACCTCGGGGGAAGCGGCGCAGCGCGCGATTCTCTCGTTCAATCCGAGCACGGGCAGCGTCCGCCAGATCGGACTGCTGCCCCACCCCCTCACCCACGCGGCCGGCGCCTCGCTGAACGGACGTTTTTACGTCCTCGGCGGGCGCGGCGAAAACCTCGACGAACAGCGGTCGTCGATCCTCGCCGTCGATCCGCTCAGCGGCGCCGTCTCGCCGGCCGGGCGCCTACCCCGACCCCTGTCCGACCTCGGCGCCGCCTCCCTGCCCGGACGCATTCTCCTCGTCGGCGGTCGCGACTCGCACGGTAGCGCCCAGGACCAAGCCTTGACCTTTGCCTCCGCTCGATGAGTCCCCGCGCTATGCGACGCGCGAGCAGCCTCGTCCTCATCACGCTCGGGCTCGGGCTCGGTGGGTGCGGGGTCGGGTCCACCGCGAACGACGCCAACCACCTCTCGGCCTCAACCCATGGTCCGATCCGTGGCGCAATCGCAGTGCCCCTCGCCGGCAAGATCCCGCCACCGGTGGATCCGGGCAATGTCTATGCGGCCGACGGCCCGAACATGCTCAGCCCGACGGTGCGCGACGATCCGCCGCTCGTCTACGTGCCGAACAGCAAGTCGAACACCGTCGATGTCATCTCCCAGAAGACCTTCAAGGTGATCGAGCGGTTCCAGGTGGGAGCCCTGCCTCAACACGTCGTCCCCTCGTGGGATCTGCGCACGCTGTACGTGACCAACGACGCCGGCAACAGCCTC
>DASXKH010000043.1:0-112649 GCA_036496915.1 Solirubrobacteraceae bacterium
CGACGGCCACGTCAACGTCACGTTCACCCTCACCACTCCCGGCTGTCCGATCGGTCCGCAGGTCACCGAACAGATCGAAGAGTGCGTGGGCGAACTCGACGGTGTCAAGACGATCGACTCCGAGATGGTGTTCACACCGCCGTGGTCGCCCGAGAAGATGTCTGAGGATGCCAAGTTCGCCCTCGGCTACTGACCTAGGGCGTCGTATGCCTGCGCGCTACGGCGTCCTTACCGATCGTCGATCAGATGCGATCGACCGATCGGCCAGCACGCGTACGTAGTACGCCACGCTCGCTCCCTGCGTCCTTGTATCGCTTGGCCTACGACGCCCTGGGTGGGAGCGGTGAGGATTCAGGTTCAGGCCGGCGCCGCGACCGACTCGCGCGCGAGTGCCACGAGCGTGGCGAGTTCTCCGGCGATGGTCTCGCCGAGCAGGTCGATGTCTCCCAGCGCGTCATAATCGCCGAGCAGCCCGAAGTTCATCTGGCCGTTGTAGGACATGATCGCGATCGCCAGCGCGTGGTTTTCGGGCAGGAACGCCACCGGGTAGGCCGCGAGCATCTCGCGCCCAAGCACATACAGCGGGAACTGCGGTCCCGGGACGTTCGTCACGAGCAGGTTGAACAGGCGCGTGGAGAAGTTCAGCCGCGACGCCTGCGCCAGGATCGTCGGCGGCGCGAAGTTCTGCGCGCCCGCGATCACCTCCGCGCCCAGGGCCTGCTTGGACTCCTTCAACCCGTCCATCGCGTGCGAGACGAATCGCAGCCGCTGCACCGGGTCGGCGATGTAGACCGGCAGCGGACCGCGCATCACGACGATACGGTTGCCCATCTGGTCGTGCTCGTCTGCCGCCCGCACAGACACCGGCACGAGCGCGCGCAACTCGACGCCCTCTGTGCGCAGACCGCGAGAGATCAGAAACTCGCGCAGCGCGCCCGCGACGACCGCGAGCACGACGTCGTTGACTGTGCCGCCGAAAGCATTCTTGACGAGCTTGAAGTCATCCAGCCGACTGCCTATGCCCATGAATCTGCGGTGCGGGCCGATGTGGACGTTCAGCGGCGTCTCCGGCGCCGGGTTCAACCCCGCCCACACGATCTCGCCGATGCCCTCCGCCGCCTCGCGGGTGCGCGCCAGCGCGCGATCGGGATGCGCCAACGCGTCCAGCGCGCCCTCCGCCAGCTCGATCCCGGCGCGCACCGCCCCTTTCAAGCCGGCGGCGACCAGCTCTGGCGTGCCGGGCTCGGGATGAGGGCGCCAGGCGCGTCCGGAGTGCTTGATCGGCGGCGGGTCCGGGCTGAGGTCGAACAGCACCGTCGCCAGGTCGATCCCCGCGATGCCGTCGATCAGCGAATGGTGGGTCTTCGAGATCAGCGCGAAGCGATCGTCCTTCAGGCCCTCGATCAGCCACATCTCCCACAGCGGCTTGGAGCGGTCCAGCTGCTGGGAGAAGATGCGCGCGGTCAGGCTGCGCAGCTGCTCGGGCTCTCCCGGCGTGGGCAGCGCGGTGTGGCGCACGTGGTACTCGAGGCTGAAGCTCGGATCGTCGATCCACACCGGCCGCCCGCTGTCCAACGCCGTATACGCCAGCTTGTGTCGGTAGCGCGGCACGAGATGCAGCCGTCTGCGGATCTGTTCGAGGAACTCCTCCATCGGCGGCGGGGGACCTTCGACGATCGTCAGCCCGCCGACGTGCATGTGTGAGCTCGCTCCCTCCTGGTGCAGGAACGAGGCGTCCACCGGGGTCAGCCTGTCGAGGTGCTTTTGCGCCATCGCGATCAAGCGTATCCACCCGCCGGGGTTCGCGCCAGAGCCGATCCCGGGTTGAGGAGCGACGCGAGTCCATACAATGAGCGACATGAGCAACACAGTCGAGAAGCTGCTGCTGGCCGCGCCGCGCGGATACTGCGCGGGTGTGGATCGCGCCGTGCAGACGGTCGAACGCACGCTCGACGAGCATGGCCCGCCCGTCTACGTACGCAAGCAGATCGTCCACAATCGCCATGTCGTCGAGCGGCTCACCGAGCGCGGCGCCGTGTTCGTCGAGGACGTGCGCGAAGTGCCGGAGGGCGCCATTACGGTCTTCTCCGCCCACGGCGTCGCCCCCAGCGTGCACGAGGCTGCGCGGGAGCGCGCCCTGCAGACGATCGACGCCACCTGCCCGCTCGTGACGAAGGTCCATCGCGAGGCCGCGCACTTCGCCCGCGACGGCTACACGATCGTGCTCGTCGGTCACGACGGCCACGAGGAGGTCGAAGGCACGATGGGGGAGGCGCCCGAGCGGATCGTGCTCGTGCAGGACGAGGCCGATGTCGACGCGCTCCAGGTCGAGGACCCCGAGCGGATCGCCTACATAACCCAGACGACCCTGTCCGTGGACGAAACCGACTCGATCGTCGCGCGGCTGCGCGAGCGCTTCCCAACGATCGCCGGTCCCCGCACCGACGACATCTGCTACGCCACGACCAACCGCCAGGCTGCCGTCAAGCAGCTCGCCGGCGACTGCGACCTGATGCTCGTGATCGGCTCGCGCAACTCCTCCAACTCCGTGCGCCTCGTCGAGGTCGCCCAGGACTGTGGCACAGACGCCCACCTCATCGACAACGCCTCCGAAGTGCGCGAGGAATGGCTCGCCGGCAGGCGCGTGGTCGGCATCTCCTCTGGCGCCAGCGCCCCCGAGAACCTCGTCTCAGAGCTCGTCGACTACTTCCGTGCGCGCGGCGTCTCAGACATCTCCGAGGTAGACGTGATCCGCGAGGACGTCCGTTTCATGCTCCCCAAGCCCGTGCGCGAGTTCGTCGCCTCCGGCAACGCCTCCTGAGCAAGCCCGACGCGCGCGTTTCGGGTGCACCGGCCCACACCCAGGATTCGATCAGACCGATGACGACACCGCAACACTCGCCGTCGACGCCGCGACCCTGCTCGTGACGCGCACCCTGATCGTCTCCGATCTGCACCTCGGCGGGCTCTCCGGCGTCGATCTGCTGCGCCGGCCCGAGCTGCGCGCGGTGCTGCTGGACGAGCTCGACGGTATCGATCGCCTGGTCCTGCTCGGCGACGTGCTCGAGCTGCGCCACGGACCGCCCCACGACGCGTTGCTAGCGGCGCGCCCATTCTTCGAGGACGTCGGTCGCGCGCTCGGCGGTGAGCGCGAGCTGGTTGTGAGCGCCGGCAACCACGACCACCTGATGGTGTGCGGCTGGCTCGACTCACGCGCGCTGCGCGAACCGGCGCCCGAGCCATTGGGCGTCGAGCAGCGCTTCGATCCCCCCGAGGCCTCGCCGATGCTCGCTCAGATCGCCCACTGGGCAGCCCCGGCTCGCGTCACCGTCGCCTATCCGGGCCTGTGGGTGCGCCCCGACGTATATGCGACGCATGGCCATTTCCTGGACGCCCACCTCACCGTCCCCACGCTGGAGCGCATCGGCGTCGGTGTGATGGGACGCCTGCTCGAACGCCCTCCCGGAACGCTCGACAGCGCCGAGGGCTACGAGTCGGTGACCGCCCCGATCTACGCCTGGCGCGACGCGATCACTCGCTACGCAGCCGCCGGTCCCGCTCTCAACGGCCTGGCCACCGCGCGTGCGTGGCGCGCCCTCAGCTCCAGCGGCAACGGGGCCGGCCGACAGAGCGCGAGCGGCGCCAAGCAGATGCTGCGCTCTGCGCGCGTCTCCGCCAGCAGGGCGGCGATCAAGCGCGCGTTCCCGCTCATGGTCGGAGGGCTCAATCGCGCCGGGCTCGGCCCAGTGAACGCCGACATCTCACGCACCGAGCTGCGCCGCTCCGGGCTGCGCGCGATGGGGGAGGTGGCGGCGCGCCTGGACCTCGGCGACGCCTACGTCGTCTTTGGCCACACTCATCGCGCGGGCCCATTCCCGGGCGACCCCGAGTCGGAGTGGCGCGGGCGCGGCGGCGCCCGCCTGATCAACTCCGGGTCCTGGGTCTATGACGGAGTCTTTCTCACCGCGACGCCGGGTGAGAGCCCCTACTGGCCCGGTACATGCGTGCTCGTAGAGGACACCGGACCGCCGGTGCACAAGCGACTGCTGCTCGACCGCTCGCACGCCGAGTTGGCACCGATGACCGCGGCGTGATCGCGGTCCGATTCGCGCCGCGGCATCTTCCTAGCCCGAGGGCGCCCCGTGCGGGCCGGGGGCGCCCTCTGCCTGTGGTGACTGACGAGGCTCTCTACCGCGTGCTTATGAGGTAGCCGAGCCTTCCTGGTTCTGCCAGTTGTCCTGGCCGGTTGCGTTGCCGTTGGCGGCCGAGGAGCTGGTGTGGCCGTTGTTGGACTGGTCTACGTCGCCGCCCCGGCGCTTATCGCCGTGATGGTGCTCGCAGCCACAGGTCTGACCGTCCTCATCGGAAGATGACCCTTCCGAATGGGGAGCGTTTTCGTTGCGCTGTTCGTTCTTTGCGGAGCTTTCCGCGGACTGTTTGGTGCTGTTGCTGTTCGACCCGGACTGGCTCTGGTCAACCTTCTGCCCGCCGTTGCCCGAGTGCTTGTCCGAGCCGCCGCCACAGCCACACGAGCTGCCATGGCCGGAATCGGCGTGGTGCTTGCCCTGCGAGTCGCCGCAGCCACAGGAGCCGCCGTCGCCATGATGCTCACCGCTCTTTCCGGTGGCGGTGCCTTGCTGGCTCTGGTCGTTGACCTGTTCGGTGTTGTTGCCGTTGTCCGCCGACGAGCTTGTGTTGGCGTCGTTGGACTGGTTCACATCACCCTGGTTCGCGCCCGGGCTGTCGATCGCGACCGGGGCGTTGATGTTGGTCTGTTCGTTGGATGCCTTCGAGTTGGCTTTCTGGTTGGTGTTGTTGCTGTTGCTCGCTTCCTGGCTCTGGTCGACCTTCTGGCCGCCGTTGCCTGGGTGCTTGTCCGAGCCGCTGCTGCCACAGCCACAGGAGTTGCTGTCACCATGGCCGCCGCCGCCGCCGCCGCCGCCGCCGCTGCCGTTGCTTGCGGTCGCGGTGCCCTGCTGGCTCTGGCTGTTTCCCTGTTCTGTGTTGTTGCCGTTGTCCGCCGAGGAGCTGGTGTGCCCGTCGTTGGACTGGTTCACATCACCCTGGTTCGCGCCCGGGCTGTCGATCGCGACCGGGGCGTTGATGTTGGTCTGCTTCGAGCTGGCTTCACTCGACGCGGACTGTTCGGTCGTGTTTTCGTTGGAGGCGGTCTGGGTCTGCTTCACCACGCTTCCCAGCAGGCCGCCGTTGTTATTGCCCGCGAGCGCTGTGCTCGGGACCAGCGCGAGCGCGCAGACGCTCGCGGCCATGGCTATGCAATGGCGTTTCATCAGATACAGCTCCTTTCGAGAGCTTCGAATTAATTACCGGGGCGTCTGGACCAGGACGATCCAGCGCCCAATGAGTCCGTCCGGGGGAGCTAGCCCGGACGCTCGGGAATCAGTACGAAGGGCGCCAAACGCCGCGGCTCGCCCGCGAGCCGCAATCGGCGCCTCGTCCACGGAGCCCCCAACACCAGGAGGCCCACAAGCGTGAGAAAGATCGAGAAGGCAAAGCCGGGGACCGAGCCGACCGCTGAGGGAAAGCCGCTCACGGGGGCAGGGGTCGGAGCGGGATTCCCCGGCTGCCGGTCCGCGGTTCGCCCAGCAGTGATCACGGCGCGAGATCCCGCCAACAGGCCGCCCAGGGCAGTCGCCGCCGGCGCGGTCGAGGACGTCGCGGTCCAGCTCGACGGCTCTGGTAGCGAGGGTCCCCTCGACCACGCGGAGGAGGGAGTCGGAGCGAAAGATCCGCCGCCAACGAAAGCCCAGCCACTCGGAGCGGAAGCCAAGGTCGAGGGAACCATGTGTCCGCTCGAGATGTCCGGCGTGGCTGTGACGGCCGTCGATCCCGAGCTGCTGGAAGCGAGTCCAATGCCGCCGCCTCCCCCCGGGCGATGGCCGGTCGGCGCGACGGGCAGGGTGGGAAGCCGGCCGGCGGTGCGAGTGGTCGAGGTAACGGTCTGCGAGGTAACGGTCTGCGTGAGCTCTTGACCAGCAGAGCCCACCACTTGGCCTATCGTCTGGTGAAGCAGCCGGCCTGCGGTGCTCGTCAGGTGGCCGGTTGTCTGGTTGAGCAGCCGGCCTGCGGAGCCGGCCACGTTGTGCGCCGGCGCCACGCCGATCGGCGCCACGTTGCCGGCCGTGTCCACCACACGCGCGACCGTCGGCCTGGCGATCTGCACGACCTTGCCGGCGGTCGCGGACACAGTGTGCGTAAGCGGCGCGATGGCGCTCGTGACAGGCGCGGCGGGAGTATGGGGAGCGGGGGGCGTGGAAGAGGAGGGAGGGGCAGGCGTCGTCGTAGGAGAAGAGGAGGAGGGGGAGGAGCCCGCCGTGGGGGCGGGAGGGGTGGTCGAAGGTGACGCGGGAGTCGAGGGGGACGTACCTGAGGGAGCCGCCTGATTCACTGCCTTGGCGGCAGTGTCTTCGACTGTCCGCGTCGCCTGGGCGACATTCTGTCCGGCCGACTGGCCGGCCCCGTCGAGCACGGCGGCTGTCGGGGTCGCCGCGATGGCAGGCGCCGTCCAGACCACCGCGCCGAGAAGTCCCGCGACGACCGCGCGCCCCCCAAGAGGAACCCTCGATCTAAAGAGATGTCGAGCTTTGCACAGCATTGCTTAGATCGAAGTAGGATTTCCGTTTTCTCGGCCCATACACGCTCTTGGTCGCCCGTGGTCCCATAATATCCGCAAAATGCGGCTTATTTATGACGCTGCGAGCGGACTTGACCATCGCCTCGCGCCGGTTCCTCAGATATGCCGGGTTTCACGGAATGGGCACATGCGGCTTCCTGAAATGGATAGAAAATGCATTATCTAGACTTTGCACGATAATCGGGATACTTACTAAGGAGCTAATTACCCGACCGGCCCGGTATATGGGTGCTCGTCGAGGACACCGGACCGCCCGTGCACAACCGACTGCTGCCGGACCGCTCGCACACGCAGCTCGGGCTGTAGACTCGCGCAGGCGCCATGAGCTTCAACCTGGCCCATCGAGACGACTGCGAGACGACCGGCGACTGGCAGCTCGTTCGCCGCACGCTCGAGCTGCGGGCGTTTGGAATCAACGTCGTCGAGATCGCTCCAGGTGAGCAGATCCCCGAGCACGACGAGCTCGACCGCGACCAGGAGGAGGTGTTCTACGTCCTCAGCGGCAGCCCAACGCTGGTCATCGACGGCGAGGACCATCCGACGCGCGCCCAGACGTTCGCACGGCTCGACCCCGTACACAAGCGCACGGTCCGCAACGACGGCGATCAGGCCGCGAGCGTGCTGATCGTCTCCGCGCCACGGTCGAGCGGGTATCAGCCGATGGGCTGGGCTTAGCAATGAGCGCCGAGCCCACGCGACTGCACGGGACGATCGCCGCCTACAACGACGCCTGGAACGCGCACGACGTGGAGCGGATCGCCTCGATGCACGCACCCGACATGGTGTTCGAGAACCACACGGCCGGCGAGCGCGCCGAGGGTGCCGAGGCGCTTGCGCACATCGCCCGCATCTTCGAGTCCTGGCCCGACATCGAGTTCCAGACGCGCAGGCTCTACGTGCGCGAGGATCTCGTGGTGCAGGAGTGGACCGCCAGCGCGACCCACGTCAAGCCGCTCAGCCGCGGTGACCTGGTGGCCGAGCCGTCGGGCAGGCGCATCGAGTGGAACGGCATGGACGTGATCCCGTTCGAGGGCGACAAGGTCAAGCGCAAGGACGTCTACTCCGACTCAGTCTCGATCCTCCGTCAGGTCGGGCTGCTGTAGCACTCCCGGCGTAAAGCACGTCGCATAGCACTCCACGCCGGGGCCAACCTCCAGTTCCAGCAGGCCCGCGGTGTGACGGTCGTGCTCGATCAGGGGGTAGGCGCCCGGGTGAGAGATCTCGCGCTCGTCGCCGTTTACCCTCGCGATCCCCTCACCGTCGAGCACCGCCCATACCCCGCCCGCCTCGTACGGCCCCGAGTAGGCACCCGGTTGATCCTCGGTCTGCGGCGCCAGCAGCGCGCCGTGCCGATCCTCAGGGCGCAGCGCCTGCAGCGGTTCGCGCTCCACGCCCAAGAGCTCCTGGATTGCCAGCTCGGTTTCGGCATAGGCCCCCTCGCCATAGTGGTACTCGAACAGGCGCGCGTGGCCATCGAACAGGTAGCGCGCCGGCCAGCCCGCGTTCTCGTACTCCTGCCACACCGTCAGCTCGCTGTCGATCAACACCGGGTACTCGATCCCCAGTCGCGCCACCGCTTCCCTCACCGCCCGCTCCTCGCGTGAGGCGTCGAATCCGGGGCTGTGCACGCCGATCACGCGCAGCCCATCCGCGGCATAGCGCTCGTGCCAAGCCCGCACGTAAGGCAGCGTGCGCAGCGAGTTCGGGCGACAGAAGTCCCAGAACTCCACCAACATCGGCCGCCCGCGCTGCAGCACGCTCGCCTGCGCGCCCTTGCCACCCGCGACGTTCACCCACGACGCCTTCGTCGGGAACAACGGCGCGGCGATCGTGTCTACAGGAGCGCGCATTCAGTATCCGATGGGTTCATGGTTCTACGCGTGTAACGACCATGGGGTATCGGGACAAGCGCATGAGCGGTGCAAACCGCCAGAACGCAGCCCCCACTGGACAACTGCGCTCAATCCCAAACAACCAATTGCCGGGCAAGCCACAAGCCGCGTGTCGCCATACCAAGCGGTTGCGTAGCCCATACAGAACGACGATCGTGTCTACCGTTGCCCCACGCGGCCTTCTCAGCCAATACTGCCAACCATCTCCAGCTGTATAAGGCGGTTCAGCTCGACCGCGTACTCCATCGGCAGCTCCTTCGTCACCGGCTCGATGAAGCCGTTTACGATCATCGCCGCGGCCTCGTCCTCGGTGAACCCGCGCGAGCCCATGTAGAACAGCTGGTCGTCGGAGATGCGCCCGACGGTGGCCTCGTGGGCGACCGTCACGTGGGGGTTCTGGATCTGGATGTCCGGCCAGGTGTCCGATTTCGATTCGCCGTCCATCATCAGCCCGTCGCACTGCACGCGCGCTTTCGAGCCTTGAGAGTGGGCGCCCATCTTGACCAGGCCGCGATAGCCCATGATCCCGCCGTCCTTGGAGATCGACTTGGCGAGGATGTTCGAGGTGGTGTTCGGAGCCAGGTGCACGACCTTGGCGCCCGTGTCCTTGTGCACGCCCTTGCCCGCCACGCCCACGTTGAGGTGGTCGGCGCGGGCGCCTTCGCCCATCAGGTAGGAGCCGGGGTAGAGCATGACGTACTTGGCGCCCATCGACCCGCCGACCCACTCGACCGTGCCGTTGGCATCGACCATCGCGCGCTTGGTGTTGAGGTTGTAGACGTCCTTGGACCAGTTCTGCACCGTCGTGTAGCGGGCCTTGGCGCCCTCGTGCACGAAGATCTCGACCACGGCTGAGTGCATCGAGTTGACGCTGTAGGTCTGCGCGGTGCAGCCCTCGATGTAGTTCACCTCGGCACCCTCGTCGGCGACGATCAGCGTGTGCTCGAACGTGCCCTCGCCTGCGCCCTCCATGCGGAAGTAGGACTGCAGCGGCAGGTCGCACTTGACGCCCTTGGGGATGTAACAGAAGGCTCCGCCCGACCACACCGCGCCGTGCAGGGCGGAGAACTTGTTGTCCTGCGCAGGCACGCACTTGGTCATGAAGTACTTCTGCACGAGCTCGGGGTACTCGGTGATCGCCGTGTCCATCGAGCAGAACAGGATCCCCTGCTTGGCGTACTCCTCCTTCAGCCCCTCGTACACCGGCTCCTGGCGCCATACGCCCACGACGCCGGCGAGGTGCTCGCGCTCGGCCTGGGGGATGCCGAGGTCCTCGTAGGTCTGCTTCATCTCCTCGGGCACGTCGTCCCAGCTGTTGAAGCGCCCGGCGGTAGGTGGCGAGTACAGAACGAGATCGTCCAGGTTAAGCCCACCGAGGTCCGGTCCCCACGTCGGGATCGGCTTGCGTTCGAAGATCTCCAGCGACTTCAGCCGTTTGTCCGCCATCCAGTCGGGCTCGCCCTTGATCCGCGAGAGCTCGGTCACGACCTCGCGCGAGATGCCCTGACGAGCGCGCAGCTGACCCTGATCGTCCTCGACGATCGGGCTGGGCTTGGTGATCCTGACGGTGTCGGTGGCGGCCATACGACTCCTTACTGGCTGGGTTATGCGAATCCCGTGCTCTGAACTAGGAATTGTATCGCGGACGTCCGGCGGGTCGGCTTGCGCCGGGGAGGAAGCTCCCAGCGCCCCGTGTATGTGCGTTCAATCGCCGCTTACATGTATAGCCGGCCGTCAGGCCGGCCTCCGACCCTTTAAAGATCCATTTCGCACCGACTCCTATCCGGCAAGCCCACAGACCGCGTGTCGCCACGCGCGTCAGCGGCGTAGCTAACTACACACTCCTGCGGCTATGCGCGACGCTGGCCATACACGACGCGTAACGCCGGCCGCGCTACTCCGGCCACGCACTATCCCCCGTAACCGCCCCCCGCACGACCTTGAGGTTCAGCAGCGCGCACTTGCGCCGCGTCGCCGACACGGGGATGCCGAGCAGCTCGATCATCCAGTCCGCGTCGAGCTTGCCGACCTCCTCCAGCTCCATCCCGATCAGCTCCTCGGAGGCGATCGACGCCGAGGCCTGGGAGATCGCGCAGCCGTGGCCGTGAAAGCGCAGATCCTCGATGCGGCCGTCCTTGACGGTGATGTGCACGCCCAGCTCGTCCCCGCACAACGGGTTGTGCTCGTGCGCGTCCAGGTCGTGGGGCTGCAGCTCGCCGAAGTTGTGCGGGCGCTTGTAGTGCTCGAGGATGTAGTCGCGGTACAGGTCGTCCATGTCAGGAGGCCCTCACAGGCCGAACACCTCGCGCCCGGCCAGCAGCGCGGCGAGGAGCGCGTCGATGTCCGCCGGCTCGTTGTAGACGCCGACCGACGCGCGTGCGGTCGCGCCCACGCCCAGGCAGCGCATCAGCGGCTGCGCGCAGTGGTGACCGGCGCGGATGCACACTCCTCCGCGGTCGGCCAGCTCGGCGACGTCGTGAGGGTGGATGCCCTCGACCGTGAACGACGCGAGGCCGCCGCGGCGCTCGGCCTCGGGGGGACCGACGACGCGCAGTCCCGGCACCTCGGCGAGGCGTTCGAGCATGTACCCGGTCAGCGCCTGCTCGTGCGCGCGCACTCGGTCCATGCCCAGCGCGGACAGGTAGTCCACGGCCGCGCCCAGTCCGACCGCCTCGGCGATCGGGGGCGTGCCGGCCTCGAACTTGTAGGGCAACTCGTTCCAGGTGGCCGACTGGAAGTCGACCGAGGAGATCATGTCCCCGCCGGTCATGAACGGCTGCATCTCCTCCATGATCTCCGCGCGGCCGTGCAGCACGCCGATGCCCGTCGGACCGAGCGCCTTATGGCCCGTCCAGGCGTAGAAGTCGGCGCCGATCTCCTCGACATCCACCGGCATGTGCGGCACGGCCTGCGCGCCGTCCACCAGCGAGAGGGCGCCCGCGGCGCGGATGCGCGCGGTCATCTCCGCCACCGGGACGATCGTCCCCAGCACGTTGGAGACGTGTGAGAACGCCACCAGCCGCACGTCGCCTCGCGCGAGCTCGGAGTCCAGCTGGTCGAGCGACAGCTCCCCGCGGGCGTCGACCTCCAAGTAGCGCAGCGTGGCGCCCCGTTCGCGGCACAGCATCTGCCAGGGGACGATGTTGGCATGGTGCTCCAGCTGGGTGATCAGGATCGCCCCTCCGGCGTCCACATTCGGCCGTCCGTCGGTGCTCCCGCGCCCCCACGCGTAGGCGACGAGGTTGATCGCCTCGGTGACGTTCTTGGTGAACACGGTCGTGCGCGCCTGCGCGCCGACGAACGCGGCGACCCGTTTGCGCGCACCGTCGTAGGCCGCGTCCGCCTCCTGCGCCAGCGCATAGACGCCGCGGTGGACATTGGCGTTGTGGGAGCGCAGGTGCTCGGCGAGCGCGTCGATCACGACCGCGGGCTTCTGCGAGGTCGCGCCCGAATCGAGGTAGATCAGCGGACGGCCGCCGAGACGGCGGGAGAAGATCGGGAAGTCGTCCTTCACGCCCAGGGAGGACAGCTCGGCAGGGTCGGCGATCGGCGTAGCACGGGCCATCACGACGCCCCCAAAAGCGCCCACAACCCTGCCAACCGGTGCGGTGAGCGGCGCCAACAGCGCCGGACGTGAGACTGGCTCATGGCTCACCCACCAAAACGACTACCTGCTGGTCGCATACGCCTCGATGTCCTCGCGCGCGGAGGCCAGCTTGGCGGTCAGCTTCGTGCGGATCAGCTCTTCCAGAGGCTCGTCCGCCAGCTGCGCGAGCACCGGCTCGAAGAAGCCCTCGACCAGCAGCCGCACCGCGGCGGCGCGATCCAGGCCACGCGACTGCATGTAGAAGATCGCCGCCTCGTCCAGCTCGCCCACGGTCCCGCCGTGCGAGGCCGAGACGTCGTCGGCGGACACGAGCACCGAAGGGATCGCGTCCAGGCGCGCCTTCGGGGAGAGCATCATCGTGTGGATCTGCAGATACGTGTGCGTCTGCTGGGCGCCCGGGTCGATCTGGATCAGGCCCTCGAACGACGCGCGGCTCGAGCCCGTGGCGGCCCCGCGCCAGTGCACGTCCCCGCCCGAGGGCCCCGTCTCGTGCAGATCCACCGCGAACGCGTCCAGGTGCTCGTCGGACTCGGTGAAGAACAGCCCGCGAAACGCCATGTCGCCGCCCGGCTCGCTCACGGCCAGCTCCAGGTGCTGGCGCACGAGGTGCCCGCCCAGCAGCGAGGGCAGCCAATGGCAGTACGCATCGCGCCCGACGCCCACGAACCGCGTCGAGACGTCGTACACCTCGCCCGCGCCCCAGTCCTGCACCTGGGCCAGACGGCAGCGCGCACCGTCGCGCAGGTACAGCTCGAACGCGCCCGCATGCAGCGCCTGACCGTCGAAGTCCTCGGCCAGGTCGTACTCGTGCACGCGGAACTCGCTCGTGGTGTCGCCCACGACGAGCGTGCGCCCGTACTGGGCGATGCCCGGACGGTCGATCGCATAGACGATCTCGAACGGATCCTCCACGACGATGCCCGGCGGCACATACAGGAACGCCCCGCCCGTCCAGAACGCCGCGTTTGCCGCCTCCAGCTTGTGGCGGTCGATTGTCAGACGCCGGGAATAGTGCTCGGCGACCAGCTCGCCATGATCGCGAAAGGCGTCCTGTAGCGAGCACAGGATCACGCCGCGCTCGGCCAGGGCCGGGTCGAGCTCGACGTGGACGACCGTGCCCCCGTTCTGCACGATCCGCCCCGCCCGCGCCCGCTCGGGGAGCGTGCGCGCGACCACCTCGGGCACGCCCTCGCCGGGCGCGGCGGCGTCGAGCACGTCGAGATCGAGCGTCTGCAAGCTCGTCGTCCAGAACCCCGAGCGCCGCCACACGGGCAGCTCCGAGGTGTAGAAGTGGGCGAGCGCCGCCTCGCGCAGCTGCGCGAGCGTGCGCTGCCCGGGCCCGTGGCCCGCCCCGGCGCCGGCCAGCGCGTGGTAGAGGGTCGCCTCGCGATGGCGTCCGGGCTTGACGGCTACCTCGGACACCTTAGACACCGACCCCGAACTCCTGGCGGATCTGGTCATACCCCTCGCGCTCGAGGCGCTCGACTAGCTCGACGCCGCCCTCCAGCACGATGCGCCCGTCCATCAGGATGTGTACGAACTCGGGCTTGACGTAGTGGAGGATGCGCTGATAGTGCGTGATGATCAGCGCGCCCAGGCCCTGCTCGTCGTGCAGGCGCTGAACACCCTCGGCGACCGTGCGCAGCGCGTCGATGTCGAGGCCCGAGTCGGTCTCGTCGAGGATCGCCACGTCCGGCTGCAGCATCGCCATCTGCAGGATCTCCGCGCGCTTCTTCTCGCCGCCCGAGAACCCGTCGTTGAGGTGGCGCGAGGTGAACGCTTTGTCGACGTCGAGCAGGTCGATCGCGTGCTGCAGCTGGGTGCGGAACTCCTTGACCTGGATCGGCTCCTCACGCTTGGCGTTGATGGCCATGCGCAGGAAGTTCGCGACCGACACCCCCGGGATCGAGACGGGGTACTGGAACGCGAGGAACAGGCCCGCATGGGCGCGCTCGTGGGGCTCGGCCGCGGTGATGTCCTCGCCCTTGAACACGATCGTGCCCTCGGTGATCTCATACGCGGGATGACCCAGCAGGGTGCTGGCCAGGGTGGACTTGCCCGAGCCGTTCGGGCCCATCAACGCGTGGATCTCCCCGCGCGAGATATCGAGGTCGACGCCCCGCAGGATCTCTCGCTCCTCGATGCGCACGTGCAGGTCTCTGATCTCTAGGTCGGCCATATCGCTGGTTCGGGCTCCGGTCGTCGGGGTTTGGTTGAAGGTCGATCAGCCGGCCGACGCCGCGGCGCGCGGCGAGGCGGCGGCGGCGGAGAGCTTCGGCAGGGTGGTGGCGGTGCTCGTCTCGGCAGGCAGCTCGGCGGCGAGTCCGAGGGACGGTCCGAGCACGAGGTCCGCCAGCGTGGTGTCCTGCAGGGTGCGCACGATCGCACCGCGCACGCGCGTCCACAGCAGCTTGGTCGGGCAGACATGCCCAGGGTCGGACTCGCGCGAGCACACGATCGAGCCGTCGGAAGCCTGGGAGATGCACTCGATCGGCGCGATCGATCCCTCGAGCGCCTCGACGACCTCGGCCATCGTGATCTCGGTCGGCGAGCGCGCGAGCAGATAGCCCCCGCGCGATCCCCGCCGCGAATCGACCAGGCCGGCCTTGCGCAGCCGCGCGACCAGATGCTCCAGGTAGGCCAACGGCATCCCGTCGTGCTCGGCGATCTCCGCCAGCGGAACGGGCTCCTCCACGCCGCTGCGCCGAGCAAGCTCGACCATCACGCGCACGCCGTACTCGGCCTTGGTTGAGAACATCATCGTCCAAATACCTACCTGCGCGCTAGGGTATCAGCCGCACGCGGAGCGCTCGGGCGTCTGTCTACGCTTCGGATTGGAGCCTGCGGATGTCGTGCGCGAGCGCTTCCGGCGTGAGCACTTCCGGCTCGAACAGCACCCGCTCACGCCCGCGCGCATCGAGCAGCAGCAGGAAGGCGAAGCGGTCGAACTCCGCGCGGCTCACGGTGGCGGGATGCACACGATACGCATGCCAGATCGGGCGCAACTGGGCGGCGGAGCCGGTCAGGTAGCGCACGCGACCGGCGAGCGAAACCTGGGTGAGAAAGCGCGCGACGCTCGCGGACGTGTCGGTCGCCGGATCGGCGCTGACGATCAGCACCGGCACGGGATGGGGGAGTTCGTCGAGCGCGCCGCGGATCTGCTGGGCGATCAGAACACAGGTGGCTCCGCAGGTCGAATACAGGAACGCGAGCACCGCAACATGGCCACGCAGACCGCTCAGGGACACGGCGCGGCCGTTCTGGTCGGTGAGCGTGAAGCCGGGCGCGAGCGGGCCTGGGGGGATCGCGGCGCCGTCGAACCCCGACGAGCTCGCCGCTTGCAGGTTCGCGGTCGAGGACGGTGCGCCGCCGCGGTTGGAGGGCTTGGCCAAGATCGCGACCAGCGCGATCGCCGCCGCCAGGAGCGCGGCCAGGCAGAGCAGGACGACGTGCGGGCGAGCGCGCATGCGTGGGGAAGGGTAGAGAAGCTTGAAAGAGCCCAGAGCAGCGCTATACTTTGTGAAGTCTCCCCGAATCCCGACCATGATTTAGGAGTATCGCGATGACCCCGTCAGGCGCGGAGCTGCTTAAACAAGTCAAGAGCCAGATCGACGAGATCGACCCGTCGAAGGTGCGCGAGCTGATCGGCGAGGGCGTGGCGATCGTCGACGTGCGCGAGACCGAGGAGTTCGCGTCCGGACATCTGCCCGGCGCCAAGCACGTGCCCCGCAGCTATCTCGAGACCCGCATCGAGGGCGTGGTCCCAGATCGCGATACGCAGATCGTCCTCTACTGCCAGTCGGGCAACCGCTCGGCGTACGGCGCGCGCACGCTCACCGAGGACCTGGGATACACGAACGTCACCTCGATGACGGGCGGCATCACGCTGTGGAAGGACCGCGGCTATGACGTGGTCGTGCCGCGCGCGCTGAGCCCCGAACAGCGCGAGCGCTACTCGCGCCACATGCTCGTGCCCGAGATCGGCGCCGAGGGCCAGCAGAAGCTGCTCGACGCGAAGGTGCTGCTGCTCGGCGCCGGGGGCCTGGGCTCGCCTACCGCCCTGTACCTGGCGGCGGCCGGCGTCGGCACGCTCGGCATCGTCGACGACGACGTCGTCGACCTCTCGAACCTCCAGCGCCAGGTGATCCACACGACCGATCGGATCGGCGTTCCCAAGGTCGACTCGGCCGAGGAGTCGATCCACGCGCTGAACCCGGACGTCAACGTCGTCAAGTACCAGACGCGCATCGACGCCTCGAACATCGTCGAGATCATCTCCGGCTACGACGTGATCGTCGACGGCGTCGACAACTTCCCCACGCGCTACCTGCTCAACGACGCGACCGTGCGCTTGAAGATCCCGGTCGTCTCCGCCTCGATTCTCGGCTTCGACGGCCAGCTGTCGGTGTTCAAGCCCTACGAGGGCCCGTGCTACCGCTGCCTCTTCCGCGAGCCCCCGCCCGCCGAGCTCGCTCCCTCCTGCGGCGCCAACGGCGTGCTCGGCGTGCTACCGGGAACGATGGGCCTGCTGCAGGCGACCGAGGTCGTCAAGCTGATCGTCGGCATCGGCGACCCGGCGATCGGCAGGCTGCTGCTGTACGACGCGCTGGGGGCGACGCTGACAGAGGTCAAAGTCCATCGCGACCCCGACTGCCCGATCTGCTCACGCGAGCCCGAGGAGATCGCCGACGAGGAGCTGGGCGTATTCCCGGACTATGAGGCGTTCTGCGCGGCCGCAGGCTAGCGGCCCGCTGGCACTGCGCCATGCTGCGTCCTCAGTCGCTCGCGTACGCAGTACGCCACGCTCCCTGCGTCCTTGCCTGTCTTGGCCATCGAACCGCTAGCCAGGTAGCTGACAATACGAGCGGGCGCTTGTTGCGCCTGTCGTGATAATCATTCCGCTATGGCCACGATCAAGATTCCTCCAGTTCTGCGCGCGTCAGTGGGCGGCGAGAAGCTCCTCAGCGCCTCCGGTGAGAACGTGGGCGACGTGCTGCGCGATCTCGCCTCCAGCCACCCGGCGACCAAGGATCAGCTGTTCTCGGCCGACGGTGAGCTGAACCGCTACGTCAACGTCTATCTCAACGACGAGGACGTGCGCGTGCTGGGCGGGCTGGACACGGCCGTGGGGGAGAGCGACACACTGGTCATCCTGCCGGCGATGGCCGGCGGGGCGCTGTAGGACTCAGACGCAGGTTTCCGCCGTCGCGGCGCCTAGTCTTCGCGTCCACGTTTGGTGTCGAGCCTAAGTCTCGGCAGCTCCTCGGACGATGGGATTGCGCTCTATGAGAACCAGCATCGATTTTGTGCGCGGTCTTCGAGCCGGCCTCGGTCGAGTCGGCCCCCTGAGCGGAGGGACTCTGATGCTCGCGCTGATCGCCACCTGGGTCGCTGCCGCGCTCGCCGGAGCCACGCCCCCGGCGCCCCGGCCGGCGAAGTACACGCTGTCGATCACGGAGGGTGAGACGACCCAGCCCGAACACAGCATCATCTCGACCGTAGGCAGGGTCGAGTCGGAAGAAGAACAGCACGCCTCGGTGGCCGTGTCGATCGTCCGCGGTGGCCTCGAAGTGTCCAGGAGCAGCGGCGATGACGGCTACGCCGGGATGTCATCCATTCCCGCTCCCGGCGACGTGGTGAGCTTGGAATCGCCGACCGGCCCCAAAGGCCATCCGGGTGGCAAGATCGTCGGGTCGTTCGTGTATGACGGCAAGCCCTCGATCGATCCGACGGTGTGCGCGGGCTCGGTCAACTTCTCGGGCCAGCGGTCGGCCGGCCAGACGATCCAGGGCGGCAATTTCCTGGACGTGCCCGGACCGTATGGCAACTTCGAGCGCTGGAACGCGCTCCAGGCTCAGATCACGCTGCTGTCGGGGGCGACCTTCGGCGGCAGCTTCCTGGCTCCGCTGGCGTCTGGTGAGACGGTGTGGGCGAACGAGTCACTGGAAACGCCGCTCGCGGGCGGGGCCGTCTTCATCTACGAAAGCGAAAACGCGCGCCCCGTGGGTGCGTGTCCGCCACCGCCGTCACCTCCACCTTCGCCTCCCGTGCCGCCGGCCCTGGAGGGCTCGATCCTCAAGCTCGCGGGGATCACGATCCACCGGCTGCTGAAGTCGGGCTGGCACGATCAGGTGACGATCAACCAGCCGGGAACGGTCATCCAGGATCTCTACCTCGAGGATGGCAAGCTGCCGGCGTTCGCGGCGAGCAGGAGAGGCAGACACCACGTGCGCAAGGTCCCACCGGCTCAGCTGGTGGCGCGTGGATCGGCGATCGCCAAGGTTCCAGGCACGGTCAACGTCCTGCTCCGTGTGAGCGGAAAGGGTCGTCACCTGCTGAGCCACCGCAGCCGGGTGCGGCTGGTGCTGGTGACGACATTGCGCAGCAACACCGGCGCCAAGCTGAGCCTGCCGCGCCGCACGGTCACGCTTCATCGCTAACGCGGCCAGGGTCAGGGCTGCACCGCCGGCGCGGGGTCAGGCAGCCGTGGCCGTCTCTGGGGCGGCCGGCTCGACCATCCCCGTCGCCGGCACGTGGCTCATGGCGTGCTCGGCCAGGGCGGTGATCGTCAGCGACGGGTTGACGCCGACATTGGCGGGGATCGCCGAGCCGTCGCAGACGAGCAGGTTCTCGTAGCCGAACGCTCGCTGGCGGGCGTCGACCACGCCACGCGAGGGGTCGGAGGCGATCACGGCGCCGCCGAGGATGTGGGCGGTCGTCGGGATGTTGAACAGCGCCTCGGTCACGGAGCTCTGGGCGACGCCGCCGGTGCGCCGGGCGAGCCATTCTGCCGCCTGGTTGGCGATCGGGATGAACGTCGGGATCGGCTTGTCCGGGTCCTGCTCGGTCTTCAGCCAGAACGAGCCGAACGGACCCTGACGTGGGCGCAGCGCGATCGCGTTGTCGAGCGTCTGCATCACCAGCACGATGATCGTGCGCCGCGACCAGTGCTTGGGGAACAGCACCTGCGCGAAGCGCTTGGGGTGGCGCATGATCTGCGCGAGCAGCTTCAGCGGGCGGGTCAGGCGCGTGCCGTCGCCCACCAGCAGCGTGTACAGGCGGTGCATCGAGTCGCCCTCGTCGCCATAGGTGACGGTCTCGATGTGCGTGTTCGGGTCCGGGTAGATCGAGGAGGTGATCGCCACGCGCTTGATCAGGTCCTCCGGGTAGTCCTCGGGCACGGTCACGGTCAGGATCGACTCGCTGTTCGTGCGCACGAGCTCGCCCAGACGCGAGGAGAGCTTGGCCAGCGACCCGTTCAGGCGGCAGCGCTGCAGCAGCCTGTTCGTGCCCAGTGGCCCGGCCGCGACGACCACGCCCCGCGCGCGCTGGACCTGGCGGTCCCTGCGCAGCCACGCGCCCGAGCGCACCGATTCGACCTCGTAGCCCTCGGCGCCGCCGGCACCGCCGAGCGGGCGGACGTCCACGACGGTGCGTTCGGCCATTACGCGCGCGCCGCGCTTCTCGGCGAGATACAGGTAGTTCTTGACGAGCGTGTTCTTCGATCCGTGCGGGCAGCCGACCATGCAGCGCCCGCATTCCCGGCAGCCGGTGCGGTCCGGTCCCTCGCCGCCGAAGAACGGGTCGGAGACGGTTACGCCGGGCTCGCCGAAATACACGCCGACGGGAGTCTTTTTGTAGGTGTCACCGACGCCCAGCTCCTCGCCGAGCTCGCGCAACAGCTGATCGGCGGGGTCGTCGGTCGGCGTCTGCACGACGCCGAGCATCCGCTGGGCTTCGGCGTAATGGGGAGCAAGCGCCGACTCCCAGTCGTCCATGTCCGCCCACTGGGGGTCCTCGAAGAACTGCTTCGGGGGCACATACAGCGTGTTGGCATAGCCGAGGCTGCCGCCGCCGACGCCACAGCCGGAGACAACGGAGACATCCTTGAAGGTGGTCAGTCGAAAGATCCCCTTCATGCCCAGCAGGGGATTCCAGAAGTAGCGCTTCAGGTCCGCGGTCGAGCTCGGCAGCTCATCGTCAGCGAAGCGCCGTCCGCACTCGAGCACCCCCACCGAGTGGCCTTTCTCGGACAGCCGCAGCGCGGAGACGCTGCCGCCGAAGCCCGAGCCGATGACCAGCCAGTCGAAGTCGTAGTTGTCTTTCTCGCCCACGTTCGTCCCTCCTGGCTCATCCTACCGGCAGGGGTGCATGAGGTGGGCGGCGATGCTCTGCGCAGCGCACACTCGACAGGTGCCAGGCAGTCGCTATATTCCGTGAAGTAATGGCCGTTCAGCCGCTTAAGAACCGGCCCTGCGGAGGGCGCTACGGGGATGTCGTGCAGTCGATCGGCAACACGCCGCTGATCGAGCTGCCCCGTCTCTCGCCCAAGCCCGGCGTGCGCATCTGGGCCAAGCTCGAGTCGCGCAACCCGACCGGCTCGGTCAAGGATCGCGTCGCGCGGGCGCTGATCGAGGACGCCGAGAGCCAGGGCGCGCTCTCTCCCGGACAGACGATCCTCGAACCGACCTCGGGCAACACCGGCATCTCGCTGGCGATGATCGCCGCGCGCAAGGGCTACAAGCTGAAGGTGGTGATGCCCGAGAACGTCACGCCCGAGCGCACGCAGCTGCTGCGCATGTACGGCGCGGAGATCGTCTACTCCGATGGCTCGCTCGGCTCCAATGGCGCGGTCGAGAAGGCGCTTCAGATGGCCCAGGCCGACTCCTCGGTGTACATGCCCTACCAGTACGGCAACGAGGCCAACCCGAACGCCCACTACAACGGCACGGCGCTCGAGATCCTCGAGGAGCTGGACGAGGTCTCGGCGTTCGTCGCGGGCCTCGGCACCGGCGGCACGCTGATGGGCAACGGGCGGCGCCTGAAGGAGACGTTCGGCGAGAACGTCAAGATCGTGGCCGCCGAGCCGATGCAGGGCGAGCCCGTCCAGGGGCTGCGCTCGCTCGACGACGGGTTCATCCCGCCGATCATCGACATCTCGCTGCTGGATCGCAAGATCTTCGTCACCAACCGCGACGCGATCGTCTGGACGCGCAGGCTGCTCGACGAGGAGGGCGTGTTCGCGGGCGTCTCCAGCGGCGCGATCGCGTCGATCGCCGTGCGCATCGCGGGCGAGCTGGACGAGGGCAACGTCGTGTTCGTCGTCGCCGACGACGGCTGGAAGTATCTGTCGAGCGGCATCTACACCCTGCCGGTCGACGAGGTCGAGAACCTCGACGCCACCGTCTGGTGGTGAGCGCCTCGGCGGTCGTCCCCGAGGCTCGCCCACGCAGATGAAGATCTCGAGTGAGCTTATCGACCAGATCGTCGCCCACGCCCTGGAGGACCCGAGGAACGAGGTCTGCGGGGTGCTCGCCGTAACCGGCGAACAGCCCGAGCCCGTGCGGGCGGCGCGCGTCATGCGCGCGCGCAACGTCTACGCGAGCCCACTCAAGTTCCAGATCGACGGGCAGGAGCTGCTGGAGCTGTGGAACGCGTGCCAGGAGATCGGCGATCTCGGCGCGATCTATCACTCGCACGTGCGCAGCCCGCCCTACCCGTCGCAGACGGACATCAACTTTGCGGCCAAATGGCCCGGTGTGGAGTGGATCATCGTCGGTCTCGCGCCGGGCAACGAGCCGGAGGTTCGCTCCTACCTGATAGAGGGCGGCGAGGTGCGGGAGGTTCCGCTCGAGGCGGAGTGATGATGGAGGACGAGTCGATCGTCTGCCCGAGCTGTGCTCGAGCGCACCCGCCAAGCGAGCGCTTCTGCGAGGCGTGCGGGATGCCGCTCGTCCATCCCCCGAGCACCGCCGACGCGCAACCGGGCGAGCGTCGCGAACACGCGCGCAAGATCAAGCCCCAGTACAGCGAGGGCCGGCTCGTGAAGGTCGCCTACGCCCAGAACCTGCCCGAGGCGCAGCTGATTCAGGGGCTTTTGCTGGAGGAGGGCATCCCCAGCATGGCCCGCCGCGCGCCCGGGTTCGACGTCCCCGACTTCCTGGCGGCCGGCCCGCGCGACATCCTCGTGCCCGAGTCGGGCGCCCAGGCGGCGCGCGAAGCCCTGCAGGCGCCACCGACGGACTAGCGTCTAAGCGAGAACCGGTTGCCCGGCCTCGCTGTTGGCGATCGCTTCGATCTCCTCGGAGGCGCGCTCGAACTCGGCGTCGGAGAGCACCGGGGTGCCCTCGAACGGCAGTTCGCGCTGGAGCTCGACCCAGGCTTGGGCGCCGTTGTACTCGTCCTTGACCTTCACCGTGACGGGCCGGGGAATGCGGTAGGTGCGCAGCAGCAGCACGTGCAGCGGCTGCTGGCGGCGCCAGCCGAGCCGCCGTTCGGCATAGCTTGGCGTCCATACGTAGAAGGGGGAGAGCGCGTCGACGCAGCGCGGGTCGGTGATCGTGAAGTGCCCGGCGACCTCGGCCCACGCGCGGATGCGCACGCGGTCGGGCTGCTGGATGGGCACGCCGGAGGTGAAAGCGTGCATCGGCGGCTCGCCGTCGCTCCAGACGCCCTCCTCGAGCGCGCGGCGCAGCTCGGGCTGGTGGGACTCGCGCACGAGGTCCCCGCTCTGGTTGTCGAATGTCGGATACAGGAAGAACCGCTCGTGGGCGAGCCGGAACGGCTTGCCGGCGTCGCGCAGGACGCCCTTGCGGAGCGTCAGCAGCTGCTCGCCTTCCGCTAGGGCGCGGACGGTGACAGCCCACTCTTTGAAAGCAATTGGCATGGGGGAGAACCGATGGATGGTTAAGGGGGACTTCTTGATGTGTGCCCTGGGTGCCGTCCGCACTAACAGGACGGCCAGCACTTAAAAGATACGAAATCCTGGCGGAAATCCCAAATCCCCTGCAAATTTGCTGTTTTTTTGGGCGTGTCGAGGGGTTGGGGGCGAACTGTGGGACCGCTCAGGACGCCCCGAACCCGCCACCGCCGGGCGTTTCGATGCGCAGCCGCTGACCGGCCTCCAGGACGCCGGTGCTCTTGCCCGGAATCGTCTCGCCGTCGATCGAGTCGCGTCCGGGCAGGCCCGGCTGGCCTCCACCGGCGCCACGCGGCGCGTGCCGGCGACGCTCGGCGATCAGCGAGAACGTCATCCGTCGCAGCGCCCGCAGCTCGCGCACGACCCCATCGCCGCCGCGATGCCCGCCCGCCCCGCCGGAGTCACGGCGCAGCGCGTACTCGATCGCGTGAACTGGGAATTCACGCTCGAGCGCCTCGATGGGCGTGTTCAGGGTGTTGCTCATCGCGACGTGCACGCCGCTCGGCCCGTCCGCGTCGGAGCACGCGCCCTGACCGCCGCCGAGCGTCTCGTAGTAGGAGAACCCTTCCTCGCCGTGCCCGGCGAGGTCCGCGGGCGCCGAGCCGACGCCCGCGGGGGCGCCGAGCGTGAGGTTGTTCATCGTGCCCTGCCCCTGCGCGCGGCCGAACGCGGCGAGCACCAGGTCGGCCACGCGCGAGCTCGTCTCCACGTTGCCCGCCGCCACCGCCGGCCGGTGCGTCGCGGTCGCGCGGGCGTTCAGGATTGAGCCCTCGGGCACGACGATCTCGATCGGCCGGTAGGCCCCTGCCGATGGGGGGATGTCAGGGTCGGTGAGCACGCGCGCGGCGAACAGGCAGGCCGAGCGCGTGACCGCGAGCGGGCAGTTGAGGTTGCCCGGATGCTGGGGCGCGCTTCCGGTGAAGTCGAGGATCAGCCGCTCTCCGGCGATGCTCGCCCGCAGGCGCAGTGGCAGGTCGCCCTCGGGGGCCTCGAGCACGTCCCGCGCCTCGAGCTCGCCGTCCGCGAGCGCTCGAATGCAGGAGCGCGCGCGGCGCTCGGCGTAGTCGAGCACATCGCGAAACGCCTCCCGCAGCCCTTGCGTCCCGACCGTTCGCGCGAGCTCGCGCAGGCGCTGCGCGCCCATGCGATTGGCGGCCAGCTGCGCACGCAGGTCGGCTTCGCGCTCGCCCGGCTGGCACATTCGCGCCGAGAGCCCTCTCAGGGAGCCCTCGTCCAGGCGGGTCGGGCCGATCACTACGCCCTCTTCCTCCAGCGTGCGACTGTCGGCCGGCATCGACCCGGGGATGCGACCGCCGACGTCGGCGTGGTGCGCGCGGTTGGCGGCGAAACCGAGGAGGGCGTCGTCCACGAGCACGGGGGTGATGACGGTGATGTCGGGCAGGTGCGTGCCGCCGGCGAACGGATCGTTCAGGACCCAGGGCTCGCCGCGCGAATGATCCTCTCCCAGCACTGCCTGCACCGCCGCGGGCATCGAGCCCAGGTGCACGGGAATGTGCTCGGCCTGCATCACCATCTCGCCGTGGGGGTCGAACAGGGCGGTCGAGGCGTCGTGTCGCTCCTTGATGTTCGACGAGCGCGCCGAGCGGATCAGCACCGCGCCCATCTCCTCGCAGGCCGCGCGCAGCGCGCCGGTGAGAACCTGGAGCTGGATCGGGTCCAGCGCGCCGCTCACGACGTGCCCCGTTTGAGGTGCGTAGTGCCCCATTGATCGATCTCGCCCGACCATCCGTCCGGGATGTAGAGCGTGGCCTCGGGCAGGGGCTGCACCGCCGGCCCTACGATCGGCGCGCGCTCGTCCCCGCTGGCGCCGCTCAGGCTCAGTCGGGGCGCCGCGCCCCAGATCGAGGCGCGGATCGTCACGAGCTCCACCTCGCCCGAAACATCGCGGTAGCCGTAGCGCCGCTCGTGCGCACGGGCGAACTCCTCGCGCAGGGTCGCCGGGTCGGTGGCGTGGGACTCGACGGGCAGCTCGTGGGATTGACCGCGGTAGCGCAGCTCATAGACCGTTCGATCGCGCCCGCCGCGCGCGGCCCCGGCCTGTGCGAGCAGCTCCTCGCGCGCGCTCGTGAGGGCCTCCTCGGTGAGCTTCGATCCGCGCAGCATGACCGTGCGCGAGACGTCGCGCCTGGGCGCCGCGGCGGCGAGTCCGAGCGCGCACAGAACGCCGGATGCGCGCGGACAGACGACGCGCCCGATCCCGAGCTCGGCGGCGAGCGCGCAGGCGTGCAGGGGCCCGGCGCCGCCGAAGGGCATCAGCGCGTACTCGCGCGGGTCGATGCCGCGCTCGACGGTCATCACGCGCAGGGCGCGCAACATCTCGGCCTCGGCGACGCGCACGATCCCGGCCGCGGATTCGAGCGTGTCCAGGCCCAGTTCGTCGGCGAGCCGGGCGATCGCTCGCTCGGCCGCGGCGAGATCGAGCGTGAGCCCGCCCGCCAGCGTCGTGTCCGCGGGCAGGCGCCCGAGCAGCAGGTTCGCGTCGGTGACCGTCGCCCGCTCGCCGCCCTGGCCGTAGCAGGCCGGTCCGGGCACTGCGCCCGCCGAGTCGGGCCCCACGCGCAGCGCGCCGCCGCCGTCGCGCCAGGCGATCGAGCCTCCGCCCGCCCCGACCGTGTGGATGTCGAGCGCGGGCAGCGCCAGCGGACGACCGGCGACCGTGCGCTGCGCGGTCTCTGAGACCTGCCCGCCGGTGATCAGGCAGACGTCGCAGGAGGTGCCGCCCATGTCGAAGCAGAGCACGTTCTCCTCGCTCGCGAGTCCCGCGAGCAGCAGTGCGCCGCCGACTCCCCCCGCGGGTCCGGAGAGGACGGTCAGGGCCGCGTGCGAGGCGGCGCGGGCCGTCGAGGTGAGCCCGCCTGAGGACTGCATGATCTCGGGCTCCACCAGCCCGCGTGCGGCCGACTCGGCGGCCAGCCGGCGCAGATAGGCGCCCACGAGCGGGCTCAGCGCCGCGTCGAGGACGGTCGTGGCGGTGCGCTCGTACTCGCGGAACGTGCCCACGAGCTCGCTCGACACCGATATGTGCGTCGCCGGCGGCAGCCGCTCGGCGAGCAGCCGCTCGAGCAGGCGCTCGTGCTCGGGGTGCGCGTAGGAGTGAAGCAGCGCCACCGCCACCGCCTCGGGCTCGGCCGCCGCGACCTCCTCCACCAGCGCGTCCGCCGCCGCCGGATCGAGCGCGAGCAGCGGACCGTCGGGGCCGCAGCGCTCGGGCGCGGCGAACCGCAGCTCGGCGGCGACCAGTGGCGCCGGCGCGGCGTCGCACAGCCTGTACAGGTGCGGACGCGCTTGGCGGCCCAGCTCGATCACGTCCGTGAACCCGGCCGTGGCGATCAGCGCGGTACGCGCCGCGCGTCCCTCCAGCAGCGCGTTCGTCGCGACGGTCATGCCGTGCGCAAAGCCGCTCACGTCCCCCGGCACGGCGTTTGCCCGCGCGAGCACGTCGCTGATGGCGTCGAGCACCCCGAGCGCCTGGTCTGAGGGCGTCGTCGGGACCTTCGCGGTGTGCACTGCACCGTCTGCGCTTACGAGGATCGCGTCGGTGAACGTCCCGCCTACGTCTACGCCGAGGAGCATGCACGACAGGGTATGAGGGACCGGATACCGATCGGAGATCGAGGAGATCTCCGATCGGCCAGCACCCACGGCCGCCGTCCGCGCACCCACCTGCGCGGGGGGTCACCGATCTTCGATCGGTGACCCCCAACACCCTCGATCAGGCCGCCGCGAGCTCCCGGTCCTCGGTCTCGGCGAGGTGCTGATGGGACGGGCAGTAGCCGTTGTGCGGCAGCGGCACGCGCTGGCAGGCCGAGCCCTTGCGGGTCGTCGCGCGACACTGCGGCGCCTGGCCGCTGACGGCGGTGTAGGCCGCGACGGGGTTCTCGACGAGAAAGCGCTGGGCGTAGCCGATGTAGCGGTTGACGACGCGATGGACGTGGCCCTGCTCGCTCATCGCGAAATGGCTGCGGATGTCGCAGTAGAGCGTGCGCGCGGGGTAGGCGAAGTAATGGCGGTCGGTCGCCATGCGCTCGACGACCGCCTCGCAGGCGTGCAGCACACGCTCATGGTTGGCGCTCGCGTTCTCGCCGTGCGCGGGCGGGAGGATGTGGGGCGATAGCTCCCTGTAGATGGCCCGGCTGAACTGATACATGGCGTGGTCTCCCTCTCCTTGTCGATCATTGAGCTTGAGCACACCCGCCGTGTCCTAAGACTCCGATCGTCCCCCGTTCTTCCACCACCTAGAACACCTGCGCTACCAGAAAAGATGCGGTGTCGCGCCGGCAGGTTTGGGTGGGCGACCCACGGCCCGGTGGTCCCGACGACGTTGCCCGGCGCCGGTCACCGCACAGGGCCGGCATGGTTGGGAGCGCTTTTTGCGGTGGTCCCGCTGTGGCGCTCGAGGACGGGGCGACAGGGATGCCGGGAGCGTTACTACTCCCAGGTCTCCCAGCTGACCTCGCTCTCGCCCGTGATCACCGCGTGACGGCGATCGAGCGCCGGGTCGCGCTCGGGATGGTCCACGCGCAGATGCGCTCCGCGGCTCTCCTCGCGAGCGAGCGCGCAGCGCGCGATCAGCCGAGCCAGCGGGTGCGGGTCTGCGAGCAGACGGCGCAGGTTCTCGCCCGTGCGCTCGATGCCGGCGTTGAGCCACAGCGCCGCGCGCGTGCCGGGCTCGGCGTCGGGGATCGACGGCGCCTGCGCCAGCCGGTCGATCTCGGTGGGCGTGGCGGGTCGCGGGGAGGGCTCTGAGAGGGCGGCGTCGACGGCGCGACGCGCGAACACGAAGCACTCGCTGAGCGAGTTCGACGCCAGGCGGTTGGCGCCGTGCAGGCCCGTGCAGGAGACCTCCCCGACGGCATACAGCCCCGCGACGCTCGAGCGCGCGTGCAGGTCGACGGCGATCCCGCCCATCGCGTAGTGGGCGGCCGGCGCGACCGGCACGAGCTCGCGCGTGGGGTCGAGGCCCGCGTCGCGCAGGGCGGCGAAGACGTTCGGGAAGTGGGCCGGGTCGATTGCGCGCATGTCCAGGCCGACCGAGCTCGCGCCGCTCTCGCGCAGTCGCGCCTGGATCGCGCGCGAGACCTCGTCGCGGGGCAGGAGCTCGTCGACGAAGCGCTCGCCGGTGCCGGTGTCGTGCAGCGTGGCGCCCTCGCCGCGGATCGCCTCGGTCACGAGGAAGCCTTCGCGCCCGGGGACGCCGATGGCGGCGGTGGGATGGAACTGCAACAGCTCCAGGTCCGCCAACTGCGCCCCGGCGGTGTGCGCGAGCAGCAGACCGACGCCCTGCGAGCCCGGCGGGTTGGTCGTGCGCGACCACAGCGCCGCCGCGCCGCCGGTCGCGAGCACCACGGCGCGCGCGGAGACTGCGCTCGCGCGCCCACTCCCCGGGTGGCCGTTGCGAGGTCCGTTGCGCCAGTCCTCGCAGAGCAGCCCGCGGCAGCGAGCCGCGTCCGGCGCTGCGCTGCTCGCGTCCGGCGCTGCCCCGTCCGCGTCCGCCGTCCACAATGCGCGCGCGCGGGCGCCCTCCAGCACCGTGATGCGCTCCTCGGCGGCGGCCAGCGCCGACAGCTGCCTGACGACACGCCGTCCGGTCGCGCTGCCTCCCGCGTGGACGATGCGCCTGATCGAGTGCCCGCCCTCCAACCCCAGCGCGAGCCGGCCGAAGCGGTCGGCGTCGAAGCTCACCCCCAGCGCCTGCAGGTCCTCGACGCACGCGGGCGCCTCGCGCACCAGGATCTCGGCCGCCGAGCGCCTGACGAGGCCACGTCCCGCGCGCTCGGTGTCGGCGAGGTGGAGCTCGGGCGTGTCGTCAGCGGCCAGCGCGGCGGCGAGACCGCCCTGCGCCCAGTAGCTCGCGGTCTGGGCCAGCGGCGTGGCCGAGACCAGGATGACGCGCGCGCCTGCGCGGGCGGCGCGCAGTGCCGCATACAGCCCGGCCGCGCCCGCGCCCACGACCGCGAGATCGGCCTCCGTGCTGGAGGGCTGGGTGATGGTGGTCATCGCGAGGGCCTGTGGCGGGCGGCTATTTTTTGGTGCGCGGCAGGAATCCGGCTTTGCGCAGCTCTTCTTCGGTCGCGGGCGAGACGCCCGTCCCTGTTTTGGTCGGCGTGGTCGCGCTCGGAGCGGCGGAGTTGCCGGTTGTCGGTGTCGTCGATGGACTGATCGTCGTCGGCGTGCCGGGCGTGACGGCGCCCGTGGTCGTCGGCGCCGCCACCCCGCCGAGGCCGGTCGCACCGTTTGCGCCTGTCGTCGTGGTGGGGATCGTGCTCTGGGTCGCGCCCGGGACGAACGGGGCCGCCGTGGTGATCGTGCGTGTGATCGGAGGCGGTGTGGTCGCGCTCGGCGAGCCGCCGCTGAGCTTGACGAGCGCCGCCGCGAGCACGCCCAGCGCGAGCGCGGCGATCACGGCGATTGCGACGATCGGGGCCTTCCAGTTGGTGGGAGCCGCCAAGCGCGTGCGCGCGGCGGCGCCGCAATTCAGACACCACTCCTGTCGCGGGTCCAGCGGGGCGCCGCACAGCGGGCAGGCCGCATCGACGGGCGGGGCCGGACTCGCGCCGGAAACAGGGACGCTCGGGGGCGGCTGGGTGGCGACGCTCAAGGGTCTTTGGCGGGTGGACGGACGATCTCTGTCGGCTGCTCCACGCTCGGGCCGTCCTTGCCCACGGCGGGATCCTCGGTCGCGCTCGGCGCCGGGCCGGCGGGTGGGTGGGCGCCCTGGTCGGGCGTGGCGGCGCTCGGCGGCGGTGTCGCGGGCACTGGAGCGGCGGTGGCCGGCGCCGGGGCCGCCGTCGCGCCGGGTGCGGGCGTCGCGGGTGCGCCGGCTCCGGCGGGCGGCGCCGGGGATGGCGGTCCGGCAGGGGGTGGCGTCACGGGCGCCGGTGTGTGCACGGTGGTCGGGGACATCGCGGGCGCCGGCGCCGGCATCGCGCCCGGCGATGGGGAGGGCGCCGGTGCGGGCGCCGCCTGCGCCACGGTCTGGGGGCCGGCCATCGGGCGCTCGGCGCGCAGGTCCATCGCCAGGCCGCAGTTGGGGCAGAAGCGATCGTCGCTGCCGTGGATCGCGGCGCAGCGCGGGCACGCCGCGACGCCCGCCTCGCGCAGGACGGTCACTGCCTGGCGCTCGGAAAGGGTGTCTTGCAGGGCGCGCAGCTCGGTGTCGATGCGCCCGATCGTCTCGAGCTTGGCGAGCACAAGCGCGTCGTTGCGCCGCCCGAAGCGGTGCAGGTCGAACACGAGCCCGCCGAGGTCGCGGTAGGCCAGCTCGCGCGCCTTGCGCAGAAAGCGCATGCGCCGGCGCATGCGCCCGCGCTCGCTGAACCCGGGCGGGCCGCTCGGCGCCTCGGGGGGTTCGCCGTGGGGCTCGGGCTCGCCGTGGGCCTCGGGCCGGCCGTTCGGCGCCTCGGGTCGGTGGCTCGGCGTGTCCTGTGCGGTCGGCGTCTGTGCGACGCCGACCTCGTCTGTCGCCGGACCGGTGGTCTGCGTGTCGTCCATTGACCGATCCATGCTACCCGGGCCCTGTGTCAGACGCCGCGTTGCGCGCAGGCGCTTGCGCCGTGCCTGTGCGCTCCAGGGCCGTGCGCCACGCCTCCAGCACGCGCTTGGCCATGCGCGGCGCCGAGAACAGCTCGGCGTGGGAGCGACCGGCGATGCGCGGGTCCGGGTCGCGCAGGTGCGGCGCGAGCGCGGCGCGCCAGACGGACAGGTCGAACCGCGCGCACAGTGTCCCGGCGACACCTTGCAGCGCCTGCGGGTGGATGCCCACGGGGGTGGCGAGCACGGGCACGTCGCACGCCAGCGCCTCCAGGACGGCCAGCCCGAACCCCTCGCGCGCGCTGGGGACGATCACGGCGTTGGCGGCGTTGACCCACTGGGCGACGAGCTCGGGATCGACGTTGTAGAGCGCGCGCACTTCCACGCCCGCGTCGCGCGCCAGCTCGAGCGCCTGGTCGTAATGCTTCTCCTTGCGCGACGGTTGGGCGAGAAACAGCACGAACGGCTCGTCGGCGTCGAGCTTCAACCGCGCGCGGGCCTGCGCGCGCGGGATCGGGTGGAAGCGCACTAGATCCACGCCGCAGGGCAGCACGAGCGCGCGCTCCTCGTCGACCGGCAGCCTCTGCGCCAGTTGAGTGGACGCGGCGGCGATGATGTCCATGCGCGGGATCGCCTTCGCGGTCAGACGGCGCGTGCGCGGGTGGCTGAGGTCGGTGCCGTGCACGGTCAGCGCGCGCACCTGCGCGGGGATCGCCAGCGCCGGCCAGGCGGTGAGGCCGTAGTGGGCGTGCACCACGTCCCATCGCTCGCGCCCGTAGCGGCGGCGCAGATCCCAGGCGGCGCGCGCGAGGGCGCGCTTGCCGGGTGGGAACTCATACAGCTCCACCTCGCCCCCTTCGATCGCGCGCAGCGCGTCGACCTGATCGCGCACGAAGCGCCCGCGCTGGGGATGGGCCCGGTCGGGCTGCATGTTCGAGACGACGAGCGCGCGCACGACCGTTGACGGTAACGCTCTGGGATGATGGCGCGTATGGACAGCTCCGCCACCGGTCGGGATCCGCGCGCGCGGCCGATCGCCGTGTTCGACTCGGGCGTGGGCGGGCTGACGGTGCTGCATGAGCTGCTGGTGCGGTTGCCGCGCGAGGACTTCGTCTATCTGGGGGACACCGCCCGCTTTCCCTATGGCGAACGCTCTCCGGAGGAGATCGAGCGCTTTGCCGCGGAGATCGCCGAGGAGCTGCTGCGACGCCGGGCGAAGCTGCTGGTCGTGGCGTGCAACTCCGCGACGTCTGCGGCCCTGCCGAGTCTCAGCGCGCGCATGCGCCAGACGACGCTTGGCATCGACGTGATGGGCGTTGTGCGCCCGGAGGCGCTGCGCGCCGTCGCCGCCACTCGCAGCGGGCGCATCGGCCTGCTGGCGACGCCCACGACCGTGGCCAGCGGCGCATACGAGCGGGCTGTGGCCGCGGTCGATCCGCACGTGGCGCTGCACGCGGTTCCGTGTCCGACGCTGGCCTCGATCATCCAGGCCGGGGAGCAGTTCGACGAGCAGGCCGTGGCGACGGTCCGCGCCGCGTGCGAGCCGTTGCGGCGCGCGGGCGTGGACACGGTGATCCTGGGGTGCACCCACTACCCCCTGATCAGCCCGATGCTGCAGCGCACGCTCGGCCCGGAGGTGAAGCTGGTCAGCTCCGGCGCGGCGCTCGCGCGACAGGTCGAGCACGCGCTCGGCACGCGCGAGCTGCGCAACCCGCGCACCGAGGGCGAGGGCGAGTATCGATTCCTGTGCACCGGCGATGTCGAGGCGTTTCGAGAGCTGGGGACCGGCTTCCTGCAGATGCCGCTGGGCACGGTCGAGCATGTCGAGCTGACCGGTGTGGAGGCGGTCGCGTGAACTCGCGCGCGCGCCTGCGTCGCGTCCATGATGGGATGGAGCTCTCGAATGGAATGGAGCTCTCGATATGAGCAAACGCAGCCACGATCGCGGACCGGACGGTCTGCGCCCGACGACGATCGAGCCCGGGTTCGTGCGCGCCGCGACCGGCTCGGCCTTGATCTCGATCGGCGGCACGCGCGTGATCTGCACCGCCGCGGCGCAGGAGTCGGTGCCGCGCTGGATGACCGGCAAGGGCAAGGGCTGGGTCACGGCCGAGTACGCGATGTTGCCGGCCTCCACGGGCGATCGCAAGCCGCGCGACATCGCCAAGGGCCGTCCGGACGGGCGCAGCGTGGAGATCCAGCGCCTGATCGGGCGCTCGCTGCGCGGCGTCGTGGACTTCAAGGCGCTCGGCGAACGGACGATCTATCTCGACTGCGACGTCCTCGAAGCGGACGGCGGCACGCGCTGCGCGTCGATCACGGGCGCCTATGTCGCGTTGGCGCTCGCGTGCTCGACGCTGCGCGAGAAGGGTCGCCTACAGGAGAGCCCGCTGACGGGCTCGGTCGCGGCTGTCTCCTGCGGGATCGTCGACGGCGAGCCGCGGCTGGACCTCGACTATGGCGAGGACTCGAACGCCGAGGTCGACGCGAACGTCGTGATGACCGGCGACGGCGGCCTCGTCGAGGTGCAGGCGACGGCCGAGCGCACACCCCTGTCGCGCGCACACCTGGACGAGCTGCTCGCCCTGGCTGCCGGCGGCATCGAGACGCTGCGCGAGCTGCAGGCGATGGCGATCGCCCAGGCGACGGTCGCGGCGTGAGGGTCGCGGCGTCAGCCCGCCCTGCCCCGCGGCGATGACGGCGAGCAGGGCCAAACCGCGGCTGCTGCTGGCCACGCGCAACGAGCACAAGCGCCGCGAGTTCGCGCGCTTGCTGGGAGACTGGGAGATCGACGCGCTGCCTGACGACGTCGAGTTGCCGCCCGAGGACGGGGAGACGTTCGCCGAGAACGCGCTGCCCAAGGCTCGCGCGGCGGCCACGGCGACCGGCAGGGTGAGCATCGCCGACGATTCGGGCATCGAGGCGGCGGCGCTGGGGGGTAGGCCGGGCGTGCGCTCCGCTCGCTACGCGGGGGAGAGCGCGAGCGATCGGGAGAACCTCGCGCTGCTGCTGCGCGAGGCGCCGGCTCACAGCGCGCTGGAGTACGTCTGCGCGCTCGCCTACGTCGATCCGGCGAATGGGGAGGAGCGCCTGTTCGAGGGCCGCTGCGCGGGCACGCTCGCGGCTGAGCCTGGCGGGGAGCGAGGCTTCGGCTACGACCCGGCGTTCGTGCCCGACGATCGGCCCGGATCGGAGACGATGGCGCAGCTGAGCGATGAGCAGAAGGATGAGATCAGCCACCGCGGTCGCGCTGCCAGGGCGCTGCTGGAGTGGCTTGCGACTAGGACAGATTGATCGCCGCGGCCGCGCCCACGGCGGTGGAGAGCCCGGCGTAGCCGGTGTAGCCGGCCAGCAGCAAGAGAAAGGCCGTGATCAGAGCCACGAGCACGGTCAGGATCCAGGCGACGCGTTCGAAGGTCATCCCGCCCATTGTCGTCGATCCGGCGGTCGATGGCGGTCCTGTGCAGCGAAATCGTCCGCAAACGCTGTTAGCGTCAGGGAAAGCCAGTAGCCAGTCAGCCATCAACGAGGAGGACGAAGTGACCAAGTCCGAGCTGGTCGATCAGGTGGCCGATCGTGCCGGCCTGACCAAAGGCGAGGCCGCACGGGCGGTCGAGGCGGTGCTGGGCACCGTCCAGGACACCCTGCGGCGCGGCAGTGAGATAACCCTGTCCGGGTTCGGCAAGTTCCACGTCGGCGAGCGTGGCGCGCGCCAGGGAGTCAATCCGCGCACGGGCGAGCGCATCCAGATCGCTGCTGCGCGCGTGCCACGGTTCACGGCCGGTACCGGCCTGAAGGCCGCGGTCAAGGGCCGCTGAGGTCGCGCATGGGCGCTGAGGCCCGAGCCGGCGTGCCCGAGCGGCGCGCGGACGCCGGGCCGTGACGGTGCGCTCGTTCGGAGACACGCTCGCCGCGCGGGTGGGGGAGCGTGAGTCGCAGATCGTGCTCGGGCTCGACCCCGACCCGAACGCGCTGTGGCCGGGCATGGATGGGTCTGACGGCCGTGCCGAGGACGGTGGTGGCATGGTCGCGGGGGCGTCCTCTCCGGCGCAGCGGGCTGCGTGCGCGGTGCATGACCATTGCGCCGCGCTGATCGACGCCGCCGGGCCGGCGTGCGTGGCGGTCAAGCCCCAGCTCGCGTGCTTCGAGCGGCTGGGCGCCGTCGGCCGCCATGCGCTGGAGGGGGTCGTGCGGCACGCCCACGAGGCGGGACTGCTCGTGATCGCCGATGGCAAGCGCGGAGACATAGACGTGACCGCGCGGGCTTACGCACAGGCCCTGTTCGGCGGTGTACAGACCCCGTTCGGTGAGGTCGCGGGGATGGACGCCGACATGGCGACCGTCAACCCGCTGATGGGGATCGACGCCGTCGAGCCGTTCGTGACGGCCGCGCGCGCGGCCGGGGCGGGTGTGCTGGCGCTCGTGCGCACATCCAATCCGGGCGCGGCGGACGTGGAGGACCTGGAGCTGGCCGGGGTGGGAGTCGCGGCGGAGCGTAGCGGCGCCGGAACCGTGTGGGAGCGGCTGGCGGAGCTCGTGGACGAGCTTGGCCGGTCGGGTGTGGGGGAGAGCGATCTGAGCGATGTGGGCGCCGTGATGGGCGCCACCGCTCCCGGCCACATCGCGCGGGCACGCGAGCTGATGCCACACGCCGTGTTTCTGCTGCCCGGCGTGGGGGCTCAGGGGGGCCGCGTGGAGGATCTGCGGGCCGCGTTCGCTCCAGGTCGTGCGGGTGGGCTCGTGTCCGCCTCGCGCAGCATCGCGGGGGCGTACATGGCGACGGGCGGAGATCCCGCCCAGGCAGCGTATGCCGAGGCCGAGCGCCTGCGCGCCCTGGCCTGGGAGTTGGCGTAGTAGTCTGAACTCGCAATGATCATCACGGTCACGCTCAACGCGGCGATCGACAAGTCCCTCTCGGTTCCGAACTTCCGGCTCGGGCGCAGACACCGCACCGTCGAGCAGCGCACGATGGCGGGTGGCAAGGGCGTCAATGTCGCACGCACCCTCAAGGCTCTCGGCCAGCCCGTGATCGCGACCGGGTTCGCGGGCGGGATCACGGGCACGCACATCGTCGAGCAGCTCACCGACGAGGCGGTCCTCAACGACTTCGTGCGCATCCGCGAGGAGTCGCGCACGAACACCTCCGTGCTCGACCCGACGACTGGAGAGCAGACGGAGATCAACGAACGCGGGCCGGCGGTGTCCGAGCGCGAGGTCGAGCTGTTTGCCGACAAGCTCCTGTATCTCGCCCGCGGGGCCGCGATCGTGGTATTCGCCGGCTCGCTCCCGCGCGGCGTGGAGCCCGAGATCTACGCCTCGCTGATCCGTGACCTCGCGCGGATGGACGTCACGACCGTGATCGACACCGACGGCGAGCCGCTGCATCACGCGGTCCGCGCCGAGCCCGACATCGTCTCGCCCAACCTGCTCGAGGCCGAGGAGCTTGTCGGTCACGAGTTCGCGAACGAGGACGAGCGCTCGCTGGCCGTACGCGAGATCGCGGCGCTCGGGCCTCGCGAGGCGATCATGACGCTCCCGGACGGGTGTTACGCGCAGGTGCTCGTCGACGGCCAGCCCTCGCTGAAGCGCGCGCGGGTGCAGCCGCGTGAGCCGGTCGCCAAGAGCGGCTCGGGCGACGCGTTCCTCGCCGGGTATCTCGCCGCTCGCTACGAATCGCGCGCTCCCGACCAGTGCCTGCGCTTCGGCGTGGCCTGCGGCGCGGAGTCCACCGCCCGCCTGGGCGCCGGTCTGATCGACCCGCGCGAGGCGCGGCGGTTGATCGGCGAGGTGGAGCTGACCGAGGTCGAGCTGCCCGCTGAGGTCGGCTGAGCCGCTCACGCCAAACGCTCACGTCCGCCGAACGGCACGGTCGGAGTCGCGAGCGGCGCGAATACGTAGCTGGACTTGTATAGTGCCGACCTTCTGAATATCAGAAGGTCTCTGGCAGGAGGGTGACATGGGGCACAGGTTCGCTGGACAGGATCGGTCAGGTGGCGGTAGAGACGGCGGTGGTGTGTCGCTGCGGGCGTCGCTGGCGGGTATAGCGACGTGCCTGTGCGCGGCCATCGCGATCGCTGGCTGCGGCGAAGGGTCCGGCGGCGGGTCGACGAGCGTGGCCTCGACCACGACCGCCGCGAGCACGCCCACCGCACCCACCGGCCCCACTGGGTCGACGACGCCGACGACGGCCGCGACCACCTCCACAGCGGCCAAGTCGCCGGCGTCGAAACCGTCCAATTCGCCCACGACCACAGCGAAATCGACAACCACGCCATCAAAACCGCCGGCGGCGAAAAGCTCGACCGAAACGGGCAAGCCGGCGACCAAGGAAAAAACGTTCGGCAAGATCAAAGTCACCAGCACCGCGTTCAAGGCGGGCGGGCCGATCGCCGTCAAGTACACCTGTGACGGCGCGGGCATCTCGCCGCCCCTGCAGTGGCAGGGCGTGCCGAGCGGCGCCGCGGAAGTGTTCGTGCTGGCGGTCGACCTCAGTGGGGGGTCCAAGTCGGTCGTCCAGTGGGCCATCGCCGGCATTTCACCGACCACCACGAGCATCCCCGAGGGACATCTACCTGCCGGTGCGTTCGCGGGTGTAAACAGTGCCGGCAAGGTCGGCTGGGGCGGGATGTGCGGCGCCAAAGGCCAGCTCCAACACGTCGGGTTCCTGTTCTATGCGCTCAGGCAGAAGCTGAAATTGCAAGCGGGCTTTAACCCGCTCGAAGTGCGCGGCGGGCTCAAGGGCGTGACACTCGCCAGTGGCCTGACGCTCGCGACCCATCAACGACACTGACATTGCGGGCGATCCCCGGCGCGGGTGCCGGAGACGACCGCTCTCTGCGCTGTAGCCTGCGCGAGAATGGCGGACACGAGCACGATCGCCTCACTGGCAACGGCCGGCGGCACGCTGGTCCTTGCCGTGGCTACATTCGCATCGACCCGCTCGGCCAATCGCGCAGCGCGTGTGTCCGAGCAGGCGCTGAAGGTGGGGATGCGTCCTGTGCTGTTCAATGCCAGGCCGCAGGATCCGCCGCAAAAGGTCGGATATGGCGATGACCATTGGCTGGTGTTGCGCGACGGGCTCGCCGCGGTGCAGGAGGTCGACGGGAACATCTACTTCGCGCTGCCGCTGCGCAACGTCGCGTCGGGTATCGCCGTGCTGCACGGGTGGCATCTGTGGCCGCGCCGTGCCGGGATCGACGATCCCCACCCGGAGATCGACGAATTTCGCACGCAGACGCGTGATCTCTACGTCCCGGCCGGTGACATCAGCTTCTGGCAGGCGGCGCTGCGCGACACGGAGGACGACCTCTACGCGCCGGTGCGGGCTGCGATCGCGGCGCGCATGCCACTCAGCGTCGACCTGCTCTACGGCGATCACGAGGGCGGGCAGCGCACGATCACGCGCTTCTACATGGTGTCGCGCACGGGCGCCGAGGAGGATCAGCCGTGGCTGTGGATCTGCTCGACCTCGCGCCACTGGAATCTCGATCGCGCCGATCCACGTTAGTGGGCTTGGGCGCTCTGCCGCCATTCGGGCGCATGGCGTCGCCCGTGCATCTTGCTTAGCCATAATCCTCGGATGTTCGGATCACGGCGGCCGAACCGCAGGGTCGACGCGACCATCATGGCGCTGCTCCTCGTCGCAGCGCTGTTGAGCGGTTGTGGCGAATCGGTACCCGCTGCCAGTGGGCCCACTCGGCAAACCGCAACCGTCTCGGGCGGCACGGCGCCGACGGCGAGCACTCCTCCGCCGCCGGCGGGCACGGCGGCTGCTCCCACGGGGACAGGATCGGCTCATCCGATACCGCCCGCGCACCCTGTCCCGGCCGCGTTTCGTCCCGCGCCGGGGGCGCCCTCGGACGCCGAGGTGCAGCGCGAGCTGGAGCAGATGGCCTCGGTGCAGCGTCGCCAGCAGCAATTGCGGCTCAGCGCGGCTGCCGCCAACCTCGCGGGCTTGCTGCCGTGGTCGCTGGAGGCCAAGTCGGGTGTGCAGTCGAGTGTCGCATCGGTGTTCACCGACTACGGCCTCGGCCTCGCCTGCGGCGGCGTGCTCGGTCGCAACCAGCTCGGGGTCGCGCACAAGACGGCGCCCTGCGGCACGCTCATCACGTTCACCTACGCAGGCCGCAGCCTGACGGTCCCGGTGATCGACCGCGGGCCCTACATCGTGGGGCGGGAGTGGGATCTGACCGGCGCCACGGCGGCTGCGCTCGCCTTTCCCGGATTGGGGCGGATCCAGTGGTCGGTCGCGAGTTGAAACGGGACAGCGGGGCGGGCATGGCCGATCGGAAGAGTGGGGTTGCGCGCGTGGCGGTCCGGGCCGTAGTGCGCGGTCAGGTGCAGGGCGTTGGGTTTCGCGAAGCCGCCGTCAGCCGGGCGTGTGAGCTCGGGGTGCTCGGCTGGGTGCGCAACGGTGAGGAAGGTGCGGTGCTGCTGGTCCACGCCGAGGGTCTCGAGCGGGCGGTCGAGCAGTTCGTGGTCTTTCTGCACGACGGACCCCCGTCGGCCCGCGTGCACGAGGTCACGGTTGAGAATATGGCGGTCGAGGGTCACGAGCAGTTCGCGATCCGCGGCATCAGCGCCGGGGTATTCGTAGTGCAAGAGCACGCAGCGACCGCGCACCACTTCGACTTGCGCCTGGAGGTCGCGGGGGTCATGCGCTCGTGGGCGGTGCCGAAGGGCCCCTCGCTCGATCCCGCGGTCAAGCGCCTGGCCGTCGAGGTTGCCGATCACGCGATGGATCACAACACCTTCGAGGGCGAGCTCGGTGAGGGCGGGGGAGTGGTCGTATGGGATCGTGGAACCTACGAGCAGGGCGGACGCGTGGCGTGGCCGGAGGCGCTCACCCGGGGTCATGCTGTGTTCGTCTTGCACGGCGAGAAGCTGTCCGGAGGCTTCGCCCTGCAGCGCACCCGGCCGGGCGCCAAGGCGCAATGGCTGCTGATCAAGCGCCGCGATGACGATGCGCGACCGGGCTCGGACATCGTCGCCGAGCGGCCGCACTCGGTCCTCAGCGGCCGAACGCTTGAGGAGATCATCGACTGAACGCGACTCCCCCGGGCCGGCGAAGCACAGCGCCCGACGGGCGAGACGGCGTGGCTCAGCCCCCGGCCACGTCGCGCCGCAGAAACACCAGATAGGCCGCGAGCAGCGCCGGTACCGCGTACAGCGCGCAGACCCAGGCGGAGTGTCCGATCGGGGCCCAGTCGGTGGGGGTGCGCAGGAGGCCGTGCCAGTTCTCGAACTGTTCGGTGAGCAGGTAGGGCTTGATGGCTTCCAGGCCGGGGATGCTCGCGAGGATGAACAGCAGGATCACGAAACCGATCGCGCCGACCACGGAGGCGGTGCTGTTGCGCGTGGCGGTTGACAGCAGCACGCCGATGCAGACGACGGTGAGCAGCGGGATCAGGTAGCAGGCGTTGGCGGCGAACACGAGCAGCAGGCCTTCGGGCGCGGAGACGATGGCGCCCGAGAAGGTCTTGATCGGTTCAAAGCCCCACGAGGCCACTCCGCCGATCGTCGCGACGGTCGCCGACAGGAACACGGCGAGGACGCCGTAGGTGAGCGCGGCGAGCGTCTTTGCGGCAAACACCTGTCCGCGGTTGACCGAGCGCGTGAGGATCGTCTTCAGCGTGCCGTTGCCGTCCTCGGCCGCGACGATGTCTCCAGCCACCAACGAGGCGATCAGGGGCAGAAAGAAGACCGACTCGAACAGCAGCATCAACACCGGGGTAGCAAGGCCGGATTGGGTGATCTGGGCGGCGAATATGCTGTCGCCGCCTCCGCGATCGTGATGTTGGTGCACGTTCTGGACGATCACGAAGATCAACGGCAGGATCACCGCCAGGACGAGGCCCATGTAGGTGCGCTTCTGTGAGACGAGCTTGCGCAGCTCCCAGCGATAGGCCGTGAACGTCGATGGCCGCCGGGTGTGGGCGAAGGCGGGGATCTCGGCGGCGACCGGTGGGACCAGCGGGGGTGTCGCGGCTGCGCTGCTCATGCGGTTGCTCCCGCGCCGATCGGCGTCTCGGGTCGGGCGCCGTTGGTCTCGGTCAGCCTGAAGAACAGATCCTCGAGCGTCGCCAGCTCGGGGGTCAGCGCGAGGATGCCGATGTCCTCCCGCGCAAGCGCCAGCGACAGCGCGCCCACGTCTGACTCCTGCGCCTGAAAGCTCAGCCCGTGCTCGCCGCTGGTCGCGTGCTCGACCCCGGGGTGAGCGCTCAGCACCGCAAGTGCGCGCGCGTCGTCGGTGCTGCGCAGGCGGTAGCCCGCTCCGCCCTGGCGGCGCAGGTCCGCGAGCGCGCCCTCATACACGACGCGTCCGCGATCGACGATCGCGACACGATCGCACAGTTCCTGGACCTCGGGCAGCTGGTGGCTCGAGAGCAGCACCGTGATGCCTTCAGCCGCCAGACGCCGTATCAACTCGCGCATGTCGCGCATGCCGGCCGGATCGAGGCCGGTCGCGGGCTCGTCGAGGATCAACAGGCGCGGGCGGCGCAACAGCGCCGCGGCGATCCCGAGCCTTTGGCGCATCCCGTGGGAGTAGCCGCCGACGCGGTGTCCGGCGCGCGGGCTCAGCTCGACGATCTCAAGCACCTCGGGGATGCGCTCCTTCGCGCCGCCGCCGTCCAGAGCGGCCAGCAATTCGAGGTTCTTGCGTGCGCTCAAATAGGGGTAGAACCGCGGCGCCTCCACGAATCCGGCGACACCCTCCAGGGCGCGCGCGCCATGGCGTATCGGGTCGCGCCCGAACAGCTCGACGGTGCCCGCTGTCGGCATGATCAGGCCAAGCGCCATGCGCAGCGTTGTCGTCTTGCCCGCGCCGTTGGGTCCCAGGAATCCATACACGTCACCCGCGCGCACGTTCAGGTCGATGTGATCGACCGCCAGGACCTCCTTGTAGCGCTTGACGAGTCCCCTCGCCTTGACCGGCGGCGCCTCGTCGTCCCTGGCCGCGTCCTCGGTCGCTTGTGTACCGAGTACACCACGCTCCCTGCGTCCTTGCCAGGACCGACGATCCGCTCGCCGGGGCGGCGCCTCGTCGTCGGGCACGCTCAGAGGCCCTTGGCGACCGCTTCGATGGCCGCCGGATTGACCGCGCCGACGAGCATGTAGCCGACACCGGCGCGCTCGAAGCTGAGCACGGTGCCGAGCTCGGTCGGCAGCTCGGTCGCCTCGACGCCATTGATCTTGACCTTCTGCAGACCTTCGGGCAGCGCCGAGGAGGATTCGCCGGCGCCCGCCTTCGTCCTGTTTTCGATCACGGCCACCGAGGCGATGCCATGGCCGTGGGGGGTGATCTTCGGGTGTTCGTCGTGCGCGCCGGGGTTGGACGTGCCGGTTTCCTTGCCGGGCGCGACGACTTCATGGACCTTCGCGTTCGCCGGTGGCTTGAAGTTGAGCACCGAGCCGTCCACCGGTCCGTAGGAGACTTCGGTGGCCGTCAGCTCGATCGCCGGCGTGGCGCTCGTCGTGGAGTAGATCGCGGCGCGCAGCGGGACGCCGTGCACGGCGTCCCAGGAGAGCTCGGCGCCGCCGATCAGGCTGCCGCTTTCCTTGGGGTCGATACGCACCGTGTAGGCGGCCTGGCCGGCGACGTCGGTCGGCGTCGCGCCGGACACGTTCACGTGGTGCAGGTGGGAGATCGCTTCTTCGATCTTGGCGACGGTCGGGGGTTCATGCGGGGCGCTTGAGGTCTTAGAACCAGAGCTCGCGGCCGAGTCGCCTTCATGAGTGGGGACGGCGTAGCGATAGAGCGTGTTCGAGGAGGCGTCGTACGCCGACACCGTGTGCCCGTCGTAGTAGATCTGCGTGTCGCCCTGTTCGGACTGCAGTTCCAGGCGCGCACGGCCGTCCTTGGCGATCCACAGCCGGCCGGACCCGCCGTTGAGCAACGGATTGGAGGACAGCTGGCCCGCGCCGCCGGCGCCGCCGGATGCGAGGTTGGCGCCTTCGAGCAGATGGTCGGTCAGCTGGATGCGCGCCGTGACCCCTTCCACGGGCGGTGCGACGAGCGCCTGATGGACCGCGTCGGCCAGCGGCTTGGGCGGCGGGGTGGGGCCCGTGCCGAGCGCCAATGCGAGCGCGGTCACGCAGGCGCCGAGCACGAGCACGAGCCCGCATACGAGCAGCAGTCGTGAAAGGGGAAGTCTGCGCAGGAGGTAGGTCATAGAGCTTCCATACTCAGAGTAGCGCCGCACCTTGCGACAGGCTAAAGGTTAGAAACCTCTCATCGGGCGTCGGGCCGCGCCAGACGATATGGTCCCCGCCTGCATGGTCTACGCGTTTATCGCATTCTGGGTGCTGCTCGGCCTCGGCGTGTTCTTCGTCGCGATGCGCGGTGGCCCGCGCGGGGCGCGAGAGTCGCTGCACACCGAGTCGCAAGCCGGTCAGCGCGCCGTCACGATCGGGATCGTGCTGCTGTTCGCGTTCGGTCTGATCGTGCCCGGGTTCGTGCTCGCCTCCAACGCCGAGCACAAGGCGGGAGTGACGGTCGGTGGCGTGCATCTCACCGCCGGACAGCAGAAAGGACGCGAACTGTTCGCGCACACGTGCGCCGTATGCCACACGCTGTCGGCCACCAACTCGGTCGGGCGTACCGGCCCGGACCTCGACGTGCGCGTCGGCGATGACATCTCCACTCCGGCCGGGCGCAAGGCGCTCGTGGAAAACGCGATCGCCGAAGGCCGCGCGCGCGGCCTCGGTCAGATGCCCGCGCTGCTATACCAGGGCAAGGAAGCCGAAGAGGTCGCGTCGTTCGTAGCCGCAGTCGCCGGTCATTGACGTTTAGCCAGGAGTCGATACCGCTCCGTGCGGCCATCTACTAAGGTCCGCCGCGATGGCCGAGCAGGCGAAACCGGAGCAGGCGCAGACCGCGGAGGACGTGAAGGCACTCGTGGCCGAGCACGACATCCGGTTCATCCGCTTCTGGTTCACGGACATTCTGGGCCAGCTAAAGTCGTTCTCGATCAACGCGGCCGAGCTCGACGACGCGTTCGAGGCGGGGATGGGCTTCGACGGCTCTTCGATCACGGGGTTCAACGCGATCGAGGAGTCCGACATGATCGCGATGCCCGACCCCTCGACATTCGCGGTGCTGCCATGGCGTCCGGAGGAGCAGGGCGTGGGGAGGATGTTCTGCGACGTCGTCACCCCCGAGCGCACGCCGTATGAGGGCGACCCTCGCCACGTGCTCCGCCGCGCGCTGGAGCGCGCGCAGACGATGGGGTTCGATACGTTCAACGTGGGACCCGAGCTCGAGTACTTCCTGTTCCGCGACGCCCACTCCACCGAGGTGCTGGACGAAGGTGGCTACTTCGATCTGACCACGCTCGACGCCGGCTCGGATGTGCGCCGCGAGACCGTGCTCGCCCTGGAGCAGCTTGGCATCCACGTGGAGTACACCCACCACGAGGTCGGCCCCTCACAGCACGAGATCGACATGCGCTACGCCGACGCGCTGAAGATGGCCGACGATTGCATGACATACAGGATCACGGTCAAGGAGTACGCGATGAAGTACGGCTGGCACGCGACGTTCATGCCCAAGCCGCTGTTCGGCGAGAACGGCTCGGGCATGCACACTCACCAGTCGCTCTTCTCCGCAGGCCGCAACGCGTTCTATGACCCCGAGGACCAGTACTTCCTCTCTGACATAGGCAAGGCGTTCATCGCCGGACAGCTCAAGCACGCACGGGAGATCTGCGCGGTGTTCGCGCAGTGGGTCAACTCATACAAGCGCCTTGTGCCAGGGTTCGAGGCGCCCGTGTACGTCGCCTGGTCGCGGCGCAATCGCTCGGCGCTCGTGCGCGTACCGCTGTATCACCCCGGGAGGGAGAAGGCGACGCGCATGGAGCTGCGCTGTCCTGACCCCGCGTGCAACCCCTACCTGACGTTCGCGGCGCTGCTGCAGGCGGGTCTCGAGGGGGTCGAGAAGGGCTACGAGCTGCCCGAGCCGATGGAGAAGAACCTCTATCACCTCTCCAGCGAGGAGCGCCGGCGCCTCGGCGTCGAGCAGCTGCCCGAGTCCCTTGGCGAGGCGATCGAGCTCGCGGCCGAGTCCGAGCTGTTGCTGCGCACGCTCGGCGAGCACATGTTCAACCGCTACGTCGAGATCAAGCGCCAGGAGTGGGAGGACTACCGGGTGAACGTCACCCAGTGGGAGCTCGACCGCTATCTCTCTATCTTGTAGGGCGCTCGGGCACCGCGCACGCGATCGGGCGCGCGGGGGCGAAGTGCCAGTGCAGCGCCTGCAGCAGGTGTCCGAAGGAGCTGGGATGGCGGGGCGCGATGTCCACGAGCTGTCGCATCACAGAGACCGCTTGACGCTCATACTCCTCCTCGCCTGTCAGCTGAGCCAGGCGCAGCAGGCCCATCGCCGCGCTGGAGGAGCCGGAGGGGATGGGGGAGTCCTCCAGGTCCTTGCGCCGCACGATCAGCTGCTCGCCGTCTGAGGGGGTCGAGTAGAAGCCGCCGCCCTCCGGATCTGCAAAGCGCGCGATCAGCGTGTCGGCGAGCGCGACGGCCTCGTTGAGCCAGCGCTCCTCGCAACTCGCCTCGAACAGCGCGATCAATGCCTCCAGCAGGAACGCGTGATCCTCCAGGTAAGCGCCGATCCGGGCCTGCCCGTGGCTGTAAGTGCGCAGCAACCGGCCCTGCGCGTCGCGCATCTCGCTCAGCAGGAACTCCGCGCAAGCGGTGGCCGCGTCGAGATAGCGAGGCTCGTTCAGCGTCGCCCCGGCGTCGGCGAGCGCACTGATCATGAGCGCGTTCCAGCTCGTCAGGCGCTTGTCGTCGAGTCCGGGGCGCGTCCGTTTGGCGCGGACCTCCAGCAGCCGTGTGCGCACCCGCTCACGCTGCTCCGCCGGCGGGCGTGCGCCTTTCGCCTGGAGCACGTTCAGGCCCGGCTCGGGGTGGTGTGGGTCGGTGAAGTTACCCTGCTCGCTCGCGCCCATCCAGGCGATCGCGGCGTCGGCGTCCTCGCCGAGCGCGGCTCGCAGTTGAGTCACAGTCCACACGTAGTAACGACCCTCGACGCCCTCGGAGTCGGCGTCAAGCGCGGCATAGAACGCGCCCTCCGACCCGCGCATCTCGCCCAGCGCCCAGTCGATCGTCTCGCGACACACCTCCTGCAAGCGCGGATCTCCGCTCGCCTGCCAGCCGTGCAGATAGGCGCGGGCCAGCAGCGCGTTGTCGTAGAGCATCTTCTCGAAATGGGGCACGGTCCAGGTTGCATCGACGCTGTAACGCGCGAAGCCCCCGCCGAGCTGGTCATAGATGCCGCCGGCGGCCATTGCCTCCAGCGTTTCAAGCGACATGTCCCGCTCGCCCCGGCGCAGCAGGAACTCGATCGCGGACGCCTGTGGAAACTTGGGGGCGCCGCCGAAACCGCCGTTGCGAGCGTCGAACGCCGCGCTCAGTCCCGTGAGCGCTCGCGCGAGCGCGTCCTCGCGCAGTGGCGTGGCGGAGGGCTGCAGGTGCGCGCCGCCGGCCAGCCGCTCACGCAGACGCTCGCCGCCGGCCCGCACCTCCTCGCGGCGCTCGCTCCATGCCTCGGCGATCGCCTGCAGCACCTGCGTCCAGGCGGGCATCCCCGGACGCGGGTCGGGCGGAAAGTACGTGCCGCCGTAGAACGGCAGTTGCTCGGGCGTCAGGAAGACATGCAGCGGCCAGCCGCCATGACCGGTCATGGTCTGCACCGCCTCCATGTACAGCGCGTCCACGTCCGGACGCTCCTCGCGGTCGACCTTCACGCACACGAACTCCTCGTTCATCAGCGCCGCCGTGCGCTCGTCCTCGAAGGACTCCCGCTCCATCACGTGGCACCAATGGCAGGCCGAGTACCCGATCGAGACGAGCAGCGGCCTGTCCCGCTCGCGTGACCGAGTCAGCGCCTCAGGCCCCCACGGCAGCCAGTCGACGGGGTTTTCCGCATGCTGGCGCAGGTACGGTGAGGTCTCCTGCGCCAGGGCGTTTGCCACCCGTTCAGCGTAGCCGCGCGAGGCCCGGCAGCGGGAACGCGACCCTGCCTGCCGGCCATTCGCTCTCGCCGCTGGCGCGCGCGAGCTTGACCTTGGCGATGCTCACATCGAAGCGCCGGCCGCCGAGGGTGCCGCTGACCGTCTTGCTCGCGCCGATCCTGACCGATCCGGGCGCGGCCGTCGGCCCGGAGATCCTGATCGTGGCCGTCTGCAGCTGGCCTTCCTTGACCGGGAACGTCCCGCTGAGCCGCACTCCCGCGACGAACGAGAGGTCATGTAGCACGACTTTGGAGGGCTCCAGTCGCGCATAGCCACCGTGCAGCCCACCGAAGCTCGAGCCGACCGGCAGTTCGGCGTTGGCCTGCAACGTCGCGCCGATCACCTGACGGTTGAGGTCGAGGATCGTGTCGAGCACCACCGTCAGCGTCTTTCCCGCCTTGCCCGGCAGGACCGACGGCGGATGGATGTAGGCGAGCTTGGTCGGGGTGATGGGTGTGGGGCTGAAGATGTTCGGCGTCAGCCCGCACGGCTGCACCGGCGTGCCCGCGAAGAACGCGCCGACGGCCTGCTCGGCGCAGCCGCTGAAATCGCTGCCGAGGACCGAGTGGCCTGTGAATGGGACGACGAGCAGATTTGAGCCGGGGATCAGCGCGGCGACACCGCGGGCGTTCGCGGTCGGCGTGCGTAGATCCTGAGCCCCGGACAGGATCAGGGTCGGCACGCTCGGCAGGGGAGCTTGGGCCGGCGGCGGGGGAGAGGCGTCGGGCCAGCTCGCGCAGACGGATATGAGGCTCGCGCTCAGCGCCGTGCTCGTGTCGAACGGGTAGAACGTCCCGCTCGGCATGCCCCGCAGCGAAGTGAGCGCTTCGGCCAGCCGCGCCGGCGCGGCGGCCGAGCGCTGCCAGGGGAACGGAAGCTCCTCGCAGGAGGTGTCCACGAACAGGGTTTCGTCGATCGACTCCGAGCTTTCGACCGGTCGTTTGCCGGGCACGTTCGGGATCAGCCCCTCAGACAGGAGCTCCAGGCGCAGCAACGGGTCGGGATCGTGGCGCAGCGCCGAGACGACCGCCGCCGGCAGCAGCGCGCGCAGCGCCGGGTTCAGGTCGCCGGCCTGCAGGATTCCCAGCAGCCCGGTCTCGGTCAGCCTGCCGGCGTGTCGATGTCCGGAGCCGTCATAGACAGAGCCGCTGAGGGCGTGCTTGCGCAGCCGCGCGGTCAGGCGCGCGAGGTCGGCGAGCGGGTTGGCGGTGATTCCGGCGCAGGCCCGATTGGAGCAGAGCTCGCCCAGCGCTCCGCCAATCGCCTGGAACGTGCCGGTCGCGAACGCTTCCGGGCCGGTGGCCTGAACAACCGAGTCGAGCACCAGCGCTTCCACGTGCTGGGGGTAGCGTTCGGCGTACTCGAGCGCCACCTTCGTGCCGTAGGAGGTCCCGTACAGCACGAGCTTTTCGTACCCGCCCGCTCGGCGCAGCGCCTCGATGTCGGCGACCGATTCCTGCGTGGTGTAGTCGCCACGCGAGGGCCCGAGCTGCTGCGCGCAGCGGCCGACGAGTTCGCCGATCGAGTGTGCGTTCTCCAGTTCGCTCTGACTGCTCAGCGCCGGACAGCTCAGCGGGCCCGATTCGCCGGTGCCGCGCTGGTCGAAGACCAGCAGGTCGCGCGAGCCCAGCGCGGGGGAGATCGCTTTGGCGATGAATGCGCCGAGTCCGAGCGCCGACTGCCCCGGCCCCCCCGCGAGCGCGATCACGGCGTTCCTGCTGGGACTGAGCCCCGCCAGCTTGCGCTCCAGCTTCAGCGCCACCGTCCCCGGAACCTGCCCGGCGCGGTCGAGCGGCACGGTGACGGTCGCGCAGGCGAACGCCGGATCTGAGCCATTCGGGCAGGGACCGAAGTCAGGCGGAGAGGCGAGTGAGGAGGCGGGCCAGCCTGCGAGCCACAGCGCGGGCAGCAGAGCCGCCAGGAGCAATGGGATGGCTGGCCTGCGCATCGATGCTGACAATAGCGGCACTCACGGCAGCCAGGTCGAGGCTGCCAACGGTGCTCACACGGTGTCCGCCCAGCGTACCGGTGAGCGTCCGGTGAGCTCGCAGGGCGCAGTGTGCCGCGAGCGGCCGCCTGGGCGGCCGCCGTCCACGCACACGCCACCATTTTGCGACGAGCGCGGCCTCCACCGGTCCCCTGAGTCACATATGTGGAATCTAGTCGATCGGGCGTATCCGCGCGCTACACGCTAGGGTCGGTCGATCACCACCGCTCGTCAGACAGTCACGGCCCCCGCCGCGCCACCGGCGATCGGCCCTTACAGCCATGCGGTCCGCGCCGGGGGGCTGCTGTTCTGCTCGGGACAGATTCCGCTTGACCCCGCGACTGGCGAGCTGACTGGAGCAAGCGCGGCCGAGCAAGCGCGTCGCTGTTTGGAGAACCTGCGCGCCGTATGTGAGGCGGCGTCCACAACGCTCGCGCAGGCGGTGCGCCTGACTGTATATATGACCGATCTGGGCGAATTCGCCGCAGTCAACGAGGTGTACGGGTCGTTCTTTGCCGGAGAGGAGCCGCCCGCGCGTGTGACGATCGAGGTTTCCGCCTTGCCCAAGGGCGCGCTCGTGGAGATCGACGCGATCGTCGCGCTCTAGTGCAGCTTTCCGCGCGTCGCTCTGCAGCAGCGGGTCACTGCGCCGGCTAGTTGACCTGCGCGCCGCCCCGCGTGAGCAGGACGTGCAGCTGCGAGCCGGTGTAAGTGTGGTCGTGGTCAGTGCATCCGCCCGCGAAGCGCAGCCGCAGGCTGTCGTGATGGACCGAGTAATAGCTGGCGAACAGGGTCACCGTGCCGTGGGTGCCGGTGGCGCATTCCGGGTCGCTGCTGGCCGAGACGGTTCCTTTCAGCTCGAGCGCCACGCCGCGCAGGCCCATGCGCGTGATCCCAGGTGACAGTCGCGCCGAGCCGGCGATCTTCAGCACCAGTTCGCGAGAGCCGTGTCCGCCGGTGAGGCTGTCCTCGTGGCACGCGGCGCCGGTGGCGTGCCCGCCCGACCAGTTGCCGCGACCGTGCGTGTAGGAGGATGCGATGCCGGGATGCGGACCCGAGGGGGGCGCCGACTCGGTGAAGGCCCACTGCACCGAGCCCCCGCTGGGCGAGCCCGCGCCGATCGGACATCTGGCCGAGGTGGCCGCGTGCGCCGGACCGGTGGAGGCGGCGGCGAGGGAGATGCCGCTCATCAGCAGCGAACCGGCGGCGACCGAAAACAGGATCAGCGGCGTCAACGGGCGGGCTCGCATGGGCACGCGCCAACGATAACCGACGAGCGCCTGTCGGGCGCGCTGAGAGGACCTACTTGGCGACGGACGCGAGCGGGGCGTCGCCGGCGGCATCCGTCGCGGCGCAGTCGCCGTCCGCGGGCTCGACGCCGCGCAGTGCGCGCGTGAGCAGCTGCCACAGCGTGGCGCGCTCCTCGCCGTCGAGCGCCTGCAGCACGTCGTCCTCGATCGCTTCCTGGGCTCGCTCGGCGAGGCTCAGGGCCTTGGCGCCCGCGGGCGTGAGCTGCACGAGGTGGCGCCGGCGGTCGCTGGGATCGCGCAGGCGCGTGACATAGCCCAGCTGCTCGATCTCGTTCAGCAGCAGCACGACGTTGTTGGCGTCCATGCAGAAGGCCTCGGCCAGCTCGTGCTGGGGGCAGGCTTCGTGGTCGCGCACGTAGCTGAGCGCGACCAGATGGCGCAGCTGCATCCCCAGTAGCTCGTCGCTGCTGCGCCGGTACACCTGCTTGGCCAGGCGGGTCAGCAGGACCATCGAGCCTGGAGCACATGATGAGGCCATCTCAGCGCCCATTTCGTGTGATTTTACACCATCTCGCATCTGTTGTCACTTTAGCAACGATCATAAATTTTATGTAGATCATCCTTGAAACATGGATGATCATTGCTATGGTGTGCCCACGCAACGAAGGGAGCCACGCCATGAGCGCCACAGCCGCACAGACCGAGACCCGCATCGCCCGGGCCGCCCGCAGCGCCAGCCGCGGCGTCCGCCGCCGCACGTACCGGCCGGAAGGCCACGCGCAAGCCACCGACGCCGATCCTGGCCGGCCCGTTCGCGGGGAGGACTCCTCGTCGACCTCGACCTCCCCGAGCGCTCCGCCGAGCACCCCGAGCGCTCCGCGCGCGAAGAGCGAGCGCCGCCGCTGGATCGCCCTGGCGGTGCTGTGCCTCGGTCAGCTGATGATGGTGCTCGACGCGACGATCGTCAACGTCGCGCTGCCCTCGATCCAGCGCGACCTGCACTTCAGCCAGGGAAACCTCACGTGGGTGATCGACGCCTACCTGATCACCTTCGGCGGCTTCCTGCTGCTCGCCGGGCGGATGGGCGACCTGATCGGGCGCAAGAAAGTCTTCCTCTCCGGGCTCGTCCTGTTCACCGCCGCCTCGGTGTTCTGCGGCGTCGCGGACAGCCAGGCGATGCTGATCGCCGGCCGCTTCGTCCAGGGGATCGGCGGCGCGGTGGCCTCGGCGGTGATCCTCGCGATCATCGTCACCGAGTTCCCCGAGAAAGCCGAGCAGGCGAAGGCGATGGGCCTGTACGCGTTCGTCTCCGCCGGGGGCGGCTCGATCGGGCTGCTCGCCGGGGGCGCGCTGACGCAGTCGCTGAGCTGGCACTGGATCTTCTTCGTGAACGTGCCGATCGGCGTGTTCGCGTTCGTGCTCGGCTCGGTGCTGATCGAGGAGAATCGCGGCATCGGCCTCGCCGGCGGCGTCGACGTCGCCGGGTCGGTCCTGATCACGCTCGCGACGATGCTCGGCGCCTTCGCGATCGTCAAGTCGACCGAATACGGCCTGCTCTCCGCGCGCACGCTCGGCGTCGGCGGGGCCGCGCTGGTGCTGCTCGGCGCCTTCTTCTGGCTGGAGTCGCGCATCTCCAACCCGATCATGCCGCTGCGGATCCTGCGCCTGCGGATGCTGATGGGATCGAGCCTCGTCCGCGGGCTGCTCGTGACGGGGATGTTCTCGGCCTTCTTCCTCGGGGCGCTGTATCTCGAGCGGGTGCTCGGGTATGACGCGATCGACACCGGTCTCGCGTTCATGCCGCTGACGATCGCGATCGCCGCGCTGTCGATGGGGCTGGCGGTGAAGGCGGTCAATCGCTTCGGTCCGCTGAACACGCTCGCGGCCGGCCTCAGCGCGATCGCCGCCGGCCTGCTGCTGCTCGCCACCCAGGGTGTGCACGCGGGCTACTTCCCCGGCCTGTTCGGCGCCTTCCTGCTGATCGGGCTCGGCGCGGGCGCCTCGTTCCTGCCGCTGCTGACGATGGGCATGGCCGACGCGCCGCCGAAGGACGCCGGGCTGGCCTCGGGGATCATCAACGTCTCGGTGCAGCTGTTCGGCGCCATCGGCCTGGCGACGCTCGGCACGATCGCGACCGACCACACGAAGGCGCTGAGCGCGAGCGGGCACTCGCTCGCCAGTGCGCTCACAGGGGGTTATCACCTCGCCTACGTGGTCGCCGCCGTATGCGTGGGGCTCGGCATCCTCGCCGCGCTGCTGATCCTGCGCCCACCCGCGAGCACGGTCGCGCAGGAGGTCGAGGAGGCGGAGTGGGGCGAGGGCGCCGTCAACGGCTCTGAGCCCGCAGCTGTGCCCGCTTGATCTTGCCGGAGTCCGTCTTCGGCAGCTCGCGCGCGAACTCGACGATGCGCGGGTACTTATAGGGGGCGGTCTCGCGCTTGACGTGCTCCTGCAGCTCGCGCCCCAGAGCAGGCGAGGGCTCGTGGCCGTCGCGCAGGACAACGACCGCGCGCACGACCGCGCCGCGCTCGGGATCGGGCGCCGCGACGGCTGCGGCCTCCGCCACCGCGGGGTGAGCGACGAGCGCGGACTCGACCTCGAACGGGCCGATGCGGTAGCCGGCGGAGACGATCACGTCGTCGGTGCGCCCCTCGAACCACAGATAGCCGTCCTCGTCCTCGTGCACACGATCGCCCGTGCGCCACGTCCCGCCCGCGCGGCGGTCGGACACACGCCAAGACCCGTCCTCGCCGCGATGCACGTCCTCGCCGAGATAGCCGAGGAAGAACGTGCCCACCGTGCGGGGATCGGCGACCAGCTCGCCGTCCCGCACGCTCAGCCCCGTGCCGGGCAGGGGGCGGCCCATCGAGCCGGGGCGGGCGGGCTCCCCCAGCAGCATCCCGGTCAGCTGCCCGGTCTCGGTCTGGCCGTAGCCGTCGCGGATCTCCAGGCCCATGGCCTCGCGCCAGGCGCGCTGCACCTCCGGGTTCAGCGCCTCGCCGGCGGCGACCATCGTGCGCAGGCCGGGCAGCGGACGCAGGGCAGTGCGGGCGGCGATCACGCGGTACTCGGTCGGCGCCATGCACAGCACGGCCACGCGCTCGCGCGCGGCCACCTCCAGGCGCTCGGACGGATCGAAGCGCGCGTCATGCAGGAGCGCCCCCGCGCCTCGCAGCCACGGCGAGATAAAAACGTTTCGCGCCGACTTGCTCCAGCCGGAGGAGGCCGTACACCACACCAGCTCGCCCGCCCGCGCGCCCAGCCAGTGCTCGGCCTGAACGCGCTGGGCGTCGAGATAGCGCTGGGCGTGCACGACAGCCTTCGGCTCGCCGGCGGTGCCGCTCGTGAACGTGATCAGGCAGGGATCGTCCTCGCCCAGCTCGACCGCGGGCGCGGGCGCCGGCGCGAACAGCGCCTCGTCGGGCACAAGCACGACCTCGATATCGACCTCGCCGCGTGGTGTCCTCTCGCGCTCCCGGGAGCCGACACCCTCCGGTGCCGGCGAGCCGACGCCCGTCAGCGCCTCCTCCAGCTCGGCGCGGTTGCGCGCGTCGGCGACGATCAGCGACGGACGCGCGACCTCGATGCGCAACCGTAGGTCCTTGGCGCGCAGCTGCTCGGTGCACGGCAGCGCCACCGCGCCGATGCGCATGCACGCCACCATGCTCAGCACCCACTCCGGGCGATTGCCGATCAGCGTCATCACCACGTCGCCCCGCTCCACACCTCGCGCGTGCAGCGCGCCCGCCATGCGCGCGCTGCGATCGGCGACCTCGCCGAAGGTCCACTCGCGCCGCGACCCGTCCCGGGCCAGCTCCACGAGCGCCCGGTCTCCCGGCGGCAGTCGATCGACCACGTCGCGAGCGAAGTTCACGCTCGCTTCACCCCTCCCGGCGCGTCGCCGGCAATCGAGAGCGGCGCCAACCGGTGTGTTCGGGGGGCCTGCTCATGGCTCACCCCCCCAATGCTGTACGCACAGGAGCGACATCGGGGTCGGAAGTCTGCCAGTCCGCGCCGCACGGGTATCCTGCGGGAAAATCCCGAACGACCCTGGAGAGCTGAGCGAATGGCCGTAGCCGCCGAGCCCTACAACGACAAGACCGACGAGCAGCAGGCGATCACCGAGATGGTCCACCAGTTCGTGGACGAGCAGATCCTGCCGCAGGCCGAGCACTACGACCACGAGGACACCTTCCCCGAGCCGATCGTCGAGCAGATGAAGAAGCTGGGGCTGTTCGGTGTCACGATCCCCGAGGAGCACGGCGGGATGGGCCTCGATCTGACGACCTACTCGATGATCGTCGAAGAGCTCTCGCGCGGCTGGATCTCGATCTCGGGCATCGTCAACACCCACTTCATCGGCTCCTACCTGCTGATGAACTTCGGCACCGAGGAGCAGAAGCAGAAGTACCTCCCGCGCCTGGCGACCGGCGAGATCCGGGCCGCGTTCTCGCTGTCCGAGCCCGAGCTCGGCTCCGACGTCCAGGCGATCAAGACTGCCGCCAAGAAGACGCCCGAGGGCGACTACGAGATCAACGGCCAGAAGATGTGGGTAACCAACGGCCTGCTCTCGACGCTCGTCTTCACGCTCGTCAAGACCGATCCCGAGGCCGACCCGCGCTACAAGGGCATGACCTGCTTCATCTGTGAGAAGGAGCCGGGCGTCGAACAGAACACGGGCGCCCACGCCGGCTTCAACGTGCCGCCGAAGCTCAAGAAGATGGGCTACAAGGGCGTCGAGTCGACCGAGCTCGTCTTCGACGGCTACCGCTGCCCCGCCGAGAACGTCCTCGGCGGCGAGCAGGACGGCCTGAACAAGGGCTTCGTCCAGATGATGGACGCGCTCGATCTGGGCCGCGTCAACGTCGCCGCCCGCGGCGTCGGCCTCGCCCAGCGCGCCCTGGAGCTCGCGCTCAAATACTCACAGGAGCGCAAGACCTTCGGCAAGCCGATCGCCGAGCACCAGGCGATCCAGTTCAAGCTCGCCGACATGGCCACGCAGGTCGATGCGGCCCGGCTGCTCGTCCGTCGTGCCGCGCGCATGAAGGACGCCGGTGAGCGCTCGGACCTCGAGGCCGGGATGGCCAAGCTGTTCGCCTCCGAGGCCGGACGCTTCTGCGCCGAGGAATGTCTGCGCATCCACGGCGGCTACGGCTACTCCAAGGAGTACGAGATCGAGCGGATCTACCGTGACGCGCCGCTGCTCTTGATCGGCGAGGGCACCTCGGAGATCCAGCGGATGGTGATCGGGCGCAAGCTGCTGCAACGTCATAAGATCTGAGCCGATCGATTATTTGTGGGGTTCCCTTCCCACTCTGGCGGGGGGAAACACGGCCGGGAGAGAGGTAGTGTGAGATGGCAGAAGACGCCAAGGCTCTGATCGAGCTTGCCGTGCGCCGGTTCATCGGCGAAGTGCCGGCGCTCGAGCCGATCCGGCTCGTCGTCGGCGTCGAACTGCGCGGCCGCGGCGACGTGCAGCACTTTCGGATGGAGATGCCCGACCTGAAGGTCACCAAGGGTCCCGCGGCCGACGCGCGCGTACGCGTGGACATGCGCCGCGAGTTCTTCAACGTGATGGCCCGCGAGGCCAAGGTCGCCGACTGGATCGAGGCATTCACCTACGGGCAGGCCAAGGCATCAGGGCCCGAGCAGTTCCTGCGCCTGATCGTCAACGTCGTCGACAAGCAGCAAGAGCGCCAGCGCGTGCGCAAAGCGCGAGACGCCCACCATTGAGTTGGCTTGCAGTGGCGCGTCAGTGATATGACGTGAGCTGCTGCGCCAAGAACGCCAGGGACGCGAGCAGGAACAGGCACATCACGATGAGTGAGAAATTTTCGTTCATGCTCGACCCTCCTGCATACAGGATAGGGGACAGGGCGGTCCTCAGGCGAGGACGGCGTCGTTGTCGTAGAGCTTGACGATCTTCACCGCGCCCTCGGGCGCGGCGTCGAGGCACAGCCGGCAGAGAACGCACTCGTCGAGGTTCTGCTCGACGATCTCCAGGCCGCCGTCGGGCTTCTGGGCGAAGATGTCGACCGGGCAGGCCTCGGTCAGCCGGCGCGCCAGCTCGGCGTCGGCGGCCGCCTGGTCATTGACCTCTACCGCGATGAAGAGGGCATCCTCTCTCATGCTCGGCCCCTCTCCGCGAGCTTGGCCTTGACGAGGTCCGGGATCTCGTCGATCCGCTGCACGACAGGGATGCCGGCTGCCTCCAACCGCGCGATCTTCTCCGTCGCCGAGTCCTCCTTGCCCTCGACGATCGTGCCCGCGTGCCCGAAGGACATGCCCTGCATCTCCTCGTCGTCCATGAACTTGCCGGCCATGAAGGCGACGATCGGCAGGCGCGAGTTGTGCTCTTTGACCCACTGCGCCAGCTGCGCCTCCATGCGCCCGCCGGGCTCGGTATAGATCACGATCGCCTGCGTCTGCTCGTCGGCCTCGAAGAAAGGCATCAGCTCGGCATAGGTCGAACCGATGATCGCGTCGCCGCCGATCGAGACCGCCGTGGAGACCCCGAGCCCCGCGGCCGTCAACGTCGAGGAGATCTCAGTCGTCATGCCGCCGGAGCGGCTCATCACGCCGACCGCGCCGGGCTGGTAGGCCACTTCGGCGTTGCGCGCCGGACCGCCGATGCCGCCCATCTTGGCGACGCCCGGGACGATCACGCCGAGGCAGTTCGGGCCGATGATCCGCGCGCCCTTCGCGTCGGCCAGCTCGACCATCATCGCGACGTCGCGGCGCGGGATCCGCTCGGTGACGATCACGACTGTCTTGATGCCGGCGTGCAGCGCCTCGAAGACAGCGTCGCGCGTGCCTGCCGGAGGGACGGTGACGACCGAGCCGTCGGGCACGACGCCGCCGTTGTGCTCGACGACCTGCTCGACGGTGTCGAACACCGGGACGCCGTGTACCTCGCGACCCTTGCGCCCCGGCGTCACGCCGCCGACGATCTTCGAGCCGTAGTCCAGGCACTCGCGCGTGAGATTCACGGCCTCGCGTCCGGTGATGCCCTGGATGATGAACGTCGTGTCCTGGTCGATCAGGATGCTCATCAGATCAATGACCTCCCGCATGAGCTCGCAGGGCAAGGACGCAGGGAGCGTGGCGTATTACATACGCGTGCTGGCCGATTGAAGGTCGCGTGACCTTCAATCGGTAAGGACGCCGATCCGGCGTAGCCATGCGGGCTCATGCGGCCTCCTGGATCTTGGCGACCGCACGCCCGGCGGCCTCCCACAGCGAGACTGAGCGGTCGCAGTACTCGATCCCGTAGGAGTCGAGGATCTTGAAGCCCTCCTCCTCCCAGGCGCCGGGGATGCGGAAGATCGCGATCGTCTCGCCGGGATCCCGGTCGAGCTCCAGACAGGCCTTGATCACGCCGCGCGCGACGATGTCCACGCGGGTGTTGGAGACGATCGACATCATCACCGCGATCTTCTCCACGCCGTCTTTCTGAAGGACCTGCTTGGCCAGGCCGCAGGCCTTCGCGACGGACGGGTTGCCGCCGATCTCGGAGTAGTTCGCGGGCCTGCCGCCCTGCTGGCGCACGGCGTCGGTCAGCGTCAGCGAGCCGCCGCCCGCGCCGATCACCAGGCCGATGTTGCCGTTGAAGCCGGTGTCCTTGCCCTGGATCACGCCGCGATGGTCGGCGGCGTCGATCGCCTTCACGGCCTCCTCGAAGGACGTGGGGGTGTGGCCCTCGCGCGTGCCCTCCTCGGCTCCGATGCCGAGCGCCTTGAGCAGGCCCTTCTGTCGCGGCATGCCCTCGTTCTCCATCTCCATGTGCGCGTCCAGGGCGACGAACGAGCCGTCCTTCAGCTCCGCCAGCGGGTTGATCTCCGCGAGCGTCATGTCGTTCTCGAGGAACAGCCGGGCCAGGCGCGCGAGCACCGGGGTGGCGCGCTGCAGGGCCTTGCCGGTGACGCCGGCCGCGGCGATCACCTGCTTGGCCTGGAAGTCGGAGAAGGGCTCGAGCGTCGAGAAGTGTCCGCGCCCGACGTGGTCGGGGTGCTCCTCGGCGACCTGCTCGATGTCGATCCCGCCCATGTCGCTGAACAGCATCAGCGGCTTCTTCGCGGTGCCGTCCCAGACGACCCCCGCGTAGTACTCCTGCGCGACCTCCGCCTTCGGGTCCACGAGCACGCCGTGGGGCATGTGCCCGCCGATTTCCAGCTGCAGGATGTCGCGCGCGTAGGACTCGGCCTCCTCGGGCGTGTCCGCGAACTTGACCCCGCCGGCCTTCATACGCCCGCCCGAGAGCACCTGCGACTTGATCACGGTCGGCCCGTCGATGCGCCGCGCAATCTCCGCCGCCTGCGCGGGGTCGGTCGTGAAGCCGTAGTCGGTGACGGGGATGCCGGCGCGCTTGACAATCTCGCGCGCCTCGAACTCGAAGAACCTCATGCGGCGCGGAAGCCTACACGGAGCTTGGTCGCTCGGGTGCGCCGTCCGCAACGGGGCGAGTGCGTCGGGTGGACGTGCATGGGCCGCGTGACTATGCCGCGGCGGGCACGAATCCGTAGGCCTCGGCCAGCTCGGGGTCCTTCTTGGCGAGCATTTCGGCGAGGTTGACCATCACCTGACACTGCTTCCAGGTGGCGTCGTCCTGCATCTTGCCGTCGATCATGTGCACGCCGCGCCCGTCGGGGATCGCCTCGATCACCTTTTTGGCGAACGCGACCTCGTCGGGGTCGGGCGAGTAGACCTTCTTGGCGATCGCGATCTGCGCGGGGTGCAGCGACCAGGCGCCGACGCAGCCGAGCAGGAAGGAGGCGCGGAACTGCGTTTCGCAGCCCTCGGTGTCCTTGATGTCGCCGTAGGGACCGTAGAAGGGCAGCGCGCCGACGGCGGTGCAGGCGTCGACCATGCGCGCGATCGAGTAGTGCCACGGGTCCTGCTGGTAGCTGGGGCGCGGCGCGTCGGGGTGCTCGGGGTCGGGATCGGCGATCGTGCGGTAGCCGGGGTGCCCGCCGCCGACGCGCGTGGTCTTCATGCGGCGCGAGGCCGCCAGGTCGGCGGGGCCGAAGGACATGCCCTGGATGCGCGGCGAGGCGGCGGCGATCTCCTCGAGGTTGGCCACGCCGAGATGGGTCTCCAGGACGCAGTGGATCAGCAAGGGCCGCTCCAGCCCGGCTTTGGCCTCCAGCTGCGCGAGCAGGCGGTCGGCATAGTGGATGTCCCACGGGCCCTCGACCTTCGGGATCATGATCACCTCGAGCTTGTCTCCGATCTCGGCGACAAGCTGGGTGATGTCGTCGAGGAAGTAGGGCGAGGCGAGCTCGTTCACGCGCGTCCACAGCGCGGTGTCGCCCATCTCCATCTCCCTGCCCACGCGGATCAGCCCCGCGCGTGCGGCCTCCTTCTTTTCCAGGGGCACGGCATCCTCGAGGTTGCCGAGCAGGATGTCGACCTGCGGGGCGATGTCGGGGACCTTCGCGACCATCTTCTCGTTGGAGAAGTCGAGGAAATGGATCATCCGGGAGGGCTTGAAGGGGATCTCGCGCGCGGGCTCGGGGGCGTCGATCGCGAGGGGCTTGAAGAAGTCGCGGGGGTTGCGCAAGTCTGGCTCGTCTCCTGTGCAGGGTCGTCTTAGGATCCCAAACCGTACAGCCTGGGCGCTCCGCACTAGAGTTTGGGTGGACAGCTTCATCCACCGATCAGGACGACAGGAGACTCCGAGAGACCCATGATGAGCCCGACCGCCACCGAGACCGTCGAGACAGAGCAGGCCGCGCGCGAGGCGAGCGGCGCCCACCCGTATGGCCGCTACCTGGAGGAGTTCGAGGTCGGCGATGTCTACAAGCACTGGCCGGCCAAGACCGTGACCGAGTCCGACGACCATCTGTTCTGCCTGATCACGATGAACCACCACCCGCTGCATCTGAACGACGTGTACGCGGCGAAATCTCAGCAGGGGCGCAACGTGGTCGTGGGCCCGCTCGTGTACTCGCTCGCGCTGGGCATGTCCGTGAGCGACGTCAGCGGCAAGGCGATCGCGAACCTGGCGACCGAGGAGCTCAAGCACCCGGCGCCGGTCTTCCACGGCGACACGCTGTACTGCGAGTCGGAGGTGCTGGAGAAGCGCGAGTCCCAATCCAAGCCCGACCGCGGCACCGTACGGGTGCATACGCGCGTGCTCAACCAGGATGGCGTGCTCGTGGCCGAGTTCAAGCGCTTGGTGCTCGTGCCGCGCCGCAATCCCGGTGGGGGCGAGGCGGAGGGGAACGTCGAGTAGGCGTGCGATAGGCTTTTCAGGTCGCCCCGCCAGGGCGTTTTTTCTGTTCCCGGCGCCAAACCTGGCCCGGCCGCGTTCTTCAGGAAGACGCGCGCCGATCACGACCGACACCGAGGAGCCGTATCCAGCCCATGAACACGACCGCTTCCGCCCCCACCACCAACGAGCGCCTGCTGGCCTGGGTCGGGGAGGTCGCGGCCCTGACCGAACCCGACGACATCCACTGGTGCGATGGCTCGGCCGAGGAGTACGACAGCCTCTGCCACACGCTCGTGCGGGCGGGAACCTTCGAGAAGCTCTCCGACGCCAAGCGCCCGAACTCCTACCTCGCGCTGTCCGATCCGGGCGACGTGGCGCGCGTGGAAGATCGCACGTTCATCTGCTCGGCCACCGAGACCGAGGCGGGGCCTACGAACAACTGGCGCGATCCCGCCGAGATGCGCGAGACGCTGAGCGAGCTCTTCAGTGGGGCGATGAGCGGGCGCACGATGTACGTAGTCCCGTTCTCGATGGGCCCGCTGGGCTCGGACAAGAGTCACGTCGGGGTGCAGCTCACCGACTCGCCCTACGTGGCCGTGAGCATGCGCATCATGACGCGCATGGGCCAGGGCGCGCTCGATGCGCTGGGCTCCGAAGGCGAGTTCGTGCCCTGCCTGCATTCCGTCGGGATGCCGCTGGGCGAGGGCGTCGAGGACGTGTCGTGGCCGTGCAACGCCGATAACAAGTACATCGTCCACTTCCCCGACACGCGCGAGATCTGGTCGTTCGGCTCGGGCTACGGCGGCAACGCGCTGCTCGGCAAGAAGTGCTTCGCGCTGCGGATCGCCTCGGTGATGGCGCGCGACGAGGGCTGGATGGCCGAGCACATGCTGATCCTCAAGCTGACCTCGCCCGAGGGCGAGGTCAAGTACATCACCGGCGCCTTCCCCAGCGCGTGCGGCAAGACCAACCTGGCGATGCTCATTCCCACGCTCGCGGGCTGGACGGTCGAGACGATCGGCGATGACATCGCCTGGATGAAGTTCGGCTCAGACGGTCGCCTGTACGCGATCAACCCCGAGTACGGCTTCTTCGGCGTCGCGCCCGGCACGGGCGAGCACACGAATCCGAACGCGATCGCCACGATCGAGCGCAACTCGATCTTCACCAACTGCGCGCGCACCGACGACGGCGACGTCTGGTGGGAGGGCCTCACCAGCGAGAAGCCCGCGCACCTGATCGACTGGCACGGCAACGACTGGACGCCGGACTCGGACAAGCCCGCGGCGCATCCGAACGCGCGCTTCACCACGCCGGCTTCGCAGGATCCGGCGATCGCGCCCGAGTGGGAGGACCCAGTCGGCGTGCCGATCGATGCGATGCTCTTTGGCGGTCGCCGCTCGACGGTCGTTCCGCTCGTGACAGAGGCGCTGGACTGGGAGCACGGCGTGTTCCTCGGCGCGACCATGAGCTCGGAGAAGACCGCCGCTGCGACCGGCACGGTCGGCGAGCTGCGCTTTGACCCGTTTGCGATGCTGCCTTTCTGTGGCTACAACATGGCCGACTACTTCGCCCATTGGCTGGAGGTGGGCCGCCGCGAGGGGGCGGTGCTGCCGAAGATCTTCTACGTCAACTGGTTCCGCAAGGATGCCGACGGCCGCTTCCTATGGCCGGGCTTCGGCGAGAACTCGCGCGTGCTGTCCTGGGTGTTCGCGCGCTGTGCCGGTCACGGCGCAGCGAGCAAGACCCCCATTGGCTTCATACCGCCTGTCGGCCCCGAGGGCATCGACACGCGCGGTCTCGACGTCTCCGAGGACGACATGGCCGAGCTGTTGCGCGTCGAGGCCGAGGAATGGCGCGCGCAGTTGCCGCAGTTCCGCGAGCACCTGGCGAAGTTCGATCGTCTGCCGGCCGAGCTCGACGCACAGCTGCAGGCGCTCGAGCAGCGGCTGAGCTAGACGCTTTACCTGGAGCCGCCGACCACAGAAAGGGAGGCCCGTAGGCCTCCCTTTCTCACTGCCCCCCTGGTCGGACCGGCAGTTATTTAGCGCAGACCACGTAGGCCGTGACCGTGCCCCCGTCGCCGGCGTCTTCGTAATACCAGCCGGTCGGCGACGTTTTGAATTCACCACTCGTGATCGGAGTCGTGTGTTCCGCGTTCACCGGGCCCGACACGGTGTAGTGGTCGTTGCTGCTGCCGGTGGCGTTTTTCCCGCCACCACCGGTAGCGACTTCGCCCACTTTGCAGGAGGCCGTGGCGTGTGTGCTCCCTGAGGCGAACACGACCGTCGTGCTCGATGCGCCTTCAGGTCCGGTCGCGCCGGTTTTGCCTTCAGCTCCCGCTTTACCTTCTTTCCCTTCGGCTCCTTTCGATCCTTCAGGTCCGGTCGAGCCTTTGGGGCCGGTCGAGCCGGTTTCGCCTTTGAGTCCGGTCGAGCCGGTCACGCCGGTCAATCCGGTGGCCCCTTTGGGTCCTTCGGGCCCGGTCGCGCCGGTAGCTCCAGTAGCCCCGGTTTCGCCGCGTTCGCCCTGTGCGCCCGTGGTGCCGGTTCCTCCCTGCGTGCCGGTCGCTCCCGTCGCGCCGGTTTCTCCCTGCGCTCCGGTCGCCCCGGTCACGCCCTGGAGGCCGATTTCGCCCTTTTCTCCTCGCTCGCCTTTTTCACCGGTGGCGCCTTGTTCTCCGGTTGCACCAAGGGCGCCTTGGGCTCCCGTGGCGCCTGTTTCGCCGCGTTCGCCCTGGGGTCCAGTGGCGCCCTGTGCGCCCTGTTCTCCCCGTGCGCCGGTCGCGCCGGTTTCGCCCTGTGCGCCGGTTGCGCCTTGGGCTCCCGTGGCACCGGTTTCGCCCTGTGCTCCAGTCGCGCCTGTGACGCCCTTTATGCCTTCTCTGCCTTCGAGGCCTTCTTTGCCTTCGGGCCCTTCCTTGCCTTGCAGGCCTTCTTTGCCCTCTTTGCCTTCGAGCCCTTCTTTGCCTTCAGCCCCGGTTTTCCCTTCAGTCCCGGTTTTGCCTTCGAGCCCTTCTTTGCCTTCAGGTCCTGCTTTGCCTTCTTTGCCTTCAGCTCCTTCTTTCCCTTCAGCCCCGGTTTTGCCTTCAGCTCCTGCTTTGCCTTCGGCCCCGGTTTTGCCTTCAGTCCCAGTTTTGCCTTCAGTCCCGGTTTTGCCTTCAGTCCCGGTTTTGCCTTCGAGCCCTTCTTTGCCTTCGGGTCCTGCTTTGCCTTCGGCCCCGGTTTTCCCTTCAGGTCCTGCTTTGCCTTCTTTGCCTTCGACTCCCTGTGCGCCTTCTTTGCCTGCGGCTCCTTCGGCGCCGGTTGCTCCCGTGGCTCCGGTTTCGCCTGGTGCTCCGGTAGCGCCAGTTACGCCCTGTAGACCCTGTGCGCCTTCTTTGCCTTCAGCGCCCGTGGCGCCGGTAGCTCCGGTTTCGCCCTTGGGGCCTGTCGCGCCCGCGGCGCCCTGAGCGCCGGTGGCTCCGGTTTCGCCTTTGGCGCCTTGAACCCCCGCTCCTCCAGTTGCTCCGGTTGTGCCCCTGGCTCCCGTTGCTCCCTGAGCGCCCGTTTCGCCTTTGACGCCCTGTGCTCCGGGCGTACCCGCTGCTCCCGTTTCGCCTTTGACGCCCTGCAGGCCCTGAGGTCCCACCAGTCCGGCCGGACTGGTGGCGCCGGTGCCAGTGGTGCTCCACTGGATGGCGACCTCGTTGTGCCGGCATTTGGCGTTGCTGTTGACGATGCGCAGCAGCCCGCTGCCTGCGTTGTAACAGCCTCGGATCACCGAGTTGTTGGAAGTGCTTTTCGTCGCCGCCAGGGAGGCCGTTGTGAAGAGCAGCGCGATCAGCGCGGTGAGGGCCCCCGTGAGGAGAGCCGTGCCCTTACGGCTGCCGTCGGCCGCCGGCGAAGCTGTCACTCCGGCGGACAAGCCCCGGCGTGCGGAGTCTGGGTGTCGCATGGTGTCGGATCCTTCCGGTTAGGTGCCCTCCCCTTCGCCTCACATGGCTCTGCCACGGCAAAGAGGAGCCTTTAGCTAAGCCGCAGGGTACTACACGCACTCGAACATCTGTTGATCTTTGCTATCGAACATTCGTCCAGTCGCTCACGACCGGCTCAAGGGGATAAGAGCGCAGCGAGGGCGTGCCAAGGAATGCGTCCGGGTGGGCGACTAGCCTGCCGCCCATGAACATCAGACTCATCAAACCGCCCTCGATTCGCCATAACCGTCTCCCGCGCGCGCTGATCGTCGCCGTCGCGGCTCTTGCCGCCGCTGTGTTCCTCGGCGCCTGCGGCTCCTCCTCGACATCGTCCAGCAGCAGCAGCACCGCGGCGAAAGTCAACTTGAATATGCCTCACGTCGAGCGGGCGATCGAGCTGAGCATCCTCAGCCAGCGTCACGTCCACGCGAAGGTTGTCTGCCCCAGGGTCGTGCCGCAGGAGCAGGGGCACAACTTCACGTGCATTGCCACCGTCGGCAAGAAAACGACACCGTTCGCCGTCACCCAGCAGAACAACCGCGGCTACGTCACCTATCAGGCCAAGTAAGCCTATTCGTGCCCGTGGAGCTCGCCAGCGGCCGCTGGCGGGCGTGACTCCTCGGCCAGCGAGGTGATCGTCAACACCCCGCGCGCGGAGGACTCGAGCACATCTGTGGCCTCCTCCAGCGAGCGTGCGTACAGCTCGACGAGCAGGTGAACGATGATGCGCGCGTCCTCTTCGTGCTTGTGGAAGCGCACGTGCGTGAAGAACTCGCGCACCCCATGGTCGCCGAACGCGGCGTAGGACAGCGCGTCGCCCGCCTCCGGCCCGGAACAGCTCTCGACGTCGTCGGCATCGACTGCCACCGTGCACGAGGCGACCCAGGGCGTGCCCGCGATCATGCGCTCCCAGCGGTCTTCGACCGGTTCGACGCGGCCGTTGTTGAAGCCCAGGTGGGGCTGGTCGTGCATGCAGTCCAGGCACTGCACGACCGCCTCCTGCAGCTCGTCCACGACTTCCGAGCGCTCGCCCGAGTCGGGGTCGATCTTGTGGATTCCCTCGTAGTGGACCTGAACCTCAAGATCCTGCGACCAGCAGCGGTAGCAGCGCAGCCAGCTGCGGGCGCTCGTCTCAGACAGTGAGCCCTCCATCGGCTTCATTGTAGGCGGGATGCTCCGCTGGACCCCTACCCGAATGTGAACGCGTAGCCGGTCACCCCCGGCGCGAGCCGCAGCGTCAGCCTGTGCTGTTCGTCGCGGGGGAGCGAGACCAGCGTGTACAGGCGCTGTCCGCGCACCGTGACCACGCCGCCGTGCACGTCCGCGCCGGCGTCGGCGGCGGGGATCGGACGCCCGTCGAGCAACACCTGCACTCCCAGCGGGCGTTCGCTGGGCGAGCTGAGCACGAGATAGACGTTCTTCGCCTGGAAATGCACCTCGATGCCGGCATTCGAGACGGCTTCGGCGGGCTGTTCGGCGATGTTCCAGACGCCTGTGTAGGCAAATTCGCTGAGACCGAGGTGCGGATGCGGCTGGGGACCATAGTCGTGCGTGCCGGCGTGGGGCCCGTTGACCCATCCCTGCGCGCGCGCTGTGCCGAGGTAGGTCTCGGGGGTCGCCTGTTCGGAGGGCACAATCACGTTGGTCGGCCGGCTCATGCCACCGACCTGCGCCCCGGTTTCGGCGAGCAGCGCGCGGATCGCGGTCTCGGTCTTGCCGTAGTCGCCCTCGCCGAACGCGGCGTAGCGGACGTGCCCGGTGGCGTCGATCAGGTAGTCGGCCGGCCAGTACTCGTTGCCGTAGGCGTTCCAGGTGCCCATTTCGTTGTCCTGCGCGACCGGATAGCGGATGCCGAACTGGTCGATCGCATTGGCGACGTTGCCGGCATCGTGCTCGAAGGCGAACTCGGGCGTCTCCACGCCCACGATCGTCAGGCCGTCATGGCGGTAGTTGGCGTCCCACGCCTTCAGGTAGGGCAGCGTGCGGATGCAGTTGATGCACGTGTATGTCCAGAAATCGACCAACACGACGTGTCCGCGCAGCCCCGCGAGCGACAGCGGCCGGCCGCCGGGCGTGTTGAGCCAGTCCTCGGTTTCCGTGAATTCGGGCGCCTGGCCGAGGTCTTTCAGCCCGTGCGCGTCCGTCAGCAATTTGGCTTGGCTGACGTTGTGCGGCTCCGAGGGGGTGGTCGTGCTCGCCTGGAACTTCGCGCTGTGGCCGCTGAGCTCGTGCAGCCGGCTTTCGACGGCGTGCGATTTCTCGAGCGACGCCGTGAGGTTGACTTCAGGGATGTGTTGAGCGACGTACTGGTCGAAGTTCACGTCCAGTTCGGTCGCGATCGCCAGCGCGGTGACCACCATGATCGCGCCCAGCGTGCGCTGCAGCGCCGGACCGCGGCCGGCACGGCGGACCCGGTCGAACAGGCTGCGTCCACCGAGCGTGAGCGCCAGCAGCACGACACCGGAGCCGAACGCGTAGGCGACCGCGACCGCCACGGTGCGCCCCGAGGCCGCGCTGACCGAGATGACGGCCGCCAGGATCGGACCGGCGCAGGGCGTGTACACGAACCCGAGCGCCGCGCCCACCAGCAGCCCGGAGGCGAACCCGTCGCCGCTCGTGCGCGGGCCGAGGCGGGCCAGCCGGGACATGCGCGCCTCCAGGCCATCGGCGAGGCCAGGCACGATCAACGTCAGTCCCGTCACGAGCAGCACCGCGACGGCGAGATCGCGCAGCGGGTCGGAGCCCAGACCGACTCCTCCGACGACCTCGGCGATACCCACGATCGTGATCGTGAACGTGACCGTCAGCCCGAGCACGACCCCCAGCGGCCGTCGCTTGCCGCCCACGCCGCCGGCCGACAGCAGCGCAGGCAGCACCGGCAGCACACACGGCGACAGCGCGGTGCCGGCCCCGGCGAGGATTGCGAAGAGGATCAGGATCGGCATCGGTGAGATGGAAGCTAGTGCAGCTTCCTTAACGTCTTATGACGCCGAACGGACGTCTGATCTTCCGAGCGTTCCAGCGCCCGTTCGGGTCCTCAGCGCTTGACGATGACATAGACGGTCGCGACGGCGAACGCGATCTGACCGAACGCCAGCGCCGTGCCGAGGTTCACGGCGCCGAGCGCTCCCGCCAAGGCGGCGGCGAGCGCGAACGCGCCGAACATCGTCAGCAGATCGCGCGCCATCTCAGCCGGTCGCTCGGCGCTCCAGCACCGATACGAGGGACGGTACGTCCGCTCCGGGGTCCTGCTCGGCGAGCACCGTCCGCGCCGCGCGCCGCCCGCCGAGGGCGCTGAGCCCGCGCTCGCCGTGCTCGCGCGCGTAGTCGGCCAGGGCGCTCGCCCGTCGAGCATGCAGCCGCCGCTCGGCCAGATCCAGCTCCGCACGATGGGCCTCGAGCGCCGCGAGCAGCTCCTGCACCCCCTGCGGCGGGGACAGCGATGAGACCGCGATCACCTGTGTGGCGCGCGAACCGAGCGAGCGCAGCGCCGCGCTCAGGTCGCGTCTGGTGCGCACCGCCACCTGTCCGAGATCTGCCTTGGTCACCACGAGCACATCGGGGATCTCCATGATTCCCGACTTCAAGAACTGCAGCACGTCGCCACTGCCGGGCTGCACGACCACGACGACCGTGTCGGCGACGTCGGCGACGTCGGTCTCGGCTTGGCCCACCCCGACGGTCTCGATCACGACCACGTCGAACGCGGCCGCGAGCGCCTGCGCGGCGGCGCGGGTGGCCGAGGCGAGCCCGCCGAGCTGCTCGCCGGCGGAGGTCGAGCGGATGAACACGCCCGCGTCGGAGGGATCGAAGTCGATGCGCGCGCGGTCGCCCAACAACGAGCCGCCCGAGCGGCGGGAGCTCGGATCGACCGCGAGCATCGCCACGGTCCTGCCGTCAGCGCGCCAGGCGCGCAGCAGTGCCGAGAGCAGCGTCGACTTGCCGGCTCCGGGGGGGCCGGTAACGCCGACTATGTGTCCTGGGGCCTCGCTCCCGAGCGCGGCCGGGGAAACCGCGCCCAGCAGCGCCGCCGCCTGCTCACGATCCTGTGTTGTGGTGCTCTCCAGCAGATTGAGCGCGTCCGGCGCGGCGCTCAGCTCGCGTGCGCGCAGGCGCGCGCCGATCGCGGCGCCGAGCGCGCGGGCGCCCAGCCCGGAGGGCTGGGTCGGGCGCGGTGCCCCGCTCACGCCACGGTGGCGGGCGCGTCGCCGCGCGATCGCTCGGCGCCGGCCGCGACGAGCTCGACGATGTCGCTGACGATCTCGGTGATGTCGAAGTCCTTCGGCGTGTACACCGCCGCGACGCCCGCCTGCTTCAGCGGCGCGACGTCCTGGTCGGGGATGATCCCGCCGACGATGACCGGCGCGCTGACGCCCGCGTCGTGTAGGGCGTCGATCACTGCCGGTATCAGCTCGCGGTGCGAGCCCGAGAGGATCGACAGGCCGATCACGTGCACGCCCTCCTGGCGCGCCGAGGCGGCGATCTGCGCGGGGGTCAGGCGGATGCCCTCATACACCACGTCCATGCCTGCGTCGCGCGCGCGCACCGCGATCTGCTCGGCGCCATTGGAGTGCCCGTCCAGGCCCGGCTTGCCCACGAGGATCTTCGGGCGGCGCCCCAGCTGCTCTCCCAATGTCGCGACCCGATCGCGCAGATCGCCCAGCTCGGTGCCACCGGACGCCGGTGCAGCCTCACCGACACCGGTTGGTGCGCGGTAGCTGCCGAAGACCTCGCGCAGCGTTCGCGCCCACTCGCCCGTCGTCGCGCCCGCGCGCGCGGCGGCGATCGTCGGGATCATCAGGTTCTCGGCGTCCGGGCTCGCTGCGTCTGCCGCGCCGCCGCCCGCCGGCTCACCCGCGAGCGCGGCCACCCGAGCGAGCTCGGCCAGCGCGGCGTCCACGGCGGCCTGATCGCGCTCGGAGCGCCAGCGACGGATCGCTTGCACCTGTTCGGCTTCCACGGCCGGGTCCACGACCAGGATTCCACCATCGCCGCCGGCGGTCAGCGGCGAGTCCTCGGTCTCGGTGAAGCGGTTCTGGCCGACCACGGTCTGCTCGCCGGACTCGATCCGCTGGATGCGCTCGCGGTGGGCGTCCACGAGCGCGCCCTTCATGTAGGGGACGGCTTCGACCGCGCCGCCGTGCTCGGCGACGACCGCCATCTCCGCCCGCGCGCCGTCCAGCAGCTCGGCCACGAGCCCGTCCATCACGTGCGAGCCCTCGAAGATGTCCGGGTACTCGAGGATGTCGGTCTCATATGCGAGCACCTGTTGGATGCGCAGCGACCACTGCTGATCCCACGGTCGCGGCAGCCCCAGCGCCTCGTTCCACGCCGGCAGCTGCATTGCCCGCGCGCGCGCGTCGCGTCCGAGTGTGACCGCCAGCGCCTCCAGCACGATCCGCTGGACGTTGTTCTCCGGCTGGGCCTCGGTCAGTCCGAGCGAGTTGACCTGCACGCCGTAGCGAAAGCGCAGGTGCTTGGGATCGCTGACGCCATAGCGCTCGCGTCCAAGCTCCTCCCACAGGATCCCCATCGTGCGCAGCTTCGCGTGCTCCTCGACGAAGCGCACGCCCGCGTTCACGAAGAAGGAGATGCGCCCAAAGACCTGGCCCATGCGCTCGGCGGGGACGCGCTCGCGCACGGCGTCGAGCACGGCGATCGCGTTGCTCATCGCGTAGGCGATCTCCTGCACGGGCGTCGCGCCGGCCTCCTGCAGGTGATAGGAGCAGATGTTGATCGGGTTCCACTTCGGGACGTGCTCGACCGTGTAGGCGATCATGTCCGCGATCAGTCGCAGCGACGGCGCCGGGCCGAACGCGTAGGTGCCGCGCGCCAGGAACTCCTTGACGATGTCGTTCTGGGTCGTGCCCTGCAGCAGCTCCTGGCTCACGCCCTGCTCCTCGGCGGCGACGATGTACAGCGCCAAAAGCCACGCGGCTGTCGCGTTGATCGTCATCGAGGTGTTCATCTCTCCGAGCGGGATCCCGTCCATCAGCGCGGCCATGTCGCCACGGTGAGACACGGGCACGCCAACCTTTCCGACCTCGCCCCGCGCGAGCTCGTCGTCGGGGTCATAGCCCGTCTGGGTGGGCAGGTCGAAGGCGACCGACAGTCCCGTCTGGCCCTTTTGCAGGTTCCGACGGTACAGCTCGTTTGAGGCCTTCGCCGTCGAATGCCCGGCGTAGGTGCGCATCATCCACGGCCGGTCGCGCTCGGGCAGGTGCGGGTTGCGAATGTCGTCCATGCAGCCATTGTACGGACGGGTCGCGCCCATTATCCTCCGGTCCCATGAGTCAGACGATCGAGCTGCCCCGCGCGGGCGTGCCCGGAGGCGGCCTGGGCGAATCCTGGAAGGTGATCGTGCGCAACGACGATCACAACACCTTCGACCACGTAGCTCGCACGCTCGCGCGCTACATCCCGGGCACAACCCTGGAGCGCGGGCACGAGATCGCCAACGTGATCCACAACGCCGGCAAGGCGATCGTTTTCAGCGGCCACCAGGAGCGCGCCGAGCACTACTGGGAGCAGTTGAAGGGGGCCGGTCTGACTATGGCGCCGCTGGCGAGGTGACGCCGTTGGTGTGGCCGTTTGCATGGCCGTTGCCGGCGGCGGGCTCGGGCGCCAACCCGCCGCTGACGCTCAGATCCCACCATCCGTAGAGCACCGGCACCTGATGGGCGCCGGAGAAGCGCACCCGCAGGTCGATCATCTCGGGGCCTTCCCAGTAGCGTTCCCAGTCGAGGTTGCGCTCGAACTGGGCGAGCTGCTGGAACTTGTAGCGATCGTCGCGCGCGCGGTAGACGGCGTATGAGCCGGCGCCGTAGCGCAGCGCGAGCGGGGCGACCTCGTTCAGCGCCGCCTCCAGCGCATTGCCCTTGAAGCCCGTGGCATACCACGGGACGATCACCGTTCCGGGCCTGTCGATGCCGCCCGCCATCTCAGGCGCCCACCTCTGCGTGGATCGCACCGGGGCCCTCGGCGGTCTTGCCCTGGCCCTCGGCCTCGGCGCCCACGAGAATCGAGATCTTGCCCAGATGCTTGTTTTCGAGCATCAGCTGGTGGGCTTGCGCGACGCCCTCGAAACCGAGCGTGCGCCACAGCACCGGGCGGATCTGTCCGGACTCGATCAGCTCGTTGGCCTTCGTGCACTCGTACGCGTTCGCGAAGTGCGAGCCCAGGATCTCCTTCTGGCGCATCCACAGGTACGCGACGTTGAAGTCGAGGTCGATGCCTGTCGTACCCGCGCAGATCACGATTTTGCCGAACGTCTTGGCCGTGAACACCGAGGTCGGGAAGGTCGCTTTGCCGACGTGCTCGAAGACGATGTCGGGGGCGTCGCCGAGGATCTCCTTGACGCGCTTGGCGAAGCCGAGGGAGACCTTGAAGCGGGCCTTCTCCTCCTCGGGGCTCTCGCCGCCCTTGCGCATCATGCCCGCGAACTCGCCCCGGTCGATGTAGTCCACGGCGCCCAGACGCTTGACGAGCTCACCCTTCTCCGGCGATGAGACGACCCCGACGCAGTTGGCGCCCGCGGCGGCGCAGATCTGCGTGGCGAACACGCCCAGGCCGCCGGCCGCGCCCCAGATCAGCACGTTCGCGCCGGCCTGCAGCCGGCAGCGCGTGATCAACATGCGATAGGCGGTGAAATACACGAGGCCGTAGGACGCGGCCTCCTCCCACGTCAGCGCGTGAGGCTTGGGCAAAAGCTGCTGGGCCTGGACCTTGGTGAACTGCGCGAACGAGCCCCAGGTCGTCTCATAGCCCCAGATCCTCTGGGAGGGCGCCGCCATCGGGTCGAGGCCGTGCACCTCGGGGTCCTCGTAGGAGGCCATGTTGCAGTGCGCGACGACCTCGTCGCCGACCTTCCAGCGCGTCACGCCCGCGCCCACCTTCCACACGATCCCCGACGCGTCCGAGCCGCCGATGTGATGGCCGAACTCGGGATGGTCGCCGTACTTCATCACCGACACAGGCTTGCCGAGCGCGGCCCACACGTTGTTGTAGTTCACGCCCGCCGCCATCACGCGCACGATCACCTCGAACGCGCCGGGCTCGGGTACCTCGATCTCCTCCACCTGGAATGCGTCCTGGGGCTCGCCGAAGCGCTCCTCGCGGATGACCCAGGCGGCCATCGTCTTGGGCAGCTCGCCCGGCTCGGCGCTTACCTCGGATACTCGTTGCAGATCGATCGCGGCCACGTGCTCTTGAACCTCGCGTGTCGGGGACGGATATCGGGTACGCATCCTATCCGGGCACGCGCCGCCGTGATGAGCGCGCCCGGAGATCGCGAACGTCGCGACGCCGGTTCAGGCCTGGAAAGGCAGCTCGACGACCCTCGCGCTCTCATTGCCGTCTCCAACCGACAAGCTCGCTCCGACCTGCGCCTCGCGGCGTACGAGTCCCAGGCCGATCGGACCGAACGCGGGGGAGAGCACGGCGCTGCTCAAGCGCCCGACCGGCTTCTCGCCCAGGCGCAGCTCCCCGCCGGGCGGCGAGGGCTCCGATAGGCGCAGGCCACGCAGCAGGCGATTTGGCTTGCCCTTGTAATAGAGCCGCGCCACCGTCTCCTGGCCGACGTAGCAGCCCTTCGTGAAGCTCACCGCGCGCTCGTTCAGTCCTGCCTCCTGCGGGATCGTCCCCTCGTCCATGTCCACTCCGTAGCGCGGGCGGCCGTGCTCGACGCGCACGATCTCCGCGGCCTGCTCGGAGATGGCCGTCGCGCCGCGCTCGCACAATGCGGCGGTCAGCCGCTCGGTGGTGGCGGAGTCGCAGAGCAGATCCACGCCCGTGTCCGTGCGCGCGGCCAGCGCGGCGATGCCGTCGATCTCGACCGGGACGTTCGCGTGCTCCACCGCGGGCAGCGCCTCGGCGGCCGCGACGCGCATCGCCTCGGGGCCGATCAGCGACAGCAACCCGCGCTCCATCGTGCGCTTGTGCAACTGCAGCTCATACCCGATCTTGAACCGGCGGATCATGTCGAACAGCGCCTGCAGCGCCACGCGCTCGGTGTCGAGCAGCAGCTCCTCGCCCGAGGGGTCTGAGTCTGAGTCCTCTCCCTTGTGCTTGGCGCCGCTGGGGGCCACATCGAGGATGCGCAGATCCCCGAGCATTTTGCCCTTGTGCGTCAGGAAGGCCGCGTAGCACCCTTCGCCCGGCGCGAGCGCCTCGGTGTCGTTCGTCACCTGACCGGCCAGGAACGTCTTGGCGTCAGGTCCGCTCAACGCGAGCTTGCCCCGCTGAGAGCGATCGACCAGCCCGCAGTGCTCGCTCAACGCCGCGTACTCGGCGTCCAGGCGGGCCGTGTCGAGGGTGAGATCGCCGGTGGCCATCGGGTTCGAGGATAGCCACGCTAGGCTTCAGCTCAATGGGCCTTGCCGCGGACTTCCAGGAGATCGTCGACTCGCTTCCCGAGGACTGGACCGACCTCGAGCTCGACCTGCGTCTAACCGACGAGTCGCGCTACGTTGAAGCCGCCGTCTACCTCGTCGCCTGCAACGCGCGGCCCTACTCCCACAACGACTGGCACTGGCGCCTGCTCGTCGCCCATCGTTTCGGACACGCCGCATCGGCGCCGACCACGCACGGCACGCTGGCGCTGCTCGACGACGCAGGTATCGCGGGCGAGATGGCCGTGCGCGAGCTGCGCTCCGGTCGCGCCGAGGTCGTGCAGATGTGGGGCCGCCCGCAGTCCGCGCGCGAAGAGTTTCAGCGGCTGAACGCGCTCTGACGATGGCGCGCGTGCTCGCGCTCACCGCCGACCTGTTGTTCGGGTCGCGAATCCAAGGCGATCTCACGACGGCGGGCGATGAGGTCGAGCTGATCGCGGACGAGGCGCGGTTGCGGACACGGCTTGCAGAGGCCGACGAGTCTGCGGCGGACGTGCTCGTGGTGGATCTGACCGATGGGGACTTGGACGGAGCGAGGATCGTGGAAACCCTGGCCGACGAGGGCGTGCTGGGCTCAATCGCGACGCTCGGCTTCTACTCGCATGTCGACGTGCAGGTGCGCGAGCGGGCGCAGCGCGCCGGGTTCGACCTGGTTGTCCCTCGCTCACGTATGGCCCGCGAGGGCGCTCAGCTCGTCGAAAGCCTGCTCTCGAGCTAGCTCGCCTGCGTCGCGCCCTCGCCGCCGAGGTCCGTGCGGGCAAGCTCCTCGGGGTCGAGCGGCACGAGCGCGCCATTGGGCACGCGTTGACCGTTCGGCAGCCAATGTCCGGTGCGTCCCGAGAGCGCTGCGCGGATAACCATGCCGTGACAGACCACCAGGGCCGGCAGGGGACCCCGCTCGATCTCATCTAGCGCCGCGCACACGCGAACCTCCTGCTCGGCGAATGACTCACCGCCGGGGAATGCGAAGGTGGGATCGCCGGCGACGAACTTGGCGAACAGCTCCGGAGCCTCGGCTTGCACCTCTCCGAACGGTCGGTCCGTCCAGTCACCCGCGTTCGTCTCCATCAGCCGCACGTCCTCTCGCGGCTCCAGTCCGATCCTGACTGCGACGATCTCGGCGGTTTCGCGGGCGCGCAGCAGCGTGCTCGACCACAGCACCGCGAACCCGTGCGCGGCGGTGCGCTCGGCCAGTTCCGCGGCCTGTAAGCGACCCTTCTCGTCGAGTGGCACCGGCAGCTGACCTTGAAACCGGCCCTCGAGGTTGTAAGCCGTCTGACCGTGACGGGCGAGGTACACGCCCCTGCCCATTCCCCGCGTCTGGCCGTCGGTTGAAATTTGCGTCGCCTAGGAGATTCGATTGAGATGCTGAGCGATCGAAGACGCAACCGATCGACGATCATGTGCGCTCGTCGATCGGCCGGCGCCGCTCAGCGACATTCTAGGCGGACTCGCCTGCGCGCGGCTCGAGAACTCCACTGTCGGAGGACCCGACGGCCTCCAGTTTGGCCGGGCGCAGGTACAGGAACTCATAAAGGACGGCGGCGACGGCGGCGCCGGCGATCGGACCGGCATACCAGACCCAGGCGTTGGACCAGTAGTCGCCGACGAGCTGTGGACCGAAGGCTCGGGCGGGGTTCATCGCGGCGCCGGTGAACGGTCCGCCAAAGAGGACGTCGATGGTGATCGTGAGCCCGATCGCCAGGCCCGCGATCGACTTGAACGTGCCGCGCTCGTCTACGGCGCTCGCGAACACCACCCACGCGAGGAAGAACGTCATGATCGCCTCCAGGCCGAACGCCGATGCGGCGTCCACACCGTTGCCGATCGCCGGCACGCCGAGCTTCACGGCTTCGGTGATCGCGTGCGGGATCAGATCGTGCACGAGCAGGGCGGCGAGCGCCGCACCAGTCAGCTGGGCGACCCAGTAGAGCACGCCGAGCGCTGGCTTGATGCGCCGCGTTATGAGGAAGCCGAACGTGATCGCCGGGTTGAAGTGTGCCCCGGAGATGTGTCCCATTGCCGAGACCATCACACCGATCGCCAGACCGTTCGCGATCGCTACGCCGATCAAGGTCGGATCGTGAACCTGGTTGGCGGCGACCGCTGCGCCCGCGCCGATGAATATCAGCGTGAAGGCGCCGATGAACTCGGCGACCGCCCGGCGCAGCGCATCCTCGAACATGCCGGCAACTTACGATCCTGATCGGACGGACATTTCCAGGGTCTTCGCTCAGCCGATCCGTTCGTCTGACTTGCCGAGATCTCGGCCGTCGACGCGCGTGCTCTCGCATGTGCTCGCTTCAAACTCGCGGCGCGGTACGCATCCCGAGGGCGGTCGCTGCGACTGCATACACTGCGGAGGGTGCGCCGCCGAGTGACCTTCTCGCGCAACCTGACGCTGTCGCTGTCACGGACTTGCCAGTGCTATTGCAAGTACTGCGCGTTTGCGACGCACCAAGCGCACCTTTATACGCCGGATGAGGTGATCGAGATCCTCGACGGCGCCGCCAAGCGCCGGGTCAAGGAGCTGCTGGTGTTGACGGGCGAGAAGCCGGAGGTCAACCCGGAGGTGGCCGCGCGGCTGGTCGAGTATGGCCACGATGACTTCACGGGCTATGTGGTGTGGGCATGCGAGCGCGCGCTCGAGCGCGGGCTGCTGGGGCACACGAACCTGGGCGTGCTCTCGCGCGAGGACCTGGCGCGGCTGCGCGAGGTGACGGCCTCGCAGGGCTTGATGCTCGAGTCGGTCTCCGAGCGACTGATGGAGACCGTGCACGCGGGCTCGCCGACGAAGCATCCGGCACGTCGGCTGGAGACGATCCGTGCCGCCGGCGAGCTGCGAATCCCGTTCACCTCCGGGATTCTCGTCGGCATCGGCGAGACAGAGGAGGAGCGCGTCGCCTCGCTCGAAGCGCTCGCCGCCGTGCACGCCGAGCACGGTCACATCCAGGAGGTGATCCTGCAGAACTTCGTCCCGCACCAGCGCTACTACGGTCAGGAGCCGGCCGAGATCGCCGACGCTGCCGCGCGCGCCTACTGGCAGACGGGCGTCGCCGACGATGGCGACGGCGTTGCCTTCGAGCGCCCGAGCCTGCCGCTGCCGGACTGGGCGTGTGCGGTGTCGATCGATGACATGAAGCGCCTGATCGCCGAGACCAGGCGTTTGATGCCCGATGTTGGGATTCAGGTGCCGCCAAACCTCGCCGACTGGTGGGGTGAGCTCGTGGGGGCCGGCGCCAGTGACCTCGGCGGGTTGAGCGCGAACGGCGACCACATCTCGCCCGAGCACCCCTTTCCCTCGCCGCATCAGGTGCGCAAGGAGCTGCAGAGCGACGGCGTCGCGCTGACCGAGCGCCTGTGCGTCTATCCGCAGTACATCGACCCCGCATGGATCGCGCCGGCGGTGCTCGACACGATCAAGGTCAAGTACTGGAGCTTCATCCCGCGCCGAGGCTCCGGGCGCACGGAGCCGCCGGCGCCGATTCGTCCCGATCTGGTCGCGGGTGCGATCGAGAAGGGGCGCGATGGCGTCGCGCTGAGCGCCGAGGAGCTGACGGCGATGTTCGCCGAGACGCGCCCCGAGGCGATCGAGGCGATGCGCGAGGCCGCCGACGAGCTGCGCTCAGAGCTCGCGGGAGAGACGGTCACGTTCGTGGTCAACCGCAACATCAACGTCTCGAACGTCTGCACCGTCGGCTGCGCCTTCTGTGGCTTCGGCCAGGGCAAGCGCTCGCCGGACGCCTACGAGCACGACCGTGAGGAGTTCGCGCGGCGCGTGCACGAGGCGGTCGACTACGGCGCCAGCGAGCTGTGCATCCAGTCGGGCATCCATCCGGACTGGACGCTCGAGGACTACCTCGGCTGGCTGCGCTTCGCCAAGGAGCTGGCGCCGCAGCTGCACCTGCACGCGTACAGCCCAATGGAGATAGCGCACATGTGCGACATCTCGGAGATGGAGCCCTGCGAGGTGTTCGCGCGGCTGCGCGACGCCGGCCTGGGCTCGACGCCGGGCACGGCGGCGGAGGTGCTGCATGACGGCGTGCGCGAGCGCATCTCTCCGAACAAGCTGCCGGTCGCACGCTGGGTGCAGATCATCGAAGCCTCGCATCGCGCCGGGCTGCGCTCGACCTCCACGGTCATGTTCGGGCACATCGAGGAGCCGTGGGAGCTGGCCGAGCACATGCGCGTCGTGCGCCAGTTGCAGGAACGCACCGGCGGGATCACCGAGTTCGTGCCGCTCTCGTTCATCCCGTTCCAAACGCTGCTCGGACGCACTCACGGCGTGGAGGAGATCTCGCGCGCGGAGAACCTCAAGCACACCGCCGTCTTTCGACTCGCGCTCGGACGCACGATTCCAAGCGTGCAGGCCTCATGGGTGAAGATGGGTCTCGATGCCGCAAGCGAGGCGCTGCGTTGGGGCGTGAACGATCTCGGCGGCACGCTCATGGAGGAGTCGATCAGCCGCCTCGCCGGCAGCTATCACGGCACCAAGCTCGACCCCGAGGAGCTGATTGCGGCGGCCCATCGCACGGGGCGTTCAGCGGCAGAGCGCACGACGCTGTATGAGATCAAGCGCCGCTACGAGCTGCCGGTGGCTGCGTAGCGATCGATCGCCGGAGGCGACGGCTATCGGAACATGTCCTCCTCCAGCGGGCGCACCAGCGCGCTCGCGCCGGCTCCGTCCTCGTCTGTGACGAATCGCTCGAGGCCCTCGATCAGGACCACGGGCTCGCGCGAGTCCTTCGTGCGGACCAGATCGGCGGCTGCGGCGGCCGCGTCGGCGACGGCGAGCCAGGTGGCGTGCAGCTCGAGGCCCGCGGCGTCGGTCCGGCCACGCCAGTCGTCCAGCGGGGCCATGCCGGCGCAGCCGAGCGCGAGATCGCACTGACCGTGACGCCATGCGCGCCCAAAGCTGTCGGCGACAAGCACGGCCAGGCGTGCGCCCGTCAGCTCACGCAAGCGTGCGCGCAGCGCGCGCGCGGAGGCGTCGGGATCTTGGGGCAGGACCACGAGCGTGTCGGTGGCGCCCGAGGGTGAGGCGTTGGAGGCATCCACGCCGGCGTTGGCGCACACGAAGCCGTGGTGCGTACGGCAGATCAAGATGCCACGCTCGGCACGGAGAAGCTCAGTCGACTGGTCAAGCACGACCTGGATCGCGCGCGGATCGCGCGGAGCGCCGGTCGCCGCTTCGGCCCCGGCGGCGAGCTCGAGGGCGCGCTCGCTCGGCTCGACGCCGGCGAGTGTGACGAGCGCGCCCTCGGCCTTGGAGATGATCTTGTGAGCGATCACGACAAGCTGCCCATCGGTCAGGGTGAGCGCAGGTCGATCGCTCCGCAAGGCGGCAAGTATCAGCCCCGCGAGATCGTCGCCCGGCTGCACCTCGGGGATGCCCGCGAGCGCGCGGGCGCTGAGTGTGCGTGTGCTCGTCATGTGCTCCAGCACGAGCGCTCTGGTTAGACGATCTTGGCGACGGGGTTCGCTTGCGCGGGTGGCAGGCCGAGGACGGCACGGGTGCGGGGGGCACGATCGTGCGCGTCTGCCAATCGTCCACGCAGAACCGCGAGGTCCGCGTCGGTGTCGACGTCCAGCAGCAACGACGCAGGCCTCTCTATCCGGCAGCTCGCGCTCACCGCGCGTGCGAGGTCGAGATGGCGCTCGCAGCTGTCGGGGCCGAAGCTCGATGCGATCGCGTCGGGTGGTGTGAGCAGCAGGCCGTTGGTGCCCGCGCCGTGACGATCGGGCACGATCACGACCAGCGGGTGCTCGCGTGTGGCGATGGGCGTCTGCGCCAGCAGGGCGTCGATCTCCATGGGATCCAGCGCCGGACAGTCGCCCGGTACGCACAGCACGCGTCCGAAGCCCTCGGCCAGCGCCCGTTCGACGCCGAGCGCGATCGCCCCGTTCTGGCCTGTCTCGGAGGTGTCGGGCACGACCAGCGCTCCCTGGTAGCGGGCGGCGGCGACCACCGACCGCTCGTTCGTGACGACGATCGTCCGATCCAGCGACGGGATGTCGCGCAGCGCCACGAGCACATCGCCTACCATCGCGCGCGCCAGGTCTGCGCGCAGGGAATCATCGACCCCGCTCGAGCCGAGGCGCTGCTTGGCCTCGGCGAAGCGCTTGACGGGCAGGATCGCGGCGGTGCGCACGGCAAGAGCGTAGCTGCCCACATCCGCCAGTCGAATGTGCTGGTGGCCGAATGTGACTGAAGGATCATATAAGCTCGCTCCCAGCTTTTCGGCCGTGCAGGTGCATGGCCGAGCAGGTGCATGGCATTTCGAGAGTGTCCCAAAGGAGGCCCGTGTGTTCTCGTTGAGTCCGCGTATAGCGGCGTTTGCAGGTGCGGTGTCGTTGGCGATGATCGGATCGGTTGCGCCGGCCCAGGCGATCGTCCCCGAATCGCACATAACCGCGCCCGGAGATCCGGCGTATCTGTTTGAGAACAACGCGCCCTCCTCGACCTTCACGGTCGTCGGGACGGCCAATGTGCCTGAAGTGGACCTCCGCTGCTATGACGGCTTGACTCCGACGAGCTACTCCACGATCGTCGAAAAAGTGCCGGTGACGAGCGGCGCCTTCTCGGTGTCCGCGCCGATCTCCAAACTGCCGTCGCAGCCCTGCGTGCTGCGCGCCGTGCCGACGGGAGACACCGAAGCGCATCCTCCGGGGCAGGGCGCCCCGTACGCCGGACCGCGTGCGCTCAGGTCATCCTTCGAAATCTTCACAAAATCGAGCGTTGCGTATGACTACGAACAGGAATTCCTGACGCTCGACGCCTATCTGGGAGTCGATTCGGTGGGCGACGAAGGCCTGTACTACTCCTACCTGTTTGCCCCCGGAACGCTGGCAAAGAGCGAAAGCGGCTTCTACAACAACGCGTCGCTGCAAACCGAAGACCGGCCCGCGTCCGGCGCGGCGACGCGCTCGGAGGTGCAGGTCGATGGCAAGGATGCCTATGCTCCGGATGGCGCCAAGCAGCTGGGCGAACACCTCGGAAGCGGAGTAATTCCGGGCTCGCCTTCGGTCACCGCCAGCACGACCGAAACGGCGCCCGGCGAATTCGTCGTGCAGGAGAGCGATCCGTTCGTCATGTGCACGGGTAAAGCGCCGGCAGTGTTCCCCCCAACCAAAGAAAGCTGCGAAGAATTCGTGTCCACGGGCGTACAGCTGAACCGCACGTGGCAGAGCGCGCACGGAGACCGGGTCGCGCTGCTGACAGACAGCTGGGTCTCGACCGACGGCGCGACGCACCATCTCTCGGCGCTGTATGACCAGGAATCGTCTCAGAACGGCACGGAAGGGGCCTTCGAGTTCCCCGGCGAATCCTCGTTCTCGGCCGTGAGCGCAGGCCAGGCGAAGTCATTGCCGGGAGACTCGGCCATTTACTACAAGACGGATGCGGCCACGCCCGATGGCGGCGATCTGACAAACCCCCAGCTGGCGATCGTCTATGACACCCAGCCTAGCGGTGGCCTGGTGGCGTTCCATCAAGCCAGCGTCGGGAAACGGCCGATCTTCGAGATGCCCTATGAACGCACGATCACACCCAGCAGCCCGTTCAAGCTGCGGATGGGCTTCGTGACCGAATACGAACTTGGGGCGGTCAGGACGCTTGCCAACGAAGTCCTCGCCAGCTACCCGCCGAGCGTGTCGATCGCCTCGCCCGCCAACGGGGCTGTCGTAAACGCGTCGACCGTCACGGTGACTGGCAGCGCGACGGACACCGGCGCGGTCGCCTCGGTGACGGTGAACGGTCATTCGGCGACATTGGCGAGCAACGGGTCGTGGTCGGTGAGCGTGCCTCTGAGCCCAGGCGCGAACACGCTGAGCGCCCTCGCCACCGACCAGGCCGGGCTCACCGCCGGCAAGTCGGTCACGGTCACCTACGCTCCCGTGCAGCCGGTGGCGCAGGCCGTGCAGGTCGGCAATGCGAGCGGGGTGAACGGGAAGGTGACGTTCAAGGTCGCCTGCAAAGGGCTTCCCGGCCAGAAGTGCACGATCGCGGGGACGCTGACCACGCGCGAGAAGCTGCGCGGATCGAAGCTGCTGGCGATCTCGGCGAAGCACCGCAAGCGGTCGAAGACGCGCACGAAGACCGTCACGGTGGGCGCCAAGACCGTCACGATCCCGGCCGGCCAGACGGTCACGATCACGATCACGTTGAACTCCACGGGGCGTAAATTGCTGTCCCGCTTCCACAAGCTCCCTGTGCACCTAAGCGCGGTGCTGGTGGTGGGCAAGACGAAGTCGACGGTGATCGCGCAGAACTTGACGATCAAGCCGCCGAAGCCAAAGAATCAACACAAGCGCAAGCACCACAAGGGCTAACGCTGAGGACAGGGCAAGCGTTGACGCGCGCCACGGGCCGGGTGGGTCCATGTGGGCTTACCCGGCCAGCGCCAGCGTGAAGTCGAGCGTCTGCCGGGCGACGCTCGCCCTCGAGGCGGGGTCGTCCATGCGCGTGTCGATCTGCAGGGTCGGCAGCCGCGCGACGTTCTCGTCGGCGACGATCCCGTCCAGCAGCTCACCGTAGAAGTCGGCCACGCCGTTGGCGTTGCACTCCAGCGCGGCGAAGGCCATGAACGCGGCGGTCGGTCCCTTGAGGATCTGCCCGTCCACAACCGGGCTGACCGCGACGACTGGCGCGGGGGCGTCCGCGAGCGCTTCGCGGATACCGGGCACGGCGAGGATCGGCGCGATCGAGGCCAGCGGGTTGGATGGCCCGATCACGATCGCGCGGGCGCCGGCAATCGCCGTGAGCGCCTGTGCGCTCGGCGCGGCCTCCTCGGCGCCGCGGAACTCGAGTCCCTCGACGATGCCCCGCGCTCGCTCGCGGATCATGAACTCCTGGAATGAGCGCCAGCCAGAGGGGTTGCGCACCCACGTGCGTACGGGGTCGTCGCTCGCCGGCAGCACGCGTGCGCGCAGGCCGATCGCCTCGTTCAGGCGCGCCAGCGCCGCGGTGGGGGTGAGTCCCTCCTCGTCGCGCATCCGCGCGCGCTCCAGGCACCAGGCAAGATCGCGGTCGCCGAGGTTGAACCACACGTCGTGTCCGAGCTCGCGCAGGGCGCCCATGACCGTGAACGTGTCCTCGCGCAGGCCCCAGCCGCGCTCGTCGATCTCATCGGCGAGCCAGAACGACACGAGGTCGGGGTCCGGGGAGACGTGGGCGCCGTAGATCTCGATGTCATCCCCGGTGTTGGCGATCACCGTCAGGCGCTCGCTCGTGTCGAGCGCATCGAGCATGCCGCGAGCCAGCTTGGCGCCCCCGGTGCCCCCGGCGAGCACCACCACATCTGCGTCTGCCTGCTCGCTTTCGCTCATCACATCCATCCCGTCGCCACCGCGTCAGCGGGACGTTACTCCCAGGATGGATCGGGCAGACCCGCCAGGCGGATGCCGGCGTGGACCTTGTAGCGGGCATTCACGCCGATCAGCAGCGCCGTCAGCGACTCGGTTGTGCGCGACATCTCCAGGCGTCCGCAGTCCACGCAGCGCAGGCCCTCGATCCGCTCGATCAACAGGGCCGCCTCGAGCTTGTCCGCGCGTGCGTCGCCGCAGACGAGCACGTCCTCGTCGAGCTCGCGGTCGAGATCGCTCAGCTTGGCGGCGCTGACCGTGTGCAGAGCCGATACGACGCGCACTCCGTCGGGGGCCATCTCGGCCGCCTGCTCGGCGGCGGACCCCTGCCACACACCCAGCATCCGTGTCGCCCTGCCGCTGACCGCGGCCGCGAGCGGGACGGTCGCGTCGATCAGGAGCTGGCCGGGGCGCAGCGCATCGCGAAGGTTCGTGAGCGTCTCGGACTGGTTGCGAAAGGGGACGCTCAAGATGACCGTTCCCGCCTCGCGCACGGCGCCGGCGTTGTCGTAGCCGGCGAACGACCCGTCCGGGACCGCGGCGGCCGCGCGCGTCGCGGTTGCGACGCCGCGCTCGGCCTCGCGCGAGCCGATCGCGATCGGAACGCCCGTGTGAGCGAGTCGGATGGCGAGGCCGAAGCCGAGCGAGCCCGAGGCGCCGACAACGGCTACCGCGTCGGTGGGGGAGGGCGTCGGCGCAGGCACGGCGGCCGAGTATAGGGTCGGGGGTCGGCCGAGGCGCCCGTGAGAGCCTGTGGCACGGGCCTATAGGCTTGGGGGATGAGACTCGAGGGCAAGACCGCGCTCGTCACCGGCGGGGCGTCGGGCATCGGCGCCGCCACGGCGCGGCGGCTGGCCGCGGAGGGCGCGCGCGTGGCGATCGGCGATCTCGATGTGGATGGCGCGCTCGCGATCGCCGGCGAGTTTGATGGGTTCGCGTGCGCGCTCGACGTAACGGACACCGGTTCGGTGCGAGACGGCGTGGCCGCCGCCGTCGATGCGCTGGGAGACATAGACGTGCTCGTCAACAACGCCGGCACCGACCGCTTCTCGTATTTCGTCAACACCGACGAGGAGCTGTGGGATTTCGTGCTCGGCGTCAACCTCCGCGGGGTGCTCGCGGTCACGCACGCGGTGCTGCCGCGGATGCAGGAGCGTCGCAGCGGCTGCGCAATCGTGAACGTCGCCAGCGAGGCCGGTCGCGTCGGCTCGCAGGGCTCGGTCGTCTACTCGGCCGCGAAGGCCGGCGTGATCGGCTTCACCAAGGCGATCGCCCGCGAGTCCGCGCGCTATCGCGTGCGCTGCAACGCCGTGGCGCCGGGGCCGATCGAGACGCCGCTGCTGAACAGCGCGTCGCAGACGCTGGGCGAGATCGGCGAGCGCCTGAAGCAGGGCATGGTAAACGCCACCGTCATGGGTCGCTCCGGCGAGCCCGAGGAGGTCGCGGCCGCGATCGCGTTCCTGGCCGGTGACGACGCGTCATACGTGACGGGGCAGACGCTGAATGTCAGCGGCGGACTGTCGATGTGGTGAGCCTGCCCGACTCGGTCAAGATCCGCGAGGTCGGTCCGCGCGACGGGTTTCAGAACGAGCCCGAGGTGATCTCGACGGAGTGCAAGGTCGAGCTGATCGACGCGCTCGCGCGCACGGGTGTCGGGCGATTGGAGGTCACGAGCTTCGTGCGCCCCGACGTGATCCCTCAGCTGGCGGACGCGGAGGAGGTATTGGCACGGATCGACGTGCCGCAGGGGGTGTCCGTGGGCGTGTTGATCCCCAACGAGCGTGGTCTGGAGCGCGCGCTCGAGCTGCGCGAGCAGACGAGCGCGCGGGGCGGCGGGGCGGCGTTCGGGGAGATCAACGTGTTCATGTCGGCCTCAGAGACGCACAACCGCAAGAACGTCAACCGCTCGATCGCCGAGTCGCTGGCCGGCCTGGAGGCCGTGCTGAGGCGCGCCCGTGAGGAGGGACTGCGCTGTGAGGGCGTGATCTCCACCTCGTTCGGATGTCCCTACGAGGGCCGCGTGGCGCCCGAGCGGGTGCTGGAGATCGCGACGCGCCTGCGCGACGCGGGCGCGCAGGAGATCGGCTTCGGCGACACGACGGGGATGGCCAACCCGCGACAGGTGGGGGAGCTGTTCGGGCTCTGGCGCGACGGGCTGCCGGGGGTCGAGCTGACCGCGCACTTTCACAACACGCGCGGGCAGGGTCTCGCGAACGCGCTGGCGGCGCTGGAGGCCGGGATCGACAGCTTCGAGTCGAGCTTCGGCGAGCTCGGTGGGTGTCCGGTGCCGGCGGGAGCCACCGGGAACATCGCCAGTGAGGATCTGGTCTCGATGCTCGCCGAGATGGGAATCGAGACGGGTATCGACCTGGATGCGCTCGTCGCGTGCGCGCGCCGGGCGCAGGAGGTGCTGGGCCGGCCGCTGGGGAGCCACACGCTTGTGGCGGGACCGGTGGCGTGGTGAACGACACCGGCTTCCGATCCCGTGTCTGCCGCCTCGCTCAGCTCCCATATGAGTGCTACGTATCGGCGGAGTCGTCGAAGATCTGCTTCGCGAACTCGACCACGCTCTCGGCGTAGGGCTCCATCCGCGCCTTCATGGGAGGTGGAGCGAGCGTCAAGATGTCGTACGTCGTCGATACGAGCCCGATCAGCAGACGCTGCATCTCCGCCGGGTTCACCTTCGGGGCGTGAATACCCTTGTTCGTCAGGTCGTGGAGCTTGTCGATGCGCCCGCCGATGTCGGTCAGGGTAGAGATGACGACGTCGCGCCCAGTTCCCTCAAGGTTGTCCTCGACATAAGCCCACAGTCGGTTCAAGTACTTGTCCTGCGTCAGCTCTCGCTTGCCTCTAGGCTCGGGTCGCGCGGGGAAGAGAGTATCGGCGAGCCGCTCGAGGAAGCGTCGACAGGACGTCGCTACGTGCGCCAGCTGCTCGGGCGACTCGAATGCCTCAAACGATGTCAGCGCGGCGTGAAGCCCGTCGCGCAGAACCGGATCCAGCTCCCCGGTGCGGATCAGCGTCTCGCTCGCGACCGTGCTGAAGTGCCCGGACAGGAGCTCCTCGAGTTCGGCCTCGCGTCGTGCCGCCTCGACAGTTCTGTATGGATCGAGGATCGTCTCCTGAAGTCCGGTGTCCTCGAGCTCGACGCTGTTGAACAGTCCCGATTTGATCCAGTCCTGCCTGGCGCCGGTGGGGAGATCGGGCTCGAGCTCAGATGCGATGTGCAACAGACGCAGTTCCCTGCCGACCACGCGGTAGGCCGAGATCAACTTTTGGTCGTAGAGCACCCAGTGGACAGGGTTGGCCAGGTCGATCTCCAGGCACCCCAGGTAGGCGTCATCGGTTCGCAGCTGGCGGTCAAGCCGCTTAGCGTCTCCCGAGGCGATCCCATCCAGGTAGAGGATGTAGACGCTTCTGCGCGCGGCCTGCTCTGGAAACCGACCCGTCTCGCACGTTGTCCAAACAGGATGCTCAGGCTCCAGGATCTTCTCGCGGATGAATGTCTCACGCTCGTCGTCGTCGGCGATATGGAGGTGCAACAAGAGGTCGCCGTGCTTGACGCGCACATGCAGGCGGCTCGCCGTTGCTCGATTGAGAGCGGCGAAGAACAGCCGCTCGATCTCATTGCCATACGAGCCGCCGTGCGCATCGGCGTCGAAGTGGTATGCGATCTTCATGGCACGCGACGGCTCGGCATGTGACGCGAGCTCAGCCTGTCGCGACCGGCTCGATTGCGCCGGCGCCTTCGCCCTGCCGGGCGATCTCGCGCATCGCGGCCACGCAGTACTCCTGAACGGCGACCTCCATCTCCAGGCTCCGCGAGAGCGTGGGGCGGGCCGAGGCGTCCATCACGAGCTTGGCGCGCCCGACGGCGACGTGGGAGCTCGCGAGCAGTTCGTCCACGAGCGTCTGCGTGGCCGCCTCCAGCTCCTCGGCCGGTACGACGCGGTTGACCAAACCGATCCGATGCGCCTCGGTGGCGTCGATCATGCCGGCGGTCATGATCAGCTCCTTGGCTCGGCCCAGGCCGACGACCGCGGGCAGGCGCGAGGAGCCGCCGACATCGGGGATGATCCCGAAGCGGACCTCGGGCAGGCCGAGCTGAGAGCCCTCGGCGGCGATGCGCAGGTCGCAGCCGAGCGCTACCTCGAGGGCGCCGCCGACGCAGGTGTGGTGGATCTGGCAGACGACGGGCTTGGGCATCGATTCGCAGAGGTTGGCGCAGTCGAGGAACACGCCTCGAAAGGGACGCAGGACCGTGGGGTCGCCGGCGAAGGCTGCGAGCTCGTTCAGGTCGACGCCTGCGGAGAACACCGGGCCCTCGCCGCGCAGGATCACGCAGTGCACGGACGCGTCGGCCGCCGCCGCGGTCAGAGCGTCGCGAAGCTCCACGAGCAGGGCCTGGCTCATCGCGTTGCGCTTGTCGGGGCGGTTGAGGACGACGTGGCGGACGGCGCCGCGGTCGTCGGTGGTGACGAGGGTCATGGGGGCGATCGTACTAGGCTCGCGTGGGCCCAATAGGCTCCCGGAACCAAACAGCAGACCAAACGGAGGGCAGATGGCGCAGCGGATCGAGAAGGTGGGCGTGCTTGGAGCCGGGCTGATGGGACATGGGATCGCGCAGGTGGCGGCCCAGAGCGGCTATGAGGTGGTGCTGCGCGAGGTCGACGAGGCGACGCTCGGCAAGGGGATCGGCAAGATCGAGAAGCAGCTCGCGCGCGCGGTCGAGAGGGGGAAGTCCTCGCAGGAGGACGCCGACGCGGTGCGCGGGCGGATCAAGGGCACGACCGATTACAAGGACCTGGCCGACTGCGATCTGGTGATCGAGGCGATCACCGAGAACCTGGCGCTGAAGCTCGAGATGTGGAAGGAGGTCGACCAGATCGTCAAGCCGGAGGCGGTGTTCGCGACGAACACGTCCTCGCTGGCGGTGATCGACCAAGCAGCCGCGACGAGCCGCCCGGAGCGCTTCGTGGGGCTGCACTACTTCAATCCCGCGCAGGTGATGAAGCTGGTCGAGGTGGTGCGCTGCGTGACGACCTCCGAGGAGGCGTTCGCGGTCGGCCTGGAGTTCGCGCAGTCCGAGGGCAAGCTGGCGATCGGGACGAAAGATCGGGCGGGGTTCATCGTCAACCGGCTGCTGGTGCCATATCTGCTGGACGGGATGCGCGCCTACGAAGAGGGCGTGGGCTCGATCGGCGAGATCGACGAGGCGATGAAGGCCGGGGCGGGACACCCGATGGGCCCGCTGACGCTCTCGGACTTCGTCGGATTGGACACGCTCGGGTCGATCTGCGACGTGCTGTTCGACGAGTTCCGCGAGCGTCGCTTCGCGCGTCCGCCGGTGCTGCGCAAGATGTTGAGCGCGGGCTGGTACGGGCGCAAGTCGGGGATGGGGTTCTACGACTACTCGGGCGAGACGCCGGTCGAGAATCCTGGGGTCTGAATCGCCTGACGGAACCCAAGGGCTGGATCGTCGCTGTCTATTTCTTCTTGCGTATAACGATAGTCATACTGAGGTTTTTTTGAGACATACAACCCCACCCACCTCGATCTTCTCGGGCCCGCAAGTTGACTGATCTGCACGACGCGAAGGCCCGCGCGCTGGCGGGCGGACCCGAGCGTCATCGCGACAAGGCCGCCGAGCAGGGCAAGCTGCCGGTCCGCGAGCGGATCGCGCTGCTGCTGGACGAGGGCAGCTTCGCCGAGGAGGCGCTGCTGGCGAACTGGCTCCAGGACGGGCTGGGCGCCGACGGGGTCGTGACGGGCGTGGGCACGGTGGAGGGCAGGACGGTCGCGCTGATGGCGAACGACCCGACCGTGAAGGCGGGCTCGTGGGGCCCGAAGACGGTCGAGAAGATCTTGCGCATCCAGGAACGGGCGCTGGGGCTGCGCGTGCCGATGGTCTACCTGGTCGACTCCGCGGGGGCGCGGATCACCGAGCAGGTGCAGATGTTCCCCGGACGGCGCGGCGCGGGGCGGATCTTCTACAACGAGGTGCGCATGTCGGGGGTGGTGCCGCAGGTGTGCGTGCTGTTCGGCCCGAGCGCCGCCGGTGGCGCGTACATACCGGCCTTCTGCGACATCGTGATCATGCGCGAGGGCAACGCCTCGATGTACCTCGGCTCGCCGCGGATGGCCGAGATGGTGATCGGCGAGCAGGTGAGCCTGGAGGAGATGGGCGGCGCGCGCATGCACACGGGCGTGAGCGGCTGCGGACATCAGCTGGTGTCCTGCGACGAGGATGGGATCGCGCTTGCAAGGCGCTATCTCGGCTACATGCCGGGTAACTGGGAGCAGAGCCCGCCCGCGACAGCAGCGGCGGGGCCGGCGTCGAGCGTCCCGATCGAGGAGATCGTGCCCGCGGACGAGAACAAGCCGTTTGACATGAAGGAGCTGATCGAGGCGGTCGTGGACGCGGGCTCGCTGCTGGAGGTGCATTCGCGCTGGGCGAAGGAGCTGATCGTCACCTACGCGCGCCTGGACGGGCAGGCGATCGGGATCGTCGCCAACCAGCCCAAGCAGAAGGGCGGCGTGCTGTTCGGCGACTCCGCCGATAAGGCCGCGCGGTTCATCTGGACGTGCAACGCGTTCAACGTGCCGCTGCTGTTCCTGGCGGACGTGCCCGGGTTCATGATCGGCACGAAGGTCGAGCGCGAAGGCATCATCCGCCATGGCGCGAAGATGATCAGCGCGGTCAGCGAGGCGACCGTGCCGAAGATCTCGGTGATCGTGCGCAAGGCCTACGGCGCGGGGCTGTACGCGATGGCGGGACCGGCGTTCGAGCCCGACTGCTGCATCGCGCTGCCGAGCGCCTCGATCGCGGTGATGGGCCCGCAGGCGGCGATCAATGCCGTGTACTACAACCAGCTGCAGGCGATCGCCGACGAGGAGGAGCGCGCGCGCAAGACCGAGGAGCTGCGCAGGGAGTACGGCGAGGACATCGACATCCTGCACCTGGCCTCGGAAATGGTGATCGACGCCGTGATCGAGCCGGTGCAGCTGCGCGCGGAGCTGGTGCGGCGGTTCGCGCACGCCCAATCAAAGCAGCGCGCATGGCCTGCAAAGCACAACGGGGTGACACCCGTCTAGGTACGGAGTCCGAGCGGCGCATGTGCTGCCCATACAGCGGAGGGCCGCACATAGCTTGTAAAAGTGATGTTGTCCCGGGTGGAGCAGGCGGGCCATAAGCGGTGGGACGCACATGGCTTGTAAAGCTGATGGTGTCCCGGGTGGCGCATGCGCCACCCGGAGCAGGCGCGCATGCGCGCCTCCGAAGCAGGGCCGCATGCGGCCCTGCCGCCGTGCCGCATGCGGCACGGCTCCGACGGGCGCATGCGCCCGTCGGAGGGACCGCGCATGCGCGGTCCCGGTCCATCCTCCTCGCTCTTCGTGCGCGTTATGAAGCCGACGGGTAGTCCGGCGCGGCGGGCGGTGGTGGGGGAGCAGGCGGAGCGGGGGGAGCGGATGTCCCGGCGGCGCGCGTCTGCTCGTCCTGGAAGGGCGGGTAGGTCTCGGTGAGCAGGAACAGGTAGGCGTCCGAGCGCGCCGTGTAGGAGTTGGCCAGCACCATCAGGTCGAACAGCCCCTGCGGCATCTTGCCCGTGATCAGGATCACGAACCAGCCCGCGACCGCGCCGATCTCCAGCAGCAGACCCATCACGTAGCGCACGATCACGATCGGGATCGCGAGAATGATGCGAAAGAGCGTCTTCAGCCGGCTGTACTCATCCAACCGCCGGAAGCTCATCCGCACGGGGTAGGCCAGGTCGTCGGAGCCCCCGAACGAGGGGTAGGGGTCGGACAGCAGATAGGTGTAGGCGAGCACCCGCGTGTAGAAGCGGGTGAAGCCGGCCGTGAAGTCATACAGACCCTCCGGGTAGCTCCCGGTGATGACGATCGCGAACCACGCGACGATCATCGCGAGATAGGCGGCGATGCCGTACAGGGCGGCCCAGATCGCGAGCGGGATCGCGAGGATCAGGCGGAAGAAGGTGGTGAGGCGGTTGCGGGACTCGACGTAGTCGGCCTCGAAGGTGACGGGATAGGGCATGAGCATGTTCCCCCTTGGGTCGTAAGCAGCGATTGCTCCTCGAGGCGCATCCTAAGGCCGGCGACGGCCGGTATGGCGATTTTTTGTGTCCCTCGCCGGCCATGCGGCCAAAACGGATGGCCGGCATGGATCGCCGGCAAATCCGGCTGCGGTCGAGAGGGTTGCCTGGCGCGCGGGCTCCGGGCGGTCCGATCGACTAGATTTCGAGCGTGGACGCGAGCGACCTCGCATACGCCGGGATCGCCCGGCAGGCCGAGCTGATCGCCGGGGGCGAGGTGAGCTCGCGCGAGCTGGTCGACGTCTGTCTGGAGCGGATCGAGCGGTTCAATCCCACGCTGAACGCCTTCCGGATCGTCTTCGACGAGCGCGTGCGAATGGAAGCCGACCAGGCCGACGCGCGCCGCGGAGCGGGGGACAGCGAGCGCCCGCTGCTGGGCGTGCCGATCGCGGTGAAGGACGAATTCGACGTCGCCGGCGAGGTGAGCACGTTCGGCACGAACGCCTACGGCGAGCCCGCGCGCGAGGACTCGGAGATCCTGCGCCGCGCGCGCGCCGCGGGGGCGATCGTGATCGGCAAGACGCACATGCCCGAGCTGGGCGCCTTCCCCTGGACTGAGTCGCCCACGTGGGGAGTGACGCGCAACCCGTGGGGCTTGCAGAACAGCCCGGGCGGCTCCAGCGGCGGCAGCGCGGCGGCGGTCGCCGCCGGCCTGGTGGGCGCCGCGCTGGCGGGCGACGGCGGCGGCTCGATCCGCTTCCCCTCGGCCTACTGTGGCTTGTTCGGGCTCAAGACCCAGCGCGGGCGGGTGCCACTGGCGCCTCACCTGGACGCCTGGCACGGCCTGGTCGTCAACGGCGTGGTGGCGCGCTCGGTGCGCGACAATGCCCTCTTCTACGACGCGATCGCCATGGGCGCTCCCGATCCGGGCGCGCCCGAGATCCCGCCGAGCGCGTTCCTGGCGGCGCTCGGGCAGGCGGCGGGCGGTGGGTCCGCCAACGGCGGCGCGGGCGGGCGTGGGCTGCGAATCGCCCTTTCGAGCAAGCTGCCGCCCTCGCCGCTGAGCAAGCTGCACCCCGAGAATCGCGCCGCGCTGGATGAGACCGCAGCGCTGCTGCGCTCGCTCGGCCACGAGGTGAACGAGCGCGAGATCGACCACGGCCCGCTCGCGCCCGCGGCCGAGTTCACGGCCATCTACCTGCGCAGCCTCCACGAGGAGGCCGCAACGTTCGCGCACCCCGAGCGCCTGGAACGGCGCATCCGCTCGTTGGCGCGCCTCGGAGGGATGCTGCCGCCGGGCGCGCTCGAGTGGGCGCTCGGGCGCCGTGAGGCGTATGCGGCGCGGTTGAACGAGCCGCTGACCGATCACGATGTGCTGCTGACGCCGGTGACCCCCGCTCCCCCGCCGAAGATCGGGGCGTGCGAGGGGCATGGCTGGCTGTGGACGACCGCCGTGGCCGCCGCGACCGTCGCGCACGCCGCGTGCTGGAACCTCACCGGCCAGCCCGCGTGCTCGGTGCCCGCGGGGTTTGCTGCGGACGGGCTCCCACGCGCGGTGCAGCTCGTGGGCCGGCCCGGCGACGAGGCGACGCTGATCGCGCTGGCCGCCCAGATCGAAGCCGAGCGCCCGTGGGGGCAGGAGCGCCCGCCGGGGTTCGCTTGATCTCGTGGCCGGCCCCGGGCCGCCCGCCCCGGGGCCGTCGCCTGCTCTGGCCCGGCTGAGGAGACGATGCCGAGGACGGCCGAGTCGAGAGTGCGGCGGGTGGGAGTCGAACCCACACGCCCTTGCGGACAGAGGCTTTTGAGGCCTCCGCGTCTACCGTTCCGCCACCGCCGCAACGATCGCCAACTATAAGGCCGAGCGGACTGCGCGGCCGGTGCCGTCCGCGGGACGGCTCAGGCGGGGTGAGGCGGGGGCGTGTCCCGGTAGCCGCGTCCGCCGGACATCGGCGCCGGGCGCTCCAGCTCGACGTTCCAGCCTTGGGAGAAGCCGCGCATCGCGAACGCGATCAGGAGCATCTGCACGGGGATGATCAGCAGCGTGATCGTTCCCAGCAGACCGGCGTTGATGGCCGGCTGTGAGAAGCCCGCTTTGTCCCGATCGAACCAGAACGGTCCCGCGACCAGCGCGAACACGAGCAGGATCACGGCTAGCGCCGCCGCGACCGGCAGAACGCCGCGGCGCCAGCGTGCAGCATAGAACGCCAGCAGGAGGTAGACCAGGATGTAGGCGACCTGGAGGGGCCATGCGCTCTGCAGCACCGACCAGCCGCCCGCGGTCACGATCAGCATCAGCCCCGCGGAGATCAGCAGCAGCAGCACGACCGTCACGCGCGTAGCCTGCACGACCGGCTTGTCGCGGTTGGGATGCGTGATCACGGTCGCGCCAGAGGGCGCCAGAGGGTCCGCCGCTGAAGACATCGTGATGATGACCATACAATCTCAGGCGGTCCCCGTGCGTACCGATCGTGGATCGAAGCGATCCACGATCGGGCTGCGCGCACGAAGGTCCAGATGCGCGCGTGGTGGAATTGGTAGACACGCCGGCTTTAGGTGCCGGTGGGCGTTGGCCCTTGGGGGTTCGAGTCCCTCCGCGCGCACCATTTTGATCTACGTTGGAACCGGCAGCAGGATTCCGACGTTGTTCCCGGCTCCACACTGCTCTGCACGCGCGCTAGGTTTCCGGAGGCGCGGTCTCGCGCTCGATTTTCCAGCCGTTGGTGGTCGATGGAGCGAGGAAGCTCGGGGGCTCGTCGGTCGCCAGGCGTTCGTCGTATTTGTAGTCCTTGATGTAGTCTCCGCCGCTGACACAGCAGGTCACGCGTCCTCGCCAGTTCTCGGCGATCGACCCCCAGATGGTGATGTACCCAAGTTCTTTGCCGCACGAGTAGTTGTCGACGCCCCACGAGTGTTTCGTGCTGAGGATCGCGGCGTCGATCTCGGGGTTTTTGAGCGCTTCTCCGAATTCTTCGGCCGGTTTTTCGCCTTTGGCCGCGTTTTCGTCATTGCACGCGTTTTCCGTGGCTTCACATGTTACTTTTTTACCGCTCTGTTCGCAGGTTTCCTTCACGGGATGATATAGCCGCGCGTGCTGGATCGCGATCAGACCAAGCGTGGCCGCGCCGGTGGGTTGCCCTCCCGATTCTCCGCCTTCGGTGGTGAGGTTACCGGTGACGATCACGTCGTTCTGGGCGATGACCGTGAGTGATTCTGTGTATTTGCCTTGGATGTACACGTTGCCGCATTCGGTGTCGCCTGCATATTTTGTCAGAAAAGGTGTATATGCGATCGGGCAGCCGCTCGCCGAGTTCACGATAGAAACGATCCCGTTGGCAGGAAACGGCAGGGTTTCCGTTTTTTTGTTGCTCAAAGTGACTTCCATTTTGTTGGGCGTGCCTTCCTTCAGCACGATGGTCGTCCGGCCCGTGAATTTGTCTCCCGCTTCGGTGAGCAGTTCGGTGGCGGATACTTCCGGTGGGAGCAGGGTTGCGCCGTTTTCGGTATAGCCGTTCCCCTGGAATTTCGGTGTGCCCCCATAATAACCACCGTTCATTTCAATGGCATCGTTGTGACCGGAACGGCCAAACACAGGCGACCCGTAGATGTCGGCCTCGTCGTTCGTGTGGAACGGACCTTCGACTTTATCCGCGGGTATCCACGGAAAGCTCACGCAATTCGTCAGGTGTTTTGCTTCCCTTTCTTCATGGTAGTATTCGCATTCCGCCTCAGATCTCCCCAGGGTTTCGGGGTCTGCCTCTTCGAAGTTGCTCAGATACACATAGTTGAGGTAGCCGGGGTGCGTAAGCGTCGCCACGATCGTGCGTGAGCAGAGCTGCGCGCCGCATTTGCTGCCCGTGATCGTACCGGTGGATTCGATCCGGAAGGTGCCGGAGGCGGAGTCCGCCGTCTCGATGATGGAGAGCTGTTTCCCGGATTCGCATTTCGTATGGCCTTTCGACACCCACGAGGTTGAGGGCAGCGTCTTGATCTTGTACGTCTCCACAGCAGCCCCGGTGACGGTCCCTTCGGCTTCGGGGCAGGTCGTCCAGTAATTGGGGTTTGCGCTGAGCTGGTATTTGTACTGGCTGATTCCCGCGAGCGCGGCGGAGTACGCCTTCTGCTGGCTGACGTAGGTGCTCGTGAGCTTGACGTCCTGGGTGGCGGCGAGGAGGGCCGCGGCCGCCAGCAGCCCGCCGACGATCAGTGCTACGAGGGCAATGATCATCGTGAAGCCCTGCTCGTCTCGCGAGAGTCGCCGGAGGATTGTGGGTGGTCTTACGTGCATGTTTCGTCCCTCGCTTCGGAGCCGGTTTCGGTGGCGTTGAAGCGCAGCACGACCGTGTCGCTGAAGGGGACCGTCCGGCCGCCCAGCTTCGTACTGCCCGCTTCTGGCGCCTGGGTGAAGTTGATGGCGACCTTCGCGACTTCATTCGCGGCGGCGGCCGTGGGGGCTTCTGTGGCTGAGAGCGCCGTGAATGCGCCGGTCGAGCTAGAGAGCTTGTAGTACTGGAAGATCGTGTTGGCGCTGGAGATGGTCGGCGGGATCACGTTCTGCGCCAGCACGTTGGCCTGGGCATACGCGACTTCCAGTTTCGGGAATTCCCATGTCCCCGATTTGGTGCCCGGCCCGCTGCCCGCGGTGCTTTCAAAGGCGTAGTCGGTGAGCGTGCCCAGCGTTTCGCCGGTGTTGCTTTTGCCCGTCGAAGCCCAGTGGATGTCGTGCTCATAGACCTTGGTCTCGACCGCGTTGCCACTTGAGGAGCTGCCGTAGGCGCTGATGAACCAGAGGTTGAGCGGTCCGATTTTTTCGAGTGGCGCCGTCGGGGTGGTGCCGGGGGCCTGAATCGCCGTGGCGCCGAAGCCCGTGCAGCTCGAGTGCAGCTCGTCGACGACCCTGGTCATGGACCTGCGCCCGATGCTGTTGGCCTGCACCCGTTCGCTGATGCGAGCCTCCTGGCTCGTGGAGAATTCGAGGATCACAAACAGCGCCATCATGACCACCATCGCCAGGGCCATCGCGACGAGCAGCTCGACCAGGGTGAAGCCCTGATCGGCGCTGGGGGTGAGTGGGAATTTAGAGTGCGCCATGTAGCGTTACGGGCAGGTGAGTTTGCCGGCGGTTTCGGATTTTTCGTATCCGCTTTCGGTCGCTTTCATATAAAACGTACCGATGTTTGTCCCGGCTTTTACTTTGTTTTCGAAGGGAGTCGGGCTCTCGTACTTATACCATTTTTTGCTGCCGATTTCCGCGACTATGCAGAGCGCCAGTTCTTTGGCGTAGGGCTGGTATTTTTGCACGAGCTGGCCTTCTTTGATTTCCACGTTGTGCTTGTATACGACGCCGCTCGTGTAGTTCTGGGCGGTTGCTTTTTCTTTTTCGCAGCCCTTGTTGATGATCATTGCGCGTTCTGATTTTTTGAGAAGATTTTCTTTTTTTGCGCTTGTGCCTTCGTAGACGGAGACAGTGAGCGCGGGCGCTTCGACATTCACGGATGGTTCGCCTTTTGGATTGACCTGCACCGTATGGGCTTTAAGTTTTTCGCCAGTTTCGGTGACTTTTGCGGGATTGTTAGCTTCACAGTCACCCGCAAAGACCGTGTAGGGAGCTTCTCCCGCCGGTTTGCCGACTTTTACGAAGGGAAAGATGCCTTTGCCTTCGATGCCCGTCAACGCCGCGCTGGACGCGTAGGTGCCGGCCGTTCCCCCGACGTAGCCGGTGGGGGATGCCATTTCGGTCTGTAGCGCGTAGAAGGTGTCACCGGTTATGCCCGCGGTGACTTTATTGCTTTCAAAGTTGGCGGTGATCGTGCCGGGTTCCCCGAGGTAGAAGGTCTTTTCGGTGATGGAGGTTGTCGAGATGGGGGCAGGCACTGTCGGGGGTGGAGATTTGCCCTGCTTGTCCACCCAGGGGGATTTGTAAGCGTCCACTTCGACGGTCTCGGCCGGCAGCCCGCCGAAGATCACGCAGCCCGATGCCGGCGTGGTCTGGGTGATGTTCACCCCCGTCCCGGTCGCCGTGACGGTTGCGCCTTCGATGGGTTCGTTGTTCTGGTTGAGGACTTTGACGAGCAGGACGCCGCTGGTGGGGACGGTGACGATGCCGGACTGGCTGACGGGGGGGTGGGTGCCGAGCGACGGCCAGGACACCGAGGAGGTCGTCTGCAGGTAGTTGGCGGCGCCGCCACTCTTTTCGCATGTGAGGGCCGCTTTTTCGATTCCTTTTTCCGCGGTCACATAGCTCGCGGAAGAGGTGACCGTGAAGACGGTGTAGGTGTAGGTGCTACCGCTCAGGCCGGTGGGGTTTTCGCAGAGCCAGGTGCTTCCTTTGCTCCAGTAGTGCCACGCGCCCGAGACCTGTTCCAGGCAGTAGCCGTTTTCGGCCCGGGCCGTTTCCACGCTGCCGAGCTGGGCGAGCTGGGTGGTGGTCAGACCGCGCAGGCGTTCCTCGTCCTGCTGGGCGATCACGGTCGCCTGCGCGTGGGCGCGCGACCCCGCGGTGCTCTTGCCCGCGGCGTCGAACGCCGAGAAGGTGCCGACCGCGATCAGTCCAACGAGCAGCGCGCTGATCACGACTTCGAGCAGCATGAACCCATCTTCGGAGCCCGAGCGGGAAAGCCTTGACAAGAATGTATCAATCATCACAAATTTAGGGGTCTGGGTCCACCCAAGGCTTCGGCATCCGCTCCGCCTGGCTTTAGAGAGCCCGGGGCCATGTCTGTCACGCGTCCACGAAGCGGTACGGCCCGTGCGCGCGGGGCCTGCACCCGCGAGCCCCTAGAATCTCGGTCCCTGACGTTCGCACCGGGCCGGGGCATCGCCGCGGCACACCGGGCGCGGCGACCATGGGGGACTGGTGTAGTGGTAACACGTGGGTCTCCAAAACCCGAGCTCGAGGTTCGATTCCTCGGTCCCCCGCTGAGCACGACGGATGGACCGCGCTCGTTCTTTGTTGCGCCGGCCGCGGAGGCCGCATGTGCTAATGTCCATAAAATCGATAGACAATCTCTAGATTAGGCGGGCACGGCATCGATGCGGGCCTGCCGGGGAGCCCTTGGACATGCGTGTCGACGTTCATCAGCACTTCTGGAGCGAGCCGCTCATCGACGCGCTGGCCCGTCGGCGCGAGCTGCCGTTCGCGCGTAGCGAACATGGCCTGGACATGCTGTATCTGGCGGGCGAGCGGCCGTTCGTGCTGGATCTCTCGACGGAGACGGCGGGGCAGCGCGCGGCGCTCGCAGAACTGGATGGGCTCGATCGGGCGCTCGTCTGCCTGTCGAGTCCGCTGGGGATCGAGTCGCTCCCGCGCGCGCAGGCGCTGCCGCTGATCGAGGCCTACCACGAGGGCGCCCTCGCGCTTGGTGAGCCGTTTGAGGTCTGGGGTGCGCTCGCCCTGGAGTCCCCCAACCCGGGGGACGTCGATCGCGCGCTCGATCGCGGTTGCGTGGGCGTGTCGCTGCCGGCCGGCGCGCTCGCCTCCGTCGAATCCTATGCGCGCCTGCATCCGTTGCTGGATCGTCTGCAGGCACGCGAGGCGCCTCTGCTGATCCATCCGGGGCCGGGCCTCGGCGCGGTCCCCCGTGCGCACGAGTGCTCGCTGGAGGATCCTCTGTGGTGGCCCGCGCTGACGCGGTACGTGTTCGACGTGCAGACCGCCTGGCTTTCGTTCCGCGCCGCTGGGCGCGCCGCGTATCCGCGCCTGCGTGTCGTGTTCACGATGCTGGCGGGGCTGGCTCCGTTGCACGCCGAGCGGCTGTCGTCGCGCGGCGGGCCATCCCCAGACGAGCACGATCCGCTGACGTTCTACGACACCTCTTCCTATGGCCCCTCTGCGATCCGCGAGCTCGCCGAGCGCGTCGGGGCCGATCGGCTCCTGTATGGCTCGGATCGGCCGATCGTCGAGCCCAACCCGTATCTGGACTCCGAGTCGCTGGGATTCGACCTGCGCGCGCACGCGGCCTCGGCCGCGCGGCGGGTGTTCACGTTCGCGGCGGGCGCGCGGGCGCAGGCGTCCGCGCGCGGGGAGGACCGCCGGGCTCCACGGACGCCGGAGGTCGCGCTGCAATGACGCGCTCGATCGCCGACATCTCGCGCCCGCGCAGGCGCGACCTGACCGGCCCGGAGCTTGCGGCGTTCGTCGCCGAGCTGGCCGATCGCCCCGAGCTGTGGATCCATCTCGTCCGCCACGACCACTCTCAGCGCGTATACGAGCAGCTGCACAGCGACGCGCACATCACGGCGTGGCTGATCTGCTGGTCCGAAGATCACGACACGGGCTATCACGACCATGACGTCTCCTCAGGGGCGGTCTCGGTCGTCGGCGGGCGGGTGCGCGAGGAGCGCCTGAGGATCGATGGGCCACCTCGCAATCGCACCTTCGCGCCGGGCGACTCGTTTCATTTCTCCGCAGCCGACATCCATCGCGTCCGTCACGCCGGCGCCGGCCCGGCTGTGACGCTGCATGTCTACTCTCCGCCGCTGGATCGCATGGGGGCGTATGTGATCGGCGAGGACGGCGTCCTCGCCCGCCATCCCGTGTCCTCGGGCGAGGAGCTCAGGCCACTGGTCTCCTCACGCGGCTGACTTCTCGCCGGCCTTGGCGCCGGCGCGGCGTCGCACCCCGCCGGCGCCGGCGATCAAGATCTCGCTGACCATCTCGGGTGCGAACAGCCCATGCTCGACCACACCCGGCGTGCCGCTCAGGCGCTCTGCAAGCGCGCGAGGATCCTCGACCGGGCCGGCGTAGTCGGCGATCAGGTTCCCGTCTGGGCTCGTGTCCGCGTCTCGCAGCCGCGTATCCCCGAGCGCGGCCAGCGTGCGCTGTACGCCGAACCGCAACACCTCCACGGGCACCGGCGGACCCAGCCGCGTCACCTCCTTCTCGGCTGAGGCGATCACGACGAATCGCCGTGCGCAGGCGGCGACGATCTTCTCGCGCGTGTGTGCTCCGCCGCCGCCCTTGACGAGCCAGCCGTCCGGGTCGACCTGGTCGGCGCCGTCGATGGCGATGTCAAGCTCACCCACGTCATCAAGCTCCCCGACGGTCAGCCCGAGATCCCGCGCAATCCGCGCGGTCGCCGGGGAGGTCGCCACACAGCGGGTGTTCCGCAGCGCTTCGGCGCGCTCGCCCAGGGCGGCGAGCAGGTGGGCGACGGTCGAGCCCGTGCCGAGCCCGACGCGCATGCCGTCACGCACCAGTTCGGCTGCCGCGCGCGCGGCAGCCTCCTTGTGGCGCTCGATCGCTGTCGGGTCGAGGTCTGCGCCGCTCAGCGGCGGCTGTGCTTCAGGCGCGCGATCGGATGCCATGGCGAGTGCGAGCGTATCGACCCGGACGGCGCCTCGCCGCGCCTGGTTGGCTCACGGCGCAGGTCCTCGTCGAACAGTTCCAGGCGGTGTCCGCCGGCGCGCTTGGCGCGATACATCGCCACGTCGGCCTCGCGCAGCAGATCCTCCGGATCGGCGTCGGGGTCGCGCGAGATCGAGACGCCGACGCTCGCGAACATGCCCACCTCGATCGAGCCGACCTGAAAGGGCTCCTCCAAGCCCTGGACGACGCGTTCGGCGACGGCCAGGGCCTCTTCGTCGCTTTCAAGATCCTCGGCGAGGATCACGAACTCATCCCCGCCCAGCCGCGCGACCGTGTCCGAGTCGCGCAGCGTCTGCGCCAGACGCTCGGCGACCGATACGAGCAGCAGATCGCCGACGGCGTGCCCGAGGTTGTCGTTGATCGACTTCAGTCCGTCCAGATCGATGAACAGCAGCGCGATCGGTCCCTTGCTGCGGGGCAGCCGGGCGAGCGCCTGGTGCGCGCGGTCCATCAGCAGGAGCCGGTTGGGGAGCTTCGTGAGCGGATCGTGCAGCGCCTGGCGCTCCAGCCACATGCGGTCGGTCACGTCGCGGGCGGCCGCGTACCACACCTCGCCGTCGCAGCGCGCACTCCACAGCAGCCACCGCCACGAGCCGTCCTTGTGGCGATAGCGGTTGGTGAAGTTCACGAGCTGCGCGCTGCGGTTGCGTCCGGCGAGCGTCAGCGCGAGCGTCTGCTCGAGATCGTCCGGATGCACGCGCGCCTGCATCGGCTGGGCCATCAGCTCCTCGATGCTCCAGCCGAGCGCGTCCGCCCACGCCGGGTTCAGCAGCGTGAAGCGCCCATCGAGCGAGATCGCGGCCAGCAGGTCGCTGGTCATCTCGAACAGTCGTTCGATGCCGCTTGCGTCCGCGTTCGCGCCGGCGCTGGCGCCGGCCATGTCGGCGCCGATCTCGGCACTCGCGTCAGGGCGAGCCGCCTCCTCGGAGGCGTTCCGTTCGGGGACCGGAGCTGGGTCGGTCATATGCGGGTGTGTGCACATCACCAACCAAGTCGGCGCACATACCCCATTTCGAGGGCTCGTATTCCCGCGCTGGACGAATGATGTATCGGCCGTTTCCAGGCCTCGGCGACGCGGAAGGGTCCGGTCGCGGCGAGCGTCCTCGGACGGCGCGGCGGCGAGCTTCAGGAGGGAGCGGCGCCCAGCGGCGGCGCCATCGACTCCGGCAGGTCCGCTTGGGCGAGCATGCGCGCGTCCACGTCGCCGCGCAGGAAGCGCCATACCGAGAGGCCCATCATGATCGTCATCAGCACGGCGCTGCCGACGCACCACTCGCAGATTTTGTGCAGCGTGAAGACCTCGCGGTAGGTGAGGTAGGCGCTGAAGCCGAGCCCGCCAAGCGTCAGCGCCACCGTCGCGAACCGAGCCCGCTCGCTTTCGGGGGCCAGCAGCGCTCCGAGGATGACGATGTAGCCGAGCAGACCGATCAGCGCGACGGGAACGCCGGCGAGCTCGGAGTAGCGGGATTTCTGGACCTGGCTGCAGGGGTTGCCCTTGATCGAGCAGGGAGGCGTGGTGCCGGAGTAGTGAAGGTACGTGAGGTATCCGGCCAGGGCGACGCCCAGGGCGGCGAGCACGATCAGCGTGGTCCTGAGAGCACGCGAGCTCATCGTCCTATCCCTTGAGCAGCTTTTCGATCGCTTCGTTGAACGACGCGGGGTCGGTCAGCGAACTGTATTCGAGCTTCTGCGGCGTACTTCCCGTCCTGGCGATCAAGAACGACGGCGTGCCGGTGAACCCGGCGTTGTTCGCCGCCTGCGCGTCCGCCGTGACCTGGTTGACCAGTGCTGTGTTGCCGCGGTCGCTCGCCCACTGCGTCAGGTTCAGTCCCGGCACCTGCTGGGCGAGACCCTGGAGGTAGCTTTCGTTGACATAGCCGCTGGCCTCTTCGCCCTGCTCGCGGTAGAAGGTCTCGAGGTAGTTCCACATCTTGTTCTGCTTGCCCGCCGCGAGTGCCGCGACCTGCTGCGTTTTGAAGACTTCCGGTTCGCGCGTGGCTGTCTCCAGCGAGCGGTATTCGATCTTGACCTTGCCCGTGCGCACCCATTTCTGGATGATCGTGGGCAGCGCGCCCAGCGTGAACTCCTTGCAGATCGGGCACTCGAGGTCACCGAAGTACTGCAGCGTGACGGGCGCGTTCGGGTTGCCGAGCGTGTTCCCGTTCTGGGGGATGCCGCCGACGAGCGTGTTGACCGCCGTCGTCGTCTGAGCGGCTTCGGTGCTGTGCGGAGCGACTTTCTTCGTGCCGCCCCCGCCTGTCGCGATCAGGATCACGACGACCACGGCCACGACCACGCCCACGACGATCCCGAGCTGGGTCAGCCGCGCTTTGCGTTTGGCGCTGGCCGCCGTTTCTTCCTCGAGCGCTTTGCGTTGCTCGCGCGCCTGCTCACGACGCTGCTTGCGCGTCAGATCGGCCTCGTCGTCCTCCACACCCTGATGGCTCATGCCCACTTTCTACACGTTTTTGCTCAATCTTGTCTAAGTAAGGTTCTCGCCCAGCGTCCGTGCGACGATTCATGGTGCCCGCCCCCGTAGCTCAGCTGGATAGAGCAGCGGACTTCTAATCCGCAGGTCGCTGGTTCGAATCCAGCCGGGGGCGTCAAGTCGCTGTTGTATTGGTTGTGGGGGCTCATGGGGAGCTGCTCTCCCCATGCTGTTCGCATGGTCGCCGCAAATCCAGCCAGGGCGCTGTTTCCGATCGGGTGGTCTGAGACGTAGCGCTTCGCGGCAGCGTTGGTCGGCTCAGCGCGCGCGAAAGGCGGGCTACAGCGGCGGAACCTGATTGTTGACCTGTGTTCCGTGGTACAGGTGGTCGTGGGTCTTGCAGGAGGCGGGGAAGCTGAATTGGACACTGTCGCTGCGCACGCCGTTGTAGCTGGCGAACAGCGTCGCGCGTCCGATGGTTCCGACGTTGCATTCAGGGTCGTTGCTGGCTCGCACGCGAACCCTGATCTCCATGATGTTCCCGGGGAACCCCCACATCGTCGCGTAGTGCGATTGGTAGAGGAGATGGTGTTCGACCGTCATCGTGATCGAGCGAGTCGCCTGGTTGCGGACGTGGTCTTCCTGGCAGAGGATCCCGGACACGGTGTGCGCCCCCAGGTCGATCTCGCCGTGGCCGCGGGCGAAGCTGCCGGTGGCTCCCGTGATCGGGGCGCCGGTGTGGAAGCCCCATGGCGGGATTCCGTAGACGATCGGGACCTGACCGCAGCCGGGCGAGTACCCGGCGGCCCGACTGGCCATGCAGGTGAGCGCAAGCAGCGATGCGAGCGCCACGAGCACGGGTCTGCCGCGTCGCATTATCTGGTTGTTCATGTCTGCCATTTGGGACTCTCAGTCCGGCCCATCGGACCGCGAGCGGCTTGGGCTGAGGTGTCAACGCGATGATCGACGGAAGGTGGAGCGGACCCGCTTTGGGCTTGCCGCTTCGCGGGCTCGATCGAGGCGGGTGTACGGCGCATGCGTCGTCAGGAAGAACATCTGGCGCGCAGTCCTTGACATCCCGGCTGGTATGTGATTTGATACCAACCAGTATGCAAACTACGCCCGCTCTGCCCCCCGGACCCCGTCTGCCGCGCGCGGTGCAGTCGGTGATCTGGTATCGCCGTGCGCAATGGCTGATGGATCAGTGCCGGGCGCGGTTTGGGGACATGTTCACATTGAGCATCGCGGGCGAAGGCGACTGGGTGCTGACGTGCGATCCGGAGACGATCAAGCAGGTGTTCACGGGCGATCCTCGGCTGCTGCACGCGGGGGAGGCGAACCGGATCCTGCTGCCGGTGCTCGGGCCCGACTCGGTGCTGCTGCTCGACGACGCTGCGCATCTGCGCCAGCGCAAGCTGATGCTGGGAGCCTTCCACGGTGAGCGGATGCAGCGCTACGGCGCGCTGATGGCCGATGTCGCCGCGAGCGAGATCGAGCGTTGGCCGCTCGGTGAGCCCTATCCGCTGCGCCCGCGCATGCAGGCGATGACGCTCGAGATCGTCCTGCGCGCTGTCTTCGGCGTGTCCGAGGGTCCGCGCATGGAGGAGCTGCGCGGCGAGCTGCGCCGGCTGCTCGACGTGGTCACCGATCCGCTGCGCGGCATCGCCCTGCTGGCGCTCGGACCCGAGCGCATCACGCGGGTGCCGACCTTCCGGCGTGAACTGGAACGGGTCAATGGCCCGATCTACGCGGAGATCGCCGAGCGTCGCGACGCCCGCGATCTGGCCGAGCGCGACGACATCATGTCGCTGCTGCTGCAAGCCACCCACGAGGACGGCTCACCGATGAGTGACAGCGAGTTGCGCGATGAGCTCGTCACGCTGCTGGTCGCCGGGCACGAGACGACCGCCAACGCGCTCGCCTGGGCGGTCGAGCGGCTGTGCCGCCATCCCGAGCGGATGCAGCGCCTGACCGATGAGGTGCGCGCCGGACAGGACGCCTACCTGCAGGCCACGATCCAGGAGACGCTGCGCCTGCGCCCGGTGATCTCGATCGTGCTGCGTCGCCTGCAGGAGCCGATGGAGCTGGGCGGGCGCCTGCTGCCCGCGGGCGCCTCGATCGTGCCCTCGATCCATCTCGTGCATCGCCGCGCCGACATCTATCCCGAACCGGCCGAGTTCAGGCCCGAGCGCTTCCTCGAGGCCGAGGGCGGGCGCTCGCCGGGCACCTACACCTGGATCCCCTTCGGCGGCGGCATTCACCGCTGCCTGGGCGCCGCCTTCGCCCAGTTCGAGATGGAGGTCGTGCTGCGCGAGCTGGTCCTGCGGCGCACCCTCGCTCCATCGCGTCCGGACTCCGAGCGCGTCTACCGCCGCGCGATCACCGAGACACCGCGCCACGACGCCGAGGTGCTGATCGGCCGCTGTCCGGTGGCGGCTCCCGAGGGCGACCCTGCGGCCGCGTCCGGCTCTCGGGCGAAACCGGTCGTCGGGGCCGGATATGGGGGAGGTGTCTCGTCCCATGCCGGGGCCGGGGCCGGCGGGGCCGGGACCGAGACGGCGGCCCAGCCCGAGGCGACTCCAGCTTGAGCGCCGCCACTGCCCGCCGTATCGTCTCTGCTCGCGCCGCCCGACAGACGCGGATCGAGCGCAGCGATGCCACCCGCGCCGCGCTGTTGGAGTCGGCCGCGCGTCTGATCTGCGAGCTCGGCGTGCACGGCGCCTCGATCGACCGCATCGCCGCCGACGCCGGCTACACCAAGGGCGCGTTCTATTCGCATTTCGCCAGCAAGGAGGACATGTTCCTGGCGGTGCTCGACGAGCATTTCGCCGCCGAGATCGCTCGTCTGGACTCGGTGCTCGTGGGTGCGGGCCATCCCGCGCAGGAGGCCCGGCACGCGGCCGAGGGGTTCCTGGCGAACGTCGACGCCGACCCGAACTGGCGCGGGCTCTACCAGGAGTTCGCCGTCCATGCGACCCGCAATGAGGCGTTCCGCCTTGAGCTCGTCGCCCGCCAACGCGGCCTGCGAGAGCGCATGGCCGCCGTTTTTTCGCGCTGGGCCTCGGATCGCGGGGTCATACCGTCGGTCCCGCCGGCCGACGTTGCGGCGATGACGTTCTTCATGGCCGACGGCTTTCTGCTCGACAGGCTCGTCGACCCCGAGCTCGACGACGCACTTTACGGGGCGATGATCGAGGTGTTCCTGCACGGTCTCATGGCGATGACGGGGCCTCCTGGCGGCGCCCCGCCCGCCCCGGCAGATAGTCCTGCTTGACATATGTGCGTAGTCGTGTAAACTGGACGGACAACAACCGTCTGTACGACTGTGGAGGAGACATGTGCCATGTCTGCTGTAACGAGCGCTTCTGACCATCACGATCTCGCAACCGGGCCGGACGGGCAGGTGCTGGAGCGGCCTCGCTGGCGCGATAGCAAGCGCTACGCATGGCTGCTCGGGCTGATCGTGCCGCTGCTGCCGTTCATCTCCTGGGGCCTGGTCGAACTGACCGGCCTGGGCGTGTTCTGGTTCTACGGCCCGGTGCTCATCTTCGGCGTGTTCCCGCTGCTGGATCTAGTCGCCGGGCTGGATGCCTCCAATCCGCCCGACAGCGTCATCAAGTGGCTCGAGCAGGACCGTTACTACCGCTGGTGCACCTACCTGTTCCTGCCGCTGCAGTACGCCGGGCTGATCTTCGCGTGTTGGATGTGGTCGCACGGCGGCCTGTCGGTGCTCGAGTCGCTCGGGCTGGCGCTGACGGTGGCGATGGTGGCGGGCGTGGCGATCAACACCGCGCACGAGCTCGGTCACAAGCGCGCGTCTTCCGAGCGCTGGCTCAGTCGCGTGGCGCTCGCGCAGACCGGTTACGGGCACTTCTTCATCGAGCACAATCGCGGCCACCACGTGCGCGTGGCCACCCCCGAGGATCCCGCCAGCGCGCGCATGGGCGAGTCCTTCTACGCCTTCTGGCCGCGCACCGTCTCCGGCAGCCTGCGCTCGGCCTGGGAGCTCGAGCGCGTGCGCCTGGAGCGCATGGGCCGCGGACCGTGGACGATCCGCAACGACGCGCTCAGCGCGTGGGCCATGACCCTCGTGCTGTATGCGGTTCTCGCGCTCGTGTTCGGGCCGATCGTGCTGCCCTATCTGCTGATCCAGGCCGTCGTGGGCTTCTCGCTGCTGGAGGTCGTCAACTACCTCGAGCACTACGGCCTGCGGCGTGGACGGCGCGAGGACGGGCGCTACGAGCGCACCGCGCCCGAGCACAGCTGGAACTCCAACAACGTCGCCTCGAACGTGCTGCTCTACCACCTGCAGCGCCATTCCGACCACCACGCCAACCCGCTGCGTCGCTATCAGGCGCTGCGTCACTTCGATGAGGCGCCGCAGCTGCCCACGGGGTACGCGGGCATGATCCTCGCGGCGGTGTTCCCGCCGGTGTGGCGGCGTGTGATGGATCATCGCGTGGTCGAGCACTATCGGGGCGACCTCGACCTCGCCAACATCAGCCCGCGCGCCCGTGCGCGGGTGCTCGCGCGCTACCCCGCGCCCGAGACTGCGATGCCAGCGCCCGCCGGTGAGGGCCTGACAGGGAGCGCGTGATGGGCCGCTGGCGCTGCCCGGCCTGCGGGTATGTCTATGACGAGCAGCAGGGCCATCCGCACGAGGGCTTTCCGCCCGGCACGCCCTTCAGCGAGGTGCCCGAGGAGTGGCATTGCCCGGATTGCGGCGTGCGCGACAAGGTCGACTTCGAGCCCGTCCCGTGAGCGTCGCCACGCCCACTCCGAGCGCGACCGGGGCCACGTCGGCGCGAACGCCGACCCCCTATGCGGTCGCGGCCCGCGCGCTGCTGCGCGACACGCTGCTCGACGCTGCCCGGCGCGAGCTCGAGCAGCGCGCCTGGAGCGAGGTCACGATGGCCGACATCGCGGCCGCCGCCGGCGTCAGCCGCCAGACGCTCTACAAGGAGTTCGGCTCGCGCGAGTCCTTCGCCCAGGCGTTCGTGCTGCGCGAGGCCGAGCGCTTCATCGCGGCGGTGGAGACCGCGCTTGACGCGCATCTGGACGATCCGATCGCGGCGCTGACCGCCGCATTCGGGCTGTTCCTCTCGGCGGCCGCCGAGGACCAGCTGATCCGCGCCGCGATCGCCGGCTCGGGGGAGATGCTGCCGTTCGTCACCACGCAGGGTCAGCCGCTCGTGCAGGGCGCAGCCGAGCGGCTGTCGCTGGCGATCCTCGCGCGCTGGCCGCAGGCCGCGCCGCATGACGCGGCGCTCCTGGCCGAGTGCCTGGTGCGGCTGGGGATCAGCTATGTCGCGCTGCCCGTGGGCCCCGCCGGGATGACGGCCGCCTCGATCGCGCAGCTGCTCGGTCCCTACATCGAGCGGGCGCTGCAGCCTTGAGCCGTCACGACACACACTGCGCGCACACACCACGAACACCACATACACCGACCCGGGGGATTGAGGAATGAGTGAGCTGACGAGGTACGAGCTGGACGGACCGATCGCGACGATCACGATGGACGACGGCAAGGTGAACGCCTTCTCGATCGACATGCTGAAAGCCGTGCACGGGGCGTTCGATCGGGCCGAGCAGGACGGCGCGGTAGTGGTGTTGACAGGTCGGGACGGGTACTTCTCGGCGGGCTTCGATCTGAAGGTCTTCAGTGCCGGAGACCCCGATCGCGTCGTCGAGATGCTGCGGCTCGGGGCGACGCTGTGCGAGCGCGTGCTGTCGTTCGCCCGACCCGTGGCGATCGCCTGTCCCGGGCATGCGATCGCGGCGGGCTGCTTCGTCGCGCTCGCCGCCGACGTGCGGATCGGCGTCGACGGGCCCTATCGCCTGGGCCTGAACGAGGTGCAGATCGGATTGACCGTGCCATGGTTTGCGATCGAGCTCGCCCGTCAGCGCCTGACACCGGCGCACTTCGACCGCGCGGTCGTCACCGGCGCGCCCTACACCCCGACGCAGGCCGCGGAAGCGGGCTTTCTCGACCAGGTTGTGGCGCCCGCGGAGCTGCCCGGCGCGAGCCGGCAGGCGGCCGAGTACCTGGCCGGGCTCAACGTGACCGCGCACACGGCCACCAAGCTGCGGGTCCGCGCGGGCGCCCTGAGCGCGATCCGTGCGGCGATCGAGTCCGAGCTGACGATCGAGGGGCTGACCGGCGCGCAGTCGGCCTGATCGGGCGGCTCCGCAGCCGATCCCGGTCCGATCGGCGGGCTCAGCTGCTGCGCACGACCTCGATCCAGTCGAACCGCCCCCCGCACAACGACCGCCACCGGGCGGGCGCCACGACGAGCAGCGTGTCCACGTCGCGCGCGTGCGCCGGCGTGAGGAAGATTTCGTGCAGGATCGCCCAGCCGCCCTCGCCCGGCGCGAGGAGCGAGTCTCCGCGTGAGATCGTCAGGCGGTGGGGCCCGGCGGACAGCGTCACGCGCAGCGGCGTCAGAACCTCGGGGTTGTGCGGGTTGCCGTCCAGCTGCCCCCCGATCGAGCCGATCGAGCGTCCGTCCACGCTGACGGTCGCGCTCGGCATCAGCTGTCCCTTGAGCCAGACTTCCCACTCACCGGCATGCGGCGCCGAGAACGTGCTCTGCAGCTGACCCGCGCCCTTCATCGCGAGTCCCGGATGCGTGTAGCGCCAGTTGGGGTGCTGCCCTCGGGCGACCTCCACGTGTATCACGCGCGGGGGGATCGCGGCGACGATCTGAGCGCCGTGAGCCTCGGCGATCCGCGCGAGGCGTCCGACGCGCGAGCACCCGAGGGGGAGCCTGCCCGAAAGGCCGAGGTGCGCGATCGCCGCCGGCGCCCCCGGCCGGCGCGCCCACACCTGGTAGTAGGTCCCCTGCCAGACCAGGCGATAGGCCGACGGGGGCTCGCTGGCGGTGGGGTCGCGGCGCGTGAGCACCAGCGGGTATGCCGGCCAGGCCCGCGCCGGGACGCGATCGAGGTCTACCGGGTAGCCGTGGCCTTCCATCAGCGCGATGCCGGCCGGCGGATAGATGAAGTCGGCCCCCCCGAGGTCGAGCTCGCGCAGCTGATACAGCGCATATTCGTCGAACCCGCCATACAGGATCGGCCCGCGCCCGGCAAAGCGCGCGTCGATCCTGGCCAGCTCGTCGTAGCGAGCGGTGGGCGCGAGGTTCGAGCTGTGGTACTGCATCGCGTCGGAAGCCACGACCCCGACCACGAGCGTCAGCGCGAGCACGGGCGCGGCGCGCAAGGCCCAGCGCCCGCGGGCCGAGCGCAACGCCACGAACCCGCTCCAGGCGAGCAGCACGATCACCGGCGAGGTGAGCAGCAGCGCCTTGGCCCCGACCCAGGTGCCCGCCAGCAGCTGCAATCCCAACCCGATCGCGATCATCGCCGCGATCCAGCCCACGAACGCCGACTCGCCCAGGTACAGCAGGCGCAGCGCGCCCAGCATGGCCGCGAGCAGCGTGATCGCGACGATCGCGTAGGTGAGCGCCAGCAGCGCTCCGGTAGGGGCGTTCTCGTAGCTGCCCGTGAGCCAGGTCCCGAACACCTGGGCGAGGTGCAGCGGGGCGTGCAGGTTGCCCGGATTGCTGGTCGTGGCGATGCCCTGCGCGACGTGGACCGAGCGCGACAGGCCCGTCCAGGTGCCGAGCGCGCCCACGAGCAGGATCGCCCCCGCGAGGGCGATCGCCGCGAGCAGCTCGCGCGCCCGCCGCCGGCCCGCCCCGATCTCGTCGGCCGCGATCGCGCCGAGCACGAGCACTGCCGTCAGCGCCAAGGCGCCGAACCCCACGCCGAGCGTCGCCACCCCGCCCGCCAGCACGAACGCGAACGGGATCGCGCCGCGCGCTCCCCGCCACAGCCAGCGGGAGTGCAGCACGACGAGCGCGCCCAGCGTGAGGATCATGCCCAGCGCGACGATCTCCTTGACCGAGGCCACCAGCTCATAGCCATACACGAGCGCGGGCAGGGTTGCGCTCAACGTGGCCAGCGCGGCCCAGCCGCCGTCGAGGCCGATGCGCCGCGCGAGCACCCACGCCGGACCGGCGGCGGTGGCGAGCATGAACGCGTTGAACGGCTGCATCGTCCAGATCAGCGGGGCGCCCACGATGAACCCGCTGCCGCCAAACAGCGTGTCCGCGCCGGAGGGATAGCCCGTGGCGTAGTAGGCGTGCAGGTACTGGCCGTAGGAGTTGCGCAGGTCCAGGCTCGCGTAGTCCTGGCCGTGGCGCATCAGGTAGTCGGCGCCCAGCAGGTGGAAGGCCGAGTCGCCGAGGATCCCGAACGAGGAGAAGGACGGTCGGCCCGCGAGCAGCACCGGCGCGAGCGCCGCGAGGTAGGCCAGCACGAGCACGGCGAGCTGCCAGCGCCATTGTCGCCATCCGCGCAAGAACGCCAGCGCCTTCGGCCACCCGAGCGCCCACCCCGCCAGTGCGACGATCGCCAGCGCGTACGGCGTGGCCGGCGCCAGCGGTGCGATATAGGTCGTCAGCTGCGAAACCGCCACGAGCGCGGCGGCGCCCACGGCGGCTAGCAGCATGCCCGGCAGCCAGCCGCCGCCGGCGCGGTCCACGAGCAGGCCCGCGCCCACGCACAGCAGCGCGAGCACGCAGGGGTAGACCAGCGTCGTCAGCGCGAACACCGCGGTGCTCAGTCTTCCGATGGCGGCGGGATCGCCGCGGGGGATCGTGGGGAGAGGTTCGGCACCGTGACGAGCGCTTCGTCGTTTGCTGGAGCCGACAATGTTTACCTGATGGCGTCTGAGGTGCCGCGCACGCTGTCGTGCGAGGACCGGCGTTCTCGCTATAAGTCTTCAGTCGTGGCGGCAAGCAGCAGACACGTGGCGCTCCTGCGCGCCGTCAACGTCGGCGGGCGCAACCGCATCGCGATGTCCGATCTGCGCGAGCTGCTGGAGGGTCTGGGCTACGGCGAGGTACGCACCCATCTGCAGAGCGGCAATGCCGTGTTCACCGCCGCCGGCGGCTCTGCGGAGCGACTGGGGCGGGAGATCGAAGGAGCGCTCGCCGAGGAGGTGGGCCTCGTGGCGAAGGTGCTCGTGCGCACGCGGGCCGAGCTGGAGCGGGCGATAACGGCGAACCCGCTGCTAGAGGTGGCCGACGATCACTCACGGCTGCTCGTCACGTTCCTCTCGGACGCGCCCGATCGTGAGGTCATCGCCGAGCTGGCGCCCGCGGACTTCGAGCCGGACGTGTTCGCTGTGGGCGAGCGGGAGATCTACGCGTGGTATCCGGAGGGCGTGCGCGCGACGCGGCTGAGCAACGCCTTCTGGGAGCGGCGCCTGGGGATCGTTGCGACGGGCCGCAACTGGAGGACCGTCACGCGGCTGCTGGCGTTGATGGACGAGTAGCGGCCGGGTCTTCGTCAGGCGCGGCCCGGCGAGCGCGGCGCTCCGAAGCGTGCCCGGCGCGCGATATGGGTCGAAAACCCGAAGGGGGCCGGCGATCGCCGGCCCCCTTCGTCCAACCCGGTTCAGGGGGTCTTCGGTTGTGTTCGTCCCCGGCTCAGCGCATGCGCGGGTCGATGAACACGTCGTCGATGCGCGAGCTGCCCGTGAGCGCGGTGAAGCGCAGCGCCGCCTGCGCTGTGCCGCCCGTGAGCAGCGCGCCGACCAGCGAGCCCGTCAGCATCGGCGCCGTCGGCTGCCATGCGCCGCCGGGGAGGGCCGTGCCGAGCGGCAGCCCGACCGGGCCGAGCAGGGTCTTGTATACGACCTGCACGACCACGCTCGAGAGCAGTCCGCCCCGCGCGAAGAAGCGGAAGGTGGGGTAGCTTGCGTTGACGCACACGTACGGCGACTGCGCCGTCGCGCCCGCCGGCAGCGCCAGCGAGTAGGCGCCCACGGCGCCCGTTGCGCCGTAGGGCTCGCTGCCCGCGTCGCGCGCCGCGCCGCCCGAGAGCGTCCAGCCCGAGAGCGAGCCCTCGAAGTCGCCGCCGGGGGCGAGCTCGTAGGTGTTGTGATCGCCCCAGCGGGCGAACGGCTGAGTCAGCTGCGCGTCGCTGCACGCGCCGGTGCTGATGAGCGCCGCGCCCGCGGGCGCGGCGGAGAAGGCCGTCAGCGCGAGGGTCGTCGCGAAGGTGGATCCGAGCGCTGCCAACAGGCTCAAACGGCGGAGCCGTCGAGCGGGGTTGGGGAAAAGGGACGGGAATGAGAACACAAGTAGCCTCCGTGCTTGCCTGGCGGCCGAGCCATCTCGTGTTCGAGACCTCTGACTTTGCGTCCCCGCCTC
>DASXKH010000044.1:0-36574 GCA_036496915.1 Solirubrobacteraceae bacterium
CGTCGGGATCACCAGCTTCGTACCGCACAAGCTCCCCCTCGCCTTGAGCGGGAGGTTCGTCGCCAGGACCGAATGCGGACCTTGCGGCAACACCGTTTCGAAGCTCGAGATCGGCGCGTCCGGGACCGTTTCAAAACGCGAGTATGTGATCCCCTTCTTGATCTGCGTCTTGCCGTCCAGATCGATCCGGACGCCCTGACCCTGGAGGATGAACTCCACATCCGGGAACGCGGCCCCTCCGTGCGAGACCAGGTCCGCGGGGCCAATCAGCGGGACGTTCAAGACGGGCGTGATCGCCTTGGCGGACCCGATCACCGACGCGGCGGGGCACCCGGCGGGGTTGGCCGCGAACTGCGCTTCGGTGCAGGCTTTCTGCAGTGTGGTCAGGCGCGCGGGCAGCTGCTTGGGCAGTTGCAGGTTGACCTTGGCGATGTTGGCCTGCCCGGCGGTGGAGGTCACCTTCACGGACAGGCTGGCGCCTTGCGCTTTGCTTGTCTTGGCGTGAGTGGAGACGCTGAACCCGGGGTGAAACGCGAGGTTGTTGCAGCCTTCGGCGGCGACGGGCGCGGTCAGCGCCACTGCGGCGCCCTGCTCGGATTCGACGGTGCTTGAGATCTGTTTGACGGCGCAGTTGGTGGGGTTGAAGAAGAACCCGGGACGGTCGATCGAAACGTTGACCATCTGCAGGCGCAGGGGGACGCCGTCCTTGAACTGCGGCAGCGGGTCGCTGGTGACGGTGACGGCGCTGGTGTCGGGATCGACGTCGATGCGCGAGCGCACGACCACGTCGCCGAGGTTGAAGGGACCGGCGACGGCGGGGACGACGATCGACAGGCCGAACGGCGCGCCGTCGTAGGGGCCGGTGAGGTACACCCTGCCGGTGACGCCGAGTGGCTGCGAGCCCGAGCCGGCGCGCACGAGCGTGGCGCCGATGCGGCTCGCTTCCCCGCATGTGCCCTGCGCGGCGGCGGGTTCCGCGCACAACGGGACGCTGGCGAGCGTGCCGAGCATCCCTACGGGCAGCTTCACCTGCAGGCGCCTGAGATCCTGCTGGCGATCGCCGCGCGTGAGCGTGAAGGAGAACGTGCTGAAACGCGCTGCGCCGGCGTTCGTGACACCCGCGGCGAGCGCGGGCGCGAACGGCAGGGTGCCCGGGCACGGCGTGCCGGCGCCGTCCCAGTCCACGCCGAAGGAGACCGGCACGAGCGCGTCGGGCGTCACCGGCGCGCTCCACGGCGTCAGGTCGGCGCTGCCCTGCGCGAGACCGCACTGGCGCGGATTGGCCAGGGGCGCGCTACTCCCGCCTTCGATGTTCAGGGTTACTTCTGAGACGGGGAGCTGCGGATCTTCGTCGAAGCGCGCGGTCAGCCGGCCGGTCGCCGGGTCTGCAGAGACGCTTCCCTTCAGCTTGACGACCACACCCGATCCTTCCGCTTCCACGAACAGGCCGAACAGGCGCCCGTCGGCTGCGTCAGCAGCGGTGCACGCCGGCTGGCCAGCGCCGCCGCACGGCGGTTCGGCGACGTAGACGTGGCCCTTCAGCGGCGATTCGAGAACTCGCGTCGAGATCTTGACCGTGCCGATCTGCGACGCGGACGGACAGTGCCCAGCCGTGAGATGTGTCATCCCGTCCGGGCCGATCGCTTCGCCTTGCCCAGCCTGGTCGGGCGTGCGCCAGACGCCGCCCGGGAGGTTCGTCGGCATGTCGAAGCCACCCGGCCCGGTCGCGGGGCAACCGGCGAGGCCGTTGGCTCCGCCCGGGGAGATCGTCATGCCTTCCGGCAACGTCATCGCCACGTTCTTCAGATCCGGCGTCGCCAGGACCGGGAACTGCGAGGGGCTCTGCGGGACCTTGATCTTCACCTGCAGGCCGGTAGGAGCTTCGGCCTGGGTGACTTCCGGGGTCAGTTCGACCGTCGGTTCGAACTGGAGCAGGTTGCAGCCTTCGATCTTCGGGTAAGCGGGGGCTTCCGCGGTGTACCAGACACCCGGCGCGCCCCACGAGTCGACTTCGGCCCGGGCGTTCAGCGGGCCGGACTGGCAGTCTCCGGGGTTGGTGAAGAACGCCTTGGCGCCGCTCGGGTTACCGTCGGCCGTGTTGGGATCGCCGAACAGGTTGAGCTGGAAGCCCACCAGGTTAATCGCGCGAGGGATGCCGGGCGCGGCGACGCGCAGCGCGTACCCGGAAGGGGTGTGGACGACGCTGGTGTATACGGTGCCCTGCTGAGACAGGTACTTGAAGCCGAGCTGTGCCGGATAGCCGGAGTCGGGCACCATGTTGTATATCGCCGACGTGTCTGAGGGCGGGTATGGAACAACGGTACCTGCGGGCGTAATCCCGCTGATGAGCACCGCGGTGCCGACGCGGCTCGCGACCGGGCATTCGGTGCTCACCTCGCTGCCCTGGGCGAGCAACTGCAACTCGGTGCAGTGCGCCGCCGCGGTTGCGTCGCCGAGAAAGCCGAGCGGCAGGTAGTAGGCGACGTCCTTTGCGGGCCGGACGGGCTCGCGCTGAAGTCCGCCCTGAACGTCCGACGCGATGTCGTTGTTGAACAGGAGACTGGTGGTGAGCCCGTCGGGGTGGTCCCCCGCCTGGGTGTCGAGGCGCCCCGAGGCGTCGTGGGCTGCGAAGCCGATACCGGCGATTCCGAAGCCGGCGGGAGTGGCATCGACCGTGTTGGGCAGCGTAAGCGGCGGGCTGGTCGAGGCTGATGGCGCGCCGCCGCCGGAAACCGTCGCCGCATTGGTGATAGTGCCAGTCGCGGTCGCGACTTCCAACTCGACCGTTACGACCAGCGTGTCGCCGGGCGGCACGGGTTCGCTGTATGTGCAGGTGGTGGTGAGCTTGCTGCAGTCCCAGCCGAATCCTTTTTCGAGGCCGCCGAACACGTTTTCGAGATCTTGGCCGACGACTTCAAGCGCTTTCAGCCCGGAGGGCAGCACGTCTCGGATCGTGACGGGTCCCGTCGTCGGGCCGCTCCCAATGTTGGTGAGCGTCAAGAGGTACTGATCGCAGACTTGTCCGACGCCCCCAGTAGCGAGGCACGGTGCGGTGTCCGCCACGCTGAAGTTGGTCGGCCGTGCGAGCGAGATGACTTCCCACGCGGGGCCGGGCGGTGCGGCGGAGGCGGTGCTGGCGCCCAAGGCGACGAGCAGCACGAGAGCAGATGCCAGAGCACCTGCCGCGCGAGCAATCGCGGGACCGGCAGCTCGCCTGGGATCCCGGCGGGGAAAAGCGCTTGGGGCGGAGGTCTCAAGCTTCGTCGGCCGCTTTTGAGCCGTAGCGAGGATCATCGCTTTACTCCCTTGTTGGAGCCGGCGGCTCGTCGAGTTCTGGGCTCGAAACGCTTCCGCGCGCTCAAGCGGCAGGCAGCGCGGCGCCTCTTGGGCTTCCCGGCACACACCTTGAGTGCTTTGACGAGCCGCTGAGCGTTCGTCAGCGATTTCGGCGGGGGGGGACGATCGGAGGACGGTGAGATCGGTGCTTCACCGGTCACCGGCGCGGTGCCGGGCGGTGCTTCGAGCACGCTCACCGCGCTGTGGCACGAGGCCCCGGCGCACGGCGCGCCGGAGATGGTCGGCGGCGGCCCGCCGCCGACACGCGCGTCGTAGATGTCCACCTGGTTGTCGGTGTCCTGCGGCACGAGCCGGTCGGCGGTTTGGAAGAAGACGTCGAGTCCCGAGGCGTCCGTGCCGTCGAGTAGCAGCGCGGGATGACCCTGGGTGAACGTGACGTCCTGGCCGTCGGAGATCAGGCTGACTTCACCTGCGTGGTACTCATAGATGTTGTTGAAGCCTTGGAGCGCCTGCGGCGTGAGGGCGTCGTGGCTCGAGAAGAAGACACGTGTTCCGTCAGCCGAAAGCGCCAAGCCTTTGGAGTGATCGACAGGTTCGCTGAACGAGCCATTCGGATCGGGCACGGTGGCGGCGAACGTTTCGGAGTTGCCGTCATCGTTGAAGCCCCCCTGGCCGCGGGAGATGCGGACGAGCCTTTCGTCGGCAGCGTCGTACTCGAACACCTGCCCGGCCTCACGGCTTTCCCCTTGGTCAAGCGTGAGGTCAGCCGCGCTCTGGAAAACAAGGAAGCGGCCGTCGGGGGTCGCCTGCACGGGGCGCGTGTCTTCGGAGCTCCAGTCGGCTTCGTCGGTATTCGAAAGCGTCGCGACGAAGGAGACGTGGTACACGGGGCTAGGACAGGAATTCGCCGTGCCCGGGCATTCCGAGATCGACACGTAGAGGTTGGGCTGGCCCGCGGCCGGGGCCCGGCCTTCGCGGTTGGCGGCGGTCAGCACGCCGTGGGCCACGAAGTAGACGTGGGAGCCGTCCTCGGAGACCCGGGCGACACCCTGCACTGCCGGCCCCGCCGGATCACCCGCCGAGAGCAAGGTGATCTTGTGGCGGGCGGGGGCTTGAAAGTTATACCCGTACAGGTACGGCCCCGCGCCAATGGCGCCCGGCAGCAGCTTCTGCGCGGTCACGAAGAACACCCTGGAACCCTCGCGAGAAGCGCCGCGGAAGAACGCGTCGGCCATGCTGCCCGCTTTCGTGTTGCATTCTTCGCAATCGGCTTCGCTAGGCTCGGAGATCGCCACCGTCCGCGAAGCTTCAATCCGGGCGTAAAGCTCATATACAGGGGGCCCGGCAGCACCGCACACACCGGAGGGCGCAGCCGTGAAGAAGACCGTGGCCCCGCTGCTCGAGACCGCGTTGTAGGCCTCGGTGTTTTTCGGAAAGCCGCCGAGATCGGTGCCGCAGTCGCTGATCAGGTGCGACGCGGCGACGCTGGCGGGCGTGCCGACATCGCTTACGCCGACGAGACGCGGTTCGGAATTGCCGGTACCCACGTATTCATAGAGCGAAGGCCATCCTCCTAGGGCGGTCGTGTCACCGGGCCAGAGAAATTCCCGGTCGCCGGCGTTCTGGGGCGAGCTGTCGTAGTAGATGGCGTGAGTCAGATCGTCTGAAGCGCCTGTGAGGGTCAAGGACGATTCAACGAGACTGGGCGGAGAGGCAGGACCGACCGCGGTGGGAGGGCCTCCTGGACTCGCCGCAAAAATGGTCGTGCGTTTCCCCCCGGCAGGTGTAAAGGCCCCGAACTGAACACGGCGAAGGTCTGAGCTATAAGACATTGTGAGATAAAAGGGGATTTCGGCGTACGGCTCATCCACCGGGAAGGCGTCCCATTCACCTTCGCCACGCGTGAACTCGTAGCCCTGCCCCAGCAGGCTCGTGTCTTCCGTGCCCGCGAAGCTGCCGAAAGAGCTGCTGGCGACCCGCGTGCCGTCTTCCGAGAGTGCATCGAAGTCTGCGTGGTAGCCCTCCTTGTACGCCGGCGAGACCATCTCGTAGGCACGGCAGTCCGGCAGGTACGCACGAAATCCCGGGCTCGCTTCGTTCGGGCAGCTCGCCTCGTTGACATCCCCGGCGATAGCCGCGCCGGGTGAGAGCGCCAGCGCGAGGATCAGGACCCCGAGCGAGCAGAGGAAACCACGCACCCCGAGTCGGGGAGGTGTGCAAGACCGTTCAATGTTCATTAGCGGCTGCCTTTCGCAGTCTTGTGGTGTGAAGCCGTTTTCAGCGACCTCCCGTTATTAGCCTTCTTCTTCACCTTCGCGACCTTCGCGGCCTTCACACAACCACTGACAGCGACCTTCGTGCTCTGCGTGAGCACCGCGCCGTTCTGACCCGTCAGCGTCGTCGGGATTACCAGCTTCGTCCCGCACAGGCTCCCTTTCGCCTTCAGCGGCAGGTTCGTCGCCAGGACCGAGTGCGGGCCTTGCGGCAACACCGTTTCGAAGCTCGAGATCGGCGCGTCCGGGACCGTTTCAAAGCGCGAGTACGTGATCCCCTTCTTGATCTGCGTCTTGCCGTCCAGATCGATCCGTACACCCTGCCCCTGCAGGATGAACTCCACGTCGGGGAACGCGGCGCCGCCGTGCGAAACAAGGTATGCGGGGCCCGTCAAGGGGACGTTCAACACGGGCGTGATCGCCTTGGCGCTCCCGATCACCGACGCCGCGGGGCACCCCGCCGGGTTCGCGTTGAACTGCGCTTCCGTGCACGCTTTCTGCAACGTCGTCAAACGTGCCGGGAGAGCCTTCGGCAATTGCAGATCGACCTTGCCGATGTTCGCCTGCCCCGCGCCCGAGGTCACCCTCACCGTCAGGCTCGCGCCGTTCGCTTTGCTGGTCTTCGCCTGTGTCGAGACCTTGAAGCCCGGTTTGAACGGCAGGCCGCTACAGCCTTCCAGCGCGACCGGCGAAGCTAGATTCGCCACCGCGCCCTGCGTCGATTCGGCGCTCACCGCGACCTGCTTAGCCTGGCAATTGGTCGGGTTGAACGTGAAGCCGGGCCGGTCGATCGTGATGTTGAGCGTCTGAATCCGCAACGGCACGCCGTCACGGAACTGCGGCAGCGGGTCGCTTGTGACCGTGAGCGCGGACGTGTTCGGGTCGATGTCGATGCGCGAGCGCACGATCACATTGCCCAAGTTGAACGGTCCGGCGATGGCGGGCACGACGATGCTCAGTCCGAACGGCGCGCCCGCGTACGGCCCGGTCAGATACACCCGGCCTTGCACCCACAACGGCGTGGAGCCCGACCCGGCCGCGACGTTGACCGTGCCGATGCGACTGTCTTGCGGACAATCGCCTTGGCTGGCCTGCGGCTCCCCGCACTGCTGAACATTGGCAAGCGTTCCCAACAGCCCCACGGGCATGTGCTCCTGCACGCGCGCGATGTCCTGTTGACGATCGCCGCGGGTGAGCGTGAACGTGAACGGGCTGAAACGCCCGGCCACCGCATTCGTCGGTCCCGCGACGAGGCTCGGCGCGAACGGGACGGCTCCCGGACACTGTTCCCTAGCGCCGTTCCAGTCAACCTGGTAGGTGGGACTGCTGATGAGCGCGTCAGGGGTGACAGGCGCGCTCCACGGCGCCAGGTCGGCATTAGCCGACGCCGGACCGCACTGGCGCGGGTTCGCCAGCGGCGCTCTGGGACCGCCCTTCAACTGAATCGCCACTTCGCTCACCGGCAATTGCGGGTTTTCCAAGAACCGCGCGGTGATGCGACCGGTCGCGGGATCAACTGAGACACTGCCTCTGAGCTTCACAACAGAGCCCAGTTCTTCACTGCCGGCTTCGAGGTACAACCCGAACAAGTTGCCGCTCGCGGCATCCGCGGCCGTGCATTCCGCCTGCCCCGCGCCACCGCACCTCGGCTGCGCGATATACAGATGGCCTTCCAGCTGTTCCTTCAGGACGGGGGTCGTGATCTTTACCGTCCCGATCCGCGACGCGTCCGGGCAGTGCCCCGCGACGAGCTGGGTCATGCCTTCCTGACCGATCGCTTCACCTTCACCGGCCTGGACCGGCGTGCGCTGCTCGCCGCCGGGGAGATCTGTCGGCATGTCGATCCCGTTCGGGCCCGTCGCTTCGCAGCCGACGAGACCACTGCCCCCTCCGGGGGAGATCGTCATGCCTTCCGGCATACTGAGGGTTACGTCCTTCAGCTGCGGGGTGGCGAGGATGGGGAACTGCTCTTCCGCCTGAGGGACCTTGATCTTGATCTTAGCCCCCGTCGGCGCTTCGGACTGTGTGACTTCAGGGTGGACCTCCACAGTCGGTTCGAACTGCAACATGTTGCAGCCCGTGATCTGCGGATAAGCAGTCGTTTCGCCCGAGATCCAGGCCGCCGGATTCTCCCAGGAGTCGACCTGTATGCGCGAGGTGATCGGCCCGGCATCGCAGTCATCGGGGTTGGTGAAAAACGACTGCGCTGCTGTGAGTTCGCCGTCAGTCGCCTTGGGGTCGCCGTAGAAGGTGAGCTCGACGCCCTCGACGTGTATCGTCGTCGGCAGCCCCGGCGCCTCTACCCGCAGCATGTAGCCCGCCGGCGTGTGCACAAGACTTATGTACAGCGTGACCGGTACGTTCAGCACTTTGAAGCCGAATCGGGCCGGGAAGCCGTGGCTTGGGCCCAAGTTATAGAGCGCGGTGGTGTAGCCTCCCTCGTCGAGAGGTATGAACGACGCTTCGATCGAGTTTTCGGTGAAGAACACGACCCTGCCGACACGGCTCGCGAGCGGGCATTCGGTGTGTTGTCCCGAACCGAGCTTGAACTGACGTTCAGTGCACTGTGCGGCGGCGTTGGGATCCCCGATGAAGCCGACGGGCAGATAGACGGCGACGTTCTTCGGGGTGCCCACCGCGGCCGGCTCGAAGGCTCCGTTCGGCAGGTGCTTCACGGCGGTCGTCAGGCCGAAGGTGTCGGTCAGGCTGGCCGGATGATCTGCCGCTTGGGTGTCGAGCGACCCGGCTTCGTCATGAGCTTCAAAACCCAAGGCGGCAAGCCCAAACGGCGCTACGCCCTCGTTGACGGTGTTCGGCAACGTGAGCGGTTCACTAGTGGAGACCGCCGGTGCGCCCCCACCGGAGACTCTGACGCTGTTCGTGATCGCCCCGGCTCCGGACGTCACTTCGACTTCGACGAACATCGCGAGCGTCGTGCCAGCTTGTGCCGTTCCGTGATAGATGCAGGTGACGGTGGAACGCTGACATGTCCACAACGGCCCGTTGCTCTGAAAGCTGGCTTCGTCTTCGAGATTCAAGCCCTTCATTTTCAGTACCCTGAGACCGGCGGGCAACGTGTCGACGACTGCCACCGGACCGGTCGTGGCTGCCTCGCCGACGTTCGTGATCGTCACGACGTACTCATCACAGAAGAATTCAACTTCTTTCATGCACAACGCATTGTCGCCCGTCGAGAAGTTGGTCGGGTGCGCGACCGACGAAACGATCCAGCCCGGACCGGGCGCAGCGGGCGTCGCGTCGGACTGGGCATCGGTTCCGAATAGTGCGCCGACCGCAACAAGCAGGAACACGGTAGCTACCTTCGCGAGCTTCAGCAGAAGACGGCTTCCCGGGTGCGCCGACGCGAGCCCTGAGGATTCTGCGAACCACATCATTTACTCCTTCGGTAGCGCTGCTTGGCCTGCTTCTCACAACGGGCACGCGTGCGCTTGGGCTTGCGACGGCACGCGTTGAGCGCGCTGGCAAGCCTCTGGGCGCTCGTCGGCGTTCGGACCGCTGGCGTACTGGAAGGCGGTGGCAGAGCGGGGGGCGGTTCCGGCGTGGCGAGCGAAGGGGTCGGGAGCGAGGGAACCGGCGCGGCCGGGCCTTGACAGGTGTCGCCGGAGCAGGGCTGTGGTTCGGCCACCGGCGTGAACCCGCCTTCGACGCGCGCGTCGTAGACGTCGGGTTCGAGGTCACGGTCTTGAGGAAGCAGACGATCGGTGGTGGTGAAGAAAACGTCGCGTCCGGATTCGTCGGTGCCCACCAGACCGGTCGCTTCGGGCGCGGTCGCATCGCGGCCCCCCGCGATCAGCGAAACAGTACCGCTGTGATACTCGTAGACGCCCGAGAACCCAGGTAGCGCCTGCGGTGTAAGTGCATCCGCAGTCTGAAAGAACACTCGCGAGCCGTCAGCCGACACGGTGAGCCCAGCGATCCGCTTGTCGGGTTCTGTCACCGTGAAGCTCTGACTTGGAATGTTCGCCGGGTACACCGGGGAGTTACCATCTTCGTTGAACCCGCCCTGTCCGCGAGACACGCGAACGAGCGTTTCGGTCTCCGCGTCGTACTCGAAAACCTGTCCGGCCTCCTGGCGACCACCCTGATCCGCTATCAAGTCGGCCTTACTCTGAAAGACAAGAAAGCGACCGTCGGCCGTGGCCTGTACAGGGCGTGTGTCCACTTCGCTCCAATCCGCGCCGTCGGAGCCGGCCAGGGTGGCGATAAACGATGTGTGCTCCACGGGCGTCGCGCACGAGCTTTCGGCGCCGGCACAAGTCTCTGCATTTACGTAGAGGTTCGGCTGACCCACGACAGGGAGCCGGCCTTCGCGGTTGGCGCCGGTCAGAGCGCCCATGGCGACGAAGTAGACGTGGGAGCCGTCCTCGGAGACACGTGAGACCCCGAGAACGTTCGCGTTCGCACCCGGCGTCGAGTCGCCTGTGCCGCCGGCGGAAATCTGTGCGATCCTCACGACGCTTCCGCCCTGGAGCTCGGCCTCGTAGAGATCGGCCGTCGTATCGGTGTCGGAGTCAAGCAAGGGCTGGCTCGTCGTGAAGAGCACCTTCGAACCGTCGCTCGACGCCCCTGCGAACGTCGCTGGCCGCCGGTTGGACGGGACGATCTCGGCGAGTTCGCACGTCCCGGTGCAGGTGCGACCCGCCACATTCAACGGAGGCTCGGAGATCGCGAGGGTCCGTTCCCCATTGAGACGGGCGAAGAGTTCGTTCACGGGCGGACCGCCTGCGCAAGCGATGGAAGTGAAGTACGTCAGTTCCCCGTCAGCTGAGACCGCGTTGTAGGCGTCGGTTTCGTGAGCTGCACCGAGATACGTGCCGCAGTCGCTGATCAGATGGGCTTCGCTGCCATGCGATGGGTGGAACTGGTTGCTGACGCCGACCAAGCTCGGTTCGGTGTTGCCGGTGCCGCTGTATTCGTAGAGCGAGGATTCGAAAGTGGCGGTGGTGTCGCCCGGCCAATACTCCGCTGGTTGGCCATGAACATCGAAGAGGAGGCGATGCAGGTCGTCCGATGCTCCCGCCGGGTAGAACGCGCTCGTCACTGTGGCAGCCGGCGATGTCGGGCCGACAAACGTGAGCGCGCCGCCTTCATCGAGATAGACATCACTGTTGCGATGACCGGTTTCATCGAGAATGAGGATTCGGCGTGCAAGATCCTGACTCTGGCTGGTGACTTCACTGATGCTTTCGAACCTCGAATAGGGCGCGTCGATCGGCAGTGTCTGCCACCCTGAGGCGCCCCGCACGAAGTCGTAGAAGTGTCCGTCGACACCCGAACCTTGGGGGATCCTGCCTTCCGGATCGAGAAGGTTGCCTCGGGATTCACCGAGCAGATCCGAGCCGTCCGCGGACATACTGCTGCCGGCGGAGACTTCGAACCCCTCCTTGTAGGGCGGCGTGACCATCTCATACGCGCGGCAGTCCGGCAGCGAGGCGCTGAACCCGGTCATGTGTTCATTGGGGCAGCTGGCTTGGTTGACGTCCCCCGCCAAGGCCCGCGGGGAACACCACGCAAGCGTGCAGAGCAGCACGCCAAGGGCACAGAGCCCCCCCGCTGCGCTCACCCGCCGGGTATGCGTGCGCCCCGTAGGGCGCACGTCGGGTGTATGGGTGAGTGCGGGCATGACGGCGCCTCAGCCCCGCTTCTGCTTCTTGGTCTTCCGCGCGGGCCCGTATTGCCGTTGGGCTCGCTTCCTGCATTGCGCCTGCTTGCGCTTGGGCTGGCGTTTGCACGCCTTCAGCGCTTTCGCGAGCTTTTGCGCTTTCGTTTCGGGTGTTGACCTCGTGCTCGCGGGTTTTGCTTCTATCGGCGGGTTGAACGGGATGATCTGTACCGCTGGGGGTGCTGAGATGGCTGCCGGGAAGCCCGCGGTCGTGAACGTACGGTCGGCGCCGGTCACGGCGCCGTCTTCGTTGTGTGCCGTGATCCGGTAGTGGTAGGTCGTCCCGGGCTGCAGTCCCTGCAGGGTGAACGCGAGTCCCACGATTTCGGCGCCACCGCCGATTTCGCCGTAGGTCGGGGTGTAGGACAGTGAGCCTTCGACTTCGCTGCCGACTTCGAGCACGTAGCTGGTCTGCAGTCCGTGCGTGTCGATTCCCGCCGTCACGAACGCCGAGGTCTGTGTCACGTCCACGGCCCCTCCCGTCACCGCCGTTGGCAGGATCGGCGCTGAGGTCGTGAACGTCGCGTCGGGACCGTCCGTGGTTCCCGTGCTGTTGCTCGCCACGATCCGGTAGTGGTAGGTCGTGCCGGCCTGCAGTTCGCCGAGCGTCAGCGCTTCGATTGGCTGTGCGCCTTCGTGTGCTTGCATGACGGCGACCGGTGTCGCTCGACCGTACGCCGTGCTCACGCCGTATTCGATCAGGTACGTGGTTTCGCCGCTGTGCGCGTCGACTTCGCCCGGCAGCGTCGCTGTGTGACGGGTGACGCTCGACGGTGGCGCGTTCGTGACCGCCGGCGCGAGTATCAGGGTCGTGAATTCTCCTTCTTGGCCTGTCACCAGCGGTGGGTGCCCGACCACTTCCACCACGAGCCGGTAGTGGTATTGGGCGTGGGGGTGCAGTCCGGTCACGGTCGCTTCGATCGTGTGTTCGCCTTCGCCGGAGATCGCCACGGGTGTCGTCTTTGCTTCGCCGATGGTTTCTCCGTATTCGAAGTAGTAGTTCGTGGGATCGGTCGTTTTCAGCGTCACCGTGCCGTTCAGCGTCGCGCCTTCGGGCGCGATCTGGCTCGCCGTGCCCGTTGCCGCGACGGCGAGTGGTTGCGTCATGAATTCCACTTCGCCGCCGGGGATCGCTACAGGACTGCCTTTGAACTGGACGACCACGACCAGGCGCGCGTGATAAACCGTCTGCGGGGACAGGCCCTGCAGCGCTTCGGTGATAGTTTCGCCCTGGACCGGTTTCTGCACCGTCCGCGGGCACCCGAAGGATTCACAGGTCGCCGGGCCACCGGTGTATTCGAAATAGTATTCGGGGCTTTCGCCGCCGTTGATCTTGACCGTGCCGTTCAGCGTCGCGCTTTCGGGCGCGATCTGGCTCGCCGCTTCGGTCGTGGTGAGGGCGAGCGGCAGCGTTTCCAGTTCCGTTTCTGCGCCGGACGTGACCTGCGTACCGCCTTCGCTCGTGTTCGTCGCGGAAAAGCGATAGTGATATTTGGTGGCCGGCGCCAGACCTTTCAATTCAACGCTCACCGGGACGCTCGCCACGCCTTCACCGAGCGCCGCCGCGCATGGTTCGCTGTGTTCCACTTCTTCGCTGAGCGCCTTCACGCCGTATTCGACCTTGCACGTGGTTTCAGCGCCACCGGGATTGACAGCGGCGTGTGTCATGGCGGTAGTGGGTGTGATTTCCGACGCGGACTGCGCGGCGATCTTCGGTGGCGCCGCTTCGGTCGTGAACGATTCTTCGCCGGCGCTCACCGTCGATTCCCCGGGATTGGTCGCCACCAAGCAGAATTTGTACGTCGTCTTGCCCAGCAATCCTTCGGCTTTCGTTTCCACAGCCACGGGTTCTTCGCCTTCGGCGATTTCCCCCGCGGGCGTCTGTTCGCTGCCGGGACCGTCGCAAGTCCCGGTGGAGCTGTACGCGAAATGGTATTTCAACCCTTCTTTGTTACCCGCTTCACGATTCACCGTGCCGTGCAACACTGCGGTCGAGCCCTTCACCGCGGTAGCCGCACCCGTCACGGGCGGCGGCGGCGGCGGCCCTTCGAAAGCCTTGCCGAAGATCGACGCGGTGCCGTTGAGGAGATTCGAAACGAACACGTGATGATTGGAACCATTGACCGCGATACCGGCGCTGAACCCGCCGAGCCCACCAAACGATTCCAATGGCGCACCCGCGGAGGAAAACACGTGCACCATCGTGCCGCCTTCATCGACCACAAAAACATTGTTCGTCGACGGATCGACCGCGACGGCCTGCACGCTGTTCGTGTCCAACGACGGCGACTGCAATTCGCCTTTTTCATTGAACTTGAACAGGCTATGGTTGAAGGTCGCGACATACACGTTCCCCGAGCCATCCACCGCGACGCTGTACGGTTCGTCCAGCGGGGCCCCTTCCGCCGTCAGTTCCGCCAGCACCGTTGTGCCGGTGCTGTTGAGCTTGTCGACCTTCCCGTGGGCGCTGCCTTCAGCAACATAAATATCACCAGCAGACGGCCCCCCGGACCTATCGACCGCGACACCCGTGGCTTCCGTAAACCCGGTCAGCGCAATCGGGGCGCCTTCCGGTTCCCCCGCCGCCGAGAACTTATCGAGCACATTACCGCCGCCCGCGCGATCGGTGACATAGAAAGCGCCCGTAGCCGGATCGACAGCCACACCCACCGCGAAGGTGAAGCCACCGAGAACACTACCCGAGATGTTAGAGTTTTTGCCCGTGAATGGAGCCGTTTGACCCGTTTCAGTAAAACGTGACACCGTAAAGCCCAAACCGGCGACATACACATCGCCCGCCGTTCCCGGCGTCGACGAGTTATCGACGGCCACCCCAAACGGCTGGCCCAACCCGCCCCCACACAACGGCGGAGACCCCAACGTCACACAGAAATTTTCATACCCCGCCGCGTCGGCCGAGCCCGCGCCGAGCGCCAACACACCCACCGCCAGCACACATCCGAACGCGAGCTTCACAGCACTGCCACCACTCATCACAAGACGACTGATCATCGAACCTTCTCCTCCTCCATATGGCCTGTTTGCGAGCACGGCCGATCGATTTGACTGATGCGGCCACGCCCGGAAGGGCTGAGCCCGGTGATCGAAGTTGGTGTGCGAGCGCGTGCCCGCACGGGTGTTCAGGCCGCGAGCGGGACTCATCGCGCGCTCTCGGTCTGCTCATGCATGCGCAGGCTCTGGGTGACGCTCACGCCCAGGGGGGTGAGACTCCAAGCATTGGCTTCACCCTTGGCGTGGCCCTGACCGCTGTTGGCGACGAGCCCGAGGCGATCCAGGCGCGCGAGCAGCTTGGAGATCTGGCCCTGGTCGTATACGTCGGCGCCCTCCCCCACCGTGCGATTGCTGGCGCCGGGATCGGCGAGGATCACTGAGAGCACGCGCGCGGTGCGGTAGGTCAGGCGCATCGGGACGTCCGCGAGGGGGTCCTCGCGGACCGCGCGTACCGCGCGCGCGGCGCCGGCGGCGATCGCCGCGGGCTTGGCGGGAGCCGTCCGCGCCTGCTCTGAGCGCGCGGCGGCGGCCCCGCGATAGGGCAGCACGATCACGCTCATCAACTCGCCGAGCAGCGCGCTCAACGGATCACGACGACGCTCGAGCAGCCGCTTGTGCACGACGGCGACAGCCGCGCCGACGAGGCCTTCGGCGGTCAGCGACGGCGCCCGATCGGCACGAGCGCTCTGCTCGCGCCCCGCGTCGATCGCTCGCGCGAGCACCGCGAACAACCCCTCACGCCACTCCAGCGCGCGCTGCCCACCGCGGGCGCTCTGCACGACGCATACCCGCGCCAGCGCGGGCTCACGATCGAGGAAGCAGAGGATCAACCACAGACTCGTGCGCACCCGCTCGCGCCAGACCATCTCGGCGACCCGCGCCACCGCGAGCTCCGCGCCGAGCGTCGCGACGGTGTCCCGCAAGATCTCAAGCAAACAGTCCTCACGACCAGTGAAGAGGTCATAGAATGTCTTGCGCGACACACGCGCCCGCGTGGTGATGAGCGCGACCGAGGTGCGCGCGTACCCGAGTTCGTCGATCGCGCTGACGGCGGCGTTCAACAGGCGCGCGCGCTGCATGTCCGAGACCTGCCCGCGCGGTGAGAGCACCCCACCCCCAGCCGTCCCGGCCCTGCCCCCACGCGAACGCGCCGAGGACGGCGACGGCGAGACGCGCGTGGCGAGAGCACCACTCCTAGCGGCCACCGGAGCACCCCCCACAGGCTGAGCGCCGCGGCCTCGGGTTCAGACCGCGACGCCCCGGGTCATAGCCGGCGCGTATGGGAGTACGCGACGGAGCCTCCTCGAACACCACCGCCTGCAACGGGGATGGACGATGGCGCTCGAACAGACCCCGGCCCACCACCAGCCGAGCCCTACATATGCACAGGGGACGCCCTACCCCTGAGAGGTGTCCCGGACGGCGAGCCCTCCGGGGAAAATCAGCCGCTAGACAAAGGGCGCGGCAGGAACAAGAGAGAGAGAGAGAGAGAGAGAGAGAGAGAGAGAGAGATGTGTCAGCGCTGCTGACGCATCTACCAACGGCCCCGAACGAGCGCGCGGCGACTCCCGGCACGTCTGCCCCCAAAGAACTCACGCGAAAACAACCCCTCATGTGGCGATCCGGCTCCCTCTCCCCTACATCCCCTGCGAAAGCGCTTGAAATCGACCCAACGGACCGACCCAAACCTGATCTATCGTGCCCCGACAACCCACCGTGGGAAGTCATGAACACCAAACAACATAACGTCACACCACAGGCTTGTCAAGAGCGAACTGACAATCACACACAAGGCACGCCGACAAACGGCTGCAAGCGCTTCATCCCGGCTGGCGCCGGCACACCGTCGTGGGCGTCGGATCGCCGAGGCCCCGCGGCGCGGCGCATCATCGATCTCGATGTCAGGCTCGGGGGAGGCGGGCCGGGGACCTGCTACGCTGGACTCCACGCGTTACATGTAACGACCCCTTGATTATGTCACGTCTCCATTCCAGCTCCAGATCACGAGTGCGCGAGTACAGGGCACGGCTGCGTAAGCAGGGCTTGCGCCCGATCCAGATCTGGGTGCCTGACGTCCGCGCTCCGCGGTTTGCGCTGGAGGCCCACCGTCAGTCTCGCGCGGTGGCGGCCAGTCGCGCGGCCGTCGAGGATCAGGCGTTCGTAGACGCGATCTCCGACCGAAGCTGGGAGACACTCCCCTCCGGCGCGAATCCCCATCTCGGCCGGCCTGAGACGTGAGGCGCGCGGAGGTCTGGACGGTTTCCGGCGCTCCTGACTACGCCGGTAAGCCCCGCCCCGCGGTGGTCGTCCAGGACGATCACTTCGATACCGACTCGATCACGATCTGCCCATTCACGACCGATCCGACGGACGCGCCCCTGTTTCGCCTGAAGATCGAGCCGACCTCTGAGAACGGACTGCGCGAGCCCTGCCGGCTGATGGTCGACAAGATCACCACGACCCCACGTTCCAAGCTCGGCGAGCGCATGGGCTCGCTCGCCGGTATCGACATGGTCCGGCTCAACCGAGCGATCGTGGTGTTTCTCGGCCTTGCCTCGCCGGCCTGATCTGACGATCATCCCGATTTGCGGGTCCTCTCTACGCGCCAGGAGAGATTCGAACTCCCGACCTTCGGTTCCGTAGACCGACGCTCTATCCAGCTGAGCTACTGGCGCAGAGCCGCCTAGTGTAGAGCCACCGTCGCACTTCCGGCCGCCCGGCGGCGGGTGTAGCGTTGCGGCGTGCCCTCACGCCCAGGCCAGCCCCGAACGGCCGCCGACCCCGTATGAGCGCCGTGCCCGACCGTGCCGACGAGCTCGAGGCCTGGCAGATGCAGTTGCACGGCCACCGCGTGATCTACCACATGATCGGCAGCGGTCCGCCGGTCGTGCTGATACACGGCATGGTCAACTCCTCGCGCCACTGGCGCGAGGTCGCGCTGGGACTCGCGGACCGCTACACGGTGATCGCCCCCGACCTGATCGGCCACGGCGACTCGGCCACGCCGCGCGGGGACTACTCGCTCGGCGCCCACGCCTCCAGCATCCGCGACCTGCTCGCGGTGCTCGGGATCGATCGCGCGACGATCGTCGGGCATTCGCTCGGGGGTGGCGTGGCGATGCAGTTCTTCTACCAGTTCCCCCAGCGCACCGAGCGCCTTGTGCTCGTCTCCTCCGGCGGGCTCGGACACGAGGTCAGCCCGCTGCTGCGCAGCGCCACGCTCCCCGGCGTCTCGGCGCTCCTGGCGCTCGCCGCCCATCCGCGCCTGCTCTCGGGCCTGCGCCGCACGGGCGACCTGATGCGCGCCTCGGGATCGCGCCAGGGGGTTTACCTGCAGGCGATCGCCCGCGCTCTGCGCCCGCTGGAGCGACCGGGGGCGCGCACGGCCTTCCTGCACACGCTACGCGCCGTGATCGACGTCCGCGGCCAGCGCGTCAGCGCGACCGACCGCCTCTACCTGCTCGCCGGCATGCCCACCCTGATCGTGTGGGGGGAGCGCGACAACACGATCCCCCTCGCCCACGGTCGCGCCGCCCACCACGCGGCTCCCGGCAGCCGCTTCCAAACCCTGCCCGCGGCCGCCCACTTCCCCCATCTGGAAGACCCCGCCGGCCTGGCCGCGCTCCTCGCCGACTTCATCGCCACGACCGAGCCCGCCCGCATCGAGGATGGCGACTGGGGCGCGATCGTCTCACCGCGCGCGCCGCGCTCGCGGCACGGCGCCGGATCGATCGCCTGAGGCGTCGCGCGCGGCATGTGTCGCGCGGCGCCGCGCCCGCCCGCGTCGAAGCGGGCAGGCCCGATGAAACCGGCGCTCCGCCTCTGGATGACCGGCCTGCGGTGATCCGCCCTTGCGCCCGTCGCGTAGATGTGTGCACCGAGGAACTGGACTGCAGCGTGCTCCTCGATGAGACCGTCGACAGACGAGTACATCACCGATTGAATGGGAGACAGCGATGCATGACCAGCACGGCGATTCCGCGATCCTTAACGCGGATTCAGACACGCAGCAGAACATAGCGTCGAACCCGGCCACGACGCGCAAGAGCTTCCTCAAGGGAGCGGCCGTCGCCGGCGCGGGCGCGGCCGGCCTGGGAGCGCTCGGACCCGCCGCCGCGCTCGCCCGCGCCAACCATCGCGGCGGTCATGGCAAGCACGGAGGACACGGCGGGCTGACCAAGGGCGACGTGGAAATCCTCAAATCCGCGCAGATCGCCGAGGCGCTGGCGGTCACGACCTATACGAACATCATCAACACGGCGCCGTTCTTCAAGAATCTCGCAAGCGACGACCAGGGTTACCTGAAGGCGGCGGTGCAGGAGGAGATGTCCCATTATCTGCTCGAGGAAGGCCTCACCAAGAAGCCGACGCCATTCACGATGTTCTACTACCCATCGAAGATGTTCGCCGACGCACAGACGACGCTGAACATCCTCGTGACGCTAGAGGACGCGTTCATCGCCGCCTACCTCGTCGGGGTGCGCCAGTTCAGCACCCCGGACCTGCGGGTCACGGCGGCGCGGATCATGGGCATCGAGTCCGACCACCGCACCCTCGCGCGCGTCGTCGGCCCGGGCGTGGCGAGCAAAGACGGCGGCCCGATCGAGCAGATCACCGGGATCCAGAAGACGGCCGAGTCGGTCGATCCGCCCAACAACAACGGCTACGAGCGCACGCTGTTGCTGAAGAACATCGGACAGGCCGTCGAAGCGCTGCTGCCGTTCGCCGAAAAGAAGGCAGCCGAAAAAGCGGGCTTCGACACCACCAAGCCATACAAGTTCGAACCGTTCACCCCCACGCTCCCGAGCGCGCTCGGCGAATTCCACTCGCTGAAGGGCTGACACCCTCATCCCGTCACGAAGGAGCTCGTGACGTAATGACCCGCGGCACGCCACGTGCCGTGGGTCATACAGAAGGCCATGCGTCCGGATCTCCGGAGACGCAACACAAAAACGGAGAGGGAGGGATTCGAACCCTCGGACGAAGTTTCCCCCGTCACACGATTTCCAGTCGTGCCCGTTCAACCGCTCCGGCACCTCTCCCCCGCGCTCGTACTGGGACGAGGGGCCTAGAGCGTATCTCGAACCGCCGGTCCGCCTCCATGCCGGGCGTGCGCGGGAGCGATCTTGGCTCGATGCTGTGACGCCCGCCCGCACCGCGTTGCCGCGCGCGCGCGGCAACGCCGGTCCCGGCAAGCGCGCGGCCTGGAAACGCACGCCGCTGCACGACACGGGCGCCAGCCCCGCTGGTAGGCTCCGGGCGATGACTGCCCTGCTCGCCAGCGCGACCTCCGTGGACGTCGGCCTGATCGTGACGTTCATCGGCATTGGCGTGCTCGTGAACATCTTCGTCGTGCTGATCGCAATCCAGATCCGCGGCGAGCGCCAGCAGAATCAGGCCTACCTCACCAAGCCCGACCGCACGCGCCGGGTCTGACGGACGTCTGGGCGAACGCCCCGCCGCGTCGCCCCGCCCCCGCCGCGTCGCGCTCAGATGATGTAGACGGGCGTGCCCACGGGCGTGCGGCTGTACAGCGCGATCACGTCCGGTATCCGCATCCGCACGCACCCGTGGGAAGCGTCGTGGCCGATCGAGGAATACTCGCTGGGGTCGATCCCGTGGATGCCGGCGCCGCCGTCGAAGGACATGAAGCGCGCCTTCAAAGGGTCCTGCGGACCCGGCGGGATCGTCTTGCCCGCGAGCGAGCCCGCCCACGCTTTGTTCGGCACCAGCCAGGGCGGGTTTTCCTCCTTCCATTCGACATGGTGCAGGCCCCCAGGCGTTTCGAGGCCTTCCATGCCCACCGCGATTTCATAGGTTTTCGCGAGGTGCAGGTGTTCGTAGAGGCGCAGCTGAAAGGCACCGCGGTCGACGACGATGTACGCCGGGTACTGGCTCGCGAGCTGCGCCGTGGTCACCTTCGGCGCCACCGCCTGAGTCGGCACGATCACCGTCCGTGAGGCGCTCTGCCCTGTGAGGGCATGCACGATCCGTCCGCCCAGCCGTTCGTTCTCGACGGTCAGGCCGGCCTTCGCGGGCACGGTGTCGAGCCCGCTCGGGCTCGGCTGCACGGTCGCGTTCTGGGGGGCTTTGTTGACGGCCGCGCGCACCTTCGCGGTCAGCGCCGTGACGGCTTCGTGAGAGTAGTCGACGACCAGCGGCACGTCCCGGTGCACGCTGCCGCCGAACAGCCCGCGGAAGGTGCGCGTCACGATCGAGCCTTCCCTGCTCGCGTGCAGGGCCTGGGAGACCATGTTCTGCGCGTTGACCGTCAGTCGTGCTTCGCGCGGGTCGAGCGTCCAGGTGCCCGCGCTCGAGCGCACCGCCAGCGGCCGGTTCAGCGGATCGATCACGGCGTGCTGGACCTTGTGCAATGCGGCGCTCTCGCTCAACCCACCGACGGCGACGCCGTCGATCGTGACGCCGTGGGCGATCGTGTCGCGATGGGCGTGGTCGTAGAGATACGTCCCGCCCGCGAGCGCCACGACGAGCACGGCGGCAAGGACGCCGGCGATCGGCCAAACGCTGCGACTGCGTTCCACGGTGGCGCTCATCTGGTTCTGGGGCTGGTCCTACGGGCTGAGATCGCGATCGACCGAGAGTACCGCGCGTCGCGGCCGCCGGATCGCCCTGCAACCGAATTGGCGCGGCGCGAGCCAGGACCGATGCAGTTCCCGGCCGCACATGAGCGGCCGGGCGAAACGCCGCATGCGGCGTTTCGTACCGACGCGTGCATGCACGCCTCGGAACCAGGGCCGCATGCGGCCCTGGTGTCACCGTCGCATGCGACGGTGACCTCCTACTCTGCGACCCGCGACGCCTCTTCCGCGTGCGCCGCCTCGCGCGCGCGGCGATACTCGTTGACGACGATGTCCGTCAGCTCCTCCACCGAGGTCTCCGCCGTGGGCTTGTCCAGGGCGATCACGCCCTCCTGGATCATGCTCACGCGGTCGCACGCCTGCAGCACGTGCACATAGTTGTGCAGGATCATGACGATCGACACGCGCCCCTCCTCCTTCAGGCGCGCGACCAGGTCGAGGATCATCGAGCCCTCCTTCGCGCCCATCGCCGCCAGGGGCTCGTCCAAGAGGATGATGTCCGCGTCGCCGTTGACCGTGCGCGCGACCGCGATCGCCTGGCGCTGGCCGCCGGAGAGGCGCGCCACGGCGACGTCGATGCGGGGGATGTTGATCCCGATCTCATCGAGCGCGCGGCGGGCCTGCAGCTTCATCTCGCGATTGGCCAGGAACGGCAGCGGCCGATGCACCCGCTCGCGGCGCAGGAACAGGTTGTGGTAGACCGACAGTTCGTCGATCAGCGCCAGATCCTGGTAGACGGTGTCGATCCCTTTCGCGCGCGCATCGTCCACGCCTTTCGGCGCGTAGGGCTGCCCGTGCAGGAACATCTCCCCGCCATCCTGGCGCTGGAAGCCGCTGAGGATCTTGATCAGCGTCGACTTGCCCGCGCCGTTGTCACCCAGCAGGCCCAGCACCTCCCCCTTCTTCAGATGAAGGCTGACGTCGCGCAGCGCCGTCACAGGGCCGAAGCGCTTGGAGATGTGCTCCACGCGCAGCACATCGTCCGCGGCCCGGGTCGGCGGGACGACGGGCTCCTCTGGGGGCGCGCCCGGATCGACGCCGGCGCCGGCGGGGGTGATGGGGGCGTTCGCATCAGCCACTGCCGACCCCCCTCCGTGCTCGCTGCACGTAGATGTTGACCGTCATCGCCACGATGATCGCCAGGCCCAGGTAGAACAGCAGGTAGTTGGCGTTCACGCCCTGCAACGTCAGCCCGTCGTGGAGGATGCCCAGGAACAACGCCCCGATCAGCGCGCCCACGACCGTCCCCGAGCCCCCCGCGAGCAGCGTGCCGCCGATCACCGCCGCGGCGATGCCGTAGAACAGGATTTCGTTCGCCCCCGCCGTGTCCGGCTGGACGGTGCCCGAGCGCACCGCCTCGAGGATGCCCACGAGCCCGCCGGTGGTGGCGCAGAGGATGAAGTTGCGCACGGTCACCAGCCGCACCCGCACGCCCGCCTCGGCGGCGCCGAGCTTGTTCGAGCCGACCGCGACCGTGTACAGACCCCAGCGCGTGAACGTCAGCACGGTCTGCAGCACGATCACGATCAACAGCGCCCACACGAGCTCGGAGTAGACGCCTCCGCCGAAGACTTTCGCGAACGTGCTGATGTGGTTGACCGTTTCCGGGAGCTGCACGTGCACGCCGTTGACCACGTGCGTGACGTTGTGCGTGGTCGCGTGCACCTGCGCGCCCGGCGTGGCCACGGGCTGGCCGTGGGAGATGATCAGCGTGAGCCCCTCCAGCGCGAACAGCATGCCGAGCGTCGTCACGAACGAGCTGATGCCCACTACCGCCACGAAGAAGCCATTGACCATCCCCACCGCCATGCAGGCAAGCAGCGCCACGATCACGCTCGGCACCAGCCCCAGCCCGACCGACGCGTCGAGCTTGTAGAACAGGTAGGGCGCGAGCAGATACGTCCCCCCGATCGACAGGTCGATCTCGCCGAGGATCATCACGAACACCTCGCCCGCGCCCAGGATCGCGAACGGGGCGAAGTACGGCAGCAGCGTCTTGAAGTTCGCCGAGGTCGCGAAGCTCGACGTGTTCACCGTGAAGTAGATCGCCACCACGAGCGTGACGACGATGATGCTGCCCTCGCGCAGGCCGAGTATCCGTTCGCGCAACACCGCGCGCGAGGGCAGCGACCCCCGGCGCGAGTGCGCCGGGGGCTCTGTCGCTGGGGTCGGATTCTCCGCGGAGGCCGACGATGGCGCTGAGCCCGTCGCCATGACTGCGGCCTACGCGGGCGTTCCCGCTTTGATCGCCACGACCGTCACCGACGAGGACGTTCCCTCATAGCGGGTCTTCGATTCGACGTACGGAGCGACCGTTTCTTTGTTGAGGAACTTCAACCCCGTGTCGGTTTCCGCGGGGCCCGTCAGCGACCCGGACGCGTGCCACATGTACAGCTGCAGGACCGGCAGGAACCCCTGCAGGTACGGCTGCTGGTCGATCGTGAATTCGATGTTCCCTTCCTGCAGCAGCTTCTGCGTCTGTTCGGTCAGGTCAAACCCTCCGGCCTTGACGCCTTTGGCGGGCAGCCCATACTTCTGCATCACTTTCGCCAGCGATTCCGTCGAGCCGCCGTCGACCGCGTACATCCCCTTTGTGTTCGGATGACCAACCCAGTACGCGTCAATCGTCGACAGCTCGCCCGGCACCGCGGCGCCCGTGGCGACGGTGTGCACGGTGATCGGCTTGCCCGACGCTTTGATCGCCGCTTCGGCGCCTTCGATCCGCGGCTGCAGGTTGGCCGAGCCCGGCGTGGCGATGAACAGGGCCACGTCGCCCGAGCCCACCGCCGCGACGATCCGTTCGCCCATTTTTTCGCCGGCCTTTTTCAGGTCCTGGCCGATGTAGGACAGGCGCTTGTTGCCTTCGGCGTCGGCGTTGTAGGCGAGCACCGGAATGCCCGCCTTCAGCGCGGCTTCGGTGGGCGGGTTGAACGCGTGCAGGTCGATCAGCGCCACGGCGATCCCGTTGGCGCCGCTGGTGACAGCCGTGTTCATCGCGTTGACCATCTGGTTGACGTTGCTCGATTCCGAGCCCGTCCACTGATAGGAACAGCCCAGCAGCTTGCAGGCGTCCGCCGCGCCGTACTGGGTGGGCACGAAGAACGGGTTCGTCGTCACATGATTGACGAACACGAATTTGAGTTTGGGGACCGACCCGAACACGGCCACGGCCCCGCCGCCGCTGGACGCGCTCGATCCACACGCCGCCAGGATCGTGCTCACCGACCCGGCGGCGACGCCGGTCAGCGCGGTGCGACGCAGAAACGCGCGACGGTCGAACCCGGGGGTCGCGACCTCGGATCCGAGCGCAACTCGGTCGGCGTGCTCCAGACGCTCCACCGCCTCATAGGCTTGATCGGTGTCAGACATCTGATGACCCTCCTCCTCACTGACTTTATGGAGTAGCGTCAGATGGCTGACGCTCACCATCTACATTTCCCCTGATTACGATCCCGCTAACCCTCGTGTCAGTCAAGGGTTTCCGAAGCGGTTAATCCGCGATCCTGCTGCGGGGTATTACTGATGGAGGAGCACACATCGCATAAGTTGGACGGGAAGGACAAACGGTCCGAGCATTTTGGGCCGATCGTGCTCACGCGGCACGTCAAAGACGACGGTCGCGCGCTGATCGTCTACGAACGCACACGCGACAAGAGCGCAGCGGCCAAGGATCGGCGCTCATGAGCGACCGGTCGGAGATCGGCCAGCGCTTCCAGGAGCTGCGCGGCGAGCAGGTCGCCTACGCGATCGACCGCCAGGAGCGCACGTTCCTGCCGCCCGCCGAGCACTGCCCCCTGTGCCCCACCCGCCCGGGCGGCGAGCCGACCGAGATCCCGTTCGAGGCGTTTGAGATCGCGGTCTTCGACAACCGCTTCCCCGCCTTCCAGGCGCCGCACGGCGCCGCCGAGGTGGTCGTGTACACCGACTCGCACACGGGCTCCTTCGGCACGCTCTCGCCCGCGCGCGCGAGCGAGCTGATGTGGGTGTGGCGCCACCGCTACGCAGAGCTCGGCGCGCGCGAGGACGTGGCGTACGTGCTCATCTTCGAGAACCGCGGCGTCGAGGTCGGCGTGACGCTGCACCACCCCCACGGCCAGATCTACGCCTACCCGTTCCTGCCCCCCGTCCCGGCGCTCGAGCTCGCGGCCGACGCGCGCCTCGGAGGCTGCGCGCCGTGCGAGCTTTTGCGCCGCGAGCTCGTGGACGGGCGGCGCGGGGTGTATGAGAACGACAGCATCGTCGTGTATGTGCCCTATGCCGCGCGCTGGGCCTACGAAGCGCACGCGGTCCTGCGTGCCCATCGCCCCAGTCTGCTGGAGTGCGAGCCGGGCGAGCTGGACGCGCTCGCCGACGCGCTGCAGCGGCTCGTGCGCGGCTACGACGCCCTCTTCGAGCGGCCGTTCCCGTACGTGATGGCCGTGCACCAGGCGCCGACCGACGGCCGCGCGCGGGGGCACGTGCACGTCGAGCTCTACCCGCCGCTGCGCACCGCCGAGAAGCTCAAGTACCTCGCCGGCTCCGAGCAGGGCGCGGGCACGTTCATCTCCGACACGCTCCCCGAGGACTCCGCCGCCACGCTGCGCCGGGCGATCGCCGATGGCGCATAGCCGAGCCAGATCCGGCGCGCCCGGTTCGAGCGGGCGCGCAGGCCTGAAGGAGCGCCCCCGATGAGCGGCCCCGAGGAGACTCCAGCTCCAGCGCGTCCGGCGCGCGAACGCGCTCTCGTGCGCGCGTTCGCGCCCGGCCGGGTGTGCGTGATCGGCGAGCACACCGACTACAACGACGGGCTCGCGCTGGCGCTGGCGATCGCGCAGGGCGTGACCGTGCAGGCGCGCCGGATCGAGCCCGGCGCCGATGGCATAGAACACGTGCGCGCGCACGCGCTGGACCTCGGCGAGCACGACGAGTTCGCGCTCGCCGACCCGCCCCGCGCGCCGGGCTGGCGCGCGTTCGTGCGCGGCACGGTCGCAGAGCTCACCCGGGCGGGGCTGCGACCGGTCGGGGCGAGCCTGACGATCTCCGGCGACGTGCCGCGCGGCGCCGGCATGTCCTCCTCGGCGGCGCTCGAGGTCGCGCTCGCCCTGGCGCTGCTCGCGCTCGCGGGAACCGAGAGCGAGATCGGCCGCACCGACCTGGCCAGGCTGTGCTCGCGCGTGGAGAACGAGTGGGCGGGCGCACGCACGGGTCTGCTCGACCAGCTCGCGTCGCTGTACGGCGAGCCGCGGGAGGCGCTGCGGATCGACTTTCAGACGCTGAGCGTGCAGGCGGCGCCGCTCGAGCTCGACGGCTGGCGGCTGGTCACGCTCGACACGGGCGAGCGGCGCGAGAACGCGAGCTCCGGCTACAACCAGCGCCGCGAGGAATGCGCGCGGGCGTGCGAGCTTTTGAACGTGCCCTCGCTGCGCGAGGCGAGCCCGGTGGAGGTCGGGCGGCTGCCGCCGCCGCTGCGCCAGCGCGCGCGGCACGTCCTGAGCGACAACGCGCGCGTCGAGGACGCCGTGGCGGCGCTGCGCGCCGGTGACCTGCCCGCGCTCGCGCGGCTGCTGAACGAGTCGCACGCGAGCCTGCGCGATGACATGGACATCTCGACCCCGACGGTCGAGGCGGCGGTGCGGCGGATGCTGGAGGAGGGCGCCGCCGGGGCACGGCTGCTGGGCGGCGGGTTCGGCGGCAGCGTGCTGGGACTGCTGCCCCCCGGCGCGGCCGTGCCCGATGGAGCCGACGAGGTGCGCCCCTGCGCGGGGGCGCGACTGCTGGAGGGGTAGTCTCTGCTTGATTCATCCCGCGCGCGGGCGCACGCGAGCAATGACGGTCGCGGACGCACGAGCGCGTCCGCCGGAGCGTTCGATCGTGGCGGAGGGGACACGCATACACCCACGGCAGGGAGCGAGATGAGCGAGCCGACGACACCCACCCACCACGGAGCACCGGTAATGCTCGTGACGGGCGCCTCCAGCGGCATCGGCGAGGCCGCCGCCCGGCGTCTGGCGCGCGAGCCGGGAGCCTCGCTCGTGCTCGTCGCGCGCCGCGAGGAGCGGCTGCGCGCCCTCGCCGCGTCGCTGGAGCCGGTGCTGGGCCCCGAGCGCGTGAGCTTCGTCGCGGTCGATCTGCTCGACGAGGACGCGCCCGAGCGCATCCGCGCGCACGTCGCCGAGCGCCACGGCCGGCTGGACCTGCTCGTCAACAACGCCGGCGCTGCCTGGCGCAAACAGTTCGCCGAGGGCGGCTATGAGAACGTCAGGCGCACGATGGCGATCAACTTCGACGCGCAGGTGCGGCTCACCGAGGCGCTGCTTGCGCTGCTGCGCGCGTCCGCGCCGAGCGCGATCGTCAACGTCGCCTCAACCGCCGCGCGCGTCACGCGCAAGGGCACCGGCGCCTACAGCGCCTCCAAGGCCGCGCTCGCCTCATGGTCGGACGCGCTGTGGGCGGAGGAGGGCCCGCACGGCGTGCACGTGGGCCTCGTGCTCCCCGGGTTCATCTCCACCGAGGGCTTCCCCCAGGCCGAGCTGACCGCCAAGCCGTGGACGCGCTGGACGGTCTCCACGCCCGAGCGCGCGGCCGAGGCGATCCGCCAGGCGGGGATCGGCCGGCGTCCCGAGCGCTACGTGCCGCGACCATATGGCGTCTTCGCGGCGCTGCGCGTCCTCACGCCCGGCTTGGTGCGACGGGTGCTGGGCGGTAAGAGCGCGGTGGTGATGACGACCACGACCAGCGCGGACGTGGCCGAGCGCCAGGCGGCGGCGAGCGCGGGGACGGCCAGCGCCGCAGGGGGGACTAGCGCGGGGACGGCCAGCGCCGCAGGGGGGACGAGCGCGGGGACGGACGCCGAGGGCGCCGTCCGAGACGGGCGCGGTGACTGACGGCGCCCTCTCGACGGCCGCGGGCTCGCCCCGCAAGGAGCAGGCGCTCGAGCTGTTCCGTGGCCTGCCGGCGCGCTATGACGAGCTCTCGGCGGCGCTCAGCTTCTGGCAGGACCCGCGCTGGCGCCGCGCTCTCGTGGATGAGATCGAGCCCCCGGCGGGCCAGCGCGTCCTCGACGTGGCGACCGGCACCGGCATGGTCGCCGCCGAGCTGCTGACTCGCGATCGCGACCGCACGGTCGTGGGGCTCGATCAGAGCGCCGAGATGCTCGCCCGCGCCCGCGCGCGCTTTGACGCCGGCCCAGACTCCGAGCGCGTCGAGCTCCTCACCGGGCAGGCCGAGCGCCTGCCGTTCGCCGACGGCGCCTTCGACGCGCTCACGTTCACCTACCTGCTGCGCTACGTGGACGATCCGCCGGCGACGATGCGCGAGCTCGCGCGCGTGCTTGCGCCGGGCGGGCGCATCGCCTCGCTGGAGTTCGGGGTCCCGCCGCGCGCCGTGCCCCGTCTGGCGTGGCGCTTCTACACCGCCGTCGGGCTGCCGGCGCTCGGGCGGGTGTTCTCGCGCGAGTGGTACGAGGTCGGTCGCTTCCTCGGCCCCAGCATCTCGGGCTTCTACGAGCGCCATCCGCTGGAGGCGATCGTCTCCTACTGGGAGGCGGCGGGCCTGCGGGACGTTCGCGTGCGGCGGATGAGCCTCGGCGGGGGCGTCGTCATGTCGGCCAGGCGGGCCGATGCACGCGAGCACTGAGCGTCCCGCGTTCTACGCGCGCGGGCGCGGCCTGCCCGGCGACCTGCTCGCGCTGCTGCATCCCCCCTACACCGCCTGGCACCTGAGCTACGTCGCGATCGGCGCGGCCGCCGCGCCCCACCTGTACGTCGGGCGGCTGCTGTGGGCGCTGGCGGCGTTCGCGCTCGCCGTCGGCGTCGGCGCGCACGCGCTGGACGAGCTGCACGACCGGCCGCTTCGCACCGACGTGTCCGATCGCGCGCTGATCGTGCTGGCCGTGCTGAGCATGCTCGGAGCGCTGGCGATCGGCGTCGCGGGGATCCTCACGGTCACGCCGCTGCTCGCGCCGTTCGTGGTGGCGGGCGTGCTGTTCGTGCCCGTCTACAACCTCGAGCTGTTCGGCGGACACGCGCACTCGGACGTGTGGTTCGCGCTGGGCTGGGGCGCGTTCCCGGCGTTGACGGGGTATGTGGTGGAGTCCGAGCGGATCACGCTCACCGGCCTTGCCGTCGCCGCCGCCTGCACGCTGATGAGCGTCGCCCAGCGACGCCTGTCCACGCCCGCGCGCGAGCTGCGCCGTCGCACGCGCTCGCTGGAAGGCACACGCACGCGCGCCGACGGCAGCGCCGAGCCGGTGACCCTCGCGGGCATGCTCGCGCCGCTCGATGGGGCCCTCGCGGCGCTGTCGCTGGCGATGGTTCTGCTCGCCTGCGGGCTGGTGCTGGCTCGGGTTTGAGGCGACGGATCCGCGGGAGCGCGCGGGATTGGGCGCGTTCCGTGGATTGTGCCTCGTGCGTCTGCGCGCATCGCGCGAGGGTGGCGACTCGCCCTTCCGCGCGGACAGACCCCGCACGGACAGGCCCTATAACCCCAGCGCCTCGCGCGCCAGGCGCTCGTCGGAGAAGACCTGGATGTGGGTGACGAGGCCGCCCTCGAACTTGAACACCCAGGTCGTCGGCGCATCGCGCAGCTCCCCCGCCTCGCTGGCGCCGTTGACGTGACCGAGCGCCACGACCGCGTTGCCGGCCTCGCGCAGATGCACGGGGTTGACGGCCAGCTCCCGCCAGTGGGCCTGCACGTCGGCGTAGTAGCGGCGCATCCCCGCGTGCCCGCGGTAGGGCTCGCCGTCGTTGAGCACGGCGCCCGAGACCGGCTCGAACACGATCTCGGGATGCAGCAGCGACAGGGTGTCGTCCAATCGGCGAGCGTTGAACGCGTCGAACAGCCGCTGGGCGATCTCCGTGCGGGTGCGCTCGGTGGCTGTCATCGAATCGGTCATGCGAGCTGTCGCGGTGGTTGGGGGGGCCGTTCCGTTATACCCGACCGTCGGACTCTGGATCGAGCGCACCGGCATCGCGCTCACCCTCCGAGCGCCGGCAGTGTTTGGCGCAGCGAGACCACCTCGGCGAACAGGTCGCCGTGCTCGCGCACGCGATCGAGCACCTGCACCGGCGCGAACGTGAGCAGCGCGGGATCGTCGGCCTCGCGACAGGCCGCGACCTCCTCCCACGTGACGGGCGTGGAGACGGTCGGCGTCTCGCCGGCTCGCGGCGAGTAGACGCAGACGGTCGTCTTGTGCTCGTCGTTCTGGCTCCAGTCGATCAGCACCCTGCCCCGCCGCGCCGCCTTGGCCATGTGCGAGACCACCAGCCTGGGGCGGCTGTGAGCCAGCACGTCGGCGACCGCGCGGGCGAAGGGCTTGGTCTGCTCATAGCTCGCCTCGTCCCGGTTGAGCGGGACGTAGACCTGCATGCCCGTCAGCCCCGAGGTCTTCGCGAACGCCCACAGCCCCAGCTCGGCGAACACGTCGCGCAGCTGGAGCGCCACCTCGCAGCACTGCACCACACCCGCCGGCGGGCCGGGGTCGAGGTCGAAGGCGAGCGTGCTCGGGCGCTCCAGCTCCCGCGCGTAGGAGAGGGAGGGGTGCAGCTCCAGGTCGGCGAGGTTGCCCAGCCACACGAGCGTCGGCAGGTCCTGGCAGAGGCAGTAGTCGATCTCGCGCTCGGTGCGCCCGCTCCACACAGCCGTCGTCTGCACCCACTCGGGGCGGTGGGCGGGGCATTGCTTCTCGTAGAAATGCTCCCCCTGCACGCCGTCGGGATAGCGCTTGAGCGTCAGCGGCCGGTCGCGCAGGTGCGCCAGGAGCACGGGGGCGATCGCGGAGTAGTAGCCGATCAGATCGCCCTTCGTGAAGCCCGTACGCGGATACAGGACCTTGTCTAGGTTCGTCAGCCGCAGCGCGCGCCCCTGTACCTCAACGTTCTGCGCGGCGCCCGTCCCGCTCGGCGCGCGCCCCCTCCTCGGGGCGGTCGTCTTACCCGGCGCGCGCGTCTTCCTCGGTGCGGTCGTCTTGGCCACGGTCTCGGTGTTACCCGATATCGCCGGCTCGTCAACCTCGCCGATCGCGCTCGCGGTCCCCGTCGAGGCGAGATCCCGCGAGACGTCCGTTGGAGGCCACTCGGGATCGTGCTCGAGCTCGCGGATCACCTCGGCCGGGTCCTTGTCCTCGCGCAGACCCTTGTATGAGGCCTGGCGAACCTTGCCGGCGCGCGTCCACTCGCTGAACTCGACCTCGCACACCAGGCGCGGAGCCACGAAACGCGCGCCGCGCGGCGGCTGGGGGCCAGTGAACGGCGAACCGTCCTGGGCGAGGGGCGCGAGCAAGTCCGCGAGGCGTTCGAGCTCTGACTCGTCAAAGCCCGTGCCGACCCGGCCGGCGTGACGCAGCTCGCCCCGCTCGTCGTACACACCGAGCTCGAGCGCTCCGATCCGCCCGCCGCGCGCCCCCTTGCCCTCGGTCCAGCCGCCGATCACGAGCTCCTGGCGGCGATGGTGCTTGATCTTGATCCAGCCCCCGTCGCGCCTGCCGGGGGTGTAGCGCGCATCGAGGCGCTTGCCGACGACGCCCTCCATGCCCAGCTCGCGCGTGGCCGCCAGCAGACCCGTGCCGTCGCCGACCTGCAGCTCCGGCGTGCGCCAATGCCCGCCCGCCAATCCCAGCTCCTGCAGGCGCTCGCGCCGCTGTGCGTAGGGAAGCTCCATGAGGCTGTGCCCGTCCAGCCACAGCAGGTCGAACACGACGTACGTAACCGGGATGGCGCCCATGAGACGGCGCACTGTCGCCTCGCCGCGCTGGTGCATGCGTGGCTGCAGCGCCTCGAAGCTCGGGCGCCCGGACTCGTCGAAGGCGATGATCTCGCCGTCGAGGATCGCCGCACGCGAGCCCAGCGCGCGGTTCAGCGCGCGCAACTCCGGGTAGGCGGGCGTGACGTCATTGCCGTTGCGACTCTCCAAGCGCAGACGCCCAGGCTGGGAGTAGACGATCGCGCGCACCCCGTCCCACTTGACTTCAAACGCCCACTCGGACTCATCGCGGGGCAGCGTCGATAGCCGCGCCTGCATCGGCTCGACGCGCTCGGGCATCTCCGTGGCGGTGGGGTCCAGGGGCGGGTCCATGCGATGGATCATCCAGTCCTTCGGGCTCGCGCCCGCGTGAAACAACGCGTAGCGCCCGCGTAGGCGCTCGCCGTGAAAGACGACGATCACCTCCTGAGACCGCCACTTCTCGCACGCATACGTACCGCGATCCCACACGATCACCTCGCCGGCGCCGTAGTTTCCGGCGGGAATCGTGCCCTCGAAGTCGATGTAGCTCAGCGGATGGTTCTCGACGTGGATCGCCTTGCGGTTGTGCGCGGGATCTTCGGGTATGCCGTTGGGGATCGCCCAGGAAGCGAGCGCGCCATCGTGCTCCAGGCGCAGATCCCAATGCAGCCGGCGCGCGTGATGCTCATGCACGACAAAGCGCGCGGTCGCGACGCCGACGTCCTCGCCCGGTTCGGGAGCCACCTCCGGCACCGGCTCGGGCGTCTGCGCAAAGCTGCGTTTGCGTCGGTACTCACCAAGGTCGCGGGATCTTGCCGTGTCGGTCACGCTCATACCATTCGAGCAGGTATTGTGCGTTGGCGCTAGGGAAGGATCTCGGCGCGAAAGCTGCTGATGTAGAGCACGCCTGCCTGGGGGCCTGAGGTATCGAGCAGGGCCACGATTGCGTCCCAATGGTCGAGCAAGCAGCGAAGCTTCTGCCACTGGCTGTATTTGGCGTCGCCGAACGCGAAGACGTGCGCCGCGTTCTCAACAACAGCCTGTCGCTCGGCGGTCACCATTCCATGTTGAATCCTCTGGCGGATGCCAAGAACTGCGGCGTCTTGGGTGAGAATCGCCATGCCGCGTGCCGCTATGTCTGCGATCCACCACTCGTCGCCTTTCTGGGGCCGCTGCATCTCGGGATGTATGTCGTGTTGAAAGTGTGCGGTCACCCCATGGTTTTGAGTGAAGCGATTGACCGTGTCGGTCAGAGCACGGCCGACTGAGTTCTCGACGTAGAGGTCGCAGATCACGCGGCCAGGATCGCCGCGACCACCTCGGCCTCTGTGGCGCCAGTGTCACGCTTGATTTCGTCGTTCGAGTAGCCCTCGTGATGGCGCGTCGCAATCGCGTCCAGACGCACGCCGGTTCCGGCGGTGATCGCGTGTCCGCCAGCGACCCGTGTGTCCACGACCAATGGCACGGCCCTGGTCTTGAACCACCAGCGTCGTGCACGTTCGTCCTCGTAGTCGATGTCCCGCGTCCAGAGTGCGCCTTCAACGAGCTTCTCCGCGGTTAGCTGTCCGCCTCGGGACGCATTGAGGAGCATTGCGCCGTCGCTGGTCTCGATGAACTTGGTGAGCAGGTCCCCGCCGTAGACATGGAACTGCATGGTCATCAGCGGGCGTTGCTCGCCGAGCTCTTTACCTACGTACTCAAGAGCGCGTCGAATGGCTTGAAGCGCAGCGTCGCCCCGGTACATCGAGAGGGTCTTCAGTTCGAGCAGGTTGAGGAATGACAGCGCAAGCCCGCCCTTGGCTCCGTCCGCCGGGATCAGCGGCTCGTCCCGGCGTGGCTGCCCCCTGTAGAGACGTTCGTGGCCGAAGCTCCACCGACTGACCGTCTCGGGACGTCGCCCAACGATTGCGGCAGCCTCGCTGATCGTGTACCTGGGGGTAAGGGCACGTTGTTCGATGCGGGCATCCATGCGCTTAGCGTAGTTCACCCGTCGGCACCTATAACCGACAGCATCGGACCGCTAAACCAAGGCCTACGCCTCACTGACCGAGTGCGCGGCCGGTCTTCAGCGGAACGGGGTTTCAAACAACCGCCACGAAACTCGGCGAAAGCGGAAGGGGGGGGATTCGAACCCCCGTCGGAGGAATCTCCCCCGAAACGGTTTTCGAGACCGCCGCATTCAACCACTCTGCCACCCTTCCACTGATCAGGCTAGAGGATCGTGCGCGGGCGGGACGCGCGCGGCATCCGGCCATCCGGAAACGCCGGTGCTGTTCTCGGTGCTACACTGATTGGGTGCCTACCCGCCACCCCCGTCACTCGGTCACCGAGACGCCACCGGTGCGCGAAGCGCTCGATGCGCTGCGCCTGCGCGGCGAGCGCGTGCGGATGGGCGATCTGGTGATCCGCGGAGCACGCGAGCGGCTGCGCGAGCTGGAAGGCGAGCGCGATGACGAGGCCGAGCGGGCTGAGCTGCGCCGCCAGCTGGTCGAGCAGCTGCGCACCGGCGAGGGGATCGACGTGGACGCGGCCTACGAGGTCCGCGAGCACGGCTGGATCCATCGTTGAGCGGCTACGGCCGGGCACTGCTGATCGACCACTCGGTGTGGGCCCGAGCGACGGACGGGCGCCTGACCGGACCTCCACGCGAGCGCTTCGAGGCGGCGCTCGCCACGGGCGAGCTGTGGACGTGCCCACCGGCGCTGCTGGAGATGCGCTACAGCGCCCAGGACAGCAAGATGTTTGCGCTCACCGCAAGGCGACTCGACGCGCTCGAACACGCGCCGTTGACCGCGGAGGCCGCGGCATCGGCCCTCACCGCGCAGGCGGCGCTCGCCCGGACGCCCGGCCTCTCACACCGCGTCAAGCCCGTGGACCTACTGATCGCCGCGATCGCGAGCACCGCCAACATCGGGGTGCTGCACTACGACCACGACTACGACACGATCGCCGGGCACACTCCGCTGTCCTTCCCAAGCACATGGGTCGCGCCACGCGGGAGCATGGACTGAGCTCGATGAGGCGATAGAGCAACTGCTCGGCGGCCGGGGTCGCGACCTACCGCCGCGAGGCGAAGAACCCGCTCAGCAGCTGCCCGCAGTCGGGCGCGAGCACCCCGGAGACGACCTCCGGGCGATGGTTCAATTGTGGCTCTGAGAGCACATCGAGCACGCTGCCGGCAGCGCCGGCCTTGGGGTCGGTGGCGCCGAACACCACGCGGGAGACGCGCGCGAGGACGATCGCCCCGGCGCACATCGCGCACGGCTCGAGCGTGACGTAGAGGGTGCAGTCGAGCAGCCGCCAGGAGCCCAGCGCGCGCGAGGCCTCGCGCAGGGCAAGGATCTCGGCGTGGGCGGTCGGGTCTGAGCGCAGCTCGCGCTCGTTGTGGGCCGCGGCGATGACCTCGCCGGAGTGCACGAGCACCGCGCCGATCGGGACATCGTCGTGAGCCGGCGCGCGTTGAGCCTCGCGCAGCGCCAGGCGCATGAAGTAGACATCCTCGCCATCGCGATCGTCCTCGTCGGAGCGGTAGTCGGGGGGGTGCGAGGTGTTCATAGGCGTGGCGGCCGTAGGCTCTGCGAGAGTGCTCGAGCATCGTGCTCGCCACCGTCGCCGGTCTGCCGGTGAGAGGGATGATTGCGCAAGGGGACCATGCAGCCGAGCAAAGGCCATACGACAGCGCCGGCGAGCGCGCCGGCGCGCGGTCTCCTCGACCGGCGTCGCCCAGCACCGGTGAACGCGCGCCGGCTGACGCTCGTGCTCGTGGCGGCGAGCGTGATCGCGCTGGTGCTCGTCGCGGTGGTGGCGGCGCAGGCGGGCGCCGAATACTGGGCGCACGAGGCGGGCGGGCTGATCCCGAACGACACCGGCATCCCCGGTCAGGGCGGCGCGCCGGGGGACTGGGCGCCGGCGCAGTGGAACTTCACGAGCCCGTTCGGGGTGCGAGCCCCGCAGGCGTGGGCGAACGTCGCCGCGGACGGGGCGCCGGGGGGTGGAGGGGTGATCGTGGCGGTGCTCGACACGGGCGTCGCCTACATGAACCGGGGGCCGTTCCGTCGCTCGCCGGACTTCGGCCGCTGGGGGTTCGTGCAGGGCTATGACTTCGTCGACCACACTCCCTTCGCGAACGACCGCAACGGCCACGGGACGTTCGTCGCGGGCACGATCGCGGAGGCCACCGACAATCGCTACGGCCTGACGGGCCTCGCGTTCGCGGCCCGGATCATGCCCGTGCGGGTGCTGAACAGCGAAGGCGAAGGCGACGCCACGACGATCGCCGAAGGGGTGCGCTACGCGGTCAACCACGGCGCACGGGTGATCAACCTCAGCCTGGAGTTCTCCAGCGACGTGACCGGGGGCGACATCCCGCAGCTGATGGGCGCCCTGCACTATGCCTATCGCAGGAACGTGGTCGTGGTGGCGGCGGCGGGCAACGAGGGCCATGCCGCGATCGCCTATCCGGCGAAGGCGCCGCACGTGATCGCGGTGGGCGCCACCACCGAGCACGGATGCCTGGCCAACTACTCCAACGACGGGCCCGGTCTCACGCTCGTGGCCCCGGGCGGGGGCGCCGACGCCGATCTGCCCGGCGACCCGAACTGCCACCCGGAAGAGCCCTCCGGCCGGGACGTCTTCCAGATGACCTTCACCGGCTCCTCCCCCCGCGTGTTCGGGTTCCCTGACGGCTACGAGGGCACGTCGATGGCGACGCCGCACGTGGCGGCGACGGTCGCGCTGATGCTCGCCGCGCACGTGCTCGGTCGCAGGCCGACCGTCGCCCAGATCGTCCACCGACTGCGCACGAGCGCACGCAAGCTCGGAGGCCCGGGCGACGCGGGGCTGTATGGAGCGGGACTGCTGGACGCAGCCGCCGCGACCGCCCGCTAGGAAGGACATGGTTCAGGGCTGCACATGTGCAGCCCTGCCGAGCGGCGCATGCGCCGCTCGGACGATGAGCCGCATGCGGCTCATCCGGGAGTGCGCATGCGCACTCCCGCAGGTTGGCGCATGCG
>DASXKH010000045.1:0-3172 GCA_036496915.1 Solirubrobacteraceae bacterium
CGCCGGGCGGCGATGGCGGCGGTGATGGGGGAGGGCGCGCTGACGCTACGCCTCTCAGACGCGGCCTGGGCGGCCGAGCAGATCGGCGATCGCGCTCGGCGGACGCCGTTCGCTGCGATCGTGGGCGTCGACGAAGAGGGCGTGATGGCCGCTGCGCTGGGCGCCAAGCGCCTCGGGCTGCCTCACAACCCGCCGGACGCCGTTGCCCGCACGCGCGACAAGGCGGCGATGCGGCAGGCGTTCGCGCAAGCGGGCGTCCCGCAGCCGCGCTTCGCTCTGCTGGACGCGGGGGCTGACGTGGCGGCGGTGGCACGCGAGGTAGGTCTTCCTTGCGTCGTCAAGCCGTTGTCGCTGTCGGGCAGCCGCGGGGTGATCCGAGCAAACGGGGTCGCGGAGGCGCGGGCGGCCGCCGGGCGCGTCCGGGGTATCCTGGCTGCCGCTCGGGAGCCGGTCGGCGCGCTGCTGCTCGTGGAGAGCTACCTGCCGGGTGTTGAGGTCGCGGTCGAGGGGCTGCTGCGCGCCGGGCGCCTGGAGGTGCTGGCGGTCTTCGATAAGCCCGACCCGCTCGAGGGACCGTACTTCGAGGAGACGCTGTACATCACGCCATCGCGGCTGCCCACCGCTGTCCTGGCCGAGGTCGACGCGGTCACTGCGCGCGCGGCGCGTGCGCTGGGGCTGCGGGAGGGACCGATCCACGCCGAGCTGCGTGTGGACGGCGAGCAGGTGAGCGTCCTTGAGCTAGCGGCCCGGTCGATCGGCGGCCTGTGCTCGCGTACGCTGCGCTTCGGCGCTGGCGTCAGCCTAGAGCAGGTGATCCTGCGCCACGCCCTGGGCCTCGGACTCGAGGACCTGGCGCGGGAGTCGACGGCGTCCGGTGTGATGATGATCCCGATCCCCGGGGGTGGCGTGCTGCGCGCGGTCGAGGGGCAGGAGGAGGCGCGGGCGGTGGAGGGCATCGGCGGGCTGGAGATCACGATCGCGCGCGGGCGCCCCGTGGTGCCGCTGCCCGAGGGCGACCGCTACCTGGGTTTCCTGTTCGCCCGCGGGGCGAACGCCGACGCCGTGGAGTCCTCGCTGCGCGACGCGTACGCCCGCCTGCGGATCCGCATCGAGCCGCACGCGATCGCCGAGCGCCCGAGCGCGAGCTAGCGTCGGTCGCCCGTACGCGTCCTGCTGAAGCGCACCGATCCGGCCACTGGGGAGCGGAGAGATGCGCGTCAAAGCCCGCGATGATCGCCCCGGAAAACGCCGACGGATTCACGCCAGCAGCATTCCGAGCGACCGATTCATTACCGTCGCTCACCGTCGGTACCTCCTGTTAGTGATGGCCGGCCGCGCGGGCGCAATCCGCGCGCGCCTACCAACGCCACTCGACACGGAGGACCGGCCACCTTCACGGCCGGTCAGCGGATCAAGCACGAGCCTTGATAGCCGTGCAACGACGGAAACACGAACCGGCCGAGCCGCACGAAGCCACGCTACTCCGTCCCCCGGACCCGCGTCATCACAACCCGACGGTGCGAACACCCGAGCCCGTACGACGGCAACAACGACAACCAGCCAACCGCCCCGGTTGCGCGGACACTCAGACTGGCGAGCCCTAAAACACGACTCCACACGGCGCGCGGTCGAGCGCGTCGCCGTCGAACTCCTGCTGAGATCTACCCGCGACCGAACAATTATCGGCCGACGGCCACCCCCGTCGCGCTCGGTCGGTTCAACGGCGGCGAGTCCCACTCGCCCTTATCACCCGCCGGAACGACGTCGTAGTGGTGACGCCGGCTGCACAGATAGCCAGGTGCGGTACATCTCGCGATCACCACAGGTGACCGCAGCTGTGAACTCTGGCGCGTGCACAGCTGGTCGACGCGGCGAAGGCGTGCGCGCGTTCACAGTGATCGTTCGCGCGGTGCGGTCGAGCGACAATGGTCGCTCCTGCCGCTCCGCGTTCGTGGCGTGCGTCGTTTCGGCTGCACGCCGAGCGCGCGATCCTCGCCAAGCTCGTCTGCACACCCCTCGGCCGCGGGCCGTGCCGCTCGCAGCCCAAGCAGTACGCTCACGGACCCAATGGCAAAGTTCCGGCGAGCCGTCGAGCGGCGGCTAGCCTACGCCCCGCTCTTCCTGCGCCACTACCGAAATCGGCGTCAGATTGGATGCACGCCCGTGGTCGCCTTCCGCAGTGCTCGGGAACGAATGCGCCAACCCCACCCATGATCAAGTCGCCGCGGTTCACCAACTCAGTCCTAGTCGTGCGATCGCGCAGGACCCGCTGGTCATGCGGTTGCTCACCTACGCGCGGCGTGGATCGCTCCGAACGTGTTCTGCCTTGGTGTGCGTGCAATCGGCTCGCCGGGGTGTTCAGGCGTCGTCGGGCATCGATTACGGGCGGAAAGCCGGCGCCGTTAGCGGTCGCCGGGGTCGACAAGTTCAAGCGCGCCGAAGCCGGCCAGCGGCCCGTCCATGAGGAACATCTCGATGGTGAGATCGGGCTCGACGTGCGCCTGGCTAAGGAACGCGAGCACCCTGCGGCCGGTGAGCTCCTCGATCATCTCGCTGTAGCGGACCTTCATCATCCGTTGGAAGTTGCGGCGCATCTCCAGCACCCGTTCCGGTTCGCCGCCGCACATCATCGTGCGCTCAATCGGGGTGAAGCCACCCTCGGTGAGCACGCAGACGACCAGGTTGTCGAGCACGTACGTCTTGGCCTTGATCGGTCCGCGTCCGTAGTGCTCACGCACCAGCGAGACAATCCGGTTGGTGATCTCGGCGAGCAGCTTGCCGCCCGCGAGCGGGTAGAGCCAAGAACCGGCGCGCGCGGGATCGATTGACCCCGGTTCGCTCACCGCCGGCTCCTCCGGCGCTTCGCCCATCTACGCTGCCGCTCACTGGTACTGCCGATATACGCTGCACGGGCTCGTGGCCTCAGCCTCGGCGATCTGAAGCCAGCGGCGGGAGCGTAGCATCCCGCACGGCTTCGCCTGGGGTTCGAATCAGTCGCGCTTGCTCTCTACTTCTGCAATTCGGTGAGAGCCAATCGTTCCGCTGCTAGCTCGAGACTTCATCGACCGGGAGCGTCCACGCGGTCGAGGACGTCGTGAGGATCGCCGCGGAAGTCAACGACCGGCCACGCAAGACGCTGGGCTGGCAGCGCCCAGTAGAGCTGTTCGCCGCC
>DASXKH010000046.1:0-40552 GCA_036496915.1 Solirubrobacteraceae bacterium
ACCTCCGGCGCCTCCGGCGAAAAAGTCAACTTCGTAGCAGCCGGCACCTGCGCCATCAAGGCCAGTCAGACCGGCAACGCCAACTGGAACGCCGCCGCACCCGTCGAACAGAGCTTCACGATCACCAAAGGCAACCAAACGATCACGTTCGGCGAACCGCCGGGCAAGAGCTTCAACGAAGGCTCGACGACCCTCACCGCGACCGCATCCTCCGGTCTGACCGTCACGTTCGAATCGATGACCACCGGCGTCTGCACCACCTCCGGCGTCTCCGGCGAAAAAGTCAGCTTCGTCACGGCCGGCACCTGCACGATCAAGGCTACCCAAGCCGGCAACGCCAACTGGAACGCCGCGCCGGCCGTCGAACAGAGCCTTACGATCGCGAAGGGCAACCAAACGATCACGTTCACAGCACCCACCGAAAAACGCCTCGACCAAAGCCCCATCACCGTCACGGCGACCGCCTCCTCCGGGCTGCCCGTCACCTTCAACTCGAAAACGACAGGCGTCTGCACGATCTCCGGCGAAACAGTCACCTTCCACACGTCCGGCACGTGCACGATCGAAGCGACCCAGACCGGCAACTCCAATTGGAACGTGGCGCCCGCGGTCGAACGGAGCTTCACGGTCGCCAAGGGCAACCAGACGATCGCCTTCACGGCTCCCGCCGAAAAACGCCTCGACCAAGGACCCATCACCGTCGAAGCCACAGCCACCTCCGGCCTGCCCGTCACCTTCGAATCGAAGACCACGAGCGTCTGCACCACCTCCGGCTCGGGCGGCGAAACCGTCACCTTCCACACCAAAGGCACGTGCACGATCAAGGCCAGTCAAGCCGGCAACACCGAATGGAACGCAGCGCCGGCGATCGAACGGAGCTTCACGATCGCCAAGGGCAACCAGACGATCGCCTTCGAAGGCCTCCCCACCAGCAAGCGACTCGACGAAGGACCGATCACCCTCAAAGCCAAAGCCACCTCCGGCCTACCCGTCACCTTCGAATCGAAGACCACGAGCGTCTGCACCACCTCCGGAGCCAACGGCGAAACCGTCACCTTCCACACGACGGGAACGTGCACGGTCAAGGCCAACCAGGCCGGCAGCTCCGAATGGAACGCCGCGGCCGAAGAACAGAGCTTCACGATCGCCAAAGGCAATCAGATGATCGCCTTTGGCGAACCGCCGGGCAAGAGCTTCAGCGAAGGATCGACGACCATCGCCGCGACCGCATCCTCCGGTCTGACCGTCACGTTCGAATCGAAGACGACCTCCATCTGCACCGTCTCCGGAGCCAACGGCGAAAAAGTCAGCTTCGTCGCCGCGTGCACGTGCACGATCAAGGCGACCCAGGCCGGTAGCTCCGAATGGAACGCCGCGCCCCCCGTCGAACAGAGCTTCACGATCGCGAAGAGCACCCAGACGATCACGTTCACCGCCCCCTCCGAAAAACGCCTCGACCAAAGCCCCATCACCGTCGAAGCGACCGCCTCCTCCGGCCTGCCCGTCAGCTTCGAATCGAAGACCACGAGCACCTGCACCACCTCCGGTGCACTCGGCGAAAAAGTCAGCTTCGTCGCCGCGGGCACGTGCACGATCAAGGCGACCCAGGCCGGCAACGCCAACTGGAACGCCGCCCCGGCCGTCGAACGGAGCTTCACCGTCGCCAAGGGCAACCAGACGATCGCATTCACGGCGCCAACCGAAAAACGCCTCGACCAAAGCCCCGTCACAGTCGAAGCCACCGCCTCCTCCAGCCTGCCCGTCACCTTCAACTCGAAAACGACGGGCGTCTGCACGATCTCCGGCGAAACCGTCACGCTCCACGCCGCCGGCACGTGCACGATCGAAGCGACGCAGACCGGCAGCGCCAACTGGAACGCCGCGACACCCGTGTCGCAGAGCTTCACGGTCGCCAAGGGCAACCAGACGATCACGTTCAACGCACTGCCGAGCAAGACCTTCGGCGAAGGATCGACGACCATCGCCGCCACGGCGTCCTCGGGCCTGGCCGTCACGTTCGAATCGAGGACGACCTCCATCTGCACCGTCTCCGGAGCCAACGGCGAAAAAGTCGCGTTCGTGACGACGGGGACGTGCACGATCAAGGCCACCCAGGCCGGCAACACCAGCTGGAACGCCGCGACACCCGTCGAACAGAGCTTCGCCATCACCTCGTCGGCGACCACGCTGACGGCGTTGTCTCCGCCGACGATCGCAGCGGGCGAAGGCACCTCGCGCGTGACCGTCAGCCCGGACGGCAAAAGCGTCTACGCCACGAATCGTGGCGGCGGCGGGGAAACCGTCTCGCAGTACTCCCGCAACACGGAAACGGGCACTCTCACGGCGCTCGTGCCCGCGGCGGTCGCTACGCAGAAAGAACCCGAGGGCATCGTCGTGAGCCCCGACGGCAAAAGCGCGTACGTGGCGAACCGCGCTTCCGGCACGCTCTCTGAGTACTCGCGCAACACGACGACCGGAGCGCTCACCCCCCAGACGACGATCGGCACCGGCGAAGGACCGATCGGCCTCGCGATCTCGCCCGACGGCAAACAGGTCTACGTGGCGAACGCGACGTCGGGCAACGTCTCGCAGTTCTCGCGCAATACATCCACGGGTGAACTGAAAGCGCTCACCAAAGCAACGGTCGCGGCCGGCGCCAACGCGCATGGGATCATTGTGAGCGCCGACGGCAAGAACGTCTATGTCGCCGACTACGGCGAAGGCATGGTGAGCGAGTATGCGCGCAACGAAGCCAGCGGCGAACTGACGCTCCTGGAATCGGTGAAAGGCGGGACCCACCCTCACGACCTCGCCATCAGCCCAGATGGAGCCAGCGTCTACGTGGCCGACAGCATCGAACCGGGAGAAGTGCTGGAGATGACCCGCAATGCCGAAACAGGACTGCTCGCCAAGCTGACGACGATCGAAGCGGGGAAATTCACTGAATGCATCGTCGTAAGTCCGGACGGCAACAGCGTGTACGCCACCAACGAAGTCTCGGGCAATGTCTCGCAATACTCGCGCGACACGGGGACGGGTGGCCTGAGCGCCCTGACCCCGGCGACTATCGGAGCGGGACTCGCGCCGGAAGGCATCGCCGTCAGCTCAGACAGCAAGAACGTGTACGTGGCCAACCACACATCCGCAAGCATCTCCCAGTACTCACGATGACACTCCGTCCGGCCCTCGGAGTCTCGTCAAGCGCATAGAGGCGAGGTTCCGGTCGCCACAGAGGAGGCTGGTGCCCCGGCAGATATGCGCCGGGCTCAGTGACCTGAGTCTGCCGGCGAGCCCAGCCGGAAGCTCTGACGGCGCACCCAGCCGCTCCCCGCGCGGCTCATCAGCCACACCTCCTCGGCGCGGGCCGCGAGCGGCAGCCGCTCGGCCAGCCCGTCCGGTATCGGCGCGCCGTAGGAGACGGTGAGGTGCGGGATCATCTCGGGATAATCCCCTCCGTAGGGTTGCTGCTCGGGCCAGCGCGCCACCAGCGCCTCGGTCAGCGCGACGAAGCGCTCGGCGGGCTCGGGAGCGAGATAGACCACACCCGGGAAGCGCCCGATCCCCGACAGGGCGAACTCGAAGGCTGGGATCTCGAGCAGCAGCGAGGCGAGCGCGGCTTCGGTGTCGCCGTCGATCGAGCGCGCGGGCAGGAAGGGGTAGAGGAGAGTGATGTGGGCCGGGATGCCGGGCTCGCGCGCGGACTCCCGCAGAACGCCGTCGGCGGAGGACACCGGCAGGATCAGGGTGGTCCCCGATCCCTCGCGCAGCTTGCGCAGAACCGCGAGATCGGCGCGATCGCGCCAGCGCTTTCTGTAGCTCGAATGGGTCCTGACCTGCAGGTCCGCCGACAGGCAGGGCACCTCCCGTCCCGCGATCTGTCCGGTCGTGAGCTCCATGTGCATGCCCGACAGCTCGAGCGGGTGCAGATCGACCGTGCGACCGGCCAGCTCGTGATCGTGCAGGACGACTCGCGAGAACATCGGCACATCCGACTCGGAGCGGTACCACTCGAAGTAGCCGAGCCCGTCCAGGATCTCCACGGCGCGGTCCATGGCTCGATCCTCGACGACCAGATCGAGATCGCGATGGACACGGGTGTGCTCGCCGGCCAGCGCATCCACGCCCCACCCGCCGCTGATCCAGCACCGCACGCCGGCGTCTCCCAGCGCCTTGATGACGGCCAGCACCGCGTCGCCGGGCATCGGCGGATTGCGGTAGACCCACGAGCTCAGCCGGGCCACGACACGACGCGGCAGCGGCAGGCGCCAGACCACGCGATTCAACCGGCCCGTCGTTCGATAGAGGAGGCTCGGGTCGCTGCTCATCCGCGATGCCGATCGCTGTGTCGAGGTGAGCGCATCAGGTAGCAGAGTCAACCCCGCGGGCAAGGCCCGAGGAGCGCCGATTGTAGATCATCGCCTTTAGGGTCCGCCGCTCACCGGATGCGCGGCGCCCGCACGAACAGTCCGCTCAGCCGGCCGCTGCGCGGATCGGCCGCGCCCGCCAGCGGTGGCAGGCCGAGCGCTTCCTCGATCGTGCCGAGCACGCCATAGTGATCGACCGGCTGCCCATCCCGTCCGCCACGGCGAACGTCGGGGCCGGCGAGGATCGTGGCGATGTGCCCACCCTGCGCCACCCCGCCACAACACCCGTCATTGGTGCTGCCCTCGTCCCACGTCAGCACGAGGAAGCCGTGCGGACCGAGCTCTCTCAGCAGCGACGGGACGGCGCGCGCGAGGAAGCGATCGCCGCCGGGGACACCGCAATCGTGGCCGTCGTCGCAGAGGTTCGGCGATATCCACGCGTAGGTCGGGAGCCGCCCGTGGCGCAGGTCGCTCGTGAGCTGACCGAAGCCCACGAGCTTGTCGCAGCGATGGGGGGCTTCGGCGATGTCGTTGTAGTAGATGAAGGGGTTGTGCTTCTTGGCGTACTCCCCGGCGGTGGCGCCCTTGAAGCACGGCGTGGGGACGTTCTCCAGATAGGCCTTCCAGGAGATGTGGGCGGCTTCGAGCTGGTCGACGATATTGGGCGCCGCCACCTTGCAGTCGGTGCAGTCGCTGCTCACTTCCTGCGTGGATCCGCCGGTCAGCGCGAGGTAGTTGGGCAGCGAGGGGTGGTCGATCGAGAAGCTCTGGGTCGCCAGCCCGTAGCGGCGAGCCAGGGCATTCGCGTAGGGAGCCGCGGAAGAGCCGATGACTTCGGTGCTCTCCTCGTTCTCCATCATCACGACGATCACGTGCGAGGAGGCCGAGCGGGGGAGCCGAGCGGAGGACTCGACGCCCAGCGGGGCCCCCGGGCGCGCCTGCGCGCAGCCCGTAGCGCACAGGAGCGCCGTCACGAGCGCAATGGCGCTCGTACTCAGCAGGATGCCGGGTCGCACCGGAGAGATGATCTCAGACTGAGAGCTCTCGGGCGTGGCGCTGGACGCGCCGGCTCGGATGACCAGGCCTTGCGTTACAGCCCGAGCGCCCGCTCGACCGCGCTCAGCGTCCGCTCGGGCGCGTGGCTCTCGAGCGTGGCCGCGCGCGCGCGCTGACCCTCGCGCCGGCAGCGCTCGCGATCGTCGCGATACTCCGCGAGCACGCGCGCCAGCGCACGAGGATCGTGCGAGGGCGAGACGATCGTCCCGCCCTCGGGCGGAATCAACCCCAGCGCTCCCTCGGTGTCGGTGGCGATCACGGGGACGCCGACGAGCTGGGCCATCACGATCACCCGCGGCTCGCCCTCGGTCGGGCTGGGGGCGAACACGAGCACGTCGCACGCCGACAGGAAGACCTCGACGTGACCGCGGACGTTGGGGGCGAAGCGGACGCGATCGCCATGGGGCGCGGCGCGCTCGCGCAGCACCGCTTCCTGGTCGCCCTCGCCGGCGAGGACGAGCAGCACGTCGCCGTCGAGGTCGGCCATCGCGTCGATCACGACGTCGTTGCGCTTGCGGCGCTGAAAGCGCGAGATGCAGCCCACGACGAGCGTCGACTCGCCCGCGCCCCATTGCGCTCGCAGCTCGGTGCGGCTGGCCGGGTCGGGCCTGACCGCGTCGACATCCACGAGGTTGGGAATCACGTGCACCTTCTCCGCCGGCACGCCCGTATCGACGACCGTGCGCTTGGTTCCCGTCGAGATCGCGATGATGGCATGCGCTCGCCGTGCGGCCAGCGCGTACAGCCAGCGCGCGGGCCCCTGGCGCATCGGCGGCGGTACGGGACCCCACTCGGCCCACACGATCTCCCCCGTCAGCCGGCGCGGCAGCAGCGAGCACAGCAGCTGCTCCTTCTTGAAGTGCAGGAACAGCGTCCCTACCTCTCGCTCCTCGCGCAACGCCCGCGCGATCCGCCACAGCACGAGCGGCGCTCCCAGCACCACGCGCGCGACCGTCCGGCGCGCGAGCTTGGGACCGAGGTCGACCTTGCGAACGCGCACGCGCGTGCCGTCGGCGAGGTCGGGGAAGTTCGTCAGCAGCACCGCCTCGTGGCCGCGAGCGACGAGCGCGTCGAGCAGATCGACGTTGGCGTACTCGGCGCCACCGCGCTCGTTGGTCGTCTGGATTGAAACGATCCGGCCCCGGCTCACGCCGTCGTCATACTATCCGCCAGATGCCCCCGGAGCGGATCCGCCCCATGTCCCCGGAGCGGATCTCGGCGTGCATGATCGTGCAGGACGAGCAGGAGCGGATCGGCGCCGCGCTTTTAAGCGTCGCCTTCTGCGACGAGATGATCGTCGTGGACGGAGGCTCGCGCGATCAGACGGTCGCGATCGCGAAGGCCGCGGGCGGGCGCGTGATCGAGAACCCCTGGCCGGGGTTCGCGGCGCAGCGCAACGTCGCGCTCAATGCCGCGAGCGGCGATTGGGTGATCGAGATCGACGCCGACGAGCGCGTCTCGCCGCAGCTGCGCGCAAGCATCCAGGCGCTGCTCGAGCGTCCCCCGGCGGGGGCGGGAATGGCTGTGTGCGCGCTGCGCCACCGCTTCCTGGGGCGGCTGCTCGGACCGTCGGCCAAGTATCCGGCGTATCGCGCGCGGATCTTCCGGCGCGAGGCCTACCGCCACGACGAGTCGCGCACGGTGCACGAGGGCGTCGAACCGCACGAGCGCCCGCTGGTGCTCGACGGCGACTTCGAGCACGAGCTGGCGGACACCCTGCGCGAGGCGTTCGCGGACACCTGGCGCTACGCGCGCCTGGAGAGTCTGCACGTCTCTTCCCCGCGGACGCTCCGCGCCGGCCTGATCGGGATCGTCCTGCGACCGAGCGCCAAGCTCGTGTATCGGACGTTCGTGGACGGAGGCTGGCGCGACGGCTGGCGGGGCCTGCTGAAGATCGCGCTCGACGCGGGCTCCGATGCGCTGGTATGGGTGTTGAGCCTCCTGCGCGGCGGACAGGGAGAAGCACCGGCGGGCGCTGAGCAAGCCCCCCGGGAAGGGCACTTTGGGCGCCGTCCAGTCGGTCCGGCGAAGGTCGTGGCGCTGAGCGGGGGCGGCAGGGCGTCGGAGGCGGCGAGGCAGTGGCTGAGCGGGCTGCGAGCGCAGGGACTCGACGTGGCGCTCGTCAGCACCGCGACGCCGAATGGCGAGGATGTGCCGTTGCAGAGCGTCGAGCGCCTGTCGCCCCTGCGCGCGATCCGCGCGCTGGAGATCGAGATGCAGCTGCGCACGATCGACGCGGTCGTGAGCGTGGGCGGACGAGCGCGACTCACCCGCAAGCTGGTGCCACGGACGCTGCGACCGGAGATCGAAGGTCTCGACGTGAGCCTCGACCCGCGCGCGGCGGCCGAGTTGGTGCGCGCCGCGATCGTGCGTCGCTAAGAACCGCTTTCAAAAAGATCGGCACGTCCGGATGCGTCCCTGGGCACGGCGCTGACCGATTGAAGCCTCAGGTGGTCCTAATGATCAGGACCGAGCAGGGGGCGTGATGGGAGACCTTGTTGGGCACCGAGCCGAGCAGAAAGCGCTTGGCCCCGGTCATGCCCTTGTTGCCGACGACGATCAGGTCCGCGTCGCGCTCCTCGGCGACGTCGAGGATCGCGTCGGCCGGATCGCCCTGGCGCGGATACACGGTCACCTCCACGCCCGCCTCCCGGGCGACCGCGGCGGCGGCGTCGAGCGTGGCGTCGACGTCCTCGCGCGGGGTGATCGCCCACTGCAGGTCCTCGGGCGCGTCGCGGCGTTCCTCGCGCAGACGCTGGGCGGGCACCGGCTCGTACGCGCTGACAAGCTCGAGCTTGGCGCCGACGGTGCGCGCCAGGTCAACCGCCTGACGTACGGCCTCACCGGCTGTGCCGGAGCCGTCTGTGCCCACCACGATCGATTTGAACATGACGACGATGACTCTCCTTGGCCGCGGGTTTTAGAGCTGGATGCCCCGCCATCAGCCGGGCATTGCGATCATACCCGCGACGGCGAGCCGGGAGACGACGCTATTGCGCTTGGCGTTGCGACCAACGGCGGATCAGCACGCCGACACCGGCCAGGCCGGCGAAGACCGCGACGAGCAGGAGTATGTCGAGTGCGCTCAGCGAGAGCGATCCGTTCGAGACGTCGGCGAGGTTCGCGGCGGCGATCGGCGGATTCTGACCGGCGGCGGTGACGCCACGATGAGTGCCCGCACGATGAGCGCCCGCGTGGCCTCCGTGAGCGCTGCTCGCGCCGGTGCCGGCCGCGCCGCTTGCCGTGGTGAGCGGCTTTGAGCCGGAGCTCGCCGGAGCGTTGGAGCCGGCCGCGCTCGACCCTGAGGACGACTGCCCGGATTCGCCGCCGGCTTCAGAGCCGGTTGCGCCGGCGCTCTGCCCGTGGGCCCCGCTGGAGCCTCGAGCGCTCTTCGAGCCGTTCGCCGCGGCATGGCGGTGAACGGGCTTGCCGAGCACCTGCGCCTGTCCGCCGTAGGCGTCTACGGAGGAGAGTTCGGCGATCGCGGCGGGCGCGGCCGTCAGGACCAGCGCGAGACAGCCGCCCAGCAGCGCCCCTGCGAGCCATCGTCCGTGACGGGCAAAACCCCACATCCGAGCCATACCACAGCCTAGCGCGGGCATTGTCGTGACCATCACCGTCCGAAGCGCGTCTGCACGCGCGTGCTGAGGATGCGCTGGGCTTCTTCGACGGTCATCGGGTGCTTGCGCCCCGCGCGCGTGAGCGCTTCGGAGACGATCTGCTCCCCCGGGTTCAGCCGCAGCGCACGCCGCAGCTGCGCTTTCGCTTCCGCTCTGGCGCCGCGTTCGCCGGCGAGCAGCCCGAGCACGAACGGCGCGAGCCATTCCTGGTCGTCGTGGCGGATGGCCTGTGCGAAGAAGCCACGGGCGACGCTCGCTTCGCCGTAGTCGAGCGCGATCGAGCCGTCGAGCAGATAGACCTGGGCATCGAACGGCGTCAGGTTCGACGCCGAGCGCAGCTCGGCGTATGCCTGCGCAGGGTGTTCGGTGTAGATGTCGGTCGCGCGCTGGATCTCGTGGGCGCTCGCGTATGCGATCGCCACCGCCGCGAGGGCGCCGGCGCCGAGCAGCGCGGCGATGCTCAGGCGCGCCACCCGCAGCCGACGCGAGACCGAGGCGGATGCGCCCGCCGGATCGACCCCGAGCGCAGTTGCGGCCCCGGCGAACGCGAGCGCGGGAACGCTGAGCGCCGGGAACTCCCAGAACCAGTCGATCGAGCCGTGCACGATCCACACCACGAACGGCAGCAGCGCGACCGCCGCGGCGAAGCGGACCGGTCTCCCCCGCGCTCCACCGCCGCGCAGCGCGGCGATCCCCACGGCTATCACGAACAGCACGAACAGCAGCGCTCCGATCAGCCCGGTATGGACGAGCAGGCGCAGCTCCAGCGAGTGCGCCCAGCGCGGTTCCTCCCCGGTGCGGCGATGTTGCAGATAGCCGGCGGCGAAGTTGTCCTGCCCGAGACCCGCCAGCGGATGGGCGTCCCATTCGTCGAGCGCCACTCGCCAGAAGTCCACGCGCTGGCTGCCGAGCGCGGTGAAGCGCGAGGAGCCGCTCGGACCCGAGTTCGCGTTGGCGAAGGAGCTCCAGGCGTGTTCGACGCGGCCGAGCACGTGACCGTGCACGGCGACCAGGCCGATCGTGATGCCGGCGAGCGCCACCGCCACCGCGAGCGCGGCGAGGGCACGGTCGGCGCGGCGCTTGGTCGTGAGACTGGGCGCGACGCGGCGATCGAGCGCGACGGCGAGGGCCGCGACGATCGCCAGTGCGATGTCGGCGATGAGCATGGTGTGCGCGGCATGGACGCCCTGGCTGTGGAGGACGTGGCCCAGACGCGGTTCGGTCAGGGTTTCGCCGCCGATCGTGGTTTTGCCATACACCTGAAACAGCGCCGGCGCAGCCACGGCCGTCGCCGCGGCCGGCCCAAGCGCGAACACGAGCAGGCGCAGGCGGTCGGGGACGATCAGCAGCGCGATCGCCAGGATCAGCGGCACGGTGAACAGCCAGCCACGGCTCTGTCCAAGCACGGCCAGTTGCAGGCACACGGCTGCGACCACGAGGCCGGCGACGCGCAGCGCCGGCGCTCCGCCTCTTCGGCAGGCCAGTGCGACGGCGACGAGCGCGGTCATCATGAACAGCGCCGCGTCGGCGTTGTAGTAGCCGAGCGGATACACGAGGCGGGCGTCGAGATAGAGCGTGCTCGGATTGGCCAGCGTCGCCAGCCTGATCGCGGTGACGAGCGCGACCGCTCCGAGACCGGTGACGAGCCCGACGAGCGCTATCCGAACCGACCAGCGACTCCAGGGCAGGATCGCGAAGGTCGCGAACGCGGCCAGATAGACGAGCGCGCGGACGCTGCCGAGGTAGGCGGCGCCCTGGTCGTGCGCCCAGAGGATCGACAGGAACGAGCAGGCGGTGTAGGCGGTCAGCGCCACACACGCGAGCGCGGCCCAGCGCGAGATGCGAATCCGCGCGAGTCCGAGCGCCGTGGCGCACCACAGGCCGACGAGCACGAGCGCGCCGAGATACCAGGGGTTGGGGTCATAGCCGCCTCCCAGCACGGGCTTCGCTTCATAGCCACCGCCCGTAAAGGCCCAGACCACGACGACGGCAATCGCCACGGCGGCTGGTATGAGGGGCAGCCCCTCCTCGCGAACCCGTCTCGACAGGGTCTCGGGCCGCTGCATTGCGGGAATGCTGCCCGACCGTCCAGACGTTGAAGGTGCGTGGACGAGCTCGCCGGTGCTTAGAACCTGTTTCAAAAAGATCGGCACGCCCGGATGCGCACCTGGATGCGGCGCTGGATCGCCACGTGACGGCTTGCACGTGCAACCAGCATGCGCTGCGCCGTCCCGCGTCGCCCAGCTTGATCCATGCACGCCCCGGCCGCACCGCCTATTTTGAAACAGGCTCTTATCCGCCGGAGCCGAACGGCGTCACGGGGAAGTTGGGGGGCGCCTGCAGGGAGAACGCGGGCGAGGGTTCGCGGGTGCCGAGCCTGACAGCGCGCAGCAGGGCGCTGCTCGCGGACGCGCCGCGAGGCAGCTTGACCCGAGCGGTGAAGATCCCGTCACCGTCCGTGCTCAGCTTCACAAGGCCTCGCCAGCGCGAGCCCTGCTGCCACTGGACCTGCACGCTCCCGGGCGCGCCGGCGGGCGTGCGACCCCACACGAGCAGCTTGCGCCCGCGCTGGGCGTAGGCGACGAACGGGAAGCGGAAGGCTTCGCCGCTCGGCTTGATGGTGTCGCAGGCCACGCCTGCCGAGCATTCGAAGTACAACCCGGACTGGAAGGGCGACGTGGCGAGCGGTTCGTCGCGCAGCGAGTACCACGTGAAGACGCTGATTCCGGACGCCCAGGCGCGGTAGATCGCTTCGGCGACCCAGCGCTGCTCGACCTTGACGGGCACGCCCTGGGGGTCGGGGGGATTGCTGTCCCAGCTGAACTCGGTGATCCACACCTGGGCCGCGCCGGGAGAGAGGAGCGTCCCCAGCCGCTGCGCGGAGTGCACCGCGGCGGTCAGCGAGCTCAAGTTCGATAGCCAGATGTTGTTGGGGTTCGCCGGCAGCGTGGTGGGGCTGCCGGAGGTGTAGGGGTGCACGCTCCAGACGTCGACCGGTACGTGCACGTTGCAGACGCGGCGCGGGCGCGAGCCGCCGGAGATGCAGAACAGCTGGCGCGTGAATTCCAGCGGCGCGACCGCGCTGATCCCCCCGGCGTTGACGCCGTTGGGAAACAGCTCACCGCCGATGACGACGTTGTCGGGCGCGACGCCATGCACGGCGGCGGCGAAGGCTTCGAGCATCGTCCGGTAGGTGTTCACCGAGACGACACGGCCGGCGAGCGTCTGCGGGCGCAGGAAGTAGCTGGCGTTGGGCTCGTTCCAGACGTCCCAGTAGCGCACCCGCGGCACACCTGGCGTCAGCCCGTCATAGCGGCTCGCGGCGGCGGCGGCGAACTGCCCGTATTGCACCGGTTCGGGACTAAGGGGCCCGGAGCCCGGAGGCGCCTGGGCCCATGATGGCGGCGCGCCGATGTCGACGACCGGTTCGAGTCCCGCCGCGACGACCTGGTCGATCGCGCGATCGGCTTCCCGCCAGTTATACGCAGGGTCGTTGGGGTTGGCGGGCTGAAAGCCTGGAGGTGGACTGACGGGGGCTGCTTCCCTCCAGTTGACATCGATCCGCACGAGCCTGGCCCCGGCGGCGCGGATGCGCGCGAGCATCAGTTCACCTTCATGATTGACCGGAGGATCGGTGTCGACGGCCGTCTGCAGTGCCAGGCCATACGCGGCGGCCGGCTCGGCGGGGTGGATCGCGACCGCCACGGCGGCCCACGTCGCGAGCAGGGCCGCGAGCGCCGGCAGGTGTCTCGCAAGGCGTGATCGCAACCGCGGAGCGGGAAGCGCGCGCGGCGCGATTGCGTCCATATGTGAGTAACGCGCCGAGCAGGGGTGAGTTGCGGGCGCTGAGCGCCCCCAACCCCTCAGGCGAGCTTGACGATCGCGATTACCATGCCGATCAGCACGAACACGACGATCGCGGCCTGCATCCAGATCCAGGTGGGTGACATGGTTGGCGTCGCAGGGTACGCCAACGGGCGCCGGGGCGGGGGAACGGGACATGGCCTGGTCTTTAGTCGGCGCGACGAAAGAGGGCCAGGAGCGTGAGCAGCACGATCTTCACGTCCAGCCCGAGCGACCAGTGGGCGATGTAGTAGTTGTCCGATTCGATGCGCTCATCCAGCGAGGTCTGCCCGCGCAGCCCGTTTACCTGAGCCCAGCCGGTGATCCCCGACTTGACACGGTGGCGGTCGCCGTAGCGGTAGACGACCGGCTCGAACTGCTTGACGTAGCTCGCCCGCTCCGGCCGGGGCCCGATCAGCGTCATGTCGCCGTTGAAGACGTTCCAGAACTGGGGCAGCTCGTCCAGGGACATGCGGCGCAGCAACCGCCCCACCCCGGTCCGGCGATCGTCCGGACCGCCGGCCGGAGCGCACGCCGTCTCGTCGTAGCCGCCGACGATCCGTTCGGCCCAGTCGGCGTCGCTCTCGCCGTGCTCGTCGGGCGTGCCGCGCATCGTACGGAACTTGAGCATCTCGAATTCGTGTCCGTCGAGACCGACCCGCGGCTGGTGGAACAGCACAGGACCGCCGGTCGAGAGCTTGACGGCGAGCGCGATCATGGCCAGCAGTGGCGAGAGCGCCAGCAGCACAACGCCGGCGACCAGCCGGTCGATCGCGTACTTGATCGCGAACTGGAAGCCTTTGGGGTTGACGCGGCTGAAGGACAGCAGCGGCAGACCGCCCACGGTGTCGTAGCCGACGCGGTCGTTGATCGTGTCGAACATGCGCGGGACGACCGACACTTCGATGCCGAGCTCCTGGCAGCGCTGGATCAGGCGGCTGACGCGGGCGTCGGCGACGGAGGAGAAGGCGACGATCAGGTTGCGCACCCCGCTGCGTCGCGCGGCCTCGTCGAGGTCCTCGACGGTGCCGAGGACGGGCACGTCGCGACCTCCGACCTCGGTGGTGGTACGGGGATCGTCGTCGAGGAAGCCGATCGGGACCAGCCCGTACTCGGGGTGATCCTCCAGCCGTCGCGCCACCTGCGATCCGACCATCCCGGCGCCCATGATCAGCACGGGCTTGCCGATCAGCCGGCGCGATCGCGCCCAGCGTTGGGCGAGCGAAAGAGCGATACGCCCGAGGCCGACCGCGATCAGAGCGAACAGCCAGGCCTGCACGACGTCGGACTGGTCCGGCGCCTGACCGTTCGCGAACAGGCCGATCATGGCGACCGTCATCGCGGCCACCGACACGGCGCTGATGACGGGCACGACGCCGTCGAGGACGAGCGCGCGCAGGCGCGTACGATAGAGCCCGCGCAGGTAGAACAGGAGCATCACCACCGGAGGCAGCACCAGCAGCGGAGCCTCCCCGGCCGAGACGTCCATGGTCGCGCCAACGCCGCCGAGGGCCACGATGACCCCGACATACAGCAGCACGAGATCGACGGTCGGCCGCAGCACGCCCCAGCCCGAGCCTTCCAGCAGGCGTTGCAGCGGGCCGCTGAACGCCCCCGTGTGCAACGACATGGGCCGTGGCGCGTCGCGTGTGAGCGTGCCCGTGAGCGGCAGCGAGGTGGTCGTCTGGCGCGAGACGCCAGGGTGGGTGGATTTGTCCGGCGGAGGTGCCATCGGTGTTCCTATCGGCTCGACCGCCGTCGCGTATGAGTCCCGGGCAGCGAGGCGGGCGCGAACGCGAGCGTGGCCGGCAGACCGCGCTCCGTCAACGCGCGACCGCGGCACTCGGCTCGCCCACGAGGACACCGACGGCTTGTCACGAATGTGGCAAGCGTTGAACTGGTGATCCGATGACGTCCTATGGGGTCCCTACCTTGGGGTTGTTCGTGGCTCGAGCACCGCTGTGGCTCACTCTCCGTGCCGTACAGTCCCATCTCGTCCCCCCGATCAGGTTGGACCCCGTGGGATCGACACGCTCTAGAGCGTGTCTGGCATAGCGACTTCAACCAAGCTGCCAGCACACGCTACCAATTTCTGTCCTTTTGTCCAGTCGCGCGAGTCCATGAAAGGACGCGTTCATATGTGCCGCACATGTTCGCGTAGATCGGTCAGGTTCTGACCTTCGGTGTTTTTGGCAGGGATGAGCATTCCCCGGGGAAGGCGGGATGCCGAGCAGGCGGCCCTGCAGGCCCTCCGGGACCCGGGTGGCCATAATCAGCGACGATGGACGCCCAGGCCCGGCTGGTCCGGTTCTATGACGATGCATACGCACAGCGAGACCCCGCGGATGCGCGCCGCTACGCGCGCTGGCGAGCGCTGGGGGCGGTCGGCAAGGCCGACCACGTGCTCGCGTTGTGCTCTCGCACCGGACTGTCTCCAACCAGCACCCTGGAGGTCGGCTGCGGTGACGGAGCGCTGCTGTGCGAGCTGAGCAGGCGCGGGTTCGGCGGGCGTCTGGAGGGCGTGGAGATCACCCGGGCGGCCGTGGAGATCGCCCGCGAGCGCGCGGAGATCGACCGCGTGGAGTGCTATGACGGCGCACACCTGCCGGCCGGAGGCGGCGAGTACGAGCTGGGGATCCTCTCGCACGTGCTCGAGCACGTGCCCGATCCGCCGGCGTTGCTGGCCGAGGCGGCGCGAGCGTGCGGGGCGGTGGTGATGGAGGTGCCGCTGGAGGCCAACCTGTCGGCGCGGCGGGCATCCAAGCGCGAGCACTCTGACGAGGTCGGCCACCTGCAGCGACTGGATCGCGCCGGCGCGCGGGAGATCGTCGCATGCGCGGGGCTGCGGGTGGCGGGCGAGCTGGAGGATCCGCTGCCGTGCTCGGTGCACGTGTTCTTCGCGAGCAGCGCCCCAGCGCGCGTGCGCGCGCGAGCGAAGTGGGCGCTGCGCGCGGGCCTTCACCGTCTCGCGCCGGGGCTTGCCCGGCGGTTGTTCACGGTGCACTATGCGTGCCTGTGCCTGCCGGCGAGCTAGATCCACCGCTCGCGCTCAGGCGTGGCGGGCGTGCGCCGCATCCCGCGCACGATCTGCCACCGAGCCGAGCGGTCGATCCCTCGCCCGCCGTCAGGAGCTCCCCGCCGGCCGCGTGACGGCGGCGAACAGCAGCGAGAGCACGCGGCCCATCAGATCGTCGGGCACGGCGTCGGGGTCGGTGAGCTTCTGGCGGGCGATGCCGTCGGCGAGCGCGTCGATCGTGAGCGCCAGCTGCTCGGCCGGCAGCGCGAGCTCCAGGTCGAACTCGCGCATCCCGTCGGCGATCAGCCGCGTCAGCAGCTCGCGCATCTGCGCGAAGCGGGCGGCGACCTTGGGACGCACCGCGGGGTCGCGCACGCCGTAGGCCCAGAACTCCATGAACAGCAGCAAGAGCTCGGGCTCGCGCTCGATCATCGTCATCCACTGGCGCGCGCCGCCGGTGGCGCGCTCGGCGACCGATCGGCGGTTCTCGACAGCGGCCGAGATCTCGCGCGCGTGGGCATCGATCTCGCGCTCCATCAGCGCCAGGAAGAGGTCCTCCTTGCCGTCGAAGTTGGAGTAGAGGGCGCCGGTGGAGAAGCCGGCCTCGGAGGCGACCTGCTCGACCGAGGAGCCGTGATAGCCGCCGCGCGCGAACACCGTGCGCGCCGCGTCCAACAGTCGCGAGCGGGTGTGAGCCTTGCTCTGCTCGCGCGTCAGCCGTGTGCTCTCCACGGGTCACATCTTACTTGACAGAGCAAACGCTATTGCGATAATGTTCGTTATCGCTTATCCCCGAGCGTCGCGGCCGATGTGGCCGCGACGCTCATATTCCGCCCAGCCAGGCGATCGAGCCGAGGAGCAGCCCCATGGCGAGCGCAGCGACCACGACAAGTCCCACACCGACGACCGACGCCTCCAACCCGGCGAGCCTGCCGACGGATGCGATCTCCTATGAGGACCTGTACGCGCGCTGGGAGCGCGGCAACTGGAAGGCGACCGAGCTCGACTTCACCGAGGACGCGCGTCAGTGGCGCGAGGACTTCAGCGAGTTCGAGCGCACGGCGGCGCTGTGGAACTACTCGCTGTTCTTCTGGGGCGAGGACGCGGTCGCGGACAACCTCTCCCCCTACATCGACGCGGCGCCGAGGGAGGAGCAGAAGTATTTCCTGACCACCCAGCAGGTCGACGAGGCCCGCCATGCGGTGTTCTTCAAGCGCTTCATGCATGAGGTGTGCGGCATCGGCGACGGCTCGATGGACAGCGGATTGCGCGCGATCAAGCCCCAGCTGACGCCCGGGTTCCGCAAGATCTTCGATCGCCTCGACCGGATGGCCAACGAGCTGCGCGCCGACCGCTCCCCAGCGCAGCTGGCGGCAGCCGTGACGCTCTATCACATCGTGATCGAGGCGGCGCTCGCCCAGCCCGGCCAGCATTTCATCTGCAGTTATCTCGAACAGCGCGATCAGCTGCCGGCGTTCAGGGAGGGAATGCAGAACATCGCCGCCGACGAGCAGCGCCACATCGGCTTCGGCGTGAAGCTGCTGGCCGACCTCGCCCGCGAAGACCCCGTGCGCGTGCCGAAGGCGGTCGCGAAGATTCTGCGCGACGTGACGCGCTACACCGCCCAGGTGCTGATGCCGCCGGGCTGGGACGAACGCTACATAACCGTGTTCGGCGCCACCTACGACGAGGTGGGCGTGGAGGGACTGACGTCGATGACGACCAAGCTGCGCTCGGCCGGGCTCGCCGCCGAGACGCTCCCCGGACCGGCGCTGCTGCCGCCCGGGCTGAGCCCACTGGAGATCTCCCAGCGCGGGCGCGCCCTCGCGCAGGCCGGCGTGATCGGCGTGCGCGAGGGGCCGTCCAAGCGCGACCCGGAGACGATCGCGATGCTGTTCGATCTGATCCGCCGCCAGGTCAACCCCGAGCACGGGCTGAAGCGGACGACGACGTTCCAGTGGGAGTTCACCGACCCGGACGTTCCCACCTGGCATTTGACCGTCGAGAACGGCTCGAGCACGGTCGCCGAGGGCGAGGCTCTGGCCCCGGACCTGCGCTTGCAGTTGGCGTATCAGGACTGGATCGACATCGTCGGCGAGCGACTGGACCCGCGCCGGGCGCTCCTCACGAGGAGGCTGCGAGCGCGGGGGAACCCGCTGGCGCTGGGACGGCTGATGAAGGTGTTCCCGCAGAGCTGAGTCAGCCGAGCCCGAACTCGCGCGCGGCGGATGTGGGACCGCCGCTTTCGTGAGTCGCCGACGACGAGACTCCCCTCCCGCCTGCTGGGCTCCCGGTCGGGGTGGCCGTCGAGTTCGACGTTTCAGTGCCCGACGTGGACGCGAGGTGGGCGGTGTGCGGGACGCTCGCCCGCGTCGCGGTTACGTTGCGGGTGGGCTGCTCGAGCCCGAACTCGCGATTGGCCCTGGCGGCGGGGGTGAGCGCGTGCGGGGCGGTCACCGCCGAAGCCGAGGTGGCCCCGGCGGCGTGGCCGGAGGAGGCCGTGGACACGGACGGGATAACGGCGGGCGTGGTGTTCAGAGCCCGATAGCCGCCGCGTGGCGCCGCCATGCGGTCGGCACGGTGGCGATGGGCAGGGCGGGGCGGCGCCGGCGGGGCGATGCTCAGCGCGACGCAGCTCGCGCCGACGCCGACCGCGACGAGGCAGCCGAGGGCGAACTTGCCCGCGACGCCCCCGCCGGCCAGCAGCCATCCGCCGCTCGCGGCTCCCCCGGCGGCTCCCGTGGCGCCCACACCCGATCCCACGCTCACGCCCGTGCCGGCGCCCGCTCCGACCCCTGTGGCCCCGCCGGCCCCGGCGCCCGCGGCTACACCCGCGCCGAGCATGAGCGGCAACGGCAGCGGTGGCAGCACCGCGGCGAGGCCGCGCAGCGAGAGCACGTGCGCGCGGCAGGCCGGACACTCGCGCTGGTGGGCCGTGGCGAGCGCATAGCGCTCCCCGTCGGGGTCGAGGATGCCGAAGGCGAAGCCGCGCATCAGCGAGGACTGCTCGGCGCAGTAGGAGCCGGCGCGGATCGTGTCCAGCAGCTCGGCGACCTTCGTCGCGACGCCGGGCGCGCCGGGGCGGCCGTCCATCAGCTTGCGCATGCGTGCCTCGCTGACGCCCATGCGCGCGGCGGCCTGCGCGCGCGAGTGGCCCTGCAGGTAGCACAGCGCGGCGGCCTGGCGCTCGCGCGGACTCAACCGTGCGCGCAATCCCTCCATCAGCTGACGCAGCCGCGCGCGATCGTCCAGCTCGACCGCGAGGTCGCGCTCGGACGTCCCCGGGTCCGGCGGGCCGGCTTGCCGGCGCTCACCCTCGGCGGGCGCCGTGTACGTGCAGGTGCGCACGCGCGAGCGGTGCTCGTCGATCGCGCGGCGGTAGGTCACGAGCGCGAGCCACCCCTCGGGGTTGGCGACCTCGGTCTCCCCTGCGAGCATGGTCGTGTAGAGACCGTGCCACGCCTGCGAATAACAGGCCTCGAGATCGGCGGGATCGAGCCTGACCCCGGCCGTGCGCAGGCGCGCGCGAACGCTCGCGAGGACGCGAGCGCGCATCCCCTCGAACTCCCGGCGCAGCAGCCGTTCGGCTCGGTAGCGACGCACGGACAGAGGACTCACCCCTGGAAGATTGCGAGCCATGCGAATCGGCGCTGAGCGGAATGCCGCTATTTGCTCAAAACCCGTGCACCGCCAGGGCCGCCGGTATCTTCACGGCATCGCGTCCGAGCCCACACCCAACCTGCCCGAGCGGGCTCAGATCCTCGGCATCCCACTGGCGGTGTCGGACTACGAGCGGGTGATGGACTGGATGGACGCGATGATCGCCGCGGACGAGCGCGGATACGTGACGGCGGCGGCCGTCAACCTCGTGATGTCGGCGCGCGAGCAGCCCGAGACGCTGGCCGCCGTGCTCGGCGCGACGCTCGCGGTTCCCGACGGGATGCCGCTGGTGTGGGCGCTGCACGCCCTCGGGCACGCGCGCGCGACGCGCGTGTACGGTCCGGACCTGATGGCCAAGTACTGCGCGCGCGCGGCGCGCGCCGGCACGCCGATCTACCTCTACGGGGGGCGCCACGACGACGCGGCGCGCAACCTGCTCGTCAGGCGTCTGCGAGAGCGCTTCCCCGGTCTTCAGATCGCCGGCTCATCCGCGCCGCCGTTTCGCGAGCTGACGCCCGCGGAGGACGAGCGCGAGATCGAGTCGATCAACTCCTCGGGCGCGCAGATCGTGTGGGTCGGCACCGGTCAGCCCAAGCAGGAGCTTTGGATGCACGCGATGCGCCCGCGCCTGGCGCCGCCTCTGCTGGTGGGTGTCGGCGCGGCGTTCGACTTCCATGCGGGCCTCGTCAAGCAGGCGCCGCCGTGGATGGGACGCAGCGGACTGGAGTGGGCCTACCGCCTCTACCGTGAGCCGAGGCGGCTGTGGCGACGCTATGCGCGCTACAACCCGCGCTTCGTCCTCGCCTTCGCCCGCCAGTACGCGCGGCATCGCCGCGGGTCCGACGTATAGGCTTCCCGCTCGATGGCGAAAGACAAGCGCTCGGCGCTGATAACCGGGGTCACCGGCCAGGACGGCTCGTATCTGGCGGAGCTGCTGCTCGAGAAGGGCTATGAGGTGCACGGGATGGTGCGGCGCGCCTCGACGGAGAAGTTCGACCGGATCGAGCACCTGCGCGATCGCATCACCCTGCACCAGGGCGACCTGCTCGACCAGCGCTCGCTCGTGGATGCGATGCGCGCGGCGCAGCCCGACGAGATCTACAACCTCGCGGCGATGTCCTTCGTGGCGGTCTCCTGGATCCAGCCGACGTTGACGGCGGAGTTCACGGGCGTGGGCGTCACGCGGATGCTCGAGGCGATGCGCGAAGTCTGCCCCGAGGCCCGCTTCTATCAGGCCAGCTCGAGCGAGATGTTCGGCAAGGTGCTCGAGGTGCCCCAGACCGAGACGACCCCGTTCTATCCCCGCTCGCCCTACGGCGTGGCGAAGGCGTACGGGCACTTTATTACCGTTAATTATCGCGAGTCATACAATTTGCATGCCACTAGTGGAATACTTTTTAACCACGAGTCCGAGCGTCGGGGGCGTGAATTTGTGACGCGCAAGATCACCTGGCACGCCGCGGCGATCAAGCACGGCCTGGAGCGAGAGCTGCGCCTGGGCAACCTCGACGCCGAGCGCGACTGGGGCTATGCAAAGGATTACGTGGAAGCGATGTGGCTGATGCTGCAAAAGGACACGCCCGAGGACTATGTGATCGCGACGAACACCTCGCACTCTGTCAGGGAATGCTGCGAGGTCGCCTTCGACGAGGCGGGACTGGGCGAGTTCAGCAAATATGTGACGATCGATCCCTCGTTCGTGCGTCCCGCGGAGGTCGATCACCTGATCGGCGACCCGGCGAAGGCCGAGCGCGATCTCGGGTGGAAGCCGCTGACATCCTTCGAGGAGCTGATCCGGCTGATGACCCGCGCGGATCTCGAGCTGCTGAAGCCGCGGTAACAGGGGGCGGCTTTGGCGGGAGACCCGGGAGCCAGTCCTGTCATCCACACCCACCGACTCCGGTCACCGCAGCTTGTCGTGTCTGTGAGCACGTGATCGTGGGCGCGGCAGGCAATCATCTCGCGGAACTGCTTCTCAAAGAGCGCAATGGCCGTTGAGCTGTTCGACACGCGTACCCCGCTCGAGCCGTTGAAGGACGAGCTGCGAGCGGCGATCGAGCGGGTGGTGGCGTCCGGCCGCTACATCCTCGGCCCCGAGGTGAGCGCGTTCGAGCAGGAGTTCGCCGACTACTGCGACGCCCGGCACGGGGTGGGCGTGGCGAACGGCACGGACGCGATCACGATCGCGCTGCGCGCGATGGGCGTCGGTCCGGGAGATGAGGTGGTGGTGCCGTCGTTCACCTTCTATGCCTCCGCCGAGGCGATCCCGCCGATGGGGGCGACGCCGGTCTTCTGCGATATCGACCCCGAGACCTTCTGCGTGACCGCGGAGACGGTGCGAGCGGCTATAACGCCGCGCACCAGGGCGGTGATCGCGGTGCACCTGTTCGGCAACGTCGCGCCGGTCGCGGAGATCGCGGCGCTGGGCGTGCCGGTGCTCGAGGACGCCGCGCAGGCCGCCGGCTCGCTGTCGCCGGCGGGGCGCCCGGGCTCGCTGGGCACGGCGGCGACGTGGTCGTTCTTTCCCTCCAAGAACCTCGGCGCCATGGGCGACGGCGGGATGATCACGACCTCCGACGAGGGGATCGCGCAGCGCGCGCGGACGCTGCGCTTTCATGGCTCCCACGACAAGGTCACCTATGAGCTCCTCGGCTACAACTCGCGCCTGGATGAGCTCCAGGCGGCGATCCTGCGCGTGCAGCTGCCGCACCTGGACGCATGGTCTGACGGTCGCCGCGCGGCCGCGCGCCACTACCGCGAGGCGGGGCTGGGCGAGCTGGTGAGGCTGCCGCGAGCGACGGATGGGAGCGGCCCGGCGTGGCACCTGTATGTCGTCGGCCACCCCGAGCCGGAGCGATTGGAGCGCGCGCTCGTCGAGGCCCAGATCGGGTGTAAGGCTTACTACCGCACGCCGGTCCACCGCCAGGAGGCGATGCGAGAGTGGAATCGCACGAGCGTGGATCTGCCGGGAACGGAAGAGGCGGCGCGCACGCATCTGGCGATCCCGATGAGCCCGGTATTGAGCCGCGCGCAGGCGGATGAGGTAGTCGCGGCTGTGCGGGCAAGCTAGACAACGTTCCGACGCCCCATACACGCAGGGGTCTGCTACTTCCCACTACAAGCCTTGTTGCAAGTAGTTGCAAGCTGACGTGATGCGTGACATACGAAGGCAACAGCGCCTACTGCCAGCGCTCCAGCAGATCCTCGTCGCCGACCTCGCGAACGACACGCGCAGGGACGCCCATGACGACCGCGCGCGCCGGGACGCCACGTGTGACGAGGGCCCCCGCGGCGACGAACGCCTCCTCGCCGATCTCAACGCCCGGGGTCAGCACCACGCCGCCGCCCACACGACAGGCGCGCCGCAGGGTGGCGCCGCGCAGTATGTACTCGGGACCGTGACGAGCCATCGTGTCGTCGTTAGTGGTGGTGACACCCGGGCCGACGAACACATCGTCCTCGATCACCGTACCCGCGGTCAAGTAGACCCCCGTTTGCACTTTCACCCGCGCGCCCACACAGACGTCGTTGTCCACGACGCTGCCTCGACCGATCACCGAGCCGGGGCCAATCGATGAGCGCTCGCGCACGAACGACTGGTCGCCGATGATCGCCTCCTCGCCGATGCGCGCGCCGGCGAGCACGACCGCACCGGAGCACACGGTCACGCGCGCTCCAAGCTCCAGGGCGCCTACGTCCCCCCGCGCCGAGGATGAGCGCGCCAGTCGTGGGCGCTTGCCCAGCACCGCGTGATCCTCGATCACACAGTCCTCGCCGATGAGAACGCCGTCATGCACGACGACGTGGGCGCCGAACGTGACGTCCTCGCCGATCGTCACGTTCTCGCCAAGCACCAGCCCGGGCGCGCGCGGATCGGGACTCAACACGAGCGGGTCAAAGCCTCACGACGTTGGTGGCGCCGGCGGCAACTGAGCGCGTGACGCCGCGCAGATCGACGATCAGGCGCGCGCGACGGGACACCAGCTCGTGATCGACGCTCGGATGGGCGGTGACGATCAGAGCCAGGTCGGCGTCCGTGAGGGCGTCCTCGAGCGGGACGCTGCGCAGGTCGAACTGGGCCAGCGAAGGCACGTGCGGGTCGTGGTAGCGGAGCTCGGCGCCGAGCCCTCTCAGCAGTTCGAGGATCTTCAGCGCGGGCGACTCGCGGGTGTCGCCGACGCCGGGCTTGTAGCTGACGCCGATCACGGCGATGCGCGCCCCCCTGACGGGCAGGCCGGCGTCGTTCAGGGCGCGTTGGGTGAGGGCGACGCAGTGGTAGGGCATCTGCTGGTTGACCTGGCCCGCGAGCTCGATGAACTCCGTGGACATGTCGAACTCGCGCGCGCGCCAGCTCAGATAGAAGGGGTCGACCGGCAGGCAGTGCCCGCCCATGCCGGGCCCGGGCGAGAAGGGCATGAACCCGTAGGGCTTGGTGGCGGCGGCGTCCACGACCTCCCAGATGTCGATGCCCATGCGGTCGGTGAGCATCGCCAGTTCGTTGACCAGCGCGATGTTGACCGAGCGGAAGATGTTCTCCAGCAGCTTCGTCAGCTCGGCGGCCTCGGGGGTGGAGACGCGCACGAGCGTGTCGCAGACCAACCCGTACAGCCGCTCCGCGCACTCCGCGCACGCGCCGGTCAGCCCGCCGATCACCTTGGGGGTCGTGCGCAGGGTGAAATCGGTGCGGCCGGGATCGACGCGCTCGGGCGAGAACGCGAGGTGGAAGTCGCGCCCGGCCGCGAGGCCCGACTCCTCCAGCAGCGGCGCCACGCGCTCGCGGGTCGTGCCGGGATAGGTGGTCGACTCCAGGACGACGAGCTGATCGGCGCGGAGCACCTCGGCGAGCGCGCGGCAGCAGTCGATCAGCGGGCCGAGATCCGGCTCACGATTGGGGGTCAGTGGAGTCGGCACGCACACGAGCACCGCCTCGGCTCGGCTCAGATCCGCGTAGCGAGTGGAGGGGTGGATCTGCCCGGAGAGAGCGCGCAGCCGCTCGGAGGGGACGTCCTCGATGTAGGAGTCGCCCGCCGCGATCGCCGCGATCTTGGCCGGATCGACGTCGATCGCGACGACCTCGCAGCCGGCGTCGGCGAAGGCCACCGCGAGCGGCAGGCCCACGTAGCCCAATCCGATGACGCCGACGGTGGTGGCCACTGTGGGCAGTCTATGGGGTGGCCGCGACGCTCCGCAGCCCGCGCAAATCGGCCTGGACCATGCGCTGCACGAGGGCGGAGAAGTCGAGGCTGGGCTCCCAGCCCAGGCGCTCGCGGGCAAGCGAGGGATCGCCCACGCTGGGAGTGCTCTCGACCGTGCGCACGAGCGCCTGATCGACGCGCAGGAAGCGCTCCGCGTCGAGGTCGACGCAGGCGAACGCGGCGCGCGCGAAGTCGGCGACGGTGTGCGGGACGCCGCTCGCGAGGACGTAGTCGCCGGGGCGCTCCTGCTGGAGCATCAGCCAGGCGCCCCACATGATGTCGCCCGCGAACGACCAGTCGCGTACCGCCGAGAGGTCGCCCAACGTCAGCTCCTGCTGGAGACCGAGCGAGATCGCCGCGGCGGCGCGGGTGATCCGGCGTGTGACGAACCGCTCGGGACGGCGCTCGGACTCGTGGTTGAAGACGATCGCGGAGCTGGCGTGCAGCTCGTCGCGCTCGCGCAGCAGGCCGAGGAGCCGGTGTGCGGCGAGCTTGGCCACGGCATATGGAGTGGTCGGTCGGCAGGGCGTGTCCTCGCGCTGGGGAGACTCGCCCACCTCTCCGAAGATCGCCGCGGAGGCGGCCATGAATACACGGGCGGAGAGGTCGCACTCGCGAACGGCCTCCAGGATCGCGGCGGCGGAGCCGGCGATCGCGCGGAACGTCTGCTCGGGACGGATCCACGAGTCGGGCACGAACGAGGGCGCCGCGAGGTGGTAGATCTCATGCGGACGCACGTTCTCGATCGCCTCGCGCAGGGTGACGGGCTCCAGCAGGTCGCCGCGCACGAGCTCGATCTGCCCCCGCAGATGCTCGGAGCGGCCCAGCGAGCCGGCGGCCGGGTCTCGCACGACGCCCGTGACGGCATAGCCCTTCTCCAGCAGCAGCTCCGCCAGGAACGAGCCGTCCTGACCGGAGACGCCGGTGATGAGGGCACGGCGGCCCTCGGCGTTCACGGGCGTCGGCCCGTCGGGCTCGCCATCCGCGCGGGGAGATGAGTGCACGGCCACGGCCGCAGCTTATTTCCCGGTGAGGGTCTCAGCGGCGCCCTCGCCGGGCGGGGCGACCTCGCCCCTCGGGGAGTCTTCATAGATGCCCGCCAACGCGCGCGCGAGGACATCCGGGGCGCAGAGCGCGGCGATGCGCTTCAGCCCGCGCCGTGCGATGTCCGGGTCGGCGAGCACCCGCGCGATGGCCTCCGCGAGCGCGGGCGCGTCGCCGGGCGGCGCCAGCGACACCTCCTCGAGCAACTCTGGCAGCGCCCCGACGCCACTCGCGGCGACGGGCAGCCCGGCGGCCATCGCCTCCGCGGCGGCCATCCCGAACGTCTCGGCCGAGCGCGAGGGCACGAGCGCGACCGACGCTCGGGCGCGCAGACCATCCAACTCGGCGGCGTCGACGCGGCCCGTGAAGCGCACCTCGCCGGCGCCGGCCAGCTCGCGCAGGACCGGCAGCTCCGGGCCCTCGCCGGCGACCACGAGCGCGATGCCGGCGAGGCGGCAGGCGGCGATCGCGACGTCAACGCCCTTCTCGGGCGCGAGCCGCGAGGCGACGAGGGCGTACGGCTCGGCTCCGGCCGGCGAGCCGGCGACCTCGCGCGATGGCGGGCCCCCGTGACTCGAGGACCTCGAGAGCGCCCGCAGCGGGGGCGGCAGAACATGGACCCGATCCCACGGCAGGGGCGCGCCGAGCGCGCGCAGCCGCTCGCGGGCGAACGCGCTCGGCACGATCAGCGCATCGGCCTGCTCGACAAGGCGGCGCTGCCACAGCGACAAGGCGGCGCCATAGGTGGCCGCCTCGGGCAGGCTGCCGCGACAGCGCAGGCGCACGCCGGGGAGCGTGTCGCGCCCGTGACAGCGCGTGCACTGCGCTCCGCGGGTGTAGCAGACGCCGATCGCGCACACGAGGCGATACTGGTGCAGGTGCAGCACGACGCGCGCCCCGGCCTCGCGCGCGGCGGCGAGCGCGCGCCAGCCGAGCGTCGGGTGCAGGTTGTGGGCGTGCACGACCCGCGCGCCGCTCAGCCGTACCGCCCGCGCGACGTCGCCGGGCTCCAACCCGCCGCGCAGCAGTCCGGCCGCCGCGCGAGTCCGGCCGAGCGAGGCCGAGTCTCGCTCCAGCAGCTCGGCGGGCTCGCGCAGGTGCTCGCGCACGAGCCAGCGCAGGTCCTCGACGGTGCGCTCCTCGCCGCCGGTGGTGCGGTAGCGGTTGTGCAGGAACAGGACCATGCAGGGATCAAACCTAGACTCTCTGCGAGCTATGAGCCTCGCAAGCAAGTCCGAGCCGATATCCGCCTCGATCGTGATCCCCACGCGCGGGCGTCCGGCATACCTGGAGGTGGCGCTCGCCTCGATCGCTCCTCAGGCGCGCGCGGCGGGTGTGGAGGTGTTGGTGATCGACGATGCCGGCGCATCGTCCGAGGGCCGCGAGCAGGCAGAGCGATTCGGCGCGCGGTATCAGTCGCATGAGCGCGAGCTGGGACTGAACGTGGCGCGCAACACCGGCGTGCAACGCTCGCGAGGCGAGCTGGTGGTGTTCGTTGACGACGACATCGAAGCGAGCCGGGGCTGGCTGCAGGAGCTGCTCAGCGCGGCTCGCCGGCACCCGGACGTGGACGTGCTGGCGGGACGGATCAGAGCGCGCCTGGAGGGCCGCACGCCGCACACGTGCGGTCGCGAGGGGCCGCCGATCACGACGCTCGACCTCGGGGAGCGCGACACCGAGGCGAGGTATGCGTGGGGCGCGAACATGGCGATCCGGCGAGGAGCCCTGGAACGGGTGGGCCCGTTCGACGTCTCGCTCGAGCACGGCGGCGACGAGCAGGAGTGGCAGGAGCGGTTGCGCGCCCGCGAGCCCGGCGCGCGCGTGCTGTATGTGGCGGGCGCCGCGGTCGATCACCGCCGGACGGGACCGGACGCACGGCTGCGCGCGCTGGCGCGAACGGCCTACGCGCGTGGCAGGGCGGCGCAGCGGTTCGACGCCAGGCGCGGACGGGCGCCCTCCACGGCGAGCGAGCTGAGGACGCTTGCGGGGTGCGCGTGGCACGTCATCCGCCGTGGCTGTCCGGCGGGGCTGACGATGGTCGCGCACAGCGCCGGGCGCGTGCGCGAACGCGCGCGCGCCGAGCCCGCGCCGGCGCCGGCCGGCGCGGATGACTTCCTGTCCGGCCACAGCGGAACGGTCGGGGGGGTGGACGGGTTCGTGCGCGGTCTGCGTGACGCGGCCACCGACGCGTGGGAGCTCGCGAGCGCCAGGCGGCTGCACCTGGGCCTGGCGGCGCGCCACGAGCCGCCGCTGCGCAGCGTGCTCGCGATCGGCGTGGTTCGATCGGAGCACGCGGCGCTCGCCGCAGGGGTGCGCGCGGAGCTCGAGCGCTCCAGGCACCAGGTCGAGCTGCACACGTGCCCGCCGGGGGAGCGGGGCAAGTTCGAGAACCTCAACCGGCTGCTCGGCGAGCATTCCGCGTCCGGGCACGACTGGCTGCTGGTGGTGGACGACGACATCGAGCTGCCGCGCGGGTTCCTCGATCGGCTGCTGTTCCTGTGCGAGCGGTTCGATCTGCAGCTGGCCCAGCCGGCGCACCGATCCCGTTCGCACGGAGCCTGGCCGGTTACCCGGCGCCGGTCCGGGAGCGTCGTGCGCGAGACGCGGTTCGTGGAGATAGGTCCCGTGACGGCGTTCGCGCGCGCTACGTTCGACACCCTGCTGCCATGGCCAGAGCTGCGGATGGGCTGGGGACTGGACGCGCACTGGGCCGCGCTCGCGCGCGAGCGCGGATGGCGCTGTGGCGTGGTGGACGCCGTGGCGATCGCCCATCGCGCCGCCCCGGCCGCGAGCGCCTACTCCTACGAGGCGGCGGTGAGCGAGGCGCGCGAGTTCCTCGCGCAGCGGCCCTATTTGAGCGCGAGCGAATCGCAGCGGACCCTGACGACGCACCGCCGCTGGTGAGATCTTTGCTCGCCCATGCGCAGGCCGACATGACCGCGCGGCCGGGACCGGCGGCATCTCACACCGGGCGTTGGAGGTCGGCATGAAGGTTGCGGTCGTGGCCGAGTTCTACCCGAGTCGTCGCGACCCGGTGCTCGGTGTGTGGGCCCACCGCCAGGCGCTGGCCGCGCGCGACGCGGGCGCGGAGGTGCGGGTGCTCGTGCTGCACCGCCTCGTCCCCCCGCGAGCGGCGTTGCGGGAGGGAGGAGACGCGGTGGCGCGAGAGCTGCGCGCACGTGTGAGCGAGCCGCGCTCGCAGACGCTGGATGGGCTGCCGGTCACATATGTCTCCTACGTCTCGCCCCCGCGCTCGCGCGCGTACGCGCGCTGGGGCGCGTGGGCGGCGCCGGCGCTGGGGCTGGCGCTGCGCAGGCTGAGGCGCACGTTCGCCTACGAGCTGGTGCACGCCCACAACGCGGTTCCCGCCGGCGACGCGGTGCGCAGGGCGCGCGTGGGCGTGCCACTGGTGGTGTCCGTGCACGGCGGCGATGTGCTGTACACGGCGGCGTCCCCACCGCTCGGAAGCGCCGCGGGCGTGAAGGCGGTCGCGCGTGGGTTGGGCGCGGCGCGGCTGACGCTCGCCAACAGCCAGGGCATCGCCGAGCTCTGCCGCGCGCACGGCGCGGGCGAGGTGCGGGTCGTGCACCTGGGCGCCGACCCGCTCGACTCGCCGCGTCCACCGCGGCGCGAGGGCTCCCCGCCGACGCTCGTGACGGTCGGGCACCTGGTGGCGCGCAAGCGTCACGCCGACGTGCTGCGCGCGCTGGCGGTACTCTGGCGCAGGCACCCCACGTTGCGCTATGAGATCGTCGGCGACGGGCCCGAGCGAGTCGCGCTGGAAGGGCTCGCGGCGCGATTGGGCGTCAGCGACCGCGTCGACATGCGTGGACAGCTGGCGCCCGCGCAGGCGCTGGAACGGGCGCGCGCGGGCACGCTGTTCGTGATGCCCTCGACCGAGGAGGCCTTCGGCGTCGCCTACATCGAGGCGATGGCCGGTGGCGTGCCCGCGATCGGCTGCCGCGGCGAGCCGGGCCCGGAGGAGATCGCCGCCGAGGGCGATGGGTTCGTGCTCGTGCCTCCGGGGGACATCGAGCGACTGACCCAGCGCATCGACGAGCTGCTGTCAGACCCCCACCGCCTGCGCGAGGCCGGCCAGCGCGCGCGGGAGAGCGTGGCTGCCGGGTTCACCTGGGAGCGCTGCGGCCACCAGACGCTGATCGCCTACGAGCAGGCGCTGCGCGCCGCGCGATGAGATGAAGCCCGTCCTGTTCGTCACCGGTCACGCTCCGCCCTCCCGGGTGGGCGCATTCGCCGCGCTGCACGAGCGCGAGAACATCGAGGTCGCGCTGTTCGGGGGACGCTCGCTGCACGGCCCAGGCGTTCCCGGCGCACGCGAGGACTCCGGTGAGCCCAACGAGCCGGCGAGCGGTGCGGCGCGAGCGGAGCTGCCGTTTCCACACAGATACGTGCATCAGCGCGAGACGGCCCGGCTGGCGCGCAGCGGCGCCTACCGCGCCGTCGTGTGCTCGACCGGCGGCCGCGTCGCGCTGCCGTGCACGTGGGCGGGCGCGCGCCGCGGAGGCGTACCGCTGATCCTGTGGGCTTCGCTGTGGGCCCACCCGCGCAGCGCTGCGCACCTGCTCGGCTACCCCGCGCTGCGAGCGCTGTATCGCACGGCCGACGCGGTCGTGACCTATGGACCGCACGTGAGCGCCTACGTGCGCGCGCGCGGCGCGCACAACGTGCACGTCGCCCCGCAGGCGGTCGACAACGCCTTCTGGAGCGCCCCGGTGGACGGCCGCCCGACCGACCCCGCCTGGCCCGGCGGGGCGAGGTTGAAGTTCATGTTTGCGGGTCGGCCAGATCGGGAAAAGGGAGTTGGGGCGCTGCTCAGGGCCTGGCAGAGGTCGGACCTGCAAGCGTCGTCCGCCGCGCTCGTCCTCGTCGGTGTGGGACCCGGCCCCCCTTGGGTCCCACCCGGCGGCGCGGTGGATCCTGGATCTGAACGCGCAACCCGTCGGCGAGAGGTGGTGGACTCACGTAGTCGCGTGGGGACTCAGCCCGGCGTGGGGAAGCCCGGCGTGGGGACTCAGCCCGGCGTGGGAAAGCCCGGCGTGGGGAAGCCCGGCGTGGGGAAGCCCGGCGTGGGGACTCAGCCCAGCGTGGGGACCAAGCCCGTGCCGACGGGTGTCAGCTGCATCGAGCCGGTGCCCGCGGCGCGACTGCGGGAGATGTACGCCGACGCCGATGTGCTGGTGGTTCCCTCGGTGCGGACGCGCACGTTCCGCGAGCCATGGGGGTTGGTCGTCAACGAGGCGATGAACCGCGGGCTGGCGATCATCGCCAGCGATGCCGTGGGGGCTGTCGCGGGGGGCCTTGTGCGCGACGCGCACAACGGCCTGGTCGTACCGGCCGGCGACCCCGAGGCGCTTGCGCGGGCGATGGCTCGGCTGGCCTCAGACCCCGAGTTGCGCACGCGCCTGGGCGCGGCCGGCGCCGCGGATGTGGGCGCATATACGCATGAGGCCTGGGCCGACGGCTTCTCCGAGGCGCTGGCGACCGTCGGACTCTCCCGGACGCGTTGCTAGCTTTGGGTCTTCGCGCCGCGTCCATGCGGGGCTCGATCATGAGCAAGATCCGTCCACACAACGCGCTCCTCCTGCCGGCCGTCCTCGCGATGCTGATGTCGTTTGCTGGACCCGCGCGGGCGGACGTGGGCGAAGAAATCATCCGTCGCTGCACCAACGCCGAATCGCTGAGAGGGTTCACTCAGAAGCAGTACCGCGAAGCGCTGAAAGAGCTGAGCGCCGGGACCGAAGAGTATTCGCCCTGCGCCCAGCTCATCCGCCAGGCCCAGCTGGCCGCGGCCGGGGCGGGACATACGGGTGGCTCCGGTGGCGGGCCGGCGACCCCGACTGCGAGCAGCTCCGTGCCGACTCCCTCCGAGCAGCGAGCGATCGCACACGCCACGAGCGCCGGCGCGGCGCCGCTGCAGGTCGGCGCCCAGACGATCCATCCGGGCGTCGTACACGCCGATATCGCCTCGGCGCTCAGCTCGCTGCCGACCCCGCTGCTCGCGACCGTCGCGTTCCTGATGATCTGCCTGCTGGCGGCGGCCGGCGCAGGTCTCCGCAACCGCATCCGTGCTCATCGTGAACGGTGAGAGCCTCGCGAGCGTGCGGGACTTCTCGCTGTCCCAACGATCCGCGCCGAAGCCGATCGCAGCCGTAGCGCCCATTCCGCCGACCGACGCTTACGCCCATGTCCACCCTCCCCGCTGAGCAACTGCCCATGTCGGGCTCCACGCTCCCGCCGCCACGGGTCTCTGCGAGGACGGCGAGGCCCGGACGGGAGCGAGGCCCGCGGCGAGGAGCTCTGCGCGCGGCCTCGATGCTCTGGCCAACGCTGCTCACCGCGGGCGTGGCATGCCTTGTCACGTTTCTTGCCAAAGGCGGCCTCAACCTCGAATCGATGACCACCACAGAGATCGTGCTGACGCTCGCCTCCGGTGTGGCCGTGGCGATGGCGGTCGTGTTGACCCCCGCCGCGCGATCGCTGCTGGAGGGACCCAAGTACGGGCTGTGGCCCCTCGCGCTGCTGATCGCATTCACCGCCCTGAGCGGACTGTCGGTCGTGTGGTCGGTGCAACCGGACGTCAGCTGGCAGGACGCCGGCCGGCTGCTCGCCTACAGCGGCGTGTTCGGCGCAGCGGTCGCGCTGGTGCGCCTGGCCCCCGACCGCTGGCCGGCGATCCTCGGGGGGCTGACGCTCGCGGCGACGATCGTGTGCTCGTATGCGCTGGCCACGAAGGTGTTCCCGGGCAGACTGGCGCCCGCGGTCACCTACGCGCGGCTGGAGGAACCGTACGGATACTGGAACGCGATCGGCCTGACCGCCGCGATGGGCGCGATCGGTTGCCTGTGGCTGGGCGCGCGCCGCTCCGGGCATGCGCTGCTGAGCGCGCTCGCCTATCCCGCGATGGGCATCATGGGAGTGACGCTGATGCTCGCCTACTCGCGCGGCGCGCTCGTTGCGCTCGCGGTCGGCATGGTGTTGTGGCTGTGCATCGTGCCCCTGCGACTGCGTGGCGCGGCGGTGCTGATCGTCGGCGGCCTCGGCGCGGCGGCGGTCGTGGGCTGGGACTTCTCGAGGCACGCGCTCACCACCGACAACATCCCTCTGGCGCAGCGCGCCACCGCGGGGCACCAACTGGGAGTGCTGCTGCTCGTGATGGTCCTGCTGCTCACCCTCGCGGGGGTCGCGATCGGGTTTCTCTGCGGCAGGCGTCCGCTCTCGCGCGCGACGCGCACCCGCGCCGGAGCGATCCTGCTGACGCTCGTCGCGCTCGCGCTCGTCGGATTCGCGGGCGCGCTGGCGCACAGTCATCGCGGCTTCGCCGGCAGCATCACTCACACGGTCGACACGCTGACGAATCCAAACGCCAAGGTGCCCCCGAACTCGCCCGGCCGGCTGACCGCGGTGGCCAGCGTGCGTGCGCGCTACTGGAAGCAAGCGCTGCAGGTGTTTGACGCGCACCCCGCTCTCGGCGTTGGCGCCGCCGGGTACGAAACCGCGAGCCTGCGCTACCGCACGGTGCTGCTGGAAGCCAAACACGCACACGGTTTCATCGTGCAGACGCTCGCCGACCTCGGTGCGATCGGATTGGCGCTGGCGCTGGCGCTGCTGTTCACGTGGATGGCCGCCGCCGGGAGAGCGACGCATCCGTTCGACCGCCGCTGGACGAGCTGGCGCGCGTGGCTGGATCTCCGCGCCGGCGCACATCCAGGCTGGCGGCGCTTCCCCCAGCCATACACCCCCGAGCGGATCGGCACGCTCAGCATGCTGTGCCTGGTGGTCGTGTTCGGCGTGCATTCGCTCGTGGACTGGACGTGGTACGTGCCGGGCGACGCGTTCGCGGCGCTGCTGTGCGCCGGCTGGCTCGCCGGGCGCGGCCCGCTGGGCGCTTACCGGGACGACGCAGCCCCCACCCGCGAATGGTCGGCCGCGAAGGCCACGACGGCCACGAGCCTCGACCCCGTGGCCGTCGATATGTCGGCAGCCACGCCCGCGGGAGCGCCCGCCCCGGGGGAATCGCCGGTCGGCATCGGAACAGGCCGGCCACGGTCGCTGCGCGAGATCGCCCCGATGCGAGTCGGCGTGGCCACGGCCGCTGTGATCGCCGCGCTGCTGGCGGCCTGGTCGCAGTGGCAGCCCCAGCGCTCGGTCGACGCCTCTCAGGAAGCGCTCACCCTGCTGAGCACGAACCCTCACGAAGCACTCGCCAAGGCACAGTCCGCCGTCGCACGCGATCCGCTCTCGGCGCAGGCGCTGATCGTGCTCGCCGCCGTACAGCAGAGCGCGGGCGAGCCCGCGCTGGCCAAGGCCACGCTGGAGCGCGCGGTGCGCCTGCAGCCGTCCAACCCGCAGACATGGCTCGCCTTGGCCCGGCACGATCTCTCGAGCGAACCGGCGGTGGCGCTGAAGGAGCTGCAGGCGGTGATCTATCTGAACCCCGAGTCGATCGCCCCCGAAGCGATCGCTCCGCCATACGCCAACCCCGAATCGGTGGAAATCTACGATGACTACGTGCAGGCGTCGCGCGCCACCGAAACGGCGAGGGTCACAGGAGCCGCACCCCAACGGCGACGTGTCGGCGGCTGACGGCCGGCGGCGCCGCCGCAAAGCCAGGGGCGCAGTCGCGGGCCCGCGCCGCCGTCACCAGCGCGAGCGTACGGCGCGAGCCAGCAGCAGCCGTCGCGCTGCAGGCGGCCCGCCGGCGGCGCGCACTGAGACTTCTTGGAAGCCGAACCGGCTCAGCATCCGGGTGAGCCCGGCGCCGGTGTAGAACCGCAGGTGATCGGCGCACGGATCGAAGTGCGCCTCGAACGCCCGCCGCGACAGCGCCAGCCTCAGCACCCGCAACCGTCCATGGGCGGGGGTGCTCAACAGCAGCCGCCCGCCAGGGCGCAGCACACGGCGAACCTCTGACAGCCAGCCGGCGGTGTCGGCGACGTGCTCGATCGTCTCCCCCGCCCAGACCGCGTCAAAGCTCACATCCTCGATCGGCCACCGCCCCCCGGCGTCGACGAGTCGCAAATCCAGCGCCCGATCGCGCTCGCGAGCGCGCCGCAGGGGCTCCTCGGCGACGTCAACCCCCAGGACGAGCACGCCTGCGCGAAGGAGCTCAGAGGCGAACCGGCCCTCGCCGCAGCCGACGTCGAGCACGTTCTCTCCCGCGGAGACGTGCTCCAGGAGGAAGCGCTTGCGCAGCGCGAACTCGGGCGGCTGTGACCCGGCGGGCACACCCTCCCATAGCGCCTCGTGGTATGCGCGCGAGCCCATCGGCCAATCCAGGCTAGCGGCGGCGGCGGGCGCTGTGCAGAGCAGCTGTCATTCCTGCACATCGCCACGCGAACCGTCTATGTTGCGTGGGTGCACGTCCTGGTCAAGGGGAAGACGTGATCGCAGCGACCGGCCCGATCGGGACGTGGCGTCGAAAAGCGGCGCGCCGGTGAGGGTCGCCTTCGACAGTCGCCCCTCGGCCGACCCGCGCGGCGTCGGATGGTACGCGCGCTGTCTGCTGCGCGCACTGCGCGACACCGCGGGGGCACGCGGGGAGATCGTCGAGACCCATCGCCCGCGCCGTGCCGACGTGTTTCACGCGCCGTGGATGCAGGGAGCGATGCTGCACAGCCCCTGCCCGATGATCGTGACCATCCACGACCTCGACGCGCTCACGCTCCCCAGCGAGCGACTGCGCGGCGGCGGCATCCACCTGCGTCTGCGCCATCTTGCGGTGCGGCGCGCCACTCACGTGATCGTCCCCACCGAGGCGCTGGCCCACGAAGCCGTCGCCGAGCTCGGATTCGAGCGCGAGCACGTGGTCGTTATCCCCCAGGCCCCCGATCCAACCGTCGACGCCGGCCCATCGCCGCATGGACCGCCGACGTGGACCTGGCAGGACGTCGGGCGCGAGACCTGGCGCGTCTACGAAAACGCCCTCGCGCGACCGGAACGCCCGTGCGTGGGCAGACTCGGCTCCCGCCGCGGCGGGAGATGACCGCGGGACTTCTGCGCCGCGCGTATGCGCGCAAGGGACCGACCCCTCGAACTTCGCGCATGGACGAGGAGAGCGAATGGATCAATAGGCCCCGCGCCGCGAGATCACCGCGGGGATGGTCTTCAGCAGGATCGTCAAATCGAGCGCCAACGACCAGCGCTCGAGGTAGATGAAGTCCAGGTGCACGAGGTCGTCGAAGTCGAGCTCAGAGCGGCCCGAGACCTGCCACAGCCCGGTAATGCCCGGCAGCACGAGGTAGCGCTTGCGGTGCCACTCCTCGAGCATCTCGTAGTCACGCTCGGGCAGCGGGCGCGGACCGACGAGCGACATCTCGCCGCGGATCACGTTCACCAGCTGGGGCAGCTCATCCAGCGAAAACCGCCGCAGCGTCCGTCCGACGGACGTCAGGCGGGGATCGTCGCGGATCTTGAACAGCGCCCCAGAGGCCTCGTTGAGCTCGTCCAAGTCGGCTTGGCGCTGCTCGGCGTCGGTGTGCATCGTGCGGAACTTCAAACACGCGAACGGCCGCTGGCCGATGCCGCGGCGGGTGGAGTGAAACAGCGCCGGCCCACGCGAGGTCATGCGCACCGCGGCGACGATCAGCGCCAGCAGCGGACTGAGCACGATCAGCAGCAGCGTCGCCCCGATCAAGTCGAACGTGCGCTTGAGCGCGAAGTCGACGCCCTCGAACACGGGCGGCCCCAGCTCGAACAGCGGCACCCGCTGGCCGGGCACGAACTCGGCGCGGTGAATCAGGATCTCCATCGTCGACGGGGCGATCCGCACGCGCACCCCCCGCCGGTGGCACTGGTCGACCAGCTCGACCGCCTCCACCTGGGGAAAGTCCGAGTCGGCGATGATCACCTCGTCGATCCGCTCGCTCCCCAGTACCTCCGCCAGATCGTCGAGCGCTCCAAGCGAACGCAGACCGGGCGCGTCCAGAGGGTGCAGCGAGATGTAGCCGACGACCTCCAGCGGCGCGTGATGGGCCCCCTCGCCGAGCGCATGCGCGACGTCGGGGATGTGCGTGCCCGTGCCGATCAGCATCGCCCGGCGCCTGTAGCCGGCGGCGCCCAGCAGCACGCCGGTCAGCGACTCGTACACGGCACGCAGACCGGACACGTACAGCAGCGCGAACGCCAGCGAGCCGTAGAAGATGTAGAAGCTCGAGAACTCTTCGCCGCTGATCACAGCGAAGATCAGCGCCACGAACGCGACCTGGAAGAGCGCCGCGACGATGCGCGAGAGACCCGGTCGCTGCGAGCGCGCCGCGTACAGCCCCGAGCGCGCGAACAGCAGCGCCGTCAGCAGGTAGGCGAACGGGACGAAATGGCGCGTCTCTTCATACACGTGTGTCGCGTCGAGGCTGCCCAGCACCACTTCCTTGAGCGCCAGCGCGGTGTAGATCGCCAGCGCCACGCCCACGAAGTCGAGCGCCAGCAGCGAGATCACGCGCCCGGCGCGCCGTGCGGTGTCCATGCGCAACAGCAGCGACATCGCGGGCGGGCGCTTGCTGCGCATGTCGCGATCGGAATGCTCCCGGCGAGCCGTCACCTCCGACATCACCGTCCGCGGCGTCGGCTCACCCAAGCCCGCTCCCGGCGACTGCGGGCGCACGAACCTGGGCGGACGCTCGCGCGCCGGCGCCGACGGGCTGCGCGGGGTGGGCGTCTGAGCGGACGTTCTCGGCGAACGTGGTCCCATCTCTCTGCTCACAACGCCTCAGACTCGCAGATGTAGCGGTCGGGTGGCGATTTGGGCACGGCTCGGCCGGCCCTTGCAGCGCGATTCAGCGAGGCCCGTCGCCGACGAGCACCGCGGCGCCCGACCGCTCGATCGTGCGCTGCAGGCCCTCGCGCAACGGCACCTCGGGAGACCAGCCGAGCAGCTCCCGAGCCAGGGCAATATTGGGCCGGCGCTGCTTAGGATCGTCGACCGGCAGCGCCTCGTGCACGATCTCCGAGCTCGACCCCGTCAGCTCCTTCACGGTCTCCGCCAGTTCGAGCAGCGTGAACTCGTCGGGGTTGCCGATGTTCACGGGGTCGTGATGGCCGGACTCGGCCAGCGCGATGATGCCCCGGATCAGATCGCTGACATAACAGAACGAGCGCGTCTGAGAGCCGTCGCCGAACACCGTCAGCGGACGGTTCGCGAGCGCCTGCCGCAGGAACGTCGGGATCGCTCGTCCGTCGTGCGGGCGCATGCGCGCGCCGTAGGTGTTGAAGATCCGCACGATCGCCGTGTCCACGCCCTGCTGGCGGTGATAGGCCATCGTCAGCGCCTCCGCATACCGCTTCGCCTCGTCGTACACCCCGCGCGGGCCGATCGGGTTGACGTGTCCCCAGTAGCTCTCCGACTGCGGATGCTCGAGCGGGTCGCCGTACACCTCGCTGGTCGAGGCGATCAGAAAGCGCGCGCGATGGGCCTTGGCCAGTCCGAGCGTATGGTGGGTGCCGTAGGAGCCGACCTTCAGCGTGTGCAGCGGCAGGCGCAGATAGTCGATCGGCGAGGCCGGCGAGGCGAGGTGGTAGACGTAGTCGATCGGCTCCTCGATGTGGTAGGGCTCGATGATGTCCACGCCCAGGTGCAGGAACCGCTCGGGGTCGCGGATGTGCTCGATGTTCGCCAGCGAGCCCGTCTCGAAGTTGTCCACGCAGATCACCCGATGCCCGCGCGCGAGCAGCTCGTCGCAGAGATGCGATCCCAGGAACCCGGCGCCGCCGGTGACCAGGCAGGTCGGCATGCGCGCAGGATAGCCGCACGCACGGCGGGCGCTCACACTCGGGCCTCCGGCACGCAGCCTGCCGGCTCCGTTCAGCAGGATCGATCTCGAAAGCGTCGTGTTCATGCACACGCGAACCGCGACGGACCGCAGCGATCGCCTCCCAGACCACCGCCGTCTCGTCCCCCGACAGCCCCAGCGAGCACCGCACCCACCGCCGGCACATATCATCTGAGCAATGGCCGCAACCGAGGATCACCTGACCGTCGCCCCGATCGTCGGCCCCGACGACCCCCGCCGGTTCACCGACTCGGGGATCGAGATCGCCGAGCTCTACACCGAGTCCGATCTGCCCGCGGACCTCGATCTGGCAGCGCCGGGGGAGTTCCCGTACACGCGCGGCGTGCACCGCGAGATGTATCGCAAGCAGACCTGGACGATGCGCCAATACGCCGGCTACGCCTCCGCGCGCGAGTCAAACGTTCGCTACCGCTACCTGCTCTCCAAGGGCTCCACGGGCCTGTCGATGGCCTTCGACCTACCCACGCAGCTGGGCCTGGACTCCGACGATCCGCGCTGCCTCGGCGAGGTCGGGCGCACGGGCGTGGCGATCGACACGATCGACGACATGCGCACGGCGTTCGAGGGCATCCCGCTCGATCAGGTCTCCACGTCGATGACCATCAACGCGCCCGCCGCCTGCCTGCTGCTGCTGTACGAGCTCGTGGGCGAGGAGCAGGGCGTGCCGTCGCAGAAGCTGCGCGGGACGACGCAGAACGACGTGCTCAAGGAGTACATCGCGCGCGGCAACTACATCTACCCGCCCGCCCCCACGATGCGCCTGACGACCGACATCTTCCAGTACTGCCACGAGCACGTGCCGCGCTGGAACACGATCTCGATCTCCGGCTATCACTTCCGCGAGAAGGGCTGCTCGGCCGTGCAGGAGGTCGCGTTCACGCTCTGCTCCGGCATCGCCTACGTCACCGCGGCCGTCGAGAAGGGACTCGACGTCGACGAGTTCGCCCCGCGGCTGGCCTTCTTCTTCAACGGCCACAACAACGTCTTTCAGGAGGTCGCCAAGTTCCGCGCCGCGCGGCGCATGTGGGCGCACATCATGCGCGAGCGCTTCGGCGCCACCAACCCTAAGGCCACGACGCTGCGCTTCCACACCCAGACGGGCGGCGTCACGCTGACCGCGCAGCAGCCCGAGAACAACATCGTGCGCGTCGCCCTGCAGGGCTTCGCCGCCGTCTGCGGCGGCACCCAGTCGCTGCACACCAACGGCTTCGACGAGGCGCTCGCGCTGCCGACCGAGCGCGCCGCGAAAATCGCGCTGCGCACCCAGCAGATCCTCGCGCACGAGTCCGGCGCGGCCGACAGCGTCGACCCGTTCGCGGGCTCCTACTTCGTCGAGTCGCTCACCGACGAGATCGAAACGCGCGCGAACGAGCTGATCGAGAAGGTCGACGCCCTCGGCGGCTCGGTCAACGCGATCGAGTTCATCACCGGCGAGATCGACGAGTCGGCCTGGGGCTATCAGGAGCGCTACCGCATCGGCCAGGACATCGTGGTGGGCGTGAACAAGTACGAGGAGGAGGAGCTCGAGGTCCCCGACCTGCTGCGCGTCGACCCGCAATCGGAGCGCGAACAGGTAGAGCGCCTGAGCGCCTTCAAGGCCGACCGCGACCAGACGCTCGCCGAGCAGCGCCTACAGGAGCTGCGCGAGGTCGCGCGCGGGAGCGAGAACCTGCTGCCGGCGATCCGCCAAGCGCTGAAGGACCGCTGCTCGCTCGGCGAGGTCTGCGGGGCGATGCGCGACGTGTTCGGTCGGTATACGCCTACGTTTTAGGACCTTGCCGCATGCGGCAAGAATTACTAGGGGCCGCATGACTAAGAAAGCTGATTTGGTCGACCTTGCCGCATGCGGCAAGGTCGGGAGGGCCGCATGCGGCCCTCCCCGGAACCGCACATGTGCGGTTCCCCCTGACGGTGCATGCACCGTCAGGCCGGGTGGCGCATGCGCCAC
>DASXKH010000047.1:0-19864 GCA_036496915.1 Solirubrobacteraceae bacterium
TCCTTCGGGCTGGAACAGCAAGAACGCGCCGCTTTCCCCAGCACCGGTTTCCGAGAACGCTTTTGTCTGTTCCAGTCCTGGATTGTGGATCACGCCGTTTTCATCGGGAAGAAGGCCGGACATGGAGCTGGCGTAGACACAGAGATCTCCCGCGGCGGCTTCCGGTGCTTCCGCGGACCCAGGACACTGCAAAGTCGAGGCTTCTTCGGGTTTGACGAAGAACACGTGTTCATGGTCCAGTGGTCCTTCGAGCGGGATCACGAACGACACCGGCGCCGACGCGACGCCCCCACTGACACCTTCATCCACCTGAGCGGTCCAGGACCCCTTCTCCGTAGCGCCTGTCGGCAGCGTTCTTGTGAAGCCGGTCGTGCCGTTTTTGCCGTTTTCACCATTTTTACCCGCGGGACCGGCCGGGCCCTGCGGACCACCCGGACCGGCTGGACCCTGCCCGCCGACCGCCCCCTGGGCGCCGGCCGCACCCTGAGCACCGTTCGCACCCTGAGCACCGTTCGCACCCTTGGCGCCGGCCGGACCCGTCCTGCCCTTCAGCTGCGCGAGCACACTCGGCTTGATCTGCTTCGTCGAGGTGATCACATACTTGCCCGCGGCGTACGCCCCACCGGACATGGCGAGCACCAGCGCCGCGACCGCCACGAGGCTGGTCGCGTTGAACCGCCCACGAAGTCTTCCCATTCTCATCCTCTCCCTCAGATAAAGATCAACCCGACGCCCCGAACGTCTCCCCGAGGCTTAGTGGCAAGCCTACCATCATTTGAGTCTTGTTGTCAATGGCTATTGAAAACAAAGACGCAGGAAGGCGGGGTCGAGAACCCTGCAAACGCCCATGTTTCTGGGCTCAAGGCCCGAGCCAGGCCAGTTGACAACATGGGATGCGCCCGCCTCGTCAGAGGGCTGGGCTACACCAAACGGCGCGACTGTCAAGGCCCGCGAACAGACCCATCGGCTGCCGTGCGGACTGCTCGTTGTCGGCTCGCCGCGGGTGCCTAAAGCGAGCCCGGCGGCGCGAGCCACACGCTCTCGAAAACGAGGCTCGTGCGCTCGCGCAGAACATCGTAGTCGCCGTCGTAATGCAGCACGCCCGCTTCGGCCCGGTGCGCGCACGCGGCGATCATCACGTCCATCGGCGCCAGGCGGTGATGACCTACGCCAGCGAGCTCCTGCTGTGCCCGCAACGCCAAACGCTCGACCTCGCGGTCGATGGCGATGCGCGGCAGCCGATCCAAGCGCACCATCAACGCGGCGCGGTCCGCGGCCGAGCGGGCCGAATAGCCGGCCTCGAGCAGGAACGGCAGGCTGACCGCGACTTCGTCCCGATCCATCCACGCGGCGATCGTCTCCGCCCTCTCCTTCGGCACGATGCCCTGCATCAGTCGCGCCCAGACCGAGTTGTCAAGCAGCAGCACGCTACTCGTCGTAGTTGGCAATCTGGCCGAGGTGCTTGACCTCTTCGGCCGCGGCGAGGTCCATCTTGGGACCGTCGCCGTTGCGAATCCATTCCGCAAGCTCTTTGCGGGCTCGCCGGGCCTCCTCGGTGTCGCCTCCCTCGGGCAGCCGGCGCGCCTTCGCGCGCGCGCCGAGGATCATCAGCTCGGCGAAGTCAATCCGAACCCCGTTCAGCTTCGCGCGCAGCTCGTCGAGCGCCGCTCGCACAGGCGGAGTCTCGGTGATCGTGTGACGCGGTCTGGTCGTCGGCACAGGCCAAGTGTAGCACCGTGCAGCACCGGCAGACCTACGCGCCGTGGCAGCGCTTGAACTTCTTGCCGCTCCCGCACCAGCAGGGATCGTTGCGGCCGACCTGGTGCTCCTCGTCGACCACACGCTGCTCGACGACGGGAGCGAGTTCCTGCTCGACCGCGCCCCCGTTCTCCGCATAGGCGCCAACCGCCTGCGCGCCGCCGGATTGAGCTCCCGCCGCGGCCGCGGCGGCCGCGAGCGCTCCGGCGCCGGCGGCGGACTGGCCGCCCGAGTATGAGACGCGGCCCGCGCGCGTGGCGTTGCCCGCGGCGGCGAACGCGGGCTGCGCCGGACCCCCTCCGCCACCGCCGTTCTCGCCCTCGACGTTGACCTGCACGTTGAAGATCATGCGCGTGTAGTCCGTCCAGACGCTGTTCAGCAGGTCGCCAAAGAGCTCGAAGGCTTCGTTCTTGTACGCGACGAGCGGGTCGATCTGGGCGAAGCCGCGCAGGTGGATGCCCTCGCGCAGGTAGTCCATGTCGAACAGGTGCTCGCGCCAGCGCTCGTCGATGATCTGCAGCAGCAGGAAGCGCTCCAGCGCGCCCATCAGCTCCTCGCCCAGCTCCGTCTCGCGCGCGTTGTAGCGATCGAGCGCGAACTCGGTGACGCTCTCGATCAGCGAGTCGCGGTCGGCCGTCTCGGGGTCGAGGTTCTGTGCGGCCAGATCGAGCGGGAAGAACTGCCCCAGCGCGGTGAACAGGCCGTCGAGGTCCCAGTCCTCCATGAAGTCGCCGGGGGTGTACTGGGCGATCGTGCGCTCCAGCACGGCCGCGACTTCCTGGCGCGCCTCCTCGCCGATCGGCTTGCCTTCCAGCACCTCGTTGCGGTACGCGTAGATGACGCGGCGCTGCTCGTTCATCACGTCGTCGTACTCGAGCACGCGTTTGCGGATCAGGAAGTTCTGCTCCTCGACCTTCTTCTGGGCTTTCTCGATCTGCTTGGAGAGCATCCCCGCCTCGATCGGCTCCTCGTTGCCCTCCTCGTCGATCCCGCCGAGTTTGTCGAGGATGCGATAGATGCGATCGCCCGCGAACAGCCGCACGAGATCGTCCTCGGCGGAGAGGAAGAAGCGCGACTCGCCGGGGTCGCCCTGGCGGCCGGCGCGCCCGCGCAGCTGGTTGTCGATGCGCCGCGACTCGTGGCGCTCGGTGCCGCAGATGAACAGGCCGCCGGCGGCCATCACCCGCTCGCGATCCTCCTGCACCCGCGCCTCGATCTCCGGCAGCAGCGCCCGCAGGCGCTCGTCATGGCCTTCGGCGCCCGGCTCGATGCCCTCGCGGGCCAGCTGCAGGCGCGCGAGGTGCTCGGGATTGCCGCCGAGCTTGATGTCAACGCCGCGGCCGGCCATGTTCGTGGCGATCGTGACGGCGCCCGGCTGGCCGGCCTCGGCCACCGTCTCCGCCTCGCGCGCGGCGTGCTCGGGCTTGGCGTTCAGCACCGAATGTGCGATCCCGCGCTTCTTCAGCCGTTCCGACAGGAGCTCTGAGACCTCGACGGAGATCGTGCCGACGAGCACCGGCTGTGCGTTCTCGTTGCGCGCGGCGATCTCTTTGACGACGGCGCTCCACTTGCCGTCCTTGGTCTTGTAGACCTGATCGTTGCGATCGGCGCGGACCATCGGCATGTTCGTCGGCACCTGCACGACCGGCAGCTCGTAGATCTTCATGAACTCGGTCGCCTCGGTCAGCGCCGTGCCGGTCATGCCCGCGAGCTTGTCGTAGAGGCGGAAGTAGTTCTGGTAGGTGATCGTCGCCAGCGTCTGGTTCTCCTCCTGGATCGACACCCCCTCCTTGGCCTCGATCGCCTGGTGCAGCCCCTCCGACCAGCGCCGGCCGTCGAGGATGCGCCCGGTGAACTCGTCGATGATCTTCACCTCGCCGTCGATCACCGCATAGTCGACGTCGCGCTTGTACAGCGACTCGGCGCGCAGCGACTGGATCAGATGGTTGACCAGGTGGCCGTTCTCGGCGCGATAGAGGTGGTCGATGCCGAGAAAGCGCTCGGCCTTGGCGACGCCCTGCTCGGTGATCGAGACCGTTTTCTGCTTCTCCTCGGTCTCGTAGTCGAAGTCGGCCATGAACTGCTTCTTCATCCGCGGGTCCATGCCTTCGGGCGTCTTGCCCGCGGTCAGCCGCGGCGCCAGACGCGCGAACTTCACATACAGGTCCGCGGCCTGTTCGGGCGCCCCGGAGATGATCAGCGGCGTGCGCGCCTCGTCGATCAGGATGTTGTCGACCTCGTCCACCACCGCGAAGGCGTGCCCGCGCTGTACCTTCTCGGCGAGATCCTTGGCCATGTTGTCGCGCAGGTAGTCGAAGCCGAGCTCGGAGTTGGTCCCATAGACCACGTCGCAGGCGTAGGCGGCCTGCTTCTCCTCGTAGGGCTGCATGTTCGCCAACACCCCGACGCTCACCCCGAGCGCGTCATACAGCGGGCTCATCCATTCCGCGTCGCGGCGCGCCAGATAGTCGTTGACCGTGACCAGGTGCACCCCCTTGCGCTGCGGCGGAGCGTCGGGATTCTCGGGGTCGGAGTCGTGCACGGCCAGCGAGTTGAGCACGACCGCGAGCGTGGCGGTCAACGTCTTGCCCTCGCCGGTCTTCATCTCTGCGATGCACCCGTCGTTGAGCACCATCGCGCCGATCAGCTGCACGTCGAAATGGCGCATGCCCATCGTGCGCTTGCCGGTCTCGCGCACGAGCGCGAAGCACTCGGGCAGCAGCTCGTCCAGGGACTCGCCCTCGGCGGCGCGCTCGCGCAGCGCGTCCATCCGCTCGCGCAGCTCCGCGTCAGAGTCGTGTTCGAGCTCGGGCTCGAACGCGCTGATCAGCGCGACACGCTTTTGGTAGGACTTGAACTTCTTCGCCTCGCCCGCGTTCAGCGCGCGATCGAGCAGGGATGGGGACACTCCCTCAGGTTAGCTGGCCGATTGGAGGTCCGTGGCCTCCAATCGGTGAGGCGCGGTCTCGGGAGCGCTCGCACGGGCCTCGCGACGGTGCCGGCGCTTGTCGCGATGGCGCTTGACCTGCCGCGCGAGCTCCAGGGAGACCAGCTTCAGCGAGTGGTCCATCTCGCGTGAGGCGTCGCGCGCGCGCAGCGTCACGCCCTTGAGATAGAGCGTCGCCTCGGCGACCTGGCGGTCGGCGATCGAGGGGTTGCGCTCTTCGTAGATCTCGACCTCCAACCGCGCGAGCTCGGAGACCTGGCGCGAGACCTTGCGGCAGCGGCGCTCCAGGCGCACGCGCAGCTCGTCGGTGACCGGAACGTTGCGACCCTTGATGTCGATCTGCATCACAGGCTCCCTTTCGCGTATGGATGAGGTCTGTCTCCGATGCTACGCCCCCGGGCAGCAGCTGTCCATCGGTTTATCCGCAACGATCGAAAGTCAAACGCGAGCCCTCGTGGGAGAATCGAGCGCGATCGTCTCTACAGTCGCCAATCCCAACCTGTCCTGGTCGCCGCAGCCCGGCGTGCTGATCGGCGTCGCGCTCGTGGGCGGCGCCTACCTCACGCGCTGGTGGCGCGTGCGCGCAACCTCGTCGCGACCCGGCGCCGACGCGCCCATATGGCGGCTGTGCTGCTTCGTCGGCTCGCTGCTCGTGGCGACGATCGCGCTGATCTCCCCCGTGGACGCGCTCGCCGACCAGCTCTTCTTCATGCACATGATCCAGCACATGCTGCTGCTGGACATCGTGCCGATCCTCGCGATCCTCGGCTTCACGAAGGTGATCCTGCGCCCGATCACGCGGACCGTGCGCGACGTCGAGCGCCGCGCCGGCCCGCTCGCGCATCCCGCGTTCGCGGTGCTGCTCTACGTCGGCGTGATCTGGACGTGGCACGTCCCCAGGGCCTATGACTTCGCGGTCACCCACCCGACCGTGCACGTGCTCGAGCACACGACGTTCCTGATCGCCGGCGGGCTGTACTGGTGGCACCTGCTCTCGCCGATCCGCGCCCGCATGCGCCTGCGCGGCATGGGCCCGATCGCGTACATGGGCTCGACCAAGCTGTTCGTCGGCGCGCTCGGCATGGGCCTCGCCTTTGCCCCGGTCGCGCTCTACCCCTACTACGTCCACCAGGCCCGCGTCTGGGGCATCTCCGCGCTCGACGACCAGTCGATCGCCGGGATCGTAATGGCCGTCGAGCAGTCGCTGGTGATGGGCATCGCGCTGGTCGTGCTGTTCGTGCAGATGCTCGCCGAGTCAGAGCGCGAGCAGGTCCGGCGCGAGCGCTATGAGACCGTGCTATGATGACAACTGTCAAGGGACCGCTAACACGCTGAGCCAAGAGGGTCCCCCAGGGGGACCCTCTTTCAGTTCTGACTCGAACGCAAACTGTCCAAGATCCCCGCGTGACCCGAGATCGCGCCGATCAGGATCGACTCGCCGGCGACGCGAGTCCCGGGGAAGACGATCGTCTCGCGCAGCTGCGCGCGGTCGCCGACCGTGGCGCCGTCGCCGAGCACGACCGGGCCCATCAGCCGCACGCCCGCGCCGATCGTCACCTCCCGGCCGATCCACACGGGGCCCTCGACCTCGGCGTCCTCGGGCAACGAACGCCCGCCCGAGACGACCACGCCCGGGGCGACCTCCTCGCCCTCGACCTCCAGGCGCAGCTCGCCGCGCAGCGCGTCGAACGTGCCCTGGCGCAGCTCGCCGAGCGAGCCGACGTCGTTCCAGTACTCGCGCACCTCGTGGATGTGAAACGGGACGTCGTTCTCCAGCAGCGCCGGGAACACGTCTTTGGCCCAATCCACGAACGGGCGCTGCGGGAAGTAGTCGAAGATCTCCGGTGAGAACACGTAGATGCCGCAGTTGCCGAGGTCTGAGAGCGCCTCGTCCGGGCGTGGCTTCTCCTGAAAGCCCGTGATCCGTCCCTCGCGATCGTGCAGCACGACGCCGAACTCGCGCGTGTCCGGCACCTGCTTGACCGCCAGCGTGGCGATCCCGCCCGACTCGCGGTGACGCGCCGCTAGCGCGGTGAGGTCGATGTCGGTGAGGGCATCGCCGGAGATCACCAGAAACGGGTCCTCGCCGAAGAACTCCGCGCACGCGCGCACGCCTCCGGCGGTGCCGAGCAGCTCGGGCTCGAAGCGGTAGGTCAGCCGCTCGCCGAAGTGCTCGCGGATCGAGTCCGGGAAGTAGTGCAGGTTGGCGATCGTCTCCTCGAAGGAATGCCGATCGAGCAGATCGAGGATGTGCGCCATCACGGGCCGGTCGAGCACCGGCACCATCGGCTTGGTGATCTCAAACGTCAGCGGACGCAGCCGGGTCCCCAGCCCGGCTGCCAAAACCATCGCCTTCATCTGCCGGCTAGTACCTGTAGTGGTCCGGCTTGTAAGGACCGTCCACGGGCACGCCGATGTATGCGGCCTGCTCGTCGGTCAGCTGCGTCAGCTTCACGCCGAGCGCGTCCAGGTGCAGCCGGGCGACCTTCTCGTCGAGGTGCTTGGGCAGCACGTAGACGCGCTTCTCGTAGTCGTCGTTCTTCGTGAACAGCTCGATCTGGGCGATCGTCTGGTTGGAGAAGGAGTTGCTCATCACGAACGACGGGTGTCCGGTGGCGTTGCCGAGATTCAGCAGACGGCCCTCGGAGAGCATGATGATCGCGTGGCCGTCTGAGAAGACCCACTTGTCGACCTGCGGCTTGATGTTCACCCGCTCGACCCCCGGGACGCTCGCCAGCCCGGCGATGTCGATCTCGTTGTCGAAGTGACCGATGTTGCCGACGATCGCCTGGTGCTTCATGCGCTGCATCTGCGCGGCCGTGATGATGTCCTTGTTGCCGGTCGTGGTGATGAAGATGTCCGCGTTCTCGAGCACGTCCTCGAGGGTCTTGACCTCATAGCCCTGCATCGCCGCCTGCAGCGCGCAGATCGGGTCGATCTCGGTGATCACCACCCGCGCGCCCTGTCCGCGCAGCGATTCGGCGCAGCCCTTGCCGACGTCGCCGAAGCCGCACACCACGGCGACCTTGCCGCCGATCATCACGTCGGTGGCGCGGTTGATGCCGTCGATCAGCGAGTGCCGGCAGCCGTAGAGGTTGTCGAACTTCGACTTCGTCACCGAGTCGTTGACGTTGATTGCCGGGAACAGCAGCTCGCCGCTCTCGACCATCTGGTAGAGCCGGTGCACGCCCGTGGTCGTCTCCTCGGTCACACCTTTGACGCTCTGGCCCAGCTTCGTCCAACGCTGGGGGTCCTCAGCCAGCGAGCGCGTCAGCAGCGAGAGGATCACTCCGAGCTCCTCAGAGTCCGCGCTCGCCGGATCGGGCACCGCGCCGGCCGCCTCGTACTCGGTCCCCTTGTGGACGAGCAGCGTCGCGTCGCCGCCGTCGTCGAGGATCATGTTCGGCCCATCCTCGCCCGGCCAGCGGATCGCTTGCTCGGTGCACCACCAGTACTCCTCCAGCGTCTCGCCCTTCCAGGCGAACACCGGCACCCCGCGCGAGTCCTCGGACGTCCCCTCGGGGCCGACCGCCACCGCGGCGGCGGCGTGATCCTGGGTGGAGAAGATGTTGCAGCTGCACCAGCGGACCTCGGCTCCGAGCGCCGTCAGCGTCTCAATCAGCACGGCCGTCTGGATCGTCATGTGCAGCGAGCCCATGATGCGGGCGCCCCGCAGCGGCTGGGCCTCGGCGTACTCGCGACGGATCGCCATCAGGCCCGGCATCTCGTGCTCGGCGAGCGTGATCTCCTTGCGGCCGAACTCGGCGAGGGAGAGGTCGGCGACCTTGAAATCGGCTTCTGTTGCGACGGCGGTGGGAGTCATTGCTGACTGTTCTCCTGTCCGGTCAGGTGAGCGCCCTTGCTTCAGGGAAACGGGCCGAGCGTGGCGGGACCGGAGCCCGTCGCAGCGCTCCTCGGCCGTCGTCCCGAAGGTATCACACTGAACGGCTCCGCCCGGCGGGACTGGGCGCCGCTCAGCTCGCGGCGAGAGCGCCTCCAATAACACAACGATCCTGGCCGTTCACTGAGCAAACGAGGCAAGGACGCAGGGAGCGTGGCGTACTACGTACGCGAGCGACTGAGGACACCGCATCGTGCAGCTCAGTGGGCGGCCAGGGCGGCCTTCAGCTGCTCGATCGCGTGCACCGGACCGGGGTCGACCCCACGCAAGGCAGCCAGGTAGATCGACACGAGGTCGCCCAGCAGCACGAGCGAGATCACCCGCTCGATCGTCGTCTCCCCGCGCGTCTCCAGATGGAAGCTCGCCGCGGCGTTGGGGGCGATCAGCCGCTCGGTCAGCGCCATCCGCTCCTTCACGCGCGGATGGGCGTCGGAGTCGTCGAGGAACACGGCCGCGAAGCGGCCCGCCGCGCGCGCGCCTTCCCAGCCCACGAGCTCGTTGTGGTCGAGCTCGGGCAGCTCGTGCATGAAGCACGGCAGCTTCGAGTTCTCGTTGATCTGCGTCTTCCAGCGATAGGCGATCGGCGTGGTCAGCCCGGCGCCGACCACGACCGGGATCGTGCCCAGCAGACCGCGGGCGATGGTCTTCGCGAGCGAGTCCTCGCCCGCATCGGGACCCCACTCGGCCACCAGCTGCTCGGTGTGCGACGCGGCCACGTCGATCTCCGAGGTCAGCCGCGGCCCGGCGCCGCACAGCGCGGCGACCTCGAGCGCGGCGATGGTCATGTAGGCGACCGCGGCACGCGGCTGAAAGCCTCCGGGCAGCGGAATCACCGGCACGCCGTCCGCGCGCGCCATCTCCGCCAGGCGTCCCCCCGTCGTGACCACCGTGCGCTGAGCGCCGAGCGCGCCCGCGGACTCGTAACAGGCGAGCGTCTCCTCGGTGTCGCCCGAATAGCTGGCGCACAGCACCATCGTGTCCGGGGTCGTCCACGGCGGCAGCCCATAGGCGCGTGTCACGAAGATCGGCCGCGAGGCGTGATCGCCGAGCGCCGCGCGCGCCAGCGCGCCGCCGATCGCCGAGCCGCCCATCCCCGCGACGACCAGCCCCGCCGAGGTGTCCCAGCCCTGCATGATCGCCGACTCCACGCGCCAGGCCGCGTCGCGCAGGTGCTCGGGCAGCGCGAGCACGTCCTCGAGCTGGCTCGAGGAGTCCACACGCGCGATCGCCTCGCGCGACAGCGCTCCCGTCACGGCGCTCGCGCTCGTGTCCGCGTCCGTCCGCGCGTCGGTGCTGGGCGGTGTGCTCATCAGAACTTGATCGCTCCGTCGGGCAAAGTCACGCCCGGGAAGATACGCGCCCCTCGTGCGATCGTGTTGTCCGCCCCCACGGTCACGCCCTCGCCGAGCACCGCGCCGCCTTCGATGCGAGTGCCCGCGCCGATCCGGCAGCCCGCCGCGACGATGCAGTCGCGCAGCGTGCAGCCCGGCCCGATCTCCGCTCCGCTGAGGATCACCGAGCGCTCGACGCTCGAGCCGGGGCCGACGTGCACGTTCTCGCCCAGCACCACCAGGCTGCCGACGTGCGCGCCGGGGGCGACGTGCGCGCCGCGCTCGATCACCGCCGGCGGCACCGCCCGACCGTGGATCTCGGCCCCCTCGGCGACCGCCAGCCAGCTCTCGCCCAGGCGAGCGCGCACGGCTGTGTCGACGTTGCCCTCGATGATGTCGAACGTGCCCTGCAGATAGCGTTCGGGCGTGCCGATGTCAAGCCAGTAGGCGTCGGCCGGGAACCCGTACAGACCGGCGCCGATCAGCGCCGGCCACACCTCGCGCTCGATCGAGACGTTGCGGTCGGCCGGCACGAGCTCCATGATGTCGCGCTGCAGCACGTACGCGCCGGCGCTGATCAGGTTCGTGTCGATCCGATCGGAGCTCGGCTTCTCCACGAAGTCGCGCACCGAGCGGTCATCGTTCAGGTGCACCAGCCCGTAGGCGCTCGGGTCCGTGACCGGCGCCAGGGCCAGCGTGGCGCGTGCGCCGGTGCGCTCGTGCTGGGCGATCTGGCCCGTCAGGTCAATGTCGGTGAGCACGTCGCCGTTGAGCATCAGGAAGCGCTCGTCGAGCAACCGCTCGGCGAACTTCAGCGCCCCGGCGGTGCCGCGCGGATCGGGCTCCTCGACGAAGCGCAGCCTGATCCCATAGGCCGAGCCGTCACCGAGCACGTTGCGCACCGACGTCGCCAGGAATCCGCACGACATGATCACATCGTCGATCCCGTGGCCCTTCAGCCACTCGAGCATGAAGGCGATGAACGGACGGTCCACGAGCGGCACGACCGGCTTGGGCACGGTCGATGTCAACGGGCGCAGGCGCGTGCCCTCGCCCCCCACCAGGATGACGGCCTGCATCAGTGTCTCGATTCCAAAATTCGGTGAGGGTTTGCCGAGCGGATGGTCGTGATCTGACGTTCGATGGCGACGGTCCGCATGCTGGTAGCACGTGGGCCGACGACGGCGGGCGTCAGGCGCGGGCAGACGCCGGGAAACGCCATCGAATTTTGGAATCGAGACACTAGACCAGGTCCTCCTGACGGCGCCCCGTCGCGGGCTCAGAGCGCCCGCGACCGATCCCCTCATACAGCAGCCCCGCGCCGCGCACGGCGTCGCGGTCGAGCGCGTTGCGCCCGTCGATCACCACGCGTCCGCGCATCGTCTCGGCGACCTCGCCCCAGTCAAGGTCCGTGCACTGCGGCCACTCGGTCACGAGCACCACCGCGTCGGCGTCCTGGAGCGCCTGCAGCGGGGTGTCAGCGAAGCGCACGCCACCGATCAGCTTGCGCGCCTGCTCCTCGGCGATCGGGTCGTAGGCGCTGACGTTCGCCCCGTCGGCGTTCAGGCGCGCCGCGAGCACCAGCGAGGAGGCCTCGCGCATGTCGTCCGTGTTGGGCTTGAAAGCCAGCCCGAGCAGCGCCACGTGCTTGCCCACGAGACCGCCCAGGTGCTTGTGCAGCTTGCCGATCACACGCCGCTTCTGCAGCTCGTTGACCTCGATCACCGCGTTCAGCAGCTGGAAGTGGTAGCCGGAGTTGCCGGCGAGCTGCTTGAGTGCGTCGACGTCCTTGGGAAAGCACGAGCCCCCGAACCCGATCCCGGCCTGCAGGAACTTCGACCCGATGCGGGCGTCCAGCCCCATTCCCCGTGCGACCTCGACCACGTCGGCGCCGGTCTCCTCGCAGACGTTCGCGATCTCGTTGATGAACGAGATCTTCGTCGCCAGGAAGGCGTTGGAGGCGAGCTTGACCATCTCCGCGCTGGCGACGTCGGTGCGCACCAGCTCGCCCTCGCCCGAGCCGCCATGGGCCTGGGCGAGCAGTGGCCGATACAGCTCGACGGTCGCATCGCCCGCCCAGCCGCCGTCATCGCCCACCACGACCCGGTCGGGGTTCAGGAAGTCCGCGACGGCCGAGCCCTCCTTGAGGAACTCTGGACAGGACACGTACTCCAGACCGTCCTTGCCGCACTCACCGAACACACGCCGGATCGCCGCGCCCGTGCCGCAGGGCACGGTCGACTTCATCACCAGCGCATGCGCATCAGAGGCCGGGATCGAGTCGACGACCGCATGAACCGCGCTCAGATCGGCATCGCCGGAGTATGTCGGGGGTGTGCCCACGGCGACGAACAACAGCCGCGCCCGCTCCAGCGCCCCGCTCAGATCGGTGGAGAAATGCAACCGCGCGGAGTTGCGCGCCAGCATCTCCTCCAGGCCGGGCTCATAGATCGGAACCTCGCCTGCGCGCAGACGCTCGATCTTGGCGGCGTCGATGTCCACGCAGTAGACATCCCCACCCAGATCGGCGAACCCCGCGGCGCTGACCAGACCGACATAGCCGGTGCCGATGACCCCGACGGGCTCTCGCTCAGTGCTCATCTGGCGCGAAGGCTAACCGTCGGAGGCCCCGGACGCCTCAATGGCTTCCTGGACCAGCACCAGCGCACGGTTCTCCGCGAACTGCAGGTACCCCTCCCCCTGCTTGAACCGCACGATGTCGGTCTCGGATCGATACAGCCGCAGCTCGGCCTCCTCGAGCGTCGCCAGCACGGGCTCGTGTCCGGCGAGGATGCCGATCGAGCCCGACATGGTGCGCGTGGAAACCATCTCGACCTCCTCGTCGAACACCACCCCCTCGGGGGTCAGCACTTCGACGGGGAACTTGGTTCTGGCCATCACGACACCTGACCTAGTAGGTGATCCCCGCCCTCTGACGTTCGAGGATCAAGCAGATCAAGGACGCAGGGAGCGTGGCGTGCTTTGCACGCGAGCGACCGAGGACGCAGAGATGCGCAGGTCATCGGGCGTCAGCGACCACGGCGTCGATCGTGCCCTTCAGGAAAAACGCGCTCTCGGGCACCTCGTCGTGCTTGCCCTCGATGATCTCCTCGAAACCCCGGATCGTCTCCGCGATCGGCACATACGCGCCGGGGGTGCCCGTGAACTGTTCGGCCACGAAGAACGGCTGCGACAGGAAGCGCTCGACCTTGCGCGCGCGCTGCACCGTCAGCTTGTCCTCGTCGGAGAGCTCGTCGATGCCGAGGATCGCGATGATGTCCTGCAGCTCCTTGTAGCGCTGCAGCACCTCCTTGACGCGGTTGGCCACGCGGAAGTGATCCTCGCCGAGAATGTCCGCCTTGAGGATCGTCGAGGTCGAGTCCAGCGGATCGACGGCCGGGTAGATGCCTTTTTCGGAGATCCCGCGCGAGAGCACCGTGGTGGCGTTCAGATGTGCGAACACCGACGCCGGCGCCGGGTCGGTCAGATCGTCCGCGGGCACGTAGATCGCCTGCACCGAGGTCACCGAGCCCTGCCGGGTGGAGGTGATCCGCTCCTGCAACTGGCCCATCTCGGTCTCCAGCGTCGGCTGATAGCCGACCTGGGAGGGCATCCGCCCGAGCAGCGCCGAGACCTCCGAGCCGGCCTGCACGAAGCGGAAGATGTTGTCGATGAACAGCAGCACGTCCTGGCCCTCATCGCGGAAGTGCTCGGCCATCGTCAGCCCCGACAGCGCCACGCGCATGCGCGCGCCCGGGGGCTCGTTCATCTGGCCGAACACGAGCATCGTCTTGTCGATCACGCCCGATTCCTTCATCTCCAGCCACAGGTCGTTGCCCTCGCGCGAGCGCTCGCCCACGCCGCAGAACGCCGACAGCCCGCCGTGCTCCTTGGCGAGGTTGTGGATCAGCTCCTGGATCAGCACCGTCTTGCCGACGCCCGCGCCACCGAACAGCCCGACCTTTCCGCCCTTCGCGTAGGGCGCCAGCAGGTCGATCACCTTGATGCCCGTCTCGAACATCTCCGTCGTCGGCGTCAGGTCCTCCACGCGCGGCGCGTCCTGATGAATCTGGCGGCGCTTGGTGTCCGCCGGCAGGTCCTCGCCGAGGTCGATCGGTTCGCCCAGCAGGTTGAAGATCCGCCCCAGCGTCGCCTCGCCGACCGGCACCGTGATCGGACCGCCGGTGTCGATCACCTCGACGCCGCGCGCCAGCCCGTCGGTCGTGTCCATCGCCACCGCGCGCACGCGATCGTCGCCCAGGTGCTGCTGAACCTCGCAAACGAGCACATTCCCACCGGCCTCGGTGCTGATGCCGGGCGCCTCCTCCGCGGCGGCGGCCGCCGGGCGCGCGATCGTGATCGCGTGGTTGATCTCGGGCAGCCGCTCGGGGAACACCGCCTCGATCACGACGCCCTGGATCTCCTCGATGCGCCCGACGTTGCGCTTGCCGGCGTTATCCGACCCCGCGCCCGCGCGCTCGGGCGCATCGGATGGGTCAATTGTGGTGCTGGTCGACATTGGTTCTCGATTCTCCTATCTCTAGCTCAAGCCCTCGGCACCGGCGACTACCTCCATGATCTCCTGCGTGATCTCGGCCTGCCGGGCGCGGTTCATTTCCAGCGTCAGATCGGTGATGATCTCCCCGGCGTTCTCCGAGGCGTTGCGCATCGCGGTCATCTGCGCGCCGAAGAACCCGGCGGCCGACTCGACCAGCGCTCGATAGATCGACGTCTCGACATAGTCTGGCACGAGCCGGCGCAGGATCTCCTCCGCGTCAGGCTCGTACTCGACCAGCGCCCTCGGCGATGTTCGCTCATCGCTCTTCGCGGTGCGCGAGGAGGGTGTGTTGGAAGGTCCACCGCCACCCTCGGACTCGCCCGCGTCCTGGGCTTCCTCGCCCGCGATCGTGGCGCGCGAAAGCGGCAGCAACGTCTCGCGCGTGACCTCCTGGGTCAGCGGCGATACGTAGGCGTTGTAGATCAGCTCGACCCGATCGACGGTCCCACTGCTGTAGGCCTCGATCAGCGCTGCCGCGACCGTGCGCGCGTCGGCATAGGACGGCTTGTCGGTGAATCCCGTGTACGCACCGCTGAGCTCGCGCCCGCGGAACGTCAGCGAGGACACGCCGCGGCGCCCGGTCGCATACCAGACGCTGCGCAGCCCCTGCTCCTCCAGGTCCGAGCCGGCGCGCACGCCCGCGCGGATCACCTGCGAGTTGAACCCGCCCGCCAGACCGCGATCGCCGGTCACGAGCAGCAGCCCCACGCTCGCCACCGTCTCGCGCTCGTTGAGCAGAGCCAGGCGCGAAGCCTCCGCGCCGGCGTCAAGCGCCGCCTGCCTGGTCATCCGCCGCAGCGCATCCGCATAGGGGCGCAGCGCGGCGATCCGCTGCTCGGCACGGCGCAGCCGCGCGGCCGCGACCATCTCCATCGCGCGGGTGATCTTCTGGATGTTCTTGACCGAGCCGATCCGGTTCTTGACGTCGCGCTGTGATGCCATGACCGATCGCCCTAACGCCCATCCAGCCGGGCGGAAGACGAATGCTCGAAACGCCGGCCGGTGCGGTGACCGGCGCCGGCCGGGCAGGACGAAGAACTGGCTGCCGGGTCTCCCATCACTCAGACCGCCGCAGCGACCTCATCCAGCGGCTGGCCCTCCTCATCGAGGTCATAGCCGAAGTCCTCCGCGAACGCCCGCGCCGCGGCGTTCAACGCCTGCTGGGCCTCTTCCGACCAGTCGCCGCCGGCGATCTTCGTGCGCAGATCGGAGTGTTCGGAGTGCATCCGTTCGGTCAGGCCGATCAGGAACTCGGGCACACGCTCGACGTGCAGCCGGTCCAGGAACCCGTTCGTGGCGGCGTAGATCTGGGTCGTCTGATCCTCGACCGCCAGCGGCGCGCGCTCGTGCTGGTTGAGCGTCTTGACGATCCGCTCACCGCGCGCGAGCGTGCGCTGGGTGTCGGCGTCCAGATCCGATCCGAACTGCGCGAACGCCTCGAGGTCACGGTACTGCGAGAGCTCGAGCTTGATCCGACCGGCGACCTTCTTCATCGGCCCGATCTGCGCGTTGCCGCCGACGCGCGAGACCGAGATGCCGACGTTGATCGCCGGGCGCACACCCGAGTTGAACAGCTTGGGCTCGAGGAAGATCTGCCCGTCGGTGATCGAGATCACGTTCGTGGGGATGTACGCCGAGACGTCGCCGGCCTGGGTCTCGATCACCGGCAGCGCCGTCAGCGAGCCCCCGCCGAGGTCGTCGTTGAGCTTGACCGCGCGCTCCAGCAGGCGCGAATGCAGGTAGAAGACGTCGCCCGGATAGGCCTCGCGACCGGGCGGGCGGCGCAGCAGCAGCGACATCTGCCGGTAGGCATAGGCGTGCTTGGTCAGGTCGTCATACACGCACAGCGCGTGGCGGCCGTTGTAGAGGAAGTGCTCGCCCATCGCGCAGCCCGCGTACGGGGCCATGAACTTGATCGGCGCCGCCTCGTCGGCCGAGGCGGCCACGATGATCGTGTTCGCCAGCGCGTCGTTCTCCGCCAACGTCTGCGCCAGCGCGACGACCGTGGACATGCGCTGGCCGATCGCCACATACACCGACACGACGCCCGTGTCGCGATTGTTGATGATCGAGTCGATCGCGATCGCCGTCTTGCCGGTCTGGCGATCGCCGATGATCAGCTCGCGCTGACCGCGCCCGATCGGGATCATCGCGTCGATCGCCTTCAGACCGGTCTGCATCGGTTCGGTCACCGGCTGGCGCTGGACCACGCCCGGGGCCTTGAACTCCGCGGGGCGAGTCTCCGTGGTGTGGATCTCGCCCTTGCCGTCCAGCGGGCGGCCCAGCGGATCGACGATGCGCCCGAGCAGCGCCTCGCCCACGGGGATCTCGAGCAGGCGGCCGGTGCGCTTGACCGTGTCGCCCTCGCTGATCCGCTCCCACTCGCCGAACAGCACCGCGCCGACGTTGTCGGACTCGAGGTTCAGCGCCAGGCCCGTAACGCCATGCGGCAGCTCGAGCATCTCAAACGACATGCAGTTCTCCAGCCCGTGCAGTCGCGCGATGCCGTCGGCCACCGACAGCACCGTGCCGACCTCCGTCAGCTCAGCCTCGCCGGCGCCGAGTCCCGCGATGCGGCTCTTGAGGATGCTCGTTATCTCATCAGGATTGATCTGCATGGCTGTCTCGGATGGCTCCTTGTCGATATCCGGTCGGTCAGTTCTGTCGGTCAGTCGGTTCTGTCGGTCGGTCAGTCGGTTCTGTCGGTCGGTCGGTCGGTCGGCGATTCCTCAGGCGGCGGCGGATGCCACCTGCTTGCGCAACTGCTCCAGCCGGCTTCTGATCGAGGCGTCGAGGATCGAGTTCCCGACCCGGACCACGATCCCGCCGAGGATGTCCGGGTCCACGCGCGTGCTCAGCGTGACCTTGCGCGACGTGCTCTGCCCGATCGAGGCGCCGATGCTCTGCGTGGTCGCCTCGTCGAGCTCGATCGCGCTCGTCACCTGCACTCCCAGCACCCTGTTGGCCTCGCCCCACAGGCGCTCGTACTCGCGCCTGAGGCGGAATATCACCGGCATGCGGTGATTCTCGATCAACAGCCTCAGGAATCCCACGAACGCCGGCTCGGCGCCCTCCAGCAGCCCGTCGAGCGCCTGCTGCTTCTCGGTCGTCGAGAAGTAAGGCGAGAAGAAGAACAGCTTCAGCTCGCGGTTCTCTTCGAGCGCATCGGCGAACTGGCCGAGCTGCTCGCGCAGCACGTCCACCTTGCCCTGCTCCTCGGCCACCTCGAACAGCGCGCGACCGTATACCCGAGCAAGCTCCTCCATCAGTTGACGCTCGCCCCGGAGGACAGACCCGAGAAGTCGAGCTCCCCCAGCGCCTCCTGCACGAGACGCTTCTGATCGGCGTCGTCGAGCGTCTTGCGCGTCACCTTCTCGGTCGCCATGATCGTCAGGTCGGCGACCTCGCGGCGGATGCCGTCGAGCGCGCGCTCGGTGGCCGCCTCGATCTCGCGCTCGGCACGCTGGGCCGCCTCGGTGGCGATCCGCTGCGCCTGCTCTTTGGCCTGGAGCTCATGGGACTCCGCTGTCTGGCGTGCACGCTGGACGATCTCATCCGACTGCGCCCTGGCCTCCTTCAGGCGCTCGCGATACTCGGCCAGCAGCCTGTCGGCCTCCTCGCGCGTGCGCTGCGCCGAGTCGATCGACTCTTCGATCGCCTTCTGCCGGCGTTCCAGCGCCTCGCTGATGCGCGGAAACGCGAGCCTTGCGAGCAGCACCATCGTGACGCCGAACACGAGCAGGGTCCACACCATCAACCCGACGCCCGGCTGGATCAGGAAGCTGCCGTTCGAGGCAAGAGGAAGCATCGAGGTCACCCGATCCTCAGACGATGAACGCGGCCAGCAGCCCGGCCACGAGCCCGTAGAAGAAGCAGGCCTCGGTCAGCGCGAACCCGAGCCACTGCAGCTGCGTGATCTCGTCGCGCATCTCCGGCTGGCGGGTGATCGCCTCGATCGCCTTGCCAAAGATGATCCCGATGCCGACGCCCGCGCCGACGGCGCCGAGACCGCCGCCGACGCCGAGACCGATCGACTTGCCGGCCTTCGCGGTTTCTTCGGTCGCGGTCGCGAGCAACGTAATTAGGGCTAGATGCACATTCACTCCTTTTTTGGCGATTAATCGGCGTTAGTCGATGATGGTCCGGCGGTGCTCTTGCTCAGATCTGCGGTTTGAGGGATTGACTGGCCGGTGCGGTTCTATCCGATATGGCCTCTCAGTGATCTTCCGCGACGGCGCCGCCGAGGTAGATCGCGGTGAGCGTCGCGAATATGAACGCCTGCAGGGCGGCCACCAGGCCGACCTCGAACGCGAACAGCGCGATGCCGAACGGCAACGTGAACCAGCCCAGCGCGGAGATGCCCAGGATCACCGCCAGCGCTCCCGCCATGAACAGGATGATCAGATGACCCGCCAGGATGTTCGCGAACAGACGAATCGTCAGCGACAGAATCCGCATCAGATTCGACAGGACCTCCAGGAAGAAGATCGCCACCGCCATTCCGCCGGTCACGCCGCCGGGCACGAGCCCTTTCAGGTAGCCGATCGGGCCCTTCGCGCGCACGCCTTCGAACGTGTATGACACGAACACCACCAGCGCGAGCGCCAGCGGTATCGCGATGTTCGCGGTCGAGGCATACAGCGAGAACGACGGTATGTGCGTCCCGAACACGCTCAGCTCGTGCTCGGTGTTCGTCGGCAGCGGGATGTAGCCGATCAGGTTCGAGAACATGATGAACAGGAACAGCGCCCCGACGAACGGGAACCACTTGGCGGCCATCTTCTCCTCCATCGCGCTGCCCGTGATGTTCTCGCGCATCAGCTGATACAGCGTCTCGACCGCGGCCTGGACCTTGTTCGGGCGCTGCTGCATGCGCCGCGCGATCCAGATCATGCTCACGCACGTCAGCGTCGCGGCCAGCACCAGGTACAGCACGGCCTTGTTGAGCGAGAACGCCCCGAGGCTCACCCAGTTGTCGAGCTTGAACTCGTTCTGCGGTTCAAAGCTCGTGTTGCGGGTGCCGTGAAACCCGTAGACGATCCCGAGCACGATCACACCGCCGATCCATACGCCTCCCAGGATCAGCAGCTTCCGCTTCGTGCTCAGTTTCTGACGAGCACCACCGGCGTCGGCGCCCGCGTCCGTCGCCGGACTCTCTCCCCGGCTGCTGTCCACGGCGGCGCTCATGAGGCGCTCGGTGTTCTGAGGGCGCCCGCCCGCAGCGGAGCGCCACGCGTCACGAACGACATCGCGAGATAGACCGTGAACGCGCCCAGCACGAGCACGGCCGCCATGATCCCGTCATCCTTGCCGCCGGCATATCGAGCGACGATCACCGCCAGCGCGATCAACCACAGCCGCCCCATCAT
>DASXKH010000048.1:0-107684 GCA_036496915.1 Solirubrobacteraceae bacterium
CGACGGCGTCCTCACGGTGATCTGCGAGGCCTCCGTGTGGGCGCAGGAGCTCGATTTGATGGGCCCCGAGCTGATCGGGCGCCTGAACGCGGAGCTCGGTGAGGACGCACTCCGTCAGCTGCACTGCCGCAGCGGCTGAGCCGCCCCTGCGTCCGACCGCCGCGCCGGCATGCAGTTTTCCGCGATTTTGCAGGGATTTCGTGTGCCGCCAGCCTCCGTTCCAAGGGCAGCTTGTGCTATTATCCGAGCACAGCGTATTTCGCCCCGGACACCGTCTGAGCGCCCTGGATTCCGGGGCGTTCGCATGTCATCGAAGGATCAGATTGGCTACAGCCGACAGCGCCCACGCACACAACCCCGAAGAGGACGCCGCCGCGGGCGTCAGCAACACCTCGGCGGGTGTAGGCGCTGGGTACGACGCTCAGGACATCACGGTGCTGGAGGGCCTGGAGGCCGTCCGCAAGCGCCCCGGCATGTACATCGGCTCGACCGGCGTCATGGGCCTGCACCATCTCGTCTACGAGGTGGTGGACAACTCCGTCGACGAGGCGCTGGCGGGCTACTGCAGCGAGGTCTCGGTCACGATCCACCCCGACAGCTCGGTCACCGTCTCCGACAACGGCCGCGGCATCCCCGTCGCGATGATGGAGAAGGAGGGACGCCCGGCGGTCGAGGTCGTGCTGACGGTGCTGCACTCCGGCGGCAAGTTCGGCGACGGCGGCGGCTACAAGGTCTCCGGCGGGCTGCACGGCGTCGGCGTGTCCGTCGTCAACGCCCTCTCCGAACGCCTGCAGGTGGAGATTCGCCGCGACGACTACGTTTGGAGCCAGGAGTACGCGCGCGGCGCTCCCCAGGGCGAGCTGAGCAAGGGCGAGAAGCTCGCCGCGAATGCGCCCACCGGCACGATCATCACGTTCCTGGCCGACGCCGACATCTTCGAGACGCTCGACTACGACTTCCACACGCTCGAGGAGCGCCTGCGCGAGACGGCCTTCCTGACGCGGGGCCTGAAGATCTCGATCGTCGACGAGCGCGGCGAGGGCCACTCGGCCTCCTTTCAGTACGAGGGGGGGATCGAGGACTTCGTCACCTATCTGAACGAGAACAAGGACACGGTCCACCGCAAGGTCGTGTTCTTCGCGGGCGAATCCGAGGAGGGCGCCGCCGAGGTGGCGATGCAGTGGAACTCCTCCTACCAGGAGTCGATTCACTCCTTCGCCAACAACATCGCCACGCGCGAGGGCGGCTCGCACCTGTCGGGCTTTCGCTCGGCGCTCACGCGCACGCTCAACCGCTACGCGCGCGAGAAGGGCCTGCTGAAGGAGAAAGAGGACAACCTCTCGGGCGAGGACGTGCGCGAGGGTCTGACCGCTGTGATCTCGGTCAAGCTGCGCGATCCTCAGTTCGAGGGCCAGACCAAGACCAAGCTCGGCAACCCCGGCATGGCCGGCTTTGTCGAGTCGATCGTCAACACCGGCCTGGGCGAGTTCCTCGAGGAGAACCCGTCGGAGGCGCGTGCGGTGATCATGAAGTCCGTCCAAGCCCAGCGCGCCCGCGAGGCCGCGCGCAAGGCCCGCGACCTGACCCGGCGCAAGTCGGCGCTGGAGAACTCCACGTTGCCGGGCAAGCTGGCGGACTGCTCGGTCAAGGATCCCTCGCTGGCCGAGCTGTTCGTGGTCGAGGGCGATTCCGCCGGGGGCTCGGCCAAGCAGGGCCGCGACCGCAACACCCAGGCGGTGCTGCCGCTGCGCGGCAAGATCCTCAACGTCGAGAAGTCGCGCATCGACAAGGTCCTGCAGAACGTCGAGATCCAGGCGCTGATCACCGCGATCGGCACGGGCGTGCGCGACGAGTTCAACATCGAGAACGCGCGCTACCACAAGGTGATCCTGATGACCGACGCCGACGTCGACGGCGCGCACATCCGCACGCTCGCGCTGACGCTGCTGTTCCGCGAGATGCAGGAGCTGATCGAGGCCGGCTACGTCTACATCGCCAAGCCGCCGCTGTACAAGCTCAAGCAGGGCTCGCGCGAGCGCTACATCGAGAAGGACTCCGAGCTCGAAGACATCCTGCTCTCGGACAAGTGGGACCGGCTCGACGTGTTCGACCGCCACGGGACCCAGTTCAAGCTGACCGAGCCTCGTTGGCAGCGGTTCACCCGCCTGCTCAAGCAGTACGAGGGCTGGGCCTCCTCGCTGCGCGCCGTGCACGGTCACGACATGGTCCAGTTTCTGGAGGAGTCCTCGCTGCTCGGCGAGCAGGCGCTCGACCCCGAGGCGGCCGTCGCGCTGCTCTCCCGCGACGGGCTGGAGGGGGAGACCCACGCTACGGAGCTGGTCTCCGTGGACGACGCCGAGCTGCGCGTGAAGGCCGTCGAGACGAACACCGGCTTCGCCCGCACCCATCGCCTCGCCCGCGGGTTGTTCTCCTCCCAGGAGTACCGCCAGCTGGCGCGTGTCCATTCCCAGCTGGTCGAGCTCGCGGGCACGCCGGCGTTCGACGTGCGCCTCGGCGACGCGCAGGAGAGCGCGCCCTCGTTCGAGGCGCTGCGCGAGGCGGTGATGACGGTCGCGCAGAAGGGAACGAAACTGCAGCGATTCAAGGGGCTCGGCGAGATGAACGCCGACCAGCTCGGAGAAACGACGATGTCGCCGGCGACGCGCATGCTGGCGCAAGTGACCCTCGAGGACGCGGCCGCCGCCGACCGCATCTTCTCCAAGCTGATGGGCGACCAGGTCGAGCCGCGCCGCGAATTCATCGAAGAGAACGCCCGCGCCGTCGCGAACCTGGATGTGTGAGGCATAGGTGGCCACTCCCGAGACACTGAGCGGGGGCAACATCGAACCGCGCGCGCTCGAGGAGGAGATGCGCTCGGCGTATCTCGACTACGCCATGTCGGTGATCGTCGGGCGTGCCCTGCCCGACGTGCGCGACGGCCTGAAGCCGGTGCACCGGCGTGTGCTCTACGCGATGAACGAGCTCGGCCTCAGCCCCACGCGTTCTTATTCGAAGTGCGCCCTGATCGTCGGCGAGGTGATGGGCAAGTACCACCCCCATGGCGACTCCGCGATCTACGACACGCTCGTGCGCATGGCCCAGGAGTTCTCGATGCGCAACGAACTGGTCGACGGTCAGGGCAACTTCGGCTCGGTCGACGACGATCCGGCTGCCGCCATGAGATATACCGAGGCGCGCCTGACCCGCATCGCCACGGAGATGCTGCGCGATCTCGACATGGACACGGTCGACTTCGCGCCCAACTACGACGGCTCGCGCCGGGAACCGCTCGTGCTCCCGGCGCGCTTCCCGAATCTGCTCGTCAACGGCTCGTCGGGGATCGCCGTGGGGATGGCGACGAACATCCCACCTCACAACCTGCGCGAGGTGGTCGCGGCGACGATCGCCTACATCGACGACCCCGAGATCGATACCAACGGGCTGTTGGGGCACATCAAGGGTCCGGACTTCCCCACCGGCGGGATCATCCTCGGGCACCAGGGCATCCGCGACGCCTACGAGACCGGCCGCGGGCGAGTGCGCGTGCAGGCCAAGGCGCACATCGAGCCGCTCAAGCAGGGCAAGGAGGCGATCGTCGTCACCGAGCTGCCCTTCATGGTCAAGAAGGGCGGACCGGGGAACCTGATCGAGAAGATCGCCGATCTCGTGCGCGACAAACGCATCTCCGAGATCTCCGACCTGCGCGACGAGTCCGACAAGCGCGGCATGCGCCTGGTGATCGAGCTCAAGCGCGACGTTATCCCGAAGGTCGCGCTGAACAAGCTCTACAAGCACACCTCGATGCAGTCGACGTTCGGCGTGAACATGGTCGCGCTCGTCGACAACGTCCCGCGCACGCTGAACCTGCGCGCGGTCATCCACAACTACGTCGCCCACCAGCGCGAAGTGATCGTGCGCCGCACCAAGCACGAGCTGGCCGAGAAGGAGGCCCGCGCGCACATCCTGCTCGGCCTGTTGATCGCGCTCGACAACCTCGACGCGATCATCGAGCTGATCCGCGCCTCGCGCGACCGCGAGGACGCCCGCGAGCAGCTCGTCGCCCGCTTCGAGCTGAGCGCGATCCAGGCCTCGGCGATCCTCGATCTGCGTCTCTCCCAGCTCACGGCGCTGGAGGCCGACTCGATCCAGCAGGAGCACGCCGACGTCACCGAGCGGATCGCCGAGCTGCGCGCGATCCTCGGCGACGAGTCCCGCGTGCTGGCGGTGATCAAGGAGGAGCTGTCAGAGATCTCCGAGCGCTTCGGCGACGAGCGGCGCACCGAGATCAGCCACTCCGAGGACGAGATCGACATCGAGGACCTGATCGCCGATCAGCAGATGGTGATCACGATCACCCAGACCGGCTACATCAAGTCGCTGCCGCTGGCGACCTACCGCCAGCAGGCGCGCGGCGGGCGCGGGGTCACCGGGATGGACATGAAGGACGGCGACTTCATCGAGCACCTGTTCGTCTGCTCCTCCCACGACTACCTGCTGTTCTTCTCCAACCGCGGCAAGGTCTATCGCTCGAAGGTGTACGAGCTGCCGGAGGCCTCCCGCACGGCCAAGGGGCGCGCGCTCGTGAACATCCTGCCGCTGCGCGAAGGCGAGCGAATCCAGGCGGTGGTGTCCACGCGCGACTTCTCAGAGACGAAGTACCTGGTGTTCGCCACCCGCAGCGGCACGGTCAAGAAGACCGAGTTCCAGCAGTACAACACGCCGATCAAAGCCGACGGGATCATCGCGATCAAGATTCGCGACGACGACGAGCTGCTGGCCGTGCGCGCGGTCGACCCGAACGACGAGATCATCATGGTCTCCAAGGCCGGGCTCACCGTGCGCTTCGCCGAGTCCGACGCGCGCTCGATGGGGCGCGACACCAGCGGCGTGCGCGGCATGGACGTCGGCTCCGACGGCCAGGTGATCGCAATGGACGTCGCCCGCGACGACATGGACCTGCTCGTCGTCACCGAGAACGGCTACGGCAAGCGCACTCAGATCGGCCAGTACCGCAAGACCAACCGCGGCGCCAAAGGCGTCAAGACGATCAAGCTCACCGAGCGCAAGGGCGGTCTCGCCGGCGCGCTGGTCGTGCGCGAGCACCAGGAGCTCGTGTTCATCTCCGTCGGCGGCATGGTCCAGCGCACCGCCGCGGGAGGCATCTCCCAGCAGGGCCGCTCCGCCACGGGCGTGCGCGCGATGAACCTCAAGGACGAGGACCTCGTCAGCGCCGTCGCGGTGGTGGTTGACACCGAGGATGGCCCCGCCGAGGACGTCCCGGTGGTAGATGCGCTGCCTGCCGCTCCCTCGATCGGGGACGGCGTGGCACCCTCGTCTGAGTAGGCATCTGGCGCGAGGTCAAGCAGGTCCAGGACGCCGGCCGATCGTGACCAGATGCGCTCCGCGATCGTCCAGCGCCGGCCGTCGCGCCGGAGGCTCGCGCACGTCATCTCCGTTCGCTACTCTGGCTAGACCAGAGAAAGGAGGTGGTCCGTACGCTTAGTCACAGTTCTCGCGGGACCCTGGAGGTGACCGGCCGCTAGGTCGGAGGCTGGACCGCTTGGCGGAATCCAACCCGGGACACCCCGAGACGACCTCCGGACCTGGTCCCTCCGGCTGCAGCGCGTAAGCGAGTCGCCTCGGTCTTTCCAGTCACAGCCGTATCCGCGGGGGGCGTCCGGTCGAGGGCGCCCCCCGTCGTTGTGCACTGCGCCACCTGACGGCTCGATGGCCAAGCTGGCCGAAACGGGGATGCGAGCCGAAGGCGAGTGTCTCCCGGCTTCGATAAGGACGCAGGGAGCGTGGCGTACTACGTACGCGAGCGACTGAGGACGCAGCCTGGCGCAGTGCCAGCGTACCGTCAGGCTGCCTGGGGCAGGTACTGCAGCCAGACCGCTGGGATCGTCGGCGAGGCGACGTGGATGAAGATCTCCGCGCGCGGGGTGCGCGGCGCGCGGCGCGGGTGCATCCCCGCTTGGCGGGGCAGTCGGTCGCCCTTGCGCCGGTTGCACGGGGCGCACGAGGCGACGATGTTCTCCCAGCTGGAGTCGCCGCCCTTGGATCGTGGGATCACGTGATCGACGGTCAGGTTAGAGCGCGAGCCGCAGTACTGGCAGGCCCAGCCGTCGCGCGCGAACACCGCGCGCCGTGTGATCTTGCGCCGATGCGCGTCGCGCGGGACGCGCACGTAGCTGACGAGCCGGATCACCACCGGCCGCGCCAGCGTGGAGCTCTCCGAGTGCAGCTCCCAGCGCCCTCGCTCCAGCAGCTCGGCCTTGTCCTTCAAGAGCAGCACCACCGCGCGGCGCACCGAGCAGACGTTGATCGGCTCATATGTCGCGTTCAATACGAGCACTCGGCCACTGTCACGCCCGCGCCGCCGGTGCTCTGGTGGCGGCACGGACCTCAGTACTACAGGTGGAACGGTGCTATCCATCTGTAGCGCCGGAGTGTAGCGATGGTGTGGGGTCGTCGTGGCGATTGCTCGCCGTCTGTCTCCCGGCTGCTGCGGCGGCTGTCCCCGTGTCGAGCGGACGGCCGTCAACCCGGTAGGAGCCGAGCACGCGCGCCTGCTGGCAGATCCGCCCCAGCCCCGCGACGGCCTCCGCGATCGCGGGGTCGCTCACGCGGCCCTGGAGATCGACGAAGAACATGTAGCTGCCCATTCGATCGCGCTTGGGCCGGGACTCGATCTTCGTCAGGTTGATCGCGCGGCGGCCGAACTCGTCCAGGCAGCTGACGAGCCAGCCCGGGCTGTCGGCTCCCGCTCCCCAGAACACGAGCGATGTCTTCCATTCCCCCTCGACGTCGCGCAGCGGTGGATGTCGCTGTCCGTCCGCCGACGCTCGCGCATCGTGGCCGGCGAGCGTGGCGTCGTCCGTGTCGCGAGCCCCCCCGTTCGTCCGCGCCAGCCACACGAACCGCGTCTGGTTGTCGTCCCTGTCCTGCACGCTCTCGCGCAGGACCGTCGCGCCGTAGATCTCGGCCGCCAGCACCGTCCCCAGCGCCGCCTGCCCCGGCCGGCGCTCCTCGGCGACCATCCGCACCGCCTCCGCGGTCGAGCTCGCCGGCAACACCTTCGCGTGTCCCAGCTCCCCGCGCAGAAACCGCTCGCACTGACCTGGGACCTGCGGATGGGTGAAGACCGTGTCGATCTCCTGGAGCTCAACCGGGTCCGCGGCGATCAGCGAGTGCCTGACGGACAGCAGCGCCTCACCGACGATCCGAAGCCCTCCCTCCTCGCTGCCCAGCAGGTCCAGCGTCGCGCTGATCGATCCGTCCAGCGAGTTCTCGATCGGCGCCACCGCCCACTGCACCTCGCCGCGCGTGAGCGCGAGGATCGTGTCGTAGATCGTCCTCAGCGCCACCGGCTCGACCGCGTCAGGCGCGGCGCTGGCCAGCAGGGCCTCCTCGCTGAACGTGCCCTCGGGACCGAGATAGCCGACGCGCGGACGCCGCGCGGTGTTCTCAGCCGGCGTGCTGTCCGGCGACATCGGCTCGCCCTCCGGCCGGGCTCAACGCGAGGCGCACGGCCTCGGCCTCCTCGGGCGAGAGCTCCAGCTCCCCCCGTCCGTCGTGCACCTGCTTGGCATAGACGCGCGCCTGGTCACGATGGTGGATGCACGACAGCACGATCCCCGAGCGCGCGTCGTCCAGCAGCGCGATCGACATCGACTGCTGTCCGGAGAGCTCGTTGTAGGCGTCGTAGCGAACCAGCGAACGGTGCGCGATCGCACCGTGCAGCGCCGTCTCCGCGCCCGCCAGCCGTCCGTCGAGGCGTGCCGCGACGTCCTCCACGTATCCCCGCAGCGCCTCGAACGCGTCCTGCATGTCGGCCGCGTGGGCCACCAGGTCGCGTTCCTCACGATCCCCGATCACGAGCTTCTGAGAGCGCCGGAGCCTGCGCACGGAGAGCGCGAGCGCCGCGCACGCAAGCAGTGCGATCACCGCCAGGGCGGCCGCGGCGATCGCGACGATGCCCTCGGTGTCGGTTATCGCGCCGGCCATGCTCGCCACAACTTAGCGCGCCCGGCGCGGGCGCAATCCACACCACTCTCAGCAGCCACGGCATCGAGTCCGCGCGCTAGCCGCCGAAGATCGCCAGGTAGGTGCTCTTGTTGTTTTCGGTGTCGTTCTCGCCCGGCACCGCTTCGATCTTCACTTCGATTTTCGACGCGACGCTGAGTGGCACACCGGTCACGGGGATGTTGACGTTGACGGTCTTGCCGGGTTCGGTCTTTTCGATCGTGTGCGAGGCGGCATACTGCTTTCCGGCGGCGGTGACGCTGACGTTGGCCTTGACGTTCGTCTCGGGGGATTCGCCCGAGTTTTCTACCTGCACGGTGAATGTGGGGTTGCTCCCGCCGCTGACGTGGTTGAGCGTGGGTTCGGGCGCGAGCGTGCTGGCCCCGACGCTCACTCCCTTCAGCGCGCTGCCGTGATTGCCCGTCACGGGCGTGTTTGGCGAGGACGCCGCCTGGCCGGTGATGCGCGACTGCACCGTGCTCGGTTCCAGCCAGCCGATGTTCGGCAGGAAGTGCGTGCTCGCGACGGTCTGCCCGCCGGCCCCGCCGGCCTTCAGCGCTTCTTCGATCAGCGGCGCGACTCGCTGGGAGTAGATCACGTCCGAGGCCAGAAAGCTCTCCATGTCCCCCGCGATCGTCGTGCTCGCCTGCTTGGCCTGCCCTCCCAGGGCCGTACGCAACAGGCTTGCGACCTTTTCCACCCCTTCGGCGCGCAGGTCCAAGGCCAGCAGCAGATCGCGCTGTGCAGAGCTCATTTCTCCGGGGACGCTCAACCCCTTCGCTTCGGAGGCCTGCTTCTGGGCTTCCAGGTGCAGCTGATTGACCTGCGTCTCCACGTTGAGAGCCGGCTTGGAGCTCGCGCCCGACAATGCCGCGAACAGCGGTTGCGAGACCTGCTGGTCGGACGCGGTCACGATCCTTGAGACGTTGCTGGTGTAGTTCTTCAGCGCCTGCGTCTTCTGGCTTTTCAGGCAGCCGTTGACGATCAGCACGATCACGATCAGCAGCACGACGCCGACCCCGGCCGCCACGCGACGGCGCACCATCACGGTGTGCTCCTCGTGCGAATCCGGCTCGTCCGCGTGCCGCGCACGGCGCGGGCGGGGCTTCTGTGGCGCGCGTGGCGCTCGGGCTGCGGGGCGAGTCGCTGTCTCCTCGCCGTCGTCAAAGAACGACAAAAGCTATGTGCTCCTTTGCAGGGACTTGTTCATGCGCAGGGCACCAGTATGACTGCCCTCCGTGTGGCCCGTGAACCTGCAACTTCTCGGTCAACGAGCATAATCCTTCGCTTTCGTGCAGGGAGGTCGCCTGCGGGCGGCGAACGCGCCACCCGGTGGACTCTTCGCAGACCCTCCTCCAGGAGCATCCTCCGCGGATCGGGGCCGCGCCCGAGACCGCTGCCGGTGAACTGCTCTCAGAGTCCGCCACGATCGAACGGGCCGACTCCACGGGAAGCTCTAGGCAACGGCGGATCATGGGCGAGCATCCTCCGGAGGGTGCTCTGCTACACGGCCGCTACCGCCCGATCGAGCGCGTCGGCGCGGGCGGGTTCGGGGTCGTCTGGCGAGCGCATGACGAGCTGCTTCACCGCGAGGTCGCGCTCAAGCGGATTCCGCTTCCCCCAGAGCTGTCGGCCGGCGCCGGCGCCGGCGCCGGTGGGGAGCCGCGCGCCGGTGAGCGTGCCTCTCGCGAGGCGCTTGCGAGCGCGCGCCTGTCTCATCCGGCGATCGTGGCGCTGCACGAGGCCTACGTGGACGATGACGCGTTCTATCTCGTATCCGAGCTCGTCGACGGTGACACGCTCGCTCAGCTCGTGGCGCGGGATGCGCTCACCGACGAGCAGCTGCTCGAGATCGGGGTGACTCTCGCTCACGCCCTCGCTCACGCCCACGCGCGGGGGGTCATACATCGTGACGTCAAGCCCCAGAACGTGCTCGTGCCTCACGATCCTGGCCCCCATGACACGCTCGCCAAGCTGACCGACTTCGGCGGCGCCAGTCTCGTGGGCGAGCAGGCGCTGACACGCACCGGCGAGACGCTCGGCACGCTCGCCTACATGGCGCCGGAGCAGAGCGAAGGCCTTCAGACCGACGAGTCAGCGGACGTCTATTCGCTCGCGCTCGTCATCTACGAGGGGCTCACGGGGATCAACCCCGTACGGGGACCGACGCCGGCGGCGACCGCCCGGCGGATCGGTCGTCCAGTGCCCGCGCTCGCCGCTCGCCGCCCCGACCTTCAGCGAGCGCTGAGCGACGCCATCGATACGGCGCTGGCGGTCGAGCCCGCCCGCCGTGGAACTCTGGAGGATCTGCGCTCGGCCCTCGAACGCGCTCTGGCAGACGGCCCGAGGAGCGGACGTGGCCTGTTTCGCCGCCGGTCCGATCGACCGCAGCCTGCCTCGTCCGCATCGGAGCGAGGCCGGCCGTCAACCACGGCCCGTCCTCCGATCACCGACGAGCACCGAACTATGGAGCAGCGTCCGCTCGCCGCCGCGACCTCGCTCGAAGGTCGGTTCGAGGCCGGCGCCCACTCCCCGTCCGAGGACCCGGCGGCGGGCCACCATGCCGGCGAGCGCCGATCCCGAGGTTTCCCGCTCCCGCGCGCGGCATGGGTGGGGTGCATCCTCGCCGTCGCGGTCTGGCAGGCGACGAGCGGGCGCCCGGGGGTCGCGTTGCTGCTGCTCACCGCGGTGGCGCCGTTGTTGGCGCTGGGCCCGCGACCCGGTATCGGCTGGCTGACGGCTGGACTTGCTCCCGCGCTGGGACTCGTGGGCCTGGCGGGCGCGTATCCCGCAGTGGCGGGACAGGCCTCGCGCTGGTCGCGGCGTGCCGCCCTCGGCGCTCTTGGGTACTGGTGGCTGGCGCTGGCCGAGCCGCTGCTGACCGTGGGCGCGCACGGCTCGCGCCTATGGCTCGGATCGCCCGCCGCCATGCCACAGCGCGCGGCCTGGGAGGGCTCGCTCGACGGCGCGGCCGTCCACGTCATCGCTCCGATGCTCACCGCCGGACTCGTATGCGGAGCGGCGCTGTGGGCCGGCGCCGCGGTCGTGCTGCCGCTCCTCGTGCGCGGCTCCAGCGCGATTCGGGACACGATCGCCGCCCTCGTCTGGTCGACCGTGCTGCTGGCCACGACGCCCTACTTCGACGCCGGGCTGTCCGCCGACGCCGTCCTTCCACAGCCACGCGGCGCCGTCCTCGGGGCGATCGTCGGCGCCGCCGTTGCGATCGCGGGCGGCGCGCTGCGCGGTCCGGTCTCCGCCCGTCACCCTTAGAGTGCCACCAGACGGTCGCGTTCGCCCGTCGAAGCGACCATCGGGCACCCTGCCATGAATCCCCTGAGAGCACTCGAGACCAGGATCGCCAACCTCGTCGAAGGCGCGTTCGGTCGCGTTTTCCGCTCGGAGGTGCGTCCGATCGAACTGGCGCACAAGCTGGCGCGGGAGATGGACGAGCATCGCACCGCCTCGGTCTCGCGCACGTATGCGCCGAACGAGTACTCGGTGTGGCTCTCTCCCCAAGATCGTGCCCGTTATGAGGGCGTCGAGCAGGAGGTGATCGACGAGCTCTGCGCCTACCTGCTCGAGCACGCCCGTCGCGAGGATCTGATCCTCGCCTCGCAGCCGCTGATCTCCTTCCACACCGACGAGGAGCTGTCGCTCGGCGAATTCGGGATCCAGGCGCGGCTCGTCCGGGCGGACGGTCACAGTGACGACGATTCCTCCGCGGAGCCGGCGATGGACGTCGACCCGGCCGAGCCCCCCGACGAACATGGGCAGACGATGATCTACAGCAGCTCGGCGCGCATGCGCGGTCCAGTGGAGGAGGCCCGCGCGCGCCGCCCCCCCCGCGCGCTGCTGTCGGTTGGCGCGAGGCGCCTGCCGGTAGCGCCCGACGGCGGTGTGGTGGGTCGCAGCCGGGACTGCGACATCGTGCTCGAGGATACGGGCGTCTCGCGCCGGCACGCCGAGCTCCGTCCCGGCGAGGATGGCTGGACCGTGGCCGATCTGGGCTCGACCAACGGGGTGCGCGTCAACGGTCGCGACATCCACGGCGCCCATCCGCTGCGCGCCGGAGATCGCATCGAGCTTGGCTCCACCGAGATCGTGTTCGACATCTCGTGACGACGCTCGCACCTGTATCCGTAGCCCTCAAGTTCGGCTTTCTGGCGGTGCTCTACCTGTTCCTGCTGTGGGTTGCGCGCAGTGCGCTGCGCGACCTGCGCGGAGCATCCTCGCCCACGCCGGCGCCCTCAGCCGGGGCGCCGATCCCACCCGATGCGACCGGTCTGCATTCGGCCTCCTCGGCCGGAGTCGCGGACCTCGCCGGGCGAGCGCCGCGGCTGGTGGTCGAGCGCGCTCCCGGTCATGACCCTGGGATGATCTACGACCTCGACGAGGACGTCGTGCTCGGTCGCGGAGATCGCGCTGAGATACGGCTCGAGGATCCGTTCGCCTCCTCGCGTCACGCCCGTATCTACCGGCAGGGCAACATCCTGGCGATCGAGGATCTGCGCTCCACCAACGGCACCTACCTCAACGAGGAGCTGCTCGAGACACCCCGGCCGCTGCACCCCGGCGATCGCGTCAGGATCGGCGACTCAGAGTTCACGTTCGAGGTCGACTAGCCGGCCATGCACGCTCACGCCCAGATCATTCAAACGGCGAGGACGCCGTCGCAGGCCCGCTTCGATGCGCCATCCCCGGGTGCGCCCCCGACGACTGGCGCGACATCCTGATGCTACGCGTCGCCGAGCAGTACGCCGCCACCGACACAGGCCTTCAGCGGCGAGCCAACGAGGACTCGCTGCTGGCGCGCTCGCCGCTGTTCGTCGTTGCCGACGGAATGGGTGGCGCGCAGGCCGGCGAGGTCGCCTCGAGGCTCGCGGTGGACGTCTTCGAAGAGGGGCTGGGCGACACCACCGAGCCAGAGATCGTCCTTGCACAACGGGCCGGTGCGGCCAACTCCCGCATTCACGAGCTCTCGCACTCAAACGCCGAGCACGCGGGGATGGGCACGACGCTGACGGCGGTGTATGTCGCTCCCGAGGAGGTCGCGATCGCTCACGTGGGGGACAGCCGCGCCTACCGCCTGCGCGCGGGAGAGCTCACGCGCCTGACCGACGACCACTCGCTCGTCGACGAGTTGATGCGTCAGGGCAAGATCACCCCCGAGGAAGCCGTCGACCACCCGCAGCGCTCGGTGATCACGCGCGCGCTCGGACCCGAGCCGTCGGTCGAGGTCGACACCCGCTCCTACAGCGCCCGCTCGGGCGATGTCTACCTGCTCTGCAGCGACGGCCTGACGACGATGCTCCCCGAGGAGCGCGTCGCCGAGCTGATGCGCTCGCACCCGCGCCTGCGCGAAGCGGGCGAGGCGCTGATCGCAGCCGCCAACGAGGCCGGCGGGCGAGACAACATCACGGTGGTGCTGTTCCGGCTGGAGGATCCCTCCGCGCCGGCCCCCCCGCTCCCGCCCGAGACGGAGGAGCAGGCAGCGCTCGCAGCGGCGGGCTCGGATGGCCGCGGCGACGTGGACGCGGTCATCGACCCGGATACGGAGGAGGCACCGGACTCTGGTGAGCGGCTGTCTCCCGCTGTCTCCGCGCCGGCGGAGCGCCCAGTAGCGCCCCGCCGACCGCGAGCGCCGGCGCAGGCGTCTGCAGTCGGGAGCAAACGCGGGCGCCTGCGGCGCCTTGCGCCGGTAGCGATCGTGCTCGTCGTGCTCGGCCTGCTCGCCTCGGGCGCGTACCTGGCGGCGCAATCGGTCTACTTCATCGGCACGAACGCACGTGGCCTGGTCACGCTCTACAACGGCTTTCCCTATCAACTGCCGGGTGGGATCAAGCTGTACAGCAGCGACTACGTCTCGGGCGTGAGCGCATCGACGCTGTCGCCGGTTCGCAAGCGCTCGCTGCTCGACCATTCGCTGTACTCGGAATCCAAGGCCACCGGCCTCATCCGCAGCCTGGAACTGGGGCAGCTCAGTGAATAAGCCGATCGTGCGCCTGTATGGCCTGGTCGTGGTGCTGTTCGCGCTGCTGATCGCGTTCACCTCGCGCTGGACGATCTTCGAAGCCGGGGCGCTGCGTCAGAGCGCGCTGAACAGGCGGACGCTGCTGCAGCAGGAACGCATCCGGCGCGGGCGGATCCTCGCCGCCGACGGGACGGTGCTGGCGCGCAGCGTGCGCGGACGCGAAGGCACCTATCACCGCACCTACCCGACCGGTCCGCTGTTCGCCCAGACGGTCGGCTACTCCTTTACCGACCTCAGCCAGTCGGGCATCGAGCGCTACCGCAACCCGGCGCTCGACGGCGAAAGGAGCGCCACCAACCTGCAGGCGATCCTCGACCAGCTGCAGGGCAAGCGCCGACAGGGAGACGAAGTGATCACCACCCTCAACCCGGCCGCCCAGCGCACGGCGATCTCCGCCCTCGGCGAACACCGTGGCGCCGTCGTCGCGCTCGATCCGCGCACCGGCGCCGTGCAGGCGATGGCCTCGACGCCCAGCTACGACCCCAACCTGCTGAGCTCGCCGAGCGCATACGAACGCCTGACCCGCGATTCCTTTGGAACGCCGCTGGTCAACCGCGCGACCCAGTTCGGGTACGCGCCCGGATCCACGTTCAAGGTGGTGACGGCCACCGCCGCGATCGACACCGGGCAGTACACGCCTGAAACCCAGGTCAGCGGCAAGGACGGCATCCCGGTCTCGGGCGTGCCTCTGTCCAACGACGAACACGAGTCCTTCGGCCAGCTGACGCTCACCGAAGCGCTGGTCAAATCGGTCAACACCGTCTACGCCCAGGTCGCCGAACATCTTGGCAAGCAGACGCTCGCCCGCTACATGAGCCGCTTCGGGTTCGATCGCAAGCCCCAGCTGGACTACCCGGACGATCAGATGTCGGTGAGTGGCGAGTATCTCGGCCAGCGCCTGCTCGCCCCCACGAGCCGATATGTCGACGTCGGACGTCTGGGCATCGGGCAGGACAAGCTCCAGGTCGTGCCACTGCAGATGGCCGAGGTCGCGGCGGCCGTCGCCAACGGCGGGCGGCTGATGGTCCCGCACCTGGCTCAGCGCATCGTCGACCCCGAAGGAAGCACCGTCCTGACGATCTCCCCCCGCGTGCAGTCGGTCGTCATGAAACCATCGACCGCGGCCTCTCTGACGACCATGATGGAAGCCGTGGTGAGCGAAGGCACCGGCACCGCCGCGCAGATTCCCGGCGTGCGCGTGGCGGGCAAGACGGGCACCGCCGAGACGCAGATCGGCGCGGCGGTCAACAACGTCTGGTTCATCGCGTTTGCTCCCGCCCAGAACCCGCGGGTGGCCATCGCGGTGACCTTGCAGGACGTTCCCGGCCAGGGGGCCGAGTTCGCGGCGCCCGTCGCGCGCCAGGTCATGGAAACGGTGCTGCATGGCTGATCGGGCCCGCACGGGAGCGCCGGGCGATGGTTGAGCCGAACACGATCATCGACGGCCGCTATCGCGTCGTCTCGCGCCTGGGGTCGGGGGGGATGGCCGACGTGTATCTCGCCGAAGATCAGCTGCTCGGACGCAGCCTCGCGGTCAAGGTGCTGCACCATCACTTCGCCGAGGACCAGGAGTTCGTCGAGCGGTTTCGCCGCGAGGCCTCCAGCGCCGCCGGGCTCTCGCATCCGAACATCGTCGGCATCTTCGACCGCGGCGAGTGGGACGGGACCTATTACATCGCAATGGAGTATGTCCCCGGCCGTTCCCTGAAGGAGCTCGTGCGCGAACAGGGCCCGCTCGATCCGGTCGTGGCGATCGACATCGTCACGCAGATCCTGCAGGCCGCCCGGTTCGCGCACGCGCGCGGCGTGATCCACCGCGATCTGAAGCCCCACAACGTGATCCTCGACGAGGAGGGCCGCGCGCGCGTGACCGATTTCGGCATCGCCCAGGCGGGCGCCTCGGACATGACGATGACGGGCTCGATCATGGGCACCGCCCAATACCTGTCCCCCGAGCAGGCCCAGGGCCACGCCGTCAGCGCCGCGTCGGACCTGTATGCGGTCGGGGTGATCCTGTACGAGCTGTTGACCGGCGCCGTTCCGTTCGACGGCGACACGGCGGTCGCGATCGCGTTCAAGCAGGTCTCCGCGCAGCCGCCCGTCCCAAGCTCAGCCAATCCCGCGGCGCCCGCCGTGCTCGACGAGATCGTGCTGCGCGCGCTCGCCAAGAACCCGGCCGTGCGCTATGCGAGCGCCGAGGAGTTCATCGCGGCGTTGAGCGCCGCCCGCCAGCAGCTCCCGGTCGGCGCCGCGACGGCCATCTTCGCCGCCCGTCCGCCCGACGTGCCCGGCACGGCCACGCACGTCCTCGCGGGAACGGCGCTGTCCACCGGAGCGCCGCCCGCCGCGCTGCTGCTCCCCCCGGACAGCCCCGAGCCGCCGAGCGACGAGGACGAGCGGGCCGCCAGGAAACGCCGAAATCTGCGCCTGGCCCTCGCCGGTGTCGTGGTCGCGGCGATCGTCGTGCTCGTGCTCGTGCTCGCGCTGACGCGCCCCTCCTCGGGTGGGCGGGTGAGCGTGCCGAACGTCGCCGGACAGAGCGAAGCGCTCGCCGTCGCCACGCTGCGTCACGCCGGGCTGGTTCCCGTCCCCGCCCTGACCGCGAGCTCCACGGTCGCCAACGGGGTGGTGATCAGCGAGACGCCTCCCGCGGGGAGTGCCGTAGCGAAGGGAACGCGGGTGACGATCGCGGTCTCCACCGGGCCGGGGAGCTCGCCGCTGCCCGACGTCGCCGGACTCACAGCCTCACAGGCGAGCGCCAAGCTCAAGGAAGCCGGCTTTAAGCCCACCACCGAAAAGCAGTCCAGCGCCACGGTCGCGAGCGGGCGGGTGATCTCGACCAATCCCTCGGCGGGCACCGAGGCACAGGCCGGCAGCGCGGTAACGGTCCTCGTCTCAAGCGGTCCCGCGCAGACGACCGTCCCAGACGTGGTCGGCCAATCGCGCGCAGCCGCCGAAGCGACGCTGACGAACGCAAAACTGGCAGCAGGCGCCGTCACGCAGCAGGCCTCGAGCGAACAGTCGCCGGGGACCGTGCTCGAACAGTCGCCTGCCGCCGGCACCTCCCTCCCCGCGGGCGGCACGGTGAGCTTCGTGGTCGCGCAGGCGCCCACCGAAACCCCCGTCCCGAACGTGATCGGCAAGAACGAGGCCCAGGCCTCGGCCGAACTCGGCCGCGCCGGGTTCACGCCCCAGGCGGTCACTCAGACGACCACCGACGCCACCCAGGTCGGCATCGTCCTCAGGCAGAGCCCGGCCGCGCCCAACAAGGCGCGCAAGGGCGCCACGGTCACGATCGCGGTCGGGACGCTCGGTCCGCAGACCACGCCGACGACGACCACGCCGAGCACTCCCGCGACCCCCACACCCCCGGCTGCGAGCGGGTGAGGCGATGAGACAGGTTGCCCTATGAGCACACTCACCGTGGCGGTGATCAGCGGTGGGCGATCCTCCGAGCACGACGTCTCCCTCGCCTCAGGGACCGCGATCCGCGACGGACTCCTCGTGGCCGGCCATGAGGCCGTCTCGATCGAGATCGCCCGCGACGGCGTCTGGCGATGCGACGGCGAGACCGTGAGCGCACGCCCCGGCGAGGGGCTGCTCGGAGTCGACGTCGCGTTTCCGGCGCTGCACGGTCCGTTTGGCGAGGACGGGACCGTGCAGGGGATGCTCGAGACGCTTGACGTCGCCTACGTCGGCGCGGGGGTGGCCGCGTCGGCGGCGTGCATGGACAAGGTCCTCTTCAAGCGGCTGCTCTCCGGGACCTCTCCCGCGGTTCCCCAGGTCGACTACGTCGGTGTGCGCGAGGGACGCTGGCGCGCCGAACCCGCCCAGGTGCTGGGGGAGATCGCCGAGCTGGGATTGCCGGTGTTCGTCAAGCCCGCCCATCTCGGCTCCTCCGTGGGGATCGTCCGAGTCACCGACTCCGCGCTTCTGACCGAGGCGCTGGAGCAGGCCTATGTCCACGATGAGCTGGTCATCGTCGAGGCGATGGCGCCCGGCATCGAGGTGGAGTGCGGGGTGCTCGGGTTGTCGCTCACCGAGCGCGCCGGCAGCGGTCCGGCGGCGCTGGCCTCAGAGCCCGGCGAGATCGTGTTTGCAGGCGAGTGGTACGACTACGAGGCGAAGTACTCCCCCGGCGGGATGGAGCTGGTCGTTCCGGCCCGTATCTCCGCCGCGGCGCGGGCACGGGTCCAGGAGCTTGCCGTCGAGACGTTTGTCGAAGTCGGGTGCGAGGGGCTGGCGCGCGTGGACTTCTTCGTGGACGGCGAGTCTGTGCTCGTCAACGAGCTCAACACGATGCCCGGGTTCACCCCCACGAGCGTCTACGCCAAGCTGATGGAGGCTTCGGGGGTTCCCTACGGCGAGTTGCTGGATCGACTTTGCCGGTTGGGGATCGAGCGGTATTCGCAGCGGCGGGCGCGGCGCCACTGAGGCCGTGCAGCGTGTGTGGTAGCACCCGCGCGGCCTCACGAGAACAGCGTTGCCTCCGCTATTTCCGCCACCTGGCTGGACGGCGGGAGCTCGGTGATCCAGATCAGGTAGTAGCGGTAGCGGACGCCGGCCGGGTCGCTCAGCGGGATCGTGGTGTGTGCCGCGATTGCGCGGGGAGCGGCGACCTGTGTCCATCCGCGCTGGGTCAGGGGCGTCGTGTCTCCGTAGGGCAGCTGCTGGATGTCGTTGGCGGCGTAGATGGCAGCGGTGAAGCCGGGCGTGGGCGTCTGCAGCTCGATCGCGCGTGCCACCACCCCCGGCGCGGCGTCCAGGTAGAGGCCGATGCCGGGCTTGCCCGCGAGGGTTCCTTCGACGTAGTGCTCGGTGCTCCAGGTCGTGTTGGGGTCGCCGTCGACGATGTTGGAGACCTGGGTGGGGTGTTCGGGGCCCGTGCCGAACGGGTTGTAGTCGTGGGCGGCGGTCTGGCTCAGCTGGACCGGCTGCTGCCCCTGCTTGGAGGGCACGTTGGGCCCGACGCCGCTGTGGGTGTGGCCGGCGACGAGCACCAGGACGAGCGCCACGATCGCGGCCAGCAGCGCCAACGACGCGGCCCAGCGCCACGGGTGGCGCATGCGCCAGGGCAGCCGCCGGCGGGAGCGGCGCGGCAGCGTTCGCAGCACGCTGGTGACCTCGCCTGTGGCCTGACCCGAGCGGGAGGTCTCGAGTGCGAGCACTTCCTCGAGATCGGCGACCATCGTGGCGGCGTCGGGGTAGCGCTCGGCGAGGTCGGTCGCGGTCGCCCGTTCGACCACGGCGGCGGTGGCGGCGGAGACTTCCGGGCGCAGGGACTGCACGTCGGGCACCTGCTCGCGCACGTGGCGCATCGCGACGGCGACGGGCGTCTCGCCGCTGAAGGGGACGGCGCCGGTCAACATCTCATACAGCACGACCCCCAGCGAGTACAGGTCCGACTGACCGGTGACGGGCTGGCCGAGCGCCTGCTCGGGCGAGACGTAGTCGGTTGTGCCGAGCACCCGCCCGTCCATCGTCAGGCCCTCCTCGGTGAGCGTGCGCGCGATCCCGAAGTCGGTGATCTTGGCCGAGCCCTCGCTCGAGATCAGGACGTTCTGGGGCTTCACGTCGCGATGGACGATCAGGCGCTCGTGCGCCGCTCCCAGCGCACGCGCGATCTCGATCGCATAGGCGATCGCCTGCGTGATCTGCAGCGGCCCGTCACGGCGGATGAGCGCCTTGAGCGTCTCGCCGTCGACGTACTCGAGCACGATGTAGGGCGTCCCCACCTCGGCCTCCTCGCCGTGCCCGCCGATCTTCGCTCGGTGGTCGTGCTCGGAGGGCTCCTCGCCGGCGTCGATGACCGTCACGATGTGCGGATGGTTGAGCTGCGCGACCGCGCGGGCCTCACGGCGAAAGCGCTCCAGCTGATCGGAGTCGGTCGCGATCTCGCGGTGCATCAGCTTGATCGCCACCGGGCGCTCGAGCACGGTGTCGAACGCACGGTAGACGGTCGACATCCCTCCGCGCCCGATCTCCGCGTCCAGGCGGTAACGTCCGCCGAGCAGGGTTCCAAGCAGAGTTCGCGTCACGTGTGGACCCTTGGGTTCATCCGCCTCTATTTTGCGTGCTGCGCATACGCATGATCGCGATGGCCGCAATCATGCAGCGATAGACGGCGTAGGGCAGCAGCGGCCCTGCGTTCACCCGCGGCCGACGCAACACCCTGGCGCTCGCGAGCGTCGAGACGAACGCGCCGCCGGCGCCCACCGCCAGCGCCGGCCAGGCTCCTCTCGAAACGCGCCGCCGCAGCCGCCATGCCTTCAGCGTGCTCGCACCGAAGATCACCGGCAGTCCGCCGTGCCAGGACAGCGCGACCGCGTCGGCGCGCGCGAAGCCGGCCGCCCGCGCGACCGTCAGCGTCGCGCCGTTGCGCGACACGCCCGGGATCAGCGCCGCCGCCTGGGCGAGGCCGAGCGCCAGTCCGTCGCGCGGGCCGGCCTCCTCGTAGCGACGCATGCCCCTCGTGCGACTCTCACCCCCGAGCGCATTTCCCGCCCGCCCGCGGTCAGCCTTTCGCCCCGTGCCCCCGTGCCATCCGGGGGGCAGGTGCCATTCGGGGCGCAGGTCGGCGAGCGCCATCGCGACGGCGCCCGCGATCAGGCCGCTCACGATCGAGCATGGTCCGCCGAGACGCCGCTCGATCGGGCGCTCCAACGCGTACCCCGCGATCACGGGCGGCGCCAGCGACAGCGCGATCACGGCGATCCGTCGCCGGTCGAGCGTATGTGCCGCCTCGATCAGCTCTCCGCGCATGTCGATCGCCAATGCGGCCCCCGCGCCCGCGTGCAGCGCCACCTCGAGCGACTTGCGCAATTCAGGATCCAGCTCTGTGTAGGACCATCCCGCGAGCCATGAGATCAGGGCCGTGTGGGCCGAGGAGGAGACCGGGAGCAGCTCTGTCGGCCCCTGCAGGAGCCCGAGCGCCAGGGTCTGGCACGGCGATAGCGACGGCGCGCTCTCAGCCCGTCGCATCGACGGCCGGCTCGCCGGTGTCGCCACGGCCTCGACGCCAGCGGATGACCGCGTAGACGATACCGAGTACCACGAGCGCGACCACCACGTAGTCGACGTACGCGAAGGCCTTGTGCACGTCTTTCCATTCGTTGCCGACCGCTTCTCCAACGAGTGCCAGTCCCAGCACCCAGGGTATGCAGCCCGCGAGTGTCAGCACCGTGAACCGTACGAACGGCACCTTCGCGACACCGGCCGGCAGCGAGATGAACGTGCGCACGATCGGGATCATGCGACTGAAGAAGATCGCCGGATCGCCGTAACGCGCAAACCAGCGGTCGGCCCAGGCGATGTGACTGGGCTTCAGGCGCAACCAGTGCCCGTGCCGTTCGATCAACTCCACGCGCCCGGCCCGGCCGACGCCATAGGCGATCCAGGAGCCGACAAGGTTCCCAAGCACACCCGCCGTGACGATTCCGACCAACGTCAGATGGTGGTGCGCCGAGCTCCCGCCCGGATCGGCGACGGCAAAGCCGGCGAACAGCATCGTGGCCTCGGAGGGGATCGGGATGCACGCGCTCTCGGCGACCATCAGCAAGAACACCGCAGGCAGCCCCGCATCGCGCACAAAGTGCCAGGCGAAGTTGACCAGCGATTCGGAGATCGAGGCGAGGACGAGCATTCAGGGCCAACGATACCGGCGTGTCAGGCTGGCGTGTCAGGTGGGGTGCCCCATCGCCTGCGCGGCGTGGCCCTTCGGACGGGCGGTGAAGGCGGGCGCTCCGGCTCTGGACCCGGAGTGCGCGGCTCGGGCCGTTACCGTCCTTGAGGCGATGCGCGTTTGGATCGACCTCACGAACAGCCCGCACGTGCTCGTCATGCGCCCCGTGATCGAGCGCCTGCAGGCCGACGGCCACGAGGTGCGGGTGACCGCGCGCGACTTCGCGCAGACGATCGAGCTGTGCGAGCGCCTGCGCATCGAGCACAACCCGATCGGGCGCCATCGCGGCGAGCGGCTGAGCGCCAAGCTCGGAGGGCTGGCGTCGCGCTCGACCGCGCTCATCCGCTGGGCGCTGGCAGATGTTCGCGCTGCCGGCGGCGCTCGCTTTGACATCGCGCTCGGGCACGGCTCCAACGACGTCTCGGTCGCCGCCGCGACGCTGCGGATTCCGTCATCGACGATGTTCGACTACGAGTGGGCGGCGGTGCAGCACCACGTCAACTGCCGCCTGGCGCGGGCGGTCGTCGTGCCCGACGCGATCCCACCCGAGCGCCTTCATCCCTATGGGGCGGACGGCAAGATCCGCTCGTACGCTGGGCTCAAGGAGGAGTACTACCTCGCCGACTTCGCCCCCGATCCGGCGGTCCTCGCCGAGCTGGCGCTCGAGGAGCGGCGCCCGATCGCGGTGATCCGCACACCGCCGGAGGTGTCGCTGTATCACCGTTTCGCCAACGACCTGTTCGCGGACGTGCTCGCCCGCGCTCGCGATGCCGCCGCGCACGACGGCGCGCAGATCGTCGTGCTGCCGCGCACCGCGGCCCAGCGCGCCGAGCTGAGCACGGTTCCCGGCTTCGTCGTCCCCCCCCACGCGATCGACGCCCAGTCGCTGATCGCTCACGCCGATCTCGTCGTCTCCGCGGGCGGCACGATGAACCGCGAGGCGGTGGCGCTCGGAACACCCGTATATACGACGTTCGAGGGGCGCATGGGCGCCGTCGACGAGCGGCTGATCTCAGAACGCCGCCTGCGCAAGCTCACCGACCCTGGCGAGCTCAGCTTCGCCAAGCGCCCAGCCGGCGCCGGGTCCGTGCGCACGCGACGAGACGCGGCGCTGCTCGTGGAGCTGCTGCTGTCGCCGCTGTCGGCGGGATAATCGGACGGCCGTTCGCCGGCCCGGCGGACGCGCATGGCCGGGAGCGTCGATGAAGGCCGGCGTTCACGACGCGCCCCCATCCCCGTCCGCCCGTACAATCTCGGCAATGCGCCGAAGGCTCGCATCGGCCGCCATTCCCCTGCATCGCCGGTCCATCCCCCAGCTCGTCGTGGACGGAGCGCTGGTCGCGCTCGCCTACTACCTCGCGTTCCAGCTGCGCTTCGACAATGGCCCGTCCGGTCACTACGCCGAGCTGCGCGCCCGCACGATCTGGTGGGTGCTGGCGGGCAGCCTGATCGTGCTGGTGCTCTCGCGCGTGTATCAGCGCCGCTGGCGCTACTCGGGGCAGCGCGACTTCGAGGCGGTCGCGCGCGCGGTGCTGGTGATCGTGCTGCTCACGGTCGTGGGCATCGAGGCGCTGCGTCCGGTGCAGCGCTACACCGTGCACGGGACCAAGGCGGTGGCCACAGCCACGGTCGGACTGCCCAACGGCGTGATCGTGCTGTTCGGGCTGCTGTGCCTGCTGTTCCTGATCGGCGTGCGCGTGCTGGCGCGGATGGTCTACGAGCGCCGTCCACTGGCGGCGCTGCGTGGAGTTCGCGAGGGACAGCGCGGCGTGCTGATCGTCGGCGCCGGAGATGGCGGGAGGCTGGTGCTGCGTGAGATCGCGCGCAACCGCGAGTTGGGCCTGGCCCCGGTCGGGTTCCTCGACGACGACCCGAGCAAGCGCGGTCTGCGCATCGACGGGGTACGCGTGCGTGGCGACACGCGCGCGGATCTGCCCCGCATCCTGAATGAGTCCCAGGTCGACGAAGTGCTGATCGCGATCCCCTCCGCGCCCGGGTCCACCCGCGCGCGGGTGGTGCGCGAGTGTCGCGCGCGGGGGATCTCGGTGCGCACCCTGCCGACCGTGTTCGAGCTGCTTCAGGATCACGGCACGATCGCTCGGCAGATGCGCGAGGTGCGCGTGGAGGACGTGCTCGGCCGCGAGCCGGTGCTGATGGAGCTCGACCGCGTGGGCGCCTATCTGGCCGAGGAGACGGTGCTCGTGACGGGCGCGGGCGGGTCGATCGGCTCCGAGCTGTGTCGCCAGATCGCGCGCGTGGGACCGCGCAAGATCGTGCTGCTCGACCACGCCGAGGACAACCTCTTCCAGATCGAGCGCGAGCTGCTGGAGGAGCGCCACATCCAGCCCTCGACGCTCGTGGCGGTGCTGGCCGACTGCAAGGAAGAGGAGCGCATGCGCGAGGTCTGCTCCGAGCACCGACCGACCGTCGTGTTCCACGCCGCCGCCTACAAGCACGTCGGCCTGATGGAGGCCAACCCGGTGGAGGCGGTGCGCAACAACGCGATCGCCACGCGCGTCGTCGCGCACGTGGCCGGCCAGTTGGCGGCGCGGCGGTTCGTGCTGGTCTCGACCGACAAGGCGGTCGCCCCGGCGACCGTGATGGGCGCCTCGAAGGCCCTCGCCGAGTTCGCTCTGGACGCCGCCGCGGCGCGCTTTCCCGAGACCCGCTTCAATGCGGTGCGCTTCGGCAACGTGCTTGGCTCCTCCGGCAGCGTCGTCCCGATCTTCGAGCGCCAGATCGCCCGCGGCGGGCCCGTCACTGTCACCGACGAGCGGATGACCCGCTACTTCATGACGATCCCCGAGGCGGTCCAGCTGATCATCCGCTCCGGCTCGCTGAGCTGTGCCGAGGCCGGCGGGGCGGAGGTGTTCGTGCTCGACATGGGCGAGCCCGTGCGCATCGTCGAGCTGGCGCGAGCGATGATCGACCTGTCGGGCCTCGATCCCGAGCGCGACATCGAGATCGAGATCGTCGGCCGTCGCGCCGGCGAGAAGCTGAGCGAGGAGCTGTTCAACGGCTACGAGCGGGCTCTGCCCACGTCCGCGGAGAAGATCTCGCTCGCCGATCGCCCCCCGCTTGCGGCCGAGGTGGTGGAGGCGATGTTCGCCGAGATCGGTCTGCTCGTGCTCGAGGGCGACGCCGCCGGCCTCGCCGCCAAGGTGTCCGCGCTCTCGCCGGCGCGCGATCCCCAGGAGGCGTCCGCCGGCGAGGACGCCGGCGGCGTGCCCCCTCCCGAGCGGCTCGGCGGCGGCGAGCCATCTCCCGCACGGCGCGCGACGCCTGGACCGCTCGTACACTCCCAGGATTCATGACCGCCGCTTTGCCACTGGCGCTATCGCTGTCGAGCTCGTTTACGCAGATCGGCGCGATCGCGGCGTTCGCCGCGCTCGTCGGGATCGCCGTCCTGTCGTTGCTCGTGTTCACGCAGGCGCGCGAGCTCAAGCGGCTGCGCGAGTGGGCGGGACGGGCCCCCGAGCGCTCCGCCGAGCAGGAGCAGCGCGTCAGCGCCGAGGCGGCCGCGCGGCTCGCGCGCCCCGCGGCAGGCGCTACTCCGGTCCGCCAGGTCCCGCGCACGACCCCACTGAACGCGCGCCCGGTGACCGCCGGCGGGCAGCCGGCGTCGACGACGCCCGCCACACCTTCGCCCGCACAAGTGGCCGCGGCGGCCGCCGCGGCCACCGCGGTTGGGGACGCCCCCGCCGCGCCGTCTCCCGCGAACCCGGGCGCCCAGCCCAGGGGAGCCCCTTCGTCGCCGACCACGCCCGGGGCTCCTCAGAGCACACCCGCACCTGCACCGAGCGCGACGCCGCTTACGGCCGGCGCTTCATCGGCGGCTCAGACCGCCGCAGGCACGGCGACCGCCGCTCAGGCGCCCGCCGGCGTCCCTGTCTCCGGCGCGGCCTCGCCCGGACAGGCGCCCGCCAATGTGCCGCTGCCGAGCCCGACCGGAGCTGGGCTGACGCCTGCTTCCGCCGCACCCCTCGGCCCAACAACACCTTCCGCAGCCCCCCCGTCGTCCACGGGCGCCGCGCCCGCCGCCCCGCCCTTGGCGCCCGCTCCGGCCGGTGCTCCGGCGCCCGGCTCTCCCGCACCGGCGACCGTCGCGGGAGCCGCGACCGCCGTTCCGCGTGCCCCCCTACCACCCCCGCCGCCTACGAGCTCGACCCCCGCCGCGCAGCCCGCGGACGCGGCCCGATCCGAGGGCGGCACGGGCCAGCCGTCCGCTCCTGCCTCCGCGACCCCGGCCAAAGCCGCCGCCGGCGCTCGCCCGCCCACCCCTGCTGCTCCGGCTTCGCCTCCACGCCGCACCGCGAGCGCCGCCATGACATCCGCGGCGAGCGCCGCGATCGGGAGCGCGTCGGGGGCGTCCGCGAAAGGATCGACTCCCCCCGCCCGGGCGTCCGCGGCGAAAGAGCCTGTCCGAGCGCGCGGCGCGGCCGGTCAGTCGCCATCGAAGCGAGCAGGCGTGACGACCTATTCGCGTCGTCGCCGCTCGCCCGCGCGCGCGGCCGTGCTGATCGGGGGCGCGGTGGTGATCGGGGTCGTCGCGGTCGTGCTCATCGTCAGCTCGCTCGGCTCCTCCTCCTCCTCGGGCACGGGCGCAACCACCGCCACCACGACCACGACCGCGGCGAAGGCGCGCCACACCACAACGAGCACGCCGGCGAGCTCGCACCCGAGCGAAACGGCCGCGCCCCTGGTCAGCCCGGCGGAAGCGCAGGTGGCGGTGCTCAACGGAACCGGCACTCCCAATCTGGCCCACCGGCTGTCGGCGAGCCTGCAGCAGAGCGGCTATTCCCAGGCTACGCCCCTGAACGGGACTCCGCCCGGGAGCCATCAGACGACCATCGTCGAGTACACCTCTGGGCACCGCGCCGAAGCCGAGCAGGTCGCACGCGCCCTCGGCGTCACCCAGGTGCAGCCGATCGAAGCGGCGGTGTCGCCGTTGGCCGGGAGCTCCACCGTGGTCGTGATCGCCGGCCTGGACAAGGCGGGCGCGGGGGGCGAAGCATCCTCGTCCGGCGCCGGGGAAGCGTCGCCGGGCGGAGCCGTTCCGTGAGCGATCCCACGCCGGACTCTGCCGGTGGACGTGCGGCTCCCGATGCGCACGCCGTCACGGGCGGCCGCGCCAAGTGAGCGCCTTCGGAGCGAGCAGATAGCCGGTTTCCTGGACATCCCCGCGCGCTCGGTCAAGCCGCGCGAGCACGGCATCACGCATGTGATCGACCGCGGTCTGTCGGTCGCCGACGTGGACGGCCTGCTCGAGGTGGCGGGGGCGTATGTGGACATCGTCAAGCTCGGCTGGGGCACGGCGCTCGTGAGCGCCAACCTCGCTCCCAAGCTGGAGCGCTATGCCGCGCACGGGATTCCCGTGGTGCTCGGCGGCACGCTGACCGAGCTGGCGATCAGGCAGGGTCGCGTCGAGGGTTTGATCGCGTGGCTGGAAGAGCTGGGGCTGCGTCACGTGGAGATCTCCGACGGGACGATCGCGCTGGAGCCCGAGGTCAAGACGCATCTGATCCGGACGCTCGCCGCGGCGGGATTCACGGTCCTGTCGGAGGTCGGCAGCAAGGACGCCGATTTCATCATGGCGCCGTACGTGTGGGTGGAGCAGATCGAGCGCGACCTGCGGGCGGGCGCCTGGAAGGTGATCGCCGAGGCGCGCGAGTCGGGCACGGCCGGCATCTACCGCGCCGACGGGGAGGTGCGCACCGGGCTGATCGACGAGATCGTGCACGCGATCGACGCCGACCGATTGATATTCGAGGCGCCCCAGCGCGAGCAGCAGGTGTGGCTGCTGCACCGGTTCGGGGCCGAGTGCAATCTCGGCAACATCGCACCGGACGACGTGCTCTCGCTGGAGACGCTGCGCTTGGGACTGCGCTCGGACACGGTCGAGCGGTTTGCGCCGGGTGGGGGCGATTGAGCGCGACGGTGCAGATGCCGCCCGCGGACGCCGGCGGGCCGGGTGCGGACAGACTGGCGCAGGTCGTGTTCGCGCTGCTGGTCCTCGCGTGCTTCGCGGCGTTCATCATCACCCAGCGGCTAAAGCACACCCCGACGCCGCTCCAGCACTTCCAGTTGACGCCGCGATTTTCACCGACGCCTCAGGGACACATCAAACAGGAGCGGATCTCGTTCAAGCTCACCCGCGCCGACGCGGTGACCGTCACGGTTCTCGACGCCGCGGGTGACACGGTCGCGACGCTCGTGCGCGCCCGGCCGGTGGCACGCTACAAACAGATTTCGCTGCGCTGGAACGGTCGCCGCGGTACGCCCCACGGCAACACGGTCGCGGTGGCTGCGGACGGCACGACGATCGTCACACCCGACAATACCGGCGCGCTCGCTCCCGCGGGTGAATATCGCGTGCACGTGAGCCTGCGCGCGCAGCACCGCACGGTGCCGGGACCGCGCGCTTTCACGCTGGTGAGACCGTGAGCGGGCCGGCGTCGACCTTCGCCACGACCCTTCCCGGCGCGGGCACGATCGCGGCGGGGCTGATCGCCGCGCTGGTCGTGGTCGGAGCGCTGTCGCTGCTGATGCGCCGGCGCCCCGAAGCGCTGCCGCTGCTGGCGATCGCCGCGCTCCCGTTCAGGCTGCCCATCTCCGCCGACGGTCGCACGGTGAACCTGTTGATTCCGCTCTACCTGGTAGTGGCCGCCGGGACTGTCACCTTCCTGCTTCCCCGCTGGCTTGGCCTTCGTGTTAAAGGCTCACCTAATGCCGACGGCTGTGGTGACCGGAGTCGACGGCAACGTGTGCAAGAACAGGCTACCGGGTCGCCCACCAGATTAACCACCTGGCTGTCGCCGATCGGCGTGGAATGGCTGCTGCTCGGGGCGGTCGTGCTGTATGCGCTGCAGGGCCTGTATTCCAGCGACCACGCGAAGGCCGCGGAGAACGTCGCCTTCTTCTACATTCCGTTCGGGCTGCTGTTCATGCTCCTGCGCGACGTGCGCTGGACGCGCGAGCTCGTGCTGCGGTGCCTGGGCGTGGCGGTCGCGCTGGCGGTCGTGTTCGCGGGCGTCGGCTTTGTCGAGTATGCGCGCAAGCAGCTGTTCCTCAATCCTAAGGTCGTCGCGGCGAACGAATACGGCAACTATTTCCGCGTTAATTCACTCTTTTTCGACCCGAACATCTATGGGCGATTTCTGGCAATCGTGATGATCGCGCTCGCCACGGTTGTGCTGTGGAGCCGACGGCAGCGCGACGTGCTGATCGGCGCGGCCGTCCTCGGCTGGCTGCTGGCGGGACTGGTGACGAGCTTTTCACAGTCGAGCATCGCGGCGCTGCTGCTCGGCCTGGCGGTGCTCGCCGCCTATCGCTGGGACGTGCGTGCGACGGTATATGTGACGGGAGCGCTCGTGGCGATCGCGCTCGTGGTCGTTCTCGTTGCCCCGCCGAGCCTGCATTTCGGCTTGAACGGCTCGGGCGGCTCGACCAGCAATGCGACGAGCGGACGCACAAAACTGATCTCCGGCGGTCTGGAGCTGTTCAAGGATCGGCCGCTGTACGGGTATGGGGCGGGCTCGTTCGAAACGGAGTACAAGCGCCACGGTCGCACGCGCGATGCGGCGGGCGCCACCTCGGCGTCGCACACGATCCCGATCACGGTCGCCGCCGAGCAGGGGATCCTCGGACTGATCGTGTACGTGGCGCTGCTGATCGCCGCCTTCGCCGTGCTGTACCGGGGCGCCGGACGCTCACCGCCGCGCATCGCCCTGGCCGCGTGCTTCGCCGCGCTCGTGCTGCACACGTGGACATACGCCGACTTCCTGGAGGACCCGATCACGTGGACGCTGCTCGGCATCGGCGTGGCGCTCGCACGCGCGGGCTCTCTTTGGGGGGAGACCCGGGAGCCGGTCGCTTCGACCGGCCTCGTCGGCGCCGGTCACCGCACCTGATGGAGTATCGCGAGCACACCCACCGCGCCGGTGGCAGGCATCGGCGTGCGTGTGGTCATAGGGGTTAGGTTGCGCTCACCGTGCTGAGCTATCTGAGACGCCTGATCACCACCGGCGCGGCCTATCAGGCCGCGGAAATCCTGGCGAAGGCGATCGCGGTGTTCACGTTGCCGCTGTACACGCGCCACGTCTCGACGTCCGGCTATGGAACTTACAACTCGCTGCTGACGGCGGTGATCCTGTTCAGCATCCTGCTGCGCCTCGGGGTCGGGGAGGCGTTCGTGCGCTTCTATTTCACCGATACAGATCAGGCGCGGCGCACGCGGATCGCGCGCACGGCCACCGCCACGGTGGCATGGACGACGACCGTGGCCTCGCTGCTCGCGGTGGCGTTCGCGTCGCAGCTCTCGCACCTGCTGCTCGGCTATGAGGACGCGGGGCTGATGTATTGCGCGGTCCTCGGCCTGTGGGCGTTCACGAACATCGAGATGGCCTATGCGCAGCTGCGCGTGGACGAGCGCGCCCGCACATACATGCGCGCGTCGGGAGCGAACGTGGCGATGACGGTGGTGTTCACGATCTCGCTGGTCGTGTTCGCCGAACAGGGCGCTCGGGGGCTCCTGCTGGGTAACTTCGGCGCGTCAGCGATCGTGGTGCTGGCGCTGTGGTGGGTGCTGCGCGCGCGCGTGTCGTTGCGCGTGAAGCTCGCGGACCTGCGCGCGATGCTGCACTTCGGCCTGCCGACCGTCCCGGCCGACGCGAGCGTGTACGCGCTGCAGGTCGCCGACCGCTTCTATCTGCTGCGCGGCGTCGGCGCGGGCGTGGCCGGGGAGTACGCGATCGCGGTGCAGCTGGCGACGGTGGTGTTCGTGTTCGTGCGCGGCTTCCAGTACGCCTGGCCGCCGCTGGCCTACTCGATCGACAGCGACGCCGAGGCCTCGCGGCTGTATTCGCTCGTGACGACCTACTTCGTGCTCGCCACGGGGGTCGTCGTCGTGGGCGTGGCGCTGCTCGGGCGCTGGCTCGTGCGGCTGCTGGCCGCGCCCGAGTACTACGGCGCCTACCGCGCGCTGCCGTGGCTCGCGCTCGGCTGGACGCTGTACGGGCTCTATCAGGTGATGATCGCGATCACCGGCCGCGCCCGGGTGACCCAGCGCAACCTGCCCGCGGCCGCCGCCGGATTGATCGTGAACGTGGTGCTGCTGTTCGTGCTCGTGCCCGACAGCGGCCTCGGCCTCGGTCTCGCCGGGGCGGGGCTCGCGCTGTGCGGCGCCTACGCGGTGATGGTCGCGGTCATGCACCTGCTCACGCGCGGCATCTTCGCCGTCGAGTTCCAGTGGCGGCGGCTGGGCCAGCTGACGGCGATCCTCGCGCTCGTCGCCGTATCCGGCGAGCTGTTGCTGCCGACGAGCGGGCTCGCGGGCCTGCTGACGCGCATCGCCTGGCTCGCGCTGGTTCCCGCGCTGCTGCTCGCGACGCGCTTTATCGCGCCCCACGAGCGCGCTCAGGTCCGCGCGCTCTGGATCGAGGGGCGCCGTCGCGTGGCGAGCTTCCGCGCCGGTCATGGCGACGTCGAGGCATACGCGGAGGACCCCCTCAAGGATCTCTGACGGCCGTGAACACGGCACCGGCCGATCGGTCGGCACACTACGCTCCTGCGTCCGGTCTGCTCGATCCACGACCGTCGAACGCACAGCGGCTCGACGCCATTCGATGCACTCGACGCCCGTCGAGCTGTCGAGAGAGACCGCCCGTATCTCAAGGCTCGACGGAACTCGGCCGATGAGCGCAGCGGATGCCCGAGCTATCCACCAGCTCACCGCGCCCTGCCGGAGTTCGTGAGCGCCGCCGCCGCGCGGAGGCGTTGCGTGCCCATCGCGCCGACGCGCGCGTACAGAGCATGGCCGCGGCCGGGGAGCTGGCCTACCTGCGCGCGCAGCTGACGCTCGCGGCACGGCTGACCGCGCGCCTGGCGGCCACGCACGACGTGGACGAGCTCGTCAGCATCGTCGTGCAAGAGCTGCACGGCACGTTCGCCTTCTACCTCGCGGCGATCCAGCGCCTGGACGCGGACGGCATGCTGCGGCTCATCGCCGGCAGCGGCGCACTGGCCGAGGTGATGGCCGAGTTCCTGCTCGTGGAGCAGTCAGTTCGCCACGGCATCAACGGGCGCGTCGCACGCACCGGCCAAACCTCGCTCGTGGCGGACACGCGCGCCGATCGCGACTACATCGTGCGCGATCCCAACACCGACCCCCGCTCCGAGCTGAGCGTGCCGATCGTCGTCGACGGATCGGTGTGGGGCGTGCTGAACATCGAGGCCGCCGAGCCCGCCGCGTTTGGCGAGGCCCACGCGGTGCTCGTCGAGACGATCGCCGCGAGCCTCGGCTCAGCCATCCATCGCGCCGGGCTGCTGGCCGAGCAGGAGCGCACGTTCACGACGACCCTGTCCGTGCTGATGAGCACCGTCGAGGCCAAGGACGACTACACCGCCTCGCACGAGCAGGACGTCGCCGGGCTGTCCGAGCGCGTCGCTCTGCGCATGGGCCTCGCGCCCGCGCACGCGCGCGACGTGCGCTACGCGGCGCTCCTGCACGACGTCGGCAAGGTCGCCGTCCCCAGCGAGATCCTGCTCAAGCCGGGTCCCTTGACCGAGACCGAGTGGGTGCAGATGCGCCGCCACACGATTGTCGGCGGAGATCTCGTCGGGCGCATCGACGCCTTCGCCCACCTCGCCCCGGCGGTCCGCGCCAGCCACGAGCGCTGGGACGGCGAGGGCTATCCCGACGGTATCTCAGGCGAGGACATTCCCCTGGCCGCGCGCATCATCGCCGCCTGCGACACCTACGACGCGATCGTCACCGACCGCCCCTATCGTCCCGCGCGCACGATCGCGCAGGCGCGCGCGGAGCTGTGTCGCGTGGCCGGCATTCAGCTCGACGCACGCGTGGTCGAGGCGTTGCTGGAAGAGCTCACCGCGCGGTAGCGCCGCGGACATCACCGTCGTCAATGGTGGGAAGGCCGCGGGGCCATGTGTGGGCCCGGGACGGGTCGCATGCGACGCTGTCCCCCATGAAGAAGTTTCAGGACGCGCGGTTGTACGCTTCCGCGGCCTCCCGCAACCCTTCGCCGCGAGCGGGCCTCAGTGTGGCGGTGACGTGCCGCCAATATCGCCTTGGCGAACGTCCCGGCAGCACCACTGCGCCCAGCGCGCGCACCGCGTAGGACCAGGCCGTCAGCCAGCGCACCGCGCGCGCGGCCCCCGCCGAATGGTGCTTGCGCATGTACAGATCGCGGTTGCGCGCCAGTTCCAAGATTCGCCGCTCGCCCGAGGCGCCGGTGGAAAGCTGCTCGTGGTGGATCGCCCGCGCCTGCGGCACATACAGGCTGCGCCAGCCGCCGTCGCGCAGCCGGCGGGCGAAGTCGACCTCGTCGGAGTAGACGAAGAAGTCGGGATCCATGTAGTCCACCTGCACAGCAGCCTCACGGCGCACGAGCAGCGCCGAGGACTGGCACCAATCCACCTCGCGCGCGGCGTTCCCGGTGCTCTGCACGGTGTAGAGGCGGTGCAGGAACAGCGCGCCGGCGAGTGCCGTCGCGACGGTCGGAAAGCGCCAAGCGCACGCCTGACCATCGCCTTCGGCGGCAGTGCCCGCGCCGTCGGGGCGCAGCAGTCGAGCGCCCGCGCACGCCGCGTCCGGGCGCTGCTCGAGCGCCCGCCACAGTGCGAGCGTCGCTCCGGGCAGCAGCTCGGAGTCCTCGTTCAGCAGCAGCGCATAGGAGCCGCGCGCGCGCTCCATTAGCTCTGAGTCGTTGCGCGCCTTGCCGCGGCGTTCCGGCAACGCGATCGTCTCGTCCACCGCCGGGTGCTCGCGCGCGGCCTGGGCGGAGCCGTCGCGCGAGCCGTTGTCCAGGACCAGCACCTCGCTGGCGAACGGCAACGTCGCGCGCTCGCGGGCGATCGCGTCCAGCCCGCGCACCAGCAGCTCGCGCTGGGAGGTGTTCACGACGCAGTACGTCAGCTCAATCTCGCCATCCACCCGCCTATTGTCCCGGTCGGTGCGCGTCCACGTCCTCGACCCCTCCGCCTACACGCCTCCCTACGACCACGCCCTCTGCCACGCGCTGGGGGCGGCCGGCGCCGAGGTCACGCTACTCACGAGCCGCTTCGCCTACGGCCCCGTCCCGCCGGCCGACGGTTATGCGCGGCGCGAGCTCTTCTACCGCCATGCGCTCGGGGCGCCCGGCTCGCGCCTGCGCGCGGCCTGCAAGCTCGCCGAGCACGTACCCGACATGCTGCGCTACCGCCGCTACGCGCGCGCGGCCGACGTGGTGCACTTCCAGTGGCTCTCCGTCCAGCACCTCGACGGCCGGCTGCTGCCCGCCCGGCACGCGCCGAGTGGTGCCCCGCGCCCGCTCGTGCTCACCGCGCACGACGTCCTGCCGCGCGAACCCCGCCCGGGACAGCTCGCCGCCCAGCGGCGGCTGTATGAGCGCTTCGACGCGATCGTCGTCCACTCCGCCCACGGGCGCGCACGCCTGACCAACGAGCTGGGGGTCGACCCCGCGCGCGTGCACGTCATCCCCCACGGGGCCTTCGCGCACCTGGCCGATCGCCCGCCCCAGCCGCCGCCGTTTGCGACCGAGAAGCCCGTCGTGCTGTGCTTCGGGCTGATGCGACCCTACAAGGGGATCGACCTGCTGCTCGACGCATGGCAGGGCATCGACGGGGCCGAGCTGTGGATCGCGGGGATGCCCAAGTTCGACATCTCCCACCTGCGCCGCGCGGCCCCGGCGAACGTCCGCTTCGTTCCGCGTTTCATCGACGACACCGAGCTGCCCGCCTATTTTCAGCGCGCCGACCTAGTCGTGCTGCCCTACCGCGAGATCGACCAGTCGGGCGTGCTGTTCACCGCGCTAGCGTTCGCCAAGCCGCTGCTGCTGAGCGACGTCGGCGGCTTTCCCGAGGTGGCCGCGACCGGTGCGGCGCGCACGTTCCCGGCGGGCGATGCCTCTGCCCTGCGCTCCGCGCTGGGAGAGCTGCTGTCCTACCCCGCCGCCCTCTCGGTGATGGCCGAGCGAGCCCGCGCCGCAGCGGCCGGTGCGTACTCGTGGGATGCGATCGCGCGCCGCACGCTGGAGCTGTACAGCTCGCTGACGTCCCCCGAGAAAAACATCCCAAGCCGACCGTAGAGTGATCGACATGGTCAATCGCTGCATGTCGCCAGCTCTTCTCTCCGGGCCGTTCCGGGACCGTACGTCCCGGAGAAAGGAGGGCACATATGGTGAGCACACTGAACGTATTGGCCATCGCTCTGCTGGTCGCCGTGCTGGTCATAGACCGGTTAAGGGTCCGTGTCAGAACATCTTGCGGTCTGAGCCGGCCGTTCCGCGGCGTCAGACGCCACCCACGATGCTCGACGTGCAACCAGCACGCCTGCGCTCGCGTTCGGCGTCTGCCATCCACGGCCCGACCCCCTCAGAATCCGCAACCTGTTCTGACACGAACCCTGGCGAAGTAGTGGGGCGCCCTGGTGGTCGCAGTTCAGACGGTTCCGGCGACCACCAGGGGCTTCCCCAAAAGGCGCTGATCGACACGATCAACGTATTGGCCACCCACAAGGCTAGCGATGTCCTCGGCGAGACACAAGACCCCCGCCGATGATCGCGCTGGAGATCGTCTTCTGGTTGTGCGCGACACTGATCGTGTGGACGCAGGTCGGCTACGCCGCCACCTTGGCAGTGCTGGCGCGTGCATTCGGGCGAACCCAGCCGATCGCGGTGCCCGAGCCGCCGCCTTCGCTGTCGCTGATCGTCGCCGCACACGACGAGGAGTCGGTGATCGCGGCGCGCGTCGCGAACGCGCTCGCGCTCGACTATCCCCGTGAGCTGCTGGAGGTGATCGTCACCTGCGACGGCTGCACCGACGCCACCGCCGCCCGGGCGCGCGAGGCCGGAGCCGACGTCGTGCTCGAGCTCGAGCGTGGCGGCAAGATCCGCGCCCAGGACGCCGCCGTGGAACGGGCTCGTGGGGAGATCGTCGCCTTCTCCGACGCGAACGCGCTGTGGGAGCCCGATGCCGCGCGCATGCTCGCCGGCGCCTTCGCCGACCCGCGCGTCGGATATGCGTGCGGGCAGGTCCGCTTCACACAGGCCGCCGCCGGGGCGGAGGGCGGTAATCAGGAGGGCGTCTACTGGCGCTACGAGCTGGCCGTGCGCTCGTATGAGTCGCGCCTGTCCTCGATCACGGCCGGCAACGGCGCGATCTACGCGACGCGCCGCGATGCCTACATCGTGGTCGATCCGATCATGGGCCACGACCTGTCGCTGCCGTTCAACATGGTTCGCCGCGGCCTGCGCGCCACCTACGTGCCCAGTGCTCGCGCGAGCGAGAAGATGGTCCCCACGCTGCTGGGCGAGTTCGCCCGCAAGCGGCGGATGATGAGCCACACCTGGCCGATCCTCCTGCGCGGGGGCATGCTCTCGCCACGTGGTTACCCGCCGGACTACGCGCTGATGCTCGTCTCGCACCGTCTGCTGCGCTACCTCACGCCGTTCCTGCACCTGCTCGCGCTGCTCGCGAACGTCGCGCTGCTCGCGCTCGGCGCGGGCGCGCTGTATGGGGTCACGTTCGCGCTCCAGCTCGCGCTGCTGCTCGGCGCGCTGCTCGGCGGGGTCTTGCGCTTGCGCGCGCTGCTGATCGCCCGCTACTACGTGCTCACGACCGTCTCCTCCGCCGCGGGGCTGTGGGATTGGCTGCGCCACGGGACATCGGCCACCTGGGAAGCTGCCGGGGGAACGAGATGATCAGACGCGCTCTGGACATAACCGTCTCCGCGCTCGCGCTCGCGCTCGCCGCGCCCGTGCTCGCCCTGGCGATGGTCGCGATTCGGCTGGAGTCGCGCGGCCCGGTGATCTACCGCCAGCGGCGCGTGGGCAGGCACGGGCGCGAGTTCGACGTGCTGAAGCTGCGCACGATGGTCGACGGCGCCGAGCACATCGGGGCGGGCCTGGCGATCGACGCGAACGACTCGCGCGTGACGCGTGTCGGCGGCCTGCTGCGACGGACCTCGCTGGACGAGCTGCCGAACCTGCTGAACGTGCTGCGCGGCGAGATGTCGCTGATCGGGCCTCGCCCGACGCTGCCGGTGCAGGTCGCCCAGTACACAGAGCGCCAGCGCGGGCGCCTCCAGGTCAGGCCCGGCATCACCGGCTGGGCGCAGGTCAACGGCCGCGCGTCGCTGCCCTGGTCCGAGCGGATCGAGCTCGACCTCTACTACATCGAGCACCGCTCGCTCGCGCTCGACCTGCGCATCCTCTGGCGCACGCCCGCGCTCGTGCTCGGCGGCGGCGGCCTCTACAAGGGCCCCGCCGGCGGCTGGGAGCACGAGCTGTGAGCCCGGCCGCGATCCTGTTGACGGGCGCCGGCAAGCGCTATGACATCGTGTCCTGCTTCGCCGCGCTCACGAGGACGATCGTCGCCGATCCCTCGCCGCTGGCGCCCGCGCAGTACGCCGCGCACGTACGCGCTGCGGTGCCTTTGATCGAGGATCCCGAGTACGTGCCCGCGCTGGAGCGCCTGTGCGCCGAGCACGCGGTCGGGGCGGTGCTGCCGCTGACCGACCTCGACATCGAGACGCTCGCGCTGGCCCGAGCCGCCGGAGCACTGCCGGCGCTCGTGCCCTCCCCCGAGATCGCCAGCGCGACGTATGACAAGTACGAGGCACATCTGCTGCTCACGCGCCTGGGCCTGCCCTCGCCGCCGACGGTCCTGCCCGAGGACGATCTCGCCGCGCTCGAGTACCCGGTCATGGTCAAGCCGCGGCGGGGCTCGGGCGCGCGCTCGATCCACCTCGCGCGCGATCCCGCGCAGGCGCGGTTCTTCAGCGACTATGTCGAGGAGTCGACGATGGTCCAGCGCGCGATGGGCGGACCGGAGCTCTCGATCGACTGTCTCGGCGACCTCGACGGGCGTTGCCTGAACGCGATCCCGCGCACGATGCTCGAGTCGCGCGGCGGCGAGTCGATCAAGGGGGCCGTGATTCGCGACGGTGAGCTGGTCGAGCTCGGCGCGCGCGTCATGGAGGCGCTTGCGGTGTGCGGCCCGGCGACGATCCAGGTGTTCCGCGATCCCGAGATCGGCGTCGCGATCACCGACGTGAACACCCGCTTCGGGGGAGCGTTCCCCGCGCCCGCCTACGCGGCCCTGCCGGGGCGCAGCTATCCCGAGCTGATCGTCGCGCTCGCGTCAGGGCAGACCGTCGCGCCTCACGTCGGCGAGTTCGACGCGGGGATGACGTTCACGCGCTACTACTGGCAGCTCGAGCTCGATCCGCGGATGCGCCCGACCGGGCGCGAGATCGTGCCCGGAGGTCCCCCTCCTCCGCGCTGAATCGCCCGCTAGAACGCCGCTGGGCTGCGCGATGCGGCGTCCTCGGTCACTCGCGTACGTAGTACGCCACGCTCCCTGCGTCCTGGCCTCGCTTGCCCATCGACGCCCTAGAAGGGCGTGTCGAAAGGGCGCGCCGGACGGCTGCCGGCGAAGAGGCCCGGCGATGGTGCAAGAATCAGGGGTGTGAACCCTCAGTTGCTCGCCGATCCGACGGCGGCGCCCGAGTCAGAGCTCCAGCCGTCCGCGTCCGCCGCCGTCCCCGAGGATTCCGCGAACGGGTCCGGCCGCGCCGGTCCGGGAGCGACGCCGTCCCCGCCGAACCCCGCCTCGGCGCCCGAGCCCGCCCCGCGGGCCTGCGTCAATTGCGGCGCGGCGCTGGAGGAGGGTCAGGACTGGTGTCTGCAATGTGGCGCCGCTGTACCGGGCAGCCTGGATGGTGGCGACGGGCCCGGTTGGCGCTCGGCCACGACGGTGCTCGCCGTCACGGCCGTGCTCGTGCTGGGCGCAGCCGCGGCGGCGTATGCGGCGCTCACCCAGCCCGCGCTACCCAAGCCCGCGCCCAAGGTCATCACGTTCGCCCAGGCTCCCGCGACCACGCCCGCGAGCACTCCGACCACGCCCCCCACGCCGGGCGCGCTCGGGACCCCGACGACGATCAAACCGCTGCCCAGCACCAGCACCCCGAAAATCCCGCTCACCGCGTCCACGCCCAAACCGAGCGAATCGACCGGCTCGGGGACCGGCACGACGAACTCGGGCACGGGCGTATCGGGGACCGGCACGAGCAAATCGAATACCAACAGCGGCGGCACGACCACGCCCGAACAGTCCTCGCCGATCCTGCTCGACACGAACGCCGCGAGCACCTACAACCCGTACGGATACCCGACCAGCTGGTTCGGCGATCCGAGCCTCGCGATCGACGGCGAAACGAGCACCGCCTGGACGGCGCAGGTCAATCCGGCCGTCGCCCCGAAGATGGCTGAGGGCCTGGCGATCGACCTGAAGACCGCGCAGAAGATCGGGTCGGTCAAGCTGATCACCTCCACGCCCGGTATGACCGTGCAGATGTACGGGGCCAACGGCAAGACCCTGCCGGCGTCGATCACCGACCCGGCGTGGGTCGCGCTCAGCCCGTCGCTGGACGCCAAGAGGCGCACTACCAAGATCGCGCTGCGCGACGCGAGCAAAGCGTTTCGGTTCGTGACGCTGTGGATCAGCCAGGCGCCCCAGTCCGCGGTCGGCACGCCGACCGCGCCCGGGCACGTCAGCGTGAACGAACTCGAACTCTTCCAAGCAAAGTAGCCCGCCTCAGCCCGCGCTCTTGGTGCGCCGGGCGTCACGGCGCGGACGCCAGATCTCGTCGAGGAACGAGGCGATCTCGTCCGTGAGGCGCTCGGGATGCAGACGCAGCTCGACCAGCGAGTCGGCCTCCAGCAGACGCCCGTTCGGCAGCTCGGCGGCGAGCTGCCCGGCGTCGGAGAACGGGTGCACCGGGTCGCGCCGGTGACCGAGCACGAGCGCGGGCATCGTGAACGTGCGCCGCTCGCTGCGGTGCGGCGCGATGCGCCCGAAGAACAGCCCCTGCAGCAGCGCGCCCCCGGGGCCGGGTTCCTGGCGGATGGTGTCGAGCAGAACGTTCCCATACAGCGGCAGCAGCCGGCGCGGGATCGCCCGCGCGCCGCGTGCCAGCAGCTTCATCGCGGGCTCGCCGAACGTGAGCGCGAGCAGGATCGGCGTGAACGTGACCGCCGAGGCCGGCAGCGCGTTGTCGAGGACGGGCATCTCGATCACCATCCCGCGCAGGCGCTCGGGCGCGATCGAGGCGACCTCGAGTGCCGTGTTCGCGCCGAGCGAGGTGCCCATCACCGCGGCCTCCTCCAGCTCGAGGTGATCCATCAGCGCGAGCAGCTGCCGCGCGAACGCTTCCATCGAATAGCGCCACATGTCCCGCGGGCGGTCGGAGGAGCCGTGACCGAGCAGATCGACGGTGATCACACGGTTGCCGCGCGCCGCGAGCGCTTTCGCCAGCGGGCGGTGCATCTCCTGGGAGAGCAGCAGCCCGTGCACGAGAATCAGCGGTCGCCCGGCGGCGGGCGCGCTCTTGGCTGTCGGCGTACGCGTTCCCGTGCGCGAGACGACCGCGGAGGGTCCGCCCCCGAACTCGGTGTAGGCGATGTGCTGGTCGTCGAGCTCGAACGTGGGCACCGGTTTCCAGCCTACTACTCCACCCATGCACGCTCGGGCAGCGGATGCGCACGATGCCGGGCATGTCGGATCCGGTGACGCGCGACGTGAGATAGGCCGGTCGGGGCGACACAGATCCGGGCGACGCCGTGGTTCGCCCGGATCTTGTGCCCTCTTACCCTCTCCTCTGGTCTGTACTGCTCCCTCCAGACGACAAGGCAGGGAAGCCGTCTGGCGGGTGACCACTTACTGAAACCCATCACGAGGAGCGAAGGTGCGCTAGGTTTGGATCGATGGCCAAACAGGCGCGCATCCTGGCCGGGCAGACGGTCGCGATCACGGGCGCGGCGCGAGGGATCGGGCGCGCGACCGCGCAGGCGCTGACGCGCGTCGGCGTGCGCGTGGCGATCGGCGACCTCGACTTGGAGACCGCCCGCAAGACGGCCTCAGAGCTGGGACCGACCGCTGTGGCCCTGAGCCTCGACGTGACCGAGCGCGAGTCCTTCGCGCGGTTCCTGGACGACACCGAAGCGCAGCTGGGCCCGGTGGACGTGTTGATCAACAACGCCGGCATCATGCAGGTTGGCAGGTTCCTGGACGAGGACGATGCGACGGCGCGGCGGATGATCGACATCAACCTGCACGGCGTGATCCTCGGGATGAAGCTCGGCCTGGAGCGGATGGTCGCGCGCGGGCACGGGCACATCGTCAACATCTCCTCTCAGGCCGGCAAGTTCGGCGCGCCTGGTGGCGCCACCTACTCGGCGACCAAGCACGCCGTCGTCGGGCTGACCGAGGCGGTGCGGGGCGAGCTGCGGATGATGGGGCTCGCCGATGAGGTGCTGCTCAGCTATGTGATGCCGTTCGTCGTCAACACCGAGCTCGGCGGCGGGCTGGGACAGGCGCGGGGCCTGAAGAGCCTGCAGCCCGCCGACGTGGCCGACGCGATCGTCGATGCGCTGCGTCACGGGACGGTCGACGTGTGGGTGCCGCGCTCGGCCAAGCGCACGAACGCCCTGGGGACGTTGCTCCCGCGCAGGCTGGCCGAGGGGATGGCCCGCGCGCTGCGCGCCGACCGGGTGCTCGCCGACGCCGACCCGCAGGCGCGTCGCGCGTACGAGCTGCGCGCGGCCGCGTCAGAGCCCGGTCTGCAATCGGGCTCTGAGCCCGCGCGCATCGAGGAGACAACGGGCTCGCAGTAGGCCGGCTCGGGTGTTTGGAGGGACGAGCCCCACGCGGGCGGGGCCGGTCCCGGTCGCGGCGACCGCGCCGTACGCGCGCGCTGTGCCGGGCGCTTTCGACACTGGTCCTGCTGAACGGATCGAGGTTTGGGTGGCCCCTGGGAACGGGGACGAGCCTCACACGGGCGGGCTGGCGCGTCTAGCTCGCCGTGGGTTTCGAGAGCAGCCATTCGGCGATGAGCGCGCCGAGCTCGGGGCCGCGATCCTCCTGCAGGAAATGCCCGCCGCCCTCGATCAGCTGTGGCGGGGGGCGCCCGATGGAGGAGGCGAAGCGCTCGCCGACGGACGGTGGCAGCACGGGATCGGAGTCGCCCCACAGGATCAGGGTGGGGCGGCGATCCTCGCGCAGCGCGCGCACCACGCGCTCTCCGGCGGCGGCGCCGGGCGCGTCGGGCGCCTGGGGGACGAGCCCCGGGAACGCGCGCGCGGCGGCCTTGGAGGGTGGATCGGGATAGGGAGCCTCGTACGCGGCGATCACCTCGTCGCCGGGATCGGAATGGCAACCGCCGCGCACCAGCATCCCGATCGGCAGGTCCTCGGTGCGGGCGGTGAAGTCGCGGAACGCCAGCCATGCGTCGGTCATGCGCTGATGCCCGGTGAACAGGCCCGTGTCGAGGATCACGATGCGTGCGATGCGCTCGGGATGCTCGACGGCCAGGCGCAGGCCGATCGGTCCGCCCCAGTCGTGCACGACGATCGTGGCGTCGCTCAAGTCGAGGTCATCCAGCAGCGTCGCGGCGTAGTCGACGTGACGGTCGTACGAGTACCACTCCATGTCCAGCGGCTTGTCCGAGCGACCGAAGCCGACCATGTCCGGTGCGATCGCACGATAGCCCGCGTCGCGCACGGGCGGGATCAGGTGGCGCCACAGAAACGACCAGGTCGGCTCACCGTGCATGAACAGGACGGGCGCGCCCTCGCCCTCGTCCACGTGCGCCAGGCGCAGGCCCTCGACATCGCGGTAGCGGGGCTCGAACGGGTAGTCGGGGAGGTTCGCGAAGGCCTCCTCGGGCGTGCGTGTGAACTCGGGCATGGTTGCGATCCTACGCCTGTGCCTCGGTCCACGCTACGTCGGGGCGCGCTCCTGACCCGCGGCCCGTACGACCGGCCCGCGCGGGTGTGTCCGACCCGACTCGTCGAACCCCATGTGGGGGGCCGCATGCGTTAGGCTCGCGCCATGCACGCGGTGGCGATCCAACTGGCGCCGATCATCGGCGCGGAGAAGAGCAAGGTCCCGTTCTACATCGCCGGGGGCGCGCTGGTCCTGTGGGCGGCGATCCTGTCGCTGGCGCTGGGCATGCGCAAACCCGACTTTCCCGGCAGCGCCACCGGCGAGCGCGTGGTGATCGCGATCACGGTCGTGCTCGTGATCGCGGCCGCATCGATGGCCGTGGTGACCTCCGGGACGCCCGCCAAGGCATCTGAGCCCGCAGCCGGCGCGGTCGGAGCCGGGGAAGCGAGCGGTCAGGTAGCTCGATGAAGCTGTACGTCTGCTGGGGGACGTTCGCGACTCCCCGACCGGGCGGGCATCCGTGCCGAAATGCCCATCTTGCGCTCAAGCAGGCCGGGTATGAGCCCGAGATCGTGAAGTCCTACGGCCTGGCGCCGCTGCCGGGCGTGTTCAATCGCACGCGCGGACGGCGGGAGGTGAGCGAGCTGACGGGCGATCGCTGGGTGCCGACGCTCCTGCTCGACGACGGCACCGTGCTCGACGGCTCGGGCGCGATCGTCGACTGGGCGAGGGCTAACCCCGCATAGCTCCCGCGCGGAGCCTCGATCCCCGAGAGCTCGCGCAGATCGCGGGTGCGTAGGCCGCGTGTGCGCACATCGCCATACTCAAGCTCGGCGTCCCCCTGCGAAGCGGCTCTGCTCAGGGCGAGAGCGAACAGTGCGCTCAGCCCCACCACGCCGAGCGCTGCGACCAGAATGGATGTGGACGAAATCACCGTGCCAGACCTCCGTCGTCGCTCTCCTTTGGGAACACTCGCACAAGCGGTGGACGTACGTCCAGGGGCGTGCTCGAATGGAATCCGCTATGTCCGCAATACTTCGACGTAGGACCCCACATACCCCCATTTGGCGAAGGCTAAACATCGGCAACTGGCCGAGGAGAGGATCAGCGATATGGACGTGTTGAGGAGGCTCGACGAGGCGAGGAGCGCGACGAACGTGCTCGAGCACCCGTTCTACGAGCGCTGGAGCGCCGGTGAGCTGAGCGTGCGGGAGCTGAGCGTGTACGTCGGCGAGTACCGCCACGCCGTGCTCGCGCTGGCGCGCGCGTCCCAGCAGGTGGCCGCGAAGGCCGGACCCGAGCACCGCGCGGGGTTGGAGCGCCACGCCGCGGAGGAGACCGCGCACGTGACGCTGTGGGACGAGTTCGCTCGCGCCGCCCGCGCGCGGGATGAGAACGCCGAGGATGGGCCGGTGGAGCCCACGACCCAGACGCGTGCGTGCGTGGAGGCGTGGACGGCCGGATCGGACGCGTTGGAGCATCTGGCGGTGCTGTACGCGATCGAGGCCGGCCAGCCGGAGATCGCAAGGACCAAGCTCGAGGGCCTTACCGAGCATTACGGCTACGTCGCCGAAGGACCTGCGGTCGAGTACTTCACCCTGCACCGGCGGCTCGATGTCGAGCACGCGCGTCAGGCGGGCGAGCTGATCGAGCAGCTGCTCGATGGGCGCCCCGACCGTGAGGCGGTGGCCGATCGGATGCTCGCGCGCGCGCGAGCCGCGCTCGCGGGCAACTGGGAGCTGCTGGACGGCGTGCAAGCGCAGGTGGCCGTCGAGGCGTAGCGCTCGACGCGGCGAGAGCCCACCGCTGCCGGCGGCCATTGTGGATTACTTCGGTGTGCCGGCCCGCGGGTGCAGTCGCCAGGCGAACAGGACGGCGGCGACGGACGTCGCGAGGTTGAGGCTGGATACGCCCGCCCGCATCGGGATCGCGATGCGGGCGTCGGCGCGCGCGAGCAGGTCGGCGCTCAGCCCATGGCGCTCGGTCCCAAACGCGAGGATCGCGCGCGCGGGCAGCGTCGCGGGGTCAAGCGGATCGCCCGCCGGGTCGAGCGCCAGCAGGGGACGGTCGGGTTTGGGTGGGAGTCCGTCGGGCAGGCGCGCGACGGGCAGCGCGTAGTGCAGGCCGGCGCCGCCGCGCAGGGCGTCGGGATGCCAGGGGTCATGGCCTCCGGTGCTGAGCACCGCGGCGGCGTCGGCGGCGGCGGACACGCGCACGCAGGCGCCCATGTTGCCGAGGTCGCGCGGGTCCTCCAGCAGCACGATTGGCGCCGGACGTGTGTCGGCGAGTGTCGCGGCCGTGTCGATCGCGGGACGCTCTGCCAGTGAGATCACCCCGGTCGAGGGTGCTAACGGCGCGAGCTGGGCGAACACGTCGGCCGGGACCTCGCGCGCGAGGGCGAGCATCTGAGCGGACACGTCGGGCGCGAGCTGCGTGGCCAGCCGCTCGAGATCGGTCAGGTCCGCGCAAAGGACCTCCAGGACGCTCGCGCCGAAGCGCAGGGCGTGCTTGAGCGGGTGCAATCCCTCGAGCACCGCCAGCGCCGGGTCGCGCCGGGCGCGGCCGTAGCGTGGGATCAGCGATCCGTCGGTCGAGCCTGTGGGCACCGGGCGATCATAGGATGGTGCGACGATGGCCAGGCGCGCGGGGGTGGTGTTCGACAATGACGGTCTGCTGCTCGACACCGAGGAGGCGTGGACGCGCGCCGAGGTGACGCTGTTCGAGCGCCGCGGCCGCGTGTTCACGCTCGAGCACAAGCGCTCGCTGATCGGCTCCGCGCGGGCGGCGGCGGCGATGAAGCTCGAAGCGATGCTCGCGCGCGACGGCGAGGGCGAGGCGTTGATGGACGAGTTGCACGAGCTCGTGATGGAGGAGGCGCTCGCCGGCGTGCAGCCACGCCCGGGAGCGCTGGAGCTGCTGGAGCGATTGGCGGGTGCGGGCGTGCCGGTCGCGGTGGCGTCCAATTCGCAACGCGAGTTCGTGCAGCGCACGCTCGGCGGCGCGGGACTGCTGGACGGCCGCTTCGAGACGGTCGTGTCGGTCGAGGACGTCGCTCACCCCAAGCCCGCGCCGGACATCTACCTGGAGGCCTGCCGGCGCCTGGGCGCCGAGCCGCGCGAGTGCGCGGCGCTGGAGGATTCGATCGCCGGGGTCACGGCCGCGGCCGGGGCGGGGATGTATGTGATCGGTGTGCCCTACTTCGCCGGCGGGGAGCTGCCGGGCAGCGATCTGCTTGCTGACAGCCTCGCCGATGCGGCCGTCGCGACGGCGCTCGGGTTGGCGTAGCGACGTCGCGACGCGCGGCATCGCGCAAACGACGGTCTTCAGAGCTTCATCCGGTCGCCGGCGCGACCGCGCTCACGTGCCCGCGAGCGCTGACCAGCACGGCGGTCCCGCTGGCCAGCGCCTGCTCGCCGCGGACCCTGGCGATCAGCGGCGCCGCGTCCCCCGGCCCCGCCGGTCGTATGTGCAGCAGGGCGTCGTGACCGTAGTAGAGGCACTGCTCGACGGTGCCGGGCAGGCCGTCGCCGGACTCGCTGCCCGAGCTCACCCGCAGCTGCTCGGGGCGCACGATCACAACTCCGCGCTCGAGGGCAGGCGCTCTGGTGGGGTCGGGGCGCAGCTGGAGTCGACCGAGCACGGTTTCCGCCCAACCGTCCGCGAATCGCGCCTCGATGAGGTTGGCCGCGCCGAGAAAGCCGGCCAGGCGCGCGTCCACCGGCGTGCTGTAGAGCTCCTCCGGGGTTCCCTGCTGGACGATCGTCCCGTCGCGCAGCACCGCGACCGAGTCCGCCAGCGACAGCGCCTCCTCCTGGTCGTGCGTGACGAGCACCGTGGTCGCGCCACGGGCGCGCAGCAGCGCGCTCACTTCCTCGCGCACGGTGCCGCGCAGGGAGGCGTCCAGGGAAGAGAAGGGCTCGTCCAGGAGCAGCACGTCGGGGCCGCGGGCGAGCGCACGGGCGAGCGCGACGCGTTGCTGCTCGCCGCCGGAGAGCTGGTGCGGGTAGCGTCGCGCCAGGCGCTCCAGCCCGACGAGCTCCAGCAGCTCCCGCACGACATCCGAGCGCCGCTGTGCCCGCGAGAGGCCGAACGCGATGTTGGCGCGCACGGTGAGGTTGGGAAACAGCGCGCCTTCCTGGGGCACGTAGCCGACGCCGCGACGCTCCGGCGGCACGTAGATGCGATGCCCGTCGTCGAGCGTGCGCGTCCCGAACGCGATGCGACCGCGCTGTACACGCTCAAAGCCCGCGATCGCTCGCAGCAGGGTCGTCTTGCCACAGCCCGACAGGCCCAGCACGGCGACCAGCGATCCGGCGGGGACGCTCAGGTTCACGCCCTGCAGCACCGGCGGCGCCCCCGAGGCATAGCCCTTCCACAGGTCGAGCACCCACAGGTCGCCGGCCGAGCCCTCGTGCGCCGTCGAGACGCCGGTCGAGCTTTCGGATGTCGTCGGGATGCCGATCGAGCTCATGTCCGGCCCCTGCGGGCGAGCGTCGCCATGCGCCGGCTGAGCACGTACGCCGGAATCGCCGAGATCAGCACCATCAGCCCAGCGTATGGGGCGGCCGCGCCATAGGAGAAGTCGCTCGTGTAGGCCCAGAACTGCGTGGCCAGCGTGTCGACGCCGGTCGGGCGCAGCAGTAGCGTGGCCGTGAGCTCGGTGCAGGAGGAGATGAACACGAGCGAGAACGCGACCCCCAGCCCGGGAGCCATCAGCGGCAGGATCACCCGCAGCCACACCGTCGTGGGACGCTTTCCGAGCGAGCGTCCCACCTCCTCCAGGCGCGGCGGAGCATGGGCCAGCGCCGCCCGCACCCCCACCACCGCCAGCGGCAGGAACAGGATCGCATAGGCCACGACCAGCTCCAGCGCGCTCTCGTACAGTGGCAGCGCATAGCGCACCGTGAACGACACGAGCCCCAGCGCCACGACCAGCCCGGGCAGTGCCTGGGGCAGGAGCGCAAGGCGCTCAATCAAGATCGTGAGCCTGTTGCGGTGGCGCATCGCCGCGGCCGTCACCGGGATCGCCAGGGCCGTGGCCAACGCCGCGGCGCCGGCGCTGAACTCGGCCGTGTGGGCCGCATCGGTGAGGATCGAAGCCGACGGCAGCGTCGTCGAACCACCATGGATGAGCCAATAGACGAGCGAGCCGAGCGGCACTCCGAGCGCGAGCCCGCACAGCGCGAGCAGGCCGCCTGAGGCGAGAATCGTCCAGCGACGCCCCAGCCTCACCCGCACGGTCGCACGGCGCGCCCCCTGGCCGCTGCGCGTCCAGCGTCCGCGACGAACCAGCGGCAGCTCGCCCGCGAGCGCCGCCACCCCGAGCGCCACCAGCACCAGCGACAGCGCGCAGGCGGCCGCGGTGTCGAAGCCGAGCTTGAACTCGGTGAATATCGCCACCGTGAACGTCTGGTACTGGACGATCTCAAACGCCCCGTACTCGGCCAGCAGCCCGAGCGTCACCAGCAGGCAGCCGCCGAGCACCGCCGGCAGCATCTGCCGCAGCGTCACCTTCCAGAAGACCCTCCACGGCCCCAGCCCGAGACTGCGAGCGACCTCCTCGAGCGCGGGGTCCACGCCGGCCAGACCGGCTACCGCGGGCAGGTACACCAGTGGGTACAGCGAGAGCGTCATGATCATCACCGCCGCCCTGTATCCCTGCAGGCTGTGATCGAGGGAAACCCAACCGAAGCCGATCACGAAGTCCGGGATGCCCAGCGGCAGCACCAGCAGCACCGCCCAGATGCGCCGCGCCGGGATCGTCGTGCGCTCCACGCACCACGCCGCCGCCACCCCGATCACAGCGCACAGCGCCGCGCTCGCGACCACCAGACGCAGCGTGTTCCACAACAGGATGGCCGTGTTGTGGCGCAGCAGCAGGCGCGACGTCGCACTCCATCCAGACTGCTGCGCTTCGATCACGAGGAACACCAGCGGCAACAGCACGAGCGCGGCGGCTACCGCCGCGCCGAGGATCGTCACCAGCGGTGGCCGTCGCCGGTGGGAGGAGGCTCGCGCCCACCTACCTGCGAGACGGGTCTGTGGGGGCGCAAGCGAGCTCATCGGTTATGCATCGACGATCCGCTGGATCTAAGTCGAGATCGCGACCGGAGATGTCGGTGATAGATGGGCTATCACAGTAGCCCGAGCTTTTGCTCGAGCGCCAGCGGGGCGCTGCTGTCGCCCAGTTCCGAGAGCGTAATCGGCACGGGCTGCAGTTGGTCGAAGGGGCGCAGTCCGCTCGTCGCTCGCACGCCCGGGCGCAGCGGGTACTCGAAGCTGTCGCTGTGAGCGATCACTTCCTGTCCTTCCCTGCTCACGAGGAACGCCACGAACGCCTGCGCCGCGGCCTGGTGTGAGCTGGATTTCAGCACCGCCGCTCCGGAGACGTTCAGCAGGGCGCCGGGATTGTGCGGGGCGTAGTAGCGAAGCGCCGAATGCAGCCCCCCCTGTCCGACCTCGGCGCGCAGGCGATACCAGTAGTAGTGGTTGATCAGCCCGATCGCGCTCTCACCGTTGTTGACCTGCGCCACGACCGTCTCGTTGTCGGGGTAGATCTTGCTGTTGGCCTTGATGCCCTCGAGCCATTTTTCGGCCGCCGCTGCGCCGTCCAGCTTGGCGATCGCCGTGATCAGCGGCTGGAAGTCGGTCTCCGAGGGGGCCACCCCCAGCTTGCCCTTCCACCGCGGCTGGGCGAGTTCCAGGATCGAGCCCGGCAGGCTGGCGGGCGATATCTGGCCGGTGTTGTACACGAGCACCGACATGCGTCCGGAGACGCCCACCCAGTCTCCCTGCGAGGAGCTGAACCGAGCTGGAATCGCCGCGAGCGTCGTGGGGAGCATGCGGGCGAGCAGGTTCTGCTCGCGCAGGTGTTCCAGCACGGGGGTGTTCTCGGTGTAGAACACGTCCGCGGGCGAGCTGGAACCCTCCTGGATGATTTGATTGCCGAGTTCGGCCTCGGCGGCGGAGCGCACGCTCACCTTCACCCCGGTGCGCCTCTCGAACGCGCTGACGAGCTTCGCGGTGGTCTGTTCGTGCTGGCCGTTGTACAGCGTGATCGACTGGCCCGCGAGCGAGCCCGCGGTGGACGACGCGCCGTTCGAGGCGCGCGCGGCCACGGTCGAGGACCCGCCGGAGCCGCCGCACGCGGCGAGCATGAGAGCCGCGGCGAGCGCCGCCGCGCCGGCGATCGAGAGCTTGATGTTGCTGCGCATATATCGGTCTCCTGTATGGGCTCGCCTTGGGAGGCGGATCTTGGTTCAATATCCGATCTGCCCGATCGGGATTGGAGACGGCAAGGTATCACAGGGAGTTAGGGCACCCTAACAAGACGCTCGGCTCGGCTCGGCTTGGCTTGGCTCGGCTCGCGCTTGCGTACGGCGCCCTGCGGTTGCGCTCCTTGCCCTGCGCCGATCGGGCCCGCACACGATCGATCCGACCAGCGTGCGGCGGATCGGCATACGGTATGGCCGGCTTACGCCAGAGCCCCGTGTGAGGCGGATACGATGGGACCGGACGTCCTCGAGGGGAGATCAGAGTCGTGCACGCCGACCTGGAGCGATGGAGGGAAAGGGGGGAGCACTTCGACCACCTCGGGTTCAGGGTGTTCTTCATTAGAGAGGGGGTTGGACCCAACCTCCTGCTCGTGCACGGATATCCCTTCAACTCCTACGACTGGTCTGAGATCTGGCCGGAGTTGACGAGCCGGTTCACGGTGATCGCGCCGGACATGCTCGGCATGGGATTCTCGGAGAAGCCGGTCGCGTACGAGTATTCGGTTCACGATCACGCCGACATGCACGAAGCCCTGCTGGCGCACCTGGGAGTCGAGGAGTGTCATGTGCTGAGCCACGACATCGGCGACTCGGTGGCTCAGGAGATGCTGGCCCGGCACGAGACCGTCGAGGAGCCCGCTCGAACGCTGCGGATCGCGTCCATCACCTGGCTCAACGGGGGGATGTTCTACGAGGCCTACACCCCTCGGCTCGCGCAGGTCCTGATGTCAAAGACGCCCGCCGGGGGGCTGGCGGCCAGGTTTCGCCACACCTCGCTGCTACGGACATTGACCACGCGCACGATCGACGAAATGTTCGGTCCGAACACCAAGCCCTCGCCGGAGCTGATGGAGAAGTTTCACGAGATCCTGGAGTACAACGACGGCAAGCGCGTCAGCCACCTGGTCGGACGGTTTGTGATCGACCGCGAGCACCACCGCAATCGCTGGGTGCGGGCGATGCGCCAGACCCGCGTGCCGATGAGGTTGATCGACGGACCGTGCGATCCCAACTCCGGCCGGCACATGGCCGAACGCTACCTGGAGGTCGTCCCCGATCCGGACGTGATCATGCTGGACCCGGCGATCGGCCATTGGCCGCAGATCGAGGACCCGGCCGGCGTGGTTACGCACTTCCTCGAGCATGTCGGGCGGGTCGCTGCGCTACGCGAAGCACGCTCGTGATCGCGGCCTCGCGGCGGCGCGAGCGCAGCGACCCGTAGTCACGGCGCACGACGAGCCGGACGCCCGGTGAGCGATCATGCGCAGGTGACGCTGCTCGCCGTCAAGTTGCTGCTGGCCCCCACCTTCGTGGTGGGCGCCTCCCTGGGGGCACGCCGCTTCGGCGTGCACGTGGGCGGCCTGCTCGGCGGTTTGCCGGTGGTGGCCGGCCCGATCCTGTTCGCGTACGCGCTCGCCCACGGCCGCGCGTTTGCCGCGGACGCCGCCGCCGGTACGCTGCTCGGCCTTGTGTCGCTGATCGCCTTCGTGGTGGTGTATGCGCGTCTCGCCGGTCACCTGTCGTGGCTGGCGAGCATGCTCGTGGGCTGGCTGGCGTTTGCGACCAGCACCGCCATCTTCAGCTTGCTCTCGCTGCCGCTGGGTGCGGCCCTGGGCGTCGTCGTCCTGGCGCTCGCGCTGGGCTTGGCCGTGCTGCCCCGTCCAGCCGCCGGGTTGCCCATCCACGCATCTGCCCCGACTTGGGACCTCCCGCTGAGGGCCGCATGTGCGGCCGCGCTGGTGGTGAGTCTCACTGCGATCGCCGGCTGGCTGGGGCCGCAGCTGAGCGGACTACTGGCGCCGTTCCCGATCATCGCCACCGTTCTCGCCATCTTCACACATGCCCAGCGAGGCACCGACGAACTGCGCCGGTTGCTGCGCGGCCTGCTCAGCGGATTCGGCGCGTTCGCGCTGTTCTGCCTCGCTCTCTCCCTGGCGCTGCGCCGCATGGACATCGGCGTCGCGTTCGTCCTCGCCACCGCCACGGCCCTGCTCGTCCAGGCGCTGGTGCTGGCCCTCGTACGCGAGCAGCCTCTGGCGCCGGCTCGGGGGAGGATCGCGCAGTAGGGCCGGACGGCGACATCCTTCGCCGTGTGGCTCATCGAGAGTCCTGGGAGAAGTGAGGCCCTCGCCGCCGGCCCGGCCCGGGATCCAGGACAGCTAGGGCAACCGTACTCCGCCCTCGGCCGTGAGCGACCAGTGCGGGTTGTGGGCTATCTCCCAGGGATGCCCCTCCGGGTCGATGAACACCGAGCCGTATCCTCCCCAGAACGTCTCGGCGGGCTCGCGGCCGATCTTTGCGCCCGACGCTCGAGCCTGCTCGGTGATCTCGTCCACCTCCTGTGGCGATCCCACGTTGAGGGCCAGCGTCACCCCGCCCCAGCCGCCGCCGTCCTGTACGCAGCTGTCCTCCGCGAGCCTCCCGCGGTCCCACAGTGAAATCACCATATCTGCGACCTGGAAGAACACCACGTCGTCCTCCGGCCCGGCTCCGGTCTGCCACCCGAGCGCTTCGTAGAAACGCCGTGCTCGCGCGAGGTCGCGGGTACCGAGGGTGATGACCGTTACCCGCTGTCTCATGTGCACCGCCTCATCGCTCCACGACGTTTGACCATGTCTACCCTCCTCCCGCGTCGTGGCGACGGTTGCCCGCCCACGTGGTCGCAGCGATCAGCGCGACGATGCCGATCCCGATCGCGAGGCAGTCGCCGGTCACGAGCAGATAGCCGCCGCCGCGGTGCGGGTTTACGAAGGAGTACGGGTACCAGCCCACGATCGCGCCACGCGTCAGCGTGTAGAGGATGTACAGCAACGGGAAAGCGATCCACAGCACGACGGTCCGCGCGAGATCGAGGCGCACGCGCGGCGGGTCGAGCAGCCAGTCGAGCGTCACCGCCACAGGCATGAGGTAGTGCAGGATCGCGTTCACCCACGGGTATGCCGGAGCGTGCCCGGAGAGCAGCAACAGGTACACGATCCCGGTCGTCAGGATATAGACGACCGCAGCGCCTCGGAGCAGCTCAACTGTCCCAGAGCGCTCGCCCGCAGGTCGGAGCGCTCCGTGCAGGAGCATCGCCGCCGCAAACAGGTTGCTCAGGACAGTGAAATAGCTGAAGTAATCGGCGTCACTGACCCCAGGCCCCGCCGCCACGTCGTAGCCGATCGCCGTGAGCGCCGCCAGCGCCAGCAGGGCACGGCAAATGCGCAGCGCAGGCTCGCTCAGCACGCTGCTATGCAGGTGACGCTCGACGCTCGCAGCCGCTGAAGGGCGGGAGGACACGACACAACCCTAGCCGACGGCGGCGCCGTGTCGATAGGCCGAAGGCCTCCGTCGAGGTGTCCAGAGGGAGGCGCTGTGGGCAGGGTGAGTGAGCACCGATACCCCTACCCATCTATCGCGTGGCGTTTCCTGCGGTTTGTGTGCCGGCAAGCTCAGTGGAGCCGGCCGGACTCAATGTGAATCGCTTTGCACTGCTTTCCGCCGGACGATGTCACTTAGGAGGAGGGTCACTTAGTAGGAGGAGGGATAGCCGGTGGGTGTGGCGTCTCCTCTGCTCGATGGCTGGCGATCCCCAGCACCCCTGCAACGGCGCGTGCGGCCAGGAGCTGGTCGTGAGGTGTATGTCCGGCGAGTGCGATCACGGCTCCCTCGAGCGCACCCAGCAACCCCAGCGCCACCGCCCGGGCCGGCGGTCCCGGTGGAATCGAGCCGGCTTTGCGTCCGGCGTTGATGAGCCTGACACAGCGCTTGACGCCGGTCTCCCAGATCCGCTCGGTCTCGCGCCCCACCGGGTGATGCTGACCGGCGAACTCCAACCGCAGCGCCATCACGACGCGGGCGATGTCGCGCCCGCAGAAGACGGCGTGGCCACGCGCCATCGCAAGCAGCTCGGCGACCGGGTCGGCCTGCTGCGCGGCGGGTTTGCCGACCTCGCGCATCCAGTTCTCGTTGACCCACTCGATCACGGCCAGCGCCAGGTCCTCCTTGTCCTTGAACTGGTGGTAGAGAGCGCCCCGCGTATAACCGGCCTCGCGCGCCACCTCCTCGAGCACCAGGTTGCCGTAGCCGTAGCGCGAGAGGCCGCGCGCGGCGGATTCGAGCAACGCGCTGCGCGAGCGGGCGCGGCGCTCAGCCTGAGTCAGACGCTCGTGCGCTGACAGTGTCGACGCTCGCGCGGAGCTCATCGATCTTGCGGAGCGGATCCTAGTTGAATACGTGCATGCACGTATGTATGATACCATCTTGGCGAGCAGACGATGTCCACGGCCTCACCCCAGCATTCCGATCCCTCCTCTCGCCGCGCTCATCAGGTCGCCGGTGTCACTCATTCACCGTCAGGTCGCGCTCGCCCTGGCACGCAGCGCGATACGAGCGCGGTAACTCAAGACCCAGCATCACATGTATGAAGGGACAAGCGAGACTCCCGAACAGCGCGCACACCTCCCGTCCTTGGCGCATCCATGGGATCACCCCCGACTTTCGACTCGAGGACGTGTGGGCGCTGCCCGCGCGTGGCGAGGGCAGCGACTTCCCTGTGCTGGTGCGGGGCTTCGTCACCGGCAATCCCTCCCAGGGCAGCCGGCCGGCTCGCGCGCTGTGGAGCATCCGCTGGAAGGTCGGAGGTCTACTCGGCTGGGATGAGGCGGAGACCGGGCTTGGAGAAAGGGTTCCGACGCTGCGCAAACGCCTGCCGGGAGACCTGCTGGACGCACCGGGCCCCGCCTTCGACGCGCTCCCATTCACCTCGCTGTACCTGATCGAGAACGAGTTCGCCGCGGAGATCGCCAACCGCACCATGCATGGGGTCGTGCATCTCAGCTGGATTGCCGACGGAACCGGCGGCTACCACGGCCAGATGGCCGTCTTGGTCAAGCCAAATGGGCTCCTCGGGAGCGTGTATATGGCCGCGATCAGACCCTTCCGCCACCTGATCATCTACCCCGCGATGATGCGACAGATCGAGCGCGAATCGACACGATCGGATCGAGCCGACCTTCCGCACCCCGGGGGTTCGCATTGACTACGGTTACGTGGAGCCAGCCGACCTCAAGTCGTGCGGCATGGCTTGCGGGTGGCGGATGTCGCTCGACGAAGCTGTCCAGCACGAGCCCACCAGGTCGGCGGACCTTAGGCGGGAGCTGCTTTGAGCGCTCTGCTCAACGCGAGTATGAGCTGGTGGCTAGTCGGGGCGCCGTCGGGGTCTATCAGGGATTGCAGCATCAGGCCATCGCTGATGCCCATGAGCAGCGACGCGATGTGTCGGATGTCCTCTGAGGCGATGTTCTCACCAAGCGATTCGGTGATCATCGTGGTCACGGTGTCACGCTGCTTGCGGTAGTGCGCGATCAGCTGCTCGCGGGTTTCTGGAGAGCGTTCGCTGCCCGCGACGATCTGGATGAAGCCGAGAAAATAGGGCCGCATCGCATCGAAGTCGTCCAGGATCAGCTCGAGGGCGCGTGCGAGGCGTCTACCCGGTGGCGCGTCTGGGTCGGTGCTGATCGTGCGGGCGACGGTTTGGGCCCACTCCTCGAAGACGAGCTTGGCAGCCTCGTCCAAGAGCGCGTCCTTGGAGCCGAAGTGGTAGCTGATGGATCCGAGATTGGTGTTGGACGCCGCGACCAGATCGCGTGCGGTTATGTCGCCGCGGCCGGATTGGCGCATGAGCGTCCTGGCAGCGCTCAGCAGGGCGTCGCGGTGGGTTTCGCGTACCGGCTTGGGCATCCGCCGGTCAGCGCAAGCGTTTTCGGGAGGTCAATCCGCCCACCAGGAGCGTCGCCAGACTCGCGTAGATCGGCAACGGGCGGCGATAGCGCAACAGGCCAGAGGCGATCGCCAGGCAATAGACGCGCAGCAGCTGCGTGTCGATGCGCCTCGTCAAGCGCTCCGCTCGCACGGACCCAATCCTGCGCTGCACAGCTCCACTCGAGAGCGCCGCCTGCAGCGCGACCAGGCCGTAGAGCGGGACTCCGCCGGCCAGCTCGGCTCGGATCATGGACTCATCCGTGCCGTGATCGCGCAAGAGCCACGCAATCTGGCGTATGTGCACGAGGTGAGCCCCCAGGAATCCGCCGCGAAATGGGACCGCTGCGCGGGGGCCAACGCGATCGGCGAGCATGCTCGCGGCGATGAGGAACGGCGCCGTGGCGTGCGCGGTTGCCCGCAGCGCGCTGCTCTCCTGCTCACCGTAGCCCTCTGACCGCGACCGCGCCAGCACGCCGGCGAGAATCCCGACGGCGAGGCCGGCCAATGCTGGGCCGGGCTGCCCTGGAGTGGCTATGAAAGCTGTCTGCTCGCCTGCCGGATCGATCCCGCCCGCCTCATTGGCGGTGCTCATGTCGCTTGCGGCCAGGGCTGGGGCGGGCGCATCATCAGCCTGAGCGGTGGGCTGCCCGCGAATCGCAGCACCTCTGTGCACCGGAAGCCGAGCCTTTCATACAGCGCAGCGTTGCGCTGACTGGAGGCCTCCAGGTAGGCCGGCAGCCCCTCCTCATCGCAGCGATCGAGCGTGGGGCGCATCAGCCTGCTCCCCAGCCCCTGGCCCTGCGCGTCGGGCGCGACGCCGATGTTCGCGAAGTAGCAGTGCGCGCCGCGCAGATGGCGGCGCTCGACGGCCGCCAGCAGCCCAACGGCGCGCGGGAGGCGTCCGCGGAAGACACCGGCGAAGTCCGCTCCGTGCGCGACCATCAGCTTCGGTGGCAGACGCCACCGGTCGGGTGGCATGCAAAGCGCGGCGCCCTGCAGCCCGTCTGAGGTCCACACGCACCCGTCCGCGAGCGCGTGGGCGAGCTGGATCGCGAAGTATCGCTCGAGCCGCGCCTGCCGGCTCGAGCCCCCGCCTATCAGCCAGCCAAAGACGGGGTCCTCGAAGAACGCGGCGCCAAGAGCCACCGCCAGCGAACCAGACTCGCCTGGTTGCGCAACGCGCACCGCGGGCGAGAGAGCACTCGCGGACACCCCCGGGGTCGCCTCGACGTGTTGCGGGGTCTGCGCTTCGCGGCCCATGGAGTGCGTTTTACCAGGTCCTTATACAAATGTCTAATTTTGTCCACGCCTCCCGGTGACTCGCGGGTCTCGACACCTGACACCATGAGGGCACGAAAGGGCGCACTCAGACGCCGACATCGTAGACTGGCGACAACGGCCATTACGGTAGAATGGCCGACGGCTCGCTCTGCGGGCTTGCACTGAGCTGAGACACCAGCTTCGATGACTTCGAGCCGGACGGAACACGATGACCGACAGAGCAGCGATCGACGCGGTTTTAGCGTGCTTGGCGCGGAGCAGTTGGGCGACGTTCCAAGAGCTTCAGGCCGAGCTTGGCTTGCCCCGAGACGATCCTTCACCGAGAGTCACGTCCCGAGTCGACCTGAGCCCAGAGGGCTTTGAAGTCGTCAGCTAGGTAGTCGCGGTGAAGTCTCTGCGCGATGTGGATCTGGCGGCAGCCTGCGTTCTGCTGCGGTGCGAACTGAATGTCGCGATGAAGGACCATCACGTGACCGACTACACCCGTATCGAGGCCTCCCGCCCCACCTTCGACGTACTGCGTGAGAACGGCTGCCGGATCGTGATCTGCTCCCATATGGGCAGACCGTGGGGAGAGCGCGACCCTGCAAAGTCTCTGCGCCAGCTGATCGAGCCGATCAAGACGGTGCTGGACACCGACGTCCAGTTCGTGGACGACTGCATCGGCACCGAGCGCGACGAAGCCGTCCTCGCGCTCAAGGAGGGCGAGGTCCTGCTGCTGGAGAACGTTCGATATCACGCCGAGGAGAACAGCAACGACCGCGATTTCGGGAAGGCCCTCGTACGTGGTGTGGATCTATATGTGAACGATGCTTTCGGCAACTGCCACCGACCTCACGCGTCGATGGTGGCGGCCGCGCTGGCGGCCCCCGAGCGGTGCGCCGGGCTGCTGTTGGAGCGCGAGATAGCGGAGCTCAGCCTGCTGAACGACCCCGAGTTCCGGCCGACGCTCGCGATCATCGGCGGGGCGAAGGTCTCCGGCAAGGACGGCAAGTTGTTCGTTGTCAAGAATCTGCTGAGAACGGTAGACAGAGTGGCGGTTGTCGGCAAGCTCGCTTACTACTTCCTGCTCGCCCAAGGCGTCGGTGTCGGAGCGACGCTGACGGCGGACACGCGCGGGATCGATGCACCCGGTGCCTCATTGGGGGACGATCTGGCGGCGTGCCGTGACGTGATCGCCGAGGCAGAAGGGCTCGGCAAGCCTCTCCTGCTGCCCCGCGACTCGGTTGTCAGCGTCAACGACGCCGACACGCTAGTGGACTTCGCGTCCGCCGCCGTGCCCGCCGAGGGACGTGCCCTCGACATCGGGCCCGGCACCGTTGAGGAGCTGTCGGACGCGATTGATGCTTCAAACCTCGTGGTTTGGAATGGCCCGGCGGGCTACTTCGAGAAGCCGGCCTATCAGGAGGGAACGTTCGGCATCGCCAAGACGCTCACATCGTTTTCCGGCCATGCCGTGGTTGGTGGCGGCGACACTGTCGCAGCGATCGCCTCCGTTCTCGACGGAGGGTCCGACGCTGTCCACATCTGCACAGGCGGCGGTGCGATGCTCACATGGTTGATGGGCGAGCCGCTGCCGGGCATCGCCGCGCTCGAGACAGTGTTGTCCGGCACCGTCTAGACGTCATCAACGTCAAACAGTCTCGGCATGAGCGACCAGGCGCCGGCGATGTCGAGGCTTCCCGCGGCGCACGCCTGCTCGGTCAAGCGTAGTGCGCCCCCACGCGACCGACGGTCGGCCACAATCAAGGGCACAAGATCGCCGGTGTGAGTGCCCACGCTCCAGCAGGTCGCGTGATCGGATGTCACCACCACGCGCAGGTCCGCACGCCGGACGAGCTCCTCGGCAATCAGCGCAAAGAGGCTCCCGTCCACGGCTTCGATCACTCTCACCTTTTAAGTCCCGCATCATAACGAAATTTGATCGGCAGGCGGCCTGCGCGAGAACGCGAATTGTTCTCTGGTACATCGGCGAGGACCCGGGTGCATGCGTCAACCACTCGGTTGACCGCGTCGGCAGACACTCGTGCGGCGTCAGAGCTTGAAACGGGTCGGGATCTCTTGATCCTGCGTCTCGCCACGGCAAGCTCCAGCGCCTGATCAGTCGTCGTGCCGGCGAGGGACAGATCAAAGAGGCCGTCAAACGGGGTGCCACTCCAATGCCTGAGGTTATGCAGCCCGAGACGTGGACACCGAACGCCGCCACGTCGCGGCTTGGACCTTGCCAGCCTCTATTAGCGCTCGATAGTCAGCTGCCACAAGATTCACCCGCTCTGCCAGGTTACGCCCCATCTGCTCGATGCTGTCCTGGCTCGCGGGCCTACTTACGTCATCGGCGTCTCGACAGACGAACACAATGTCCAAGTGGCCGTTGTTTTCCTTGCCCTGCAGAGGCACGCCCGACTCCATCTCGGCGAATACCGGCCACCATCGCTCGACAACAAAGCCAGCGAACACCAATGCGTCCTCAATGTGGCGCCACGCATTCTCGCCAGCGTGGTGGAACGTGAAAGCCATTTGGCCACCGGGCTTGAGCTTGCGTGCGGACTCGGCAAACACGTTGCCGAGAACGGTCGTGTAGAAGGTGCCATCACGTCCTCGCCCCGGGTTGTGAACGGCCTCCCGTGCATCATCAACGAGATCTGTGGCAAAGTTGCGGTACTCGCCGACGAGCGCCTGGCGCAGCCAGACGTAGAAATAGTCCGACAACTCCGAGTACATAACGCTGTCCGCAAAGGGCGGATCGGTTATGATTACATCTACGGACGCATCGGGCACTTGGTCCAGAAGCTCGGAGGACTGGTTGAGCAGCAACATATCAGCGTCGCCGCTCTGCAACTGCTCGAACCGCTCTGCCGGCCGCCCGGCTAGACGCTCTCCCGCGATCGTTACCTTTTCTGCCTTCTCGCCGGTAAAGCGTCTCTCGATGGGTGCCTCCGCCCAAGCCCGCCCGCGCAAGAGGCGCTCCTTGAACAGTGTGGAGTAGCCGCCAGAAGAGCGGTGCACACCCCAGAGGTTCGCCTCCAACGGCTCCTTCGCGGGGATGAAGGCGTGGTGCGCGAAAACATGGCGAATGGCCCCCGTTCCGAGCCCCTTAGCGCCGCAGAACATCGAGTTGAACTCCAGGCTGGCTGATGCAAGTAGGGTCAGAAGCTCTCTCGACGGCGTGTCCTCGACTTCACGCACGGCACGAAAGAGAATATCCAGGCCACGAAGCTGCCTGGCGTTGAACATTTGGTACCAATAGCGGTAACCGTACTTTCTCATCTGATTGGTGTTGAAGCCAGCGGGTATCGCCTCGCGCGGCACGCGCAAATCGTGGAATCGCGCATCCACGTCGGCAGCAATCGCGTTGTATCTTGCTTCGTCGTCTACGGTCGGCTGCTGATGGTTCTTGCCACAGACGTCACACCAGACAGTAAGCGAACGCATACGATGCGTCGGAGGGGCGCCGTCTATGTTGAGCACCTTGAGGATGCGGTCAGAATGTCCACATCCATCGCACCGGTAATGCGTGTTTTTAGTACGCTTCTGCGCAGGAACAAACCGGTGCGCACATGTCGGACATTGGACCTCGTCCTTAACGACTGCCACCCACCATGGATAACCGCAGGAGGGACAATCAACCAAGCCCGCGCCCTTGGTCGCCATATCGGCCATGATGATGTTCGAGAGGTGAAGGTCCGCTAGAGCGCCACAGCTACCGCAAGGGATCTGCTTGATCCAGGACGTGTATTGCGTGGTGGCTTGCCCGCCGCAACCGACGCAGCTCGTGCGATACGTGTCACCGATTGGCTCGGCGACCCTATCAGAGACCTGCTGGAACGACTCGACGAGCTTGGGCACATGAACATGTCGCATCGCCTGGCTGACTAGATACCACGCCACCGGATTCAGGTCGCACCCAACTACCTTGCAACCGAGCCGAAGCGTCTCCCCGACCGTCGTGCCTCCGCCCATGAACGGGTCGAGCACGATGATGTGAGAAAAGTCGTGCGAACGGTAGAAGGCTTCCATCACGTCCTCGTCGTTGGCGAGTAGCAGGTCGAGAGCGATACCACGAAAGACGCCACCGATACGCCTAGCCCACCACTTATGGACGTAGTACGGTGGTCGATAGATGTTCTTCCGGTGAGCCTCGACACGGGCCATCGCCGAAAGCTCGACGTAAGGGGCACGGCTTCTCATTGGGCGATCAACGATACGCACCGGCCCGGACGAACATACGTTCCCGGCGCCGGAGCGCGAGCGGTCGATAGCTCTAGGTGCGCCTACGCCGTCGCGTCGGCAGCGCCGCGAGGACGACTGGGTCGTCTGTGCCATCCTCCGGCCGGTAGGCCCTGAAGATATGGACCTTGCCTGCCGTAGGATTCTGCTCACTTATCACGTGTAGTTGGCTTGCCTTCAGGTCGAACTCGTAGCCGACAGCAACCTCGTCGGCCTCGCGCCGCTCAATGGCACCTACCGGCTTGAAGCTATCCGGCACCGCCCAACCCGAGGGCAGGACAAGCGTGCGCTGTCCAGCCAGCCCCTCTGCAATCGCATACGGCGTACGAACTACGTACATCTTGCGGTCCCGAATCATGATGTCGCCGTAGACACCAAAGTTGGGCACGTTGTCGTTGACGTGCTCGTAATCGCGGGCGGGATTGAGGAAGTCGCCATGACAGATGACGAGGTCATACACCGGATACCTGTTGCCGCCATCCCTCGGATAGCGAACGAAGACGTAGAAGACGGTGCGCCCGCCGTGGACCCCACAAGGCGGCTGGCTGTTCGCATCATAAGACGCGTCACGTCCAGGGTAAGCGAGGCTCTTGACCTCGAAACCCTCTGGAGGATCGCCAGTTAGCGGGAAATCCGGGTACGTGTTCCGACCGCTCTCCTCATAGCTAAGACCGGCGTCGTCGAGCCGTGCCTGGACCCAGTCCTGAACCGCGAACTCCTTATCGCGCGAGGATTCGCGGGTTATCAGGACATCCTTGCGGATGGCGTCCTCGCATTGCAAGAAAAGTGTTGGTGCGCGTGTCTCTCCCATCCAGCAAAGATTCGCCGGGCGAACCGGGCGTCCTTCCGCGATCCGCGGATTGACGTAACGCCTCTGTGCCGCAGCGGCCACGATGCCCGGTTCGAGCACCGTCAAGATTCGCCATCGAAACTCGCTGGAAATCAAGGACTATGGACGCTGGCGGGCCAAGACTAAACCGTAAGGCTAGGGTCGAGGCTTTGCGACGGGCGCTGGTGGATAGCCGTTGAGGACGCGCCGGTTCGAGTCCCGATCACCGCAGCGTCGGGAACAACGTCAGAACCACAACCTGTTGGATGATCTCATGGAGCCGGTGGCTCGGCAAGCCCGGCGACGAGCTTGAGCGGCGATCCGGCGGGGCTCAGTGATCAGGGATCGTCGGTCTGCCGGTAGCCGTCCGAAATCGTAGGGTCGTTGGGGTTTCTGAGGTAGCTGCCTTCGAGGACCACCAACAGTCGGGAGGAGCCATGCTTCAACCCCGAGTTCATCGATGAGGCGTTTGTTGACGTCTATCCACTGTTCTCGTGGGGTCCCCTACGGGATGAGGACTGGGAGAACCTCGTTCGAAGAGTGCGCCTCACGATCCAGATGACCACTCTTACCGGCCCGCCAAACGTGACCTGGCAGCTCCATCCCGACGATGCGGGCAAGATCAGCGATGCTGAGGGCGCACGAGGTCTGACGGAAACCAACTCCATCGAACTGAGCGACGCCACCGGCCACGGCGAACTGTTCGCGCCGATCCTAGACCGGCAGCTCAAGGAGGAGTCCGCGTCAGTGCCATCTGGCGGAGAAGGCATCGTCGGACGAACCGTCCAGGTCTCCCAGCCAACATGGCTCTGCACTCCAGACCTCCCACCACTGTGGGTAGTCGCCTGGAAGTGGGAGGCAGAGTGGCGCACATCCGAGCCCCACGAGATCATCATGGGCGAGGGCATAGCTGGCCTTGCGGCTGAGCTTGTTCTGAAGACCGTTGACGGGAGTCTGCATCATGTATTCACGAATCGAGAGATCCAGAAGTGGACTTTCGACGGCAAGACCGTCGCTCCCCGCGCACCTTAGGTCTGTAGCTGCGTCGCCCATATCTCGCGGAGGTCGCGCATAGGCGATCGGGGAAAGGCGGCTGGCAGTGAGTCAGGGCTTTGCTGGCGCTAGGTGCTACTGGTCTCGTTCTAGCGCTTGTGCCGCATCTCGAAAGAGGTCCCGCACTATTTCGAGCTGGTTCGCGGCGGGGGCTTCGATGAGCGCTCGTGAGCAGTTTTCGATAGCACCGGCGGCGAACGCCTTATCGAAGACTTGAAGCGCCCAACGCGCAAAGTTCGCGCGATAGTTGCGAACCATATCGCGAGCTTGACCATGATCTAGGTCTTCGACGAGCACAGCAAGCGCGTCGTATAGACGGCGGCATTCTGCTGCAAGTAGAGCCCTGCGACGGGCACGCTCACGCTTGCCCGAGCCCGCTACTAGCGGTCGTACGGCGAGAACGCTGGCGGCGAGAAACGGGACGCCTGCCAACCCAAATATCGACCAAACCAGAGCGATTGGGGCGTGAACGGGGCGAAGTGGTAGAGCAACGGCTACCAGTCCAATTCCGATTCCGAGCCAAGTCGCAGGGGCATCCGGGCGGGGCGTTTTCATGCCGCTTCACCGACTTCGGTTGGTGCCTTCGTCTCTGGACTATGTGTCTCGCGCAGTTCACGGGCCTCGGTGTCGGCCTCGAGGGACACGCGGGCAGCTGCGGAAGCCGCAATTTCAAGCGCAGTAGCCATGAGGTCTCGCGTCTGCGTCTCATAGACGACGCGATATGGAGCGCGCCGGCTCGCGCGCTCCACAAGGCCCATGTCCTCCAAGTCCCCAAGGCGTCTGCTTACGGTGCTTGACGAGAGGCCGAGCTTTGCAATGAGCTGCTGCTGCGTTAGTGGCCCGGATGCCTTTATCAGGGCGGCGAGGATCAAGCGGCAGACATGGTCTGCCAGGAGATCAAACAGCTTGCCGTCCGCGCGTGCCATTAGGCTGGTCCGTTCGCTTCAGTTCTGCTTAAGAAGAAGCGAAATACTGAAGCAAAGATGGCGTGGCGTCAAGAGCACGGATCATCCTCCCCTGCGCACACGGGTGACCAACCTTTCGACATTCGAGCCGAAATCCCTGCGGATGCGGCGATATTTGCGAGCGATGGTGGCTATCGAGGATCTGCAGATAGCCACCGCAGGAGGCTGGCCGACACCAATGGGTTCATCTCACTCCGATGCGTAGGCGGCGAACTTCAGGGGCGCTCGGCGATCTCGCGCGCGGGCTTTGATGTGCCGGACGAGGGGGTTTGACCCCGTCGCACCTGCGACTAGCGGAAAAGCCCGAACCTAGCCCGAGCGATCCAGCGGCAGCGTCCCCCGGAAAGCCGGGTGTCCGCTGCTCCAAAAAGCGACTGCTTGATCTTTGCTTGATCTATACCGTCGCCCGCCGTTACCCCGAGTCCCAAAACCTGCCGATTAGCAGGCATTTCTCAAGTGGAGCCAACCGGGATCGAACCGGTGACCTCCTGCTTGCAAAGCAGGCGCTCTCCCAGCTGAGCTATGGCCCCTGGGGCTCCGATTTTAGGGCAGGCATGAGGCGAGCGGTTATTTGTCGAAGTCGAAGTCCCGCGGGGGGCGCTGCTCGAACCAGAGCCTCTCCTGCTCGGGTGTGTCGAGCAGGAAGTCGGGGGTCTCCTCCAAGACGTCCTCGACGGGCTCATCCTGCTGCTCGTCGGCGGCCGGGCCATCCTCACTGGACCTCTCCCCGGCGTCCTCCCCGGGCATCTCCCATTCGAGCGAGTCCTCGCCGGCCGCCCGCTCCCCGAGAGGATTGTCCGAACGAGGTCTGGCCGCGACCGGCGCGGGGGCGATCGGTTCCGCTGGGGCGGGATCCGTGCCTGGCTTGCCCTCCAGCACCGTCCGCATGTCTATCTCGGCGGTCTCCTGACCCGAGAATCCCGCGGGCTGAGCCCGGTCGCTTTCCGCCGGCGGGGCGTCCTCGTGGGCAGGAGGTTGCTGTGCGGCTGGGTCGCCTTCGTCGCCGGCCTGCTCCTGGCCCCGAATGGGTCCGAACACTTCGCTCTCCTCCCGGGAGACCAGCCCCGGATCGGCGCCTCGCAGGCGCTTGAGCTCCAAGTGCTCGCGGATAGCGTCGTCGAGCAATCCCATGCGCCGGCAAACCATACTGCGCGCGGCCGCCATGCTTCGCCGCCGCCTCGCGACCTCCTCACTACACTTGCAGGTCCCTGCCCGAGCGTCAGTGCGGGCGCACGGGGCTATAGCTCAGTTGGGAGAGCGCCTGGATCGCACCCAGGAGGTCGCGAGTTCGAGTCTCGCTAGCTCCATCATCGGCACGACGGTCGAACCGGCGACGCTCCGTTTGGCCCACACCGTCCCGCCGGCCTGTCAGCGGTCAACGGACTTCAGCAGAGCTCGGCTTGCTCTGCGCACACGCCCGGCGTTAACCACCACGCGAGTCGGCCGCCCACGCCTCCTACAGGCCATGAACGGGATCACGCATCGGGTTGGGCTGTCTCAGGGGCGCTTCCCCCGCCCGCGGGTTCCCTATGCTGGGGTTGGCCATGAACGACGTCAACGAGGGCCCCTTCCACGAGGGCCAGCCCGTGTGGGTGATCCAGGGCGACGGCTCTCAACGCGCCGCCGAGTACGTCGGCGAGGGCGAGCTCAGCGCCTGGTTCGGCGGCTCGCCCACCGTGATCGTCGTCTTCCCCGACGATCACTCCGGCGCCACCGTCGAGATCGATCGCGTGATCCCCCGCCACGCGCCCGCGTAGCCGTCTCCCCTATCGCCGCCGTCGCGATTATGGGTCTGCACATCGAAATCTCCCAGCACTTCCTCGACGAACCGGGTCAGCGTGCCGGCTTTGTGGTGCTGGGGGCTTTCCTCGCGTCCTTCCTCTTCATCCGCACGAGCGCCCGCCTGATCCGCAGCCCCCGCGTGACCTGGTGGCCAGGCAGCGTCGAAACCAAGGGCGGGCTGCACATCCACCATCTCGTCTGGGGCATCGTGCTGATCCTCAGCGCCGGCTTCCTCAGCTTCGCCCTGGAACCCGGCAGTCCCGGGAACGAGATCCTCGCCGCCCTCTTCGGCGTTGGCGCCGGGCTCACGCTCGACGAGTTCGCGCTCTGGGTGCGCCTCGAAGACGTCTACTGGGCACAGGAGGGACGCGCCTCGCTCGACGCCGTCGTCATCGCCACCCTGCTCGGCGGCCTCATCGTCCTCGGCCTCGCGCCCTTCGACCTCGCCAACCAGTCCTCCGCCGTCTCCTCGCTCGTGCTGTTCGTCGCCATCGACGTCCTGCTCTGCACGCTCGCGATCCTAAAGGGCAAGCCGATCCTCGGCCTGATCGGCGTCTTCATCCCCTTCGCCTCGCTCGCCGGCGCCATCCGCCTGGCCGCCCCCACCTCCCCCTGGGCACGCAGGCTCTATTCACAAGACGGGCGCAAGCTCGCGCGCTCGCGCGCCCGCTTCGCACGCATACAGGCTCGCCGTCGTCGCGCCCTCAACGCGATCGGCGGTGCGCCCAGCGCGCCGACCGCCGGTGTCGCCGATGTCGCCCCCACGGGCGAGCCCCCGGCTGACGCCTGAGCGACTGACAGTCTTTCGCTCACCGCAAAGTGCCATCCCAAGCTCTAGCCCTGGCGCTCGCCGCCTCGATCTACCCGCCCGCCGTCGCGGCCGTGATCGCGCTCGGTCGCGGCGCCGAGGTTCGCTCGCGCGTGTTCGCCTTCGTGCTCGCCGCCGGCCTCGTCACCTACGCCGTCGGCGCCCTGATCCTCTATGCGCTCGTCGAGCTCGGCGCGACCGGCGCCCACCACCTGACCCCCGGCGCGGCCGTCGACGTCGCGCTCGGCGTGCTGCTCATGCTGCTGGCGCTGCGCCTGCACCGCAAGCGCCCCGACCCTACGGCGGCGAGCATGGCCTCCGCCGCCGCCGCGCCCTCCAAAATCGAGCGCTACCTCGAGAGCCGTCGACTCGCGTTCGTGCTCGGCATCGTCCTCTACGTCCTGCCCTCCCCGATCTACATCGGCGCCGTCAAGGCGATCGCCGACGCCAACCTCTCAACCAGCGGCGAGCTTGCCTCGCTGGTCGCGGTCGTCGCCGTGATGCTGTGGATGATCGAGCTGCCGATGCTGATGCTCCTGGTGGTGCCCGACCGCGCCGCCGACACGCTCGAACGCATCAACCTCTGGTTCGCCCGCAACGGACGCACGCTCGCGATCGTCGCGGCCGCCGGCGTTGGGATCTACCTGATCGTCAAGGGCGTCGTTCAGCTGAGCGAATGACACGCCCAGCGCGCGTCGGAAGGCTCAGCCCTCGGCGTCGGAGAGCGGGTCCTCGCGATGCCGCGAACCCCGCCTTGCCTCGCGCTTGGCATGCCGCTTGGCCTTGCGCGCCGCCGACTGCTCGGAGGTCTTCTGGCGGGCCTCCGTGTAGGACTGCGAGACGAGCGTCTTGCCGCCCGTCCAGCCGAACGCCCGCACCAGCACCACGATCGCGAACAGGATGCTCCAGCTCGTGACCACCAGCTGCTGGGCCACCGAATAGGCGGTCGCGTTCGAGGCGCTCGTGACGCCTCTCAGCGAGACCACGTTGAACGCCTGCGTGACGCCGGCGCCGCCCGGGGTGACCGCCGTCATGTTCGCGATCGAGTTCCCTGCCACCACGCGCATGATCGTGTGGAAGCTCACCGGGATGTCATACGCGCCCAGGAACACGGCGATGATGCCCAGCCCCGCCGCCCAGCTGATCGCCTGCGGGAGCACCACCCGTCCGAGAAACGCGCGGGGATGCACGACGAGCCCGCCGCCGACCTTCGCCTGCTCCCACCACTTCGCGATCCGCTCGCGCAGCGCCTGCGCGACCAGGAACAGGATCATCGCGACCCCCCCCAGCAGCAGCGCCGTGGCCCAGGGATGTTCGCTGATGAACCCGAGCTGCAGATCGAACGACCCGCCGACGGTCAGGAACAGATACACGTAGCACGCCGTCCCGATCAGCGTGAAGAAGATCTTCTCCACCGCCATCGCCCCCAGCACCCCCGCGAACGTCGCACCCGCGATGATCGTCGTGAACATCAGCAGCATCACGAACGTCCCCAGGTTCGCCGGCAGCACCCAGTTCAACGCCACGGCCGCCGCATAGCACGCGAGCACATGCACGAACCGCACGCCCGCGTCCGGATAGGCGTAGTGCAGGATCGAGTACCACGAGGTTCCCACCATCGTCGTCTGCAGCGTGATCAGCAGCAGCGCCCCGATCAGGCTCGCGATCGGGATCGTCGTGATCGTGTCCCAGATGTGCCGGAACCAGCTTTCGATGTTCCAGCCGAACAGCGTCGCCGCGGCCCCGATCACGACCAGCACCAGCGCGCCGATCAGCAGGCCTCGCACGGGCACGCGCCTGGAGCCCGACGCCGCCGGCGGGTTCGAGGCCCCGCCATCCGCGACCGCCGAGGCCGGTGCTTCCCCGCTCTCCATGTACGCTCCCACATGCTTAGATTAGGCTCTCACCAGTCACACCGATATCCAGACGCATCGCGCGCCCGTAGCTCAGTGGTCAACGGTTCTCTTCGGGGAGCCAAAGAGCAGCGGTCTTTCAAGCCGCAGGCCGCGGGTTCGATTCCCGCCGGGCGCATTTTTAGAGCTCACCCTCCGTGATCGCTCGCCAGGCCCCCTCCGCTCCCATGAAGGGAGCGAGCGCGATGTACACCACATGGTCCGCGAGCTCGGGCAGCCGCCGCGAGCGTCCGCGCAGGACGTAGTCGTGAAGCAGCTCGAAGACCCCGCCGACGATCGCCTCGCCGACGACCGGGGAGGGCAGCAGCGAGGGCGAGTCGCGCGCCGTGCGCAGGTCGAGCAGTCCGGCATAGAAGCCGTTGGCCTGCTGCGCGCGCTTGGCCATGTGGGGGTAGGCGATCATCACGTCCACGAGCGCCAGGTGCGCATAGGAGGGCTCGCAGGCGAGGAACTCCAGCAGCGCGCCCGCACCCGCGCGCACGGCGCCGATCCAGCTCTTCTGCTGCGCGAGCGTCCGGTTGACGACCGCCATCGACCGCGCGTGGCCGGTCTCGTAGGTGGCGATGAACGCCTCTTCCTTGCCGGCGAAGTGCGCGTAGAACGTCTGCAGCGAGACGGCCGCCTCGCCGGCGACCTCGTCGAGGCTGAGGGTGGGATAGCCCCTTGACGCGGTGAGGTTGGCGATCGCGTCGAAGATGCGCTCGCGCTGGTTATGAGTTACGAACCCGCGCGGCAGGTTGTGCTCGCCGCGCGGCAGCCCACGCTCGCCCGAGAGCGCCCGCGCGGAGAGCGTGCCGGGTGCGCGGCCGCCGAGCTGCGCGCCGATCGCGCTCGCGCGGCGTGCGCGCGGGCGCAGCGGCAGTCCCTCGGGGGAGGGGTAATAGCAGGCGATCCAGGCGAGCAGGTCGGGTACGAGCTCGCTCAGGTCCGCGCGCAGCGACTTGCTGGAACGGGACTGCTGCACTCGCGTGTACAGGATGCGCCGCACCGCGCCGACGATCGCCCGCGACACCGGGTCGGGGATCGTGCCCGGACCGTCGGCCTGGGCGAAGCCGGCGACGAGGTAGCGCCGCAGGCGCTCGGCTCCGTCCGCCCAGCGCTGCACCCCGATCGGACCCGCGGCTCCCATCTCCACGCACACCAGCCGGGCCGCGTCGGGCCGGTCGCCGGCGGCGTCGAACAGCGTGCGGATGTAGGCCTCGAGCTGCTTCTCCCAGCTCTCGGTGGGGTCCCGAGCGGCGCTCAGGCGCCGACCCAGCCGCTCGATCACCGTGTCGTAGGTCGCCAGCAGGCACTCGTCCTTGTTGCGGAAGTGCTCGTAGAAGCTGCGCCTGGAGATGCGCGCGCGGGAGACCAGCTCGGAGATGGTCGTCGCGACGTAGCCATGCTCATCGACGCACTGCACCATCGCCAGGTACAGCCGCTCGCGCTGATGGGAGGCGACCTGCTCGCGCGGGAGCGCCTGGGGCCCGCGCGGCAGCCCCGAGCCGGAGCGACGGCCACCGTTTGCTCGACCCCTTCCAGCAGCTCCCATGTGGATCCCCCTCCCTCGCCTGGTCTCGTATGACGACACTTGACAGACTAACGTGCCTTGAGGTTGACAGACTGAGTAAAACCTGATTTATATGTCGGTAGCGGGAAAGTACCTGCGCATGGCCGGGGAGCTTTGGTTAGGGTGCCGTGCGGGGTCAAAATCGATTTGGGGGCCAGGGTATGGGTCAATGGTCAAGCAGGAAGCTGGGACCGAATAGGAGGGAGAGAGGGTGTGTCGCGGAATGGGGAAGTCTGCTCCCGTTCTGTAGGCGCCGTACTATTAGTTGGTACGTTCCGTCTCGTTGCAGGGACCTCTGTTGGCCGATTCGGCCGACGAGCCGCCCGCGAGGCGTCGACGCCCACGGGCGAGGTCTGTGCACGCGCCGGAACGGGCAGAGGGAGGGGGAGAGATAGATGATGAGATTGCCGACCTGTGAGGAGCAACGGATGTTGCGCTCGCTACACCAGCGATGGCCGTACCGGCGCTCGCACTGTCGCCACGACCTGCACTGGCTCGTGCGCGTGCGCCCGCGCCGGCGCTGGTGTGCGTCCGGGCGAGTGCACTCGGTGGCGGCTCTGCCGACCTGCCGGCGCCGGCCCCACGCCGGGTAGGGGCCGGGCCGCGGGCGCGGGCGGGGGTGATCCTGGGGGCGGCGTCTGGGCGGCGCAGCCTCTAGGATCGAGCCGTGCCCGTAACCGACATTCAGCGGCTCTCGATCGACACGATCCGCGGGCTGGCGATGGACACGGTCCAGAAGGCCAACGCGGGGCACCCTGGCACGGCGATGGCGCTCGCGCCCCTGGCCTACACGCTGTTCGAGCGCTTCCTGCACGCCAATCCGCGCGACCCGCAGTGGCCCGACCGCGATCGCTTTGTGCTCAGCGCGGGCCACGCGTGCGTGCTGCAGTACTCGCTGCTGCATCTCACCGGCTATGACCTGGGCCTCGAGGACCTGCAGCAGTTTCGCCAATGGGGCTCGCGCACGCCCGGGCACCCTGAGCGCGGGCACACGCCGGGCGTCGAGATCACGACCGGCCCGCTCGGTCAGGGCATTGCCAACGCGGTGGGCATGGCGATCGCCGAGCGGTTCCTGGCCGAGCGCTTCAACCGACCCGGCAGCGAGGTGGTCGACCACCACACCTACGCGATCTGCTCGGACGGGGACATGATGGAGGGCATCAGCCAGGAGGCGGCCTCGATCGCCGGGCACTTCGGCCTGGGCAAGCTGATCGTCTGCTACGACGACAACCGCATCACGATCGACGGCAGCACCGCGATCTCCTTCGACGGCGAGAACCACGCGGAGCGCCTGGCCGCGGACGGCTGGCACGTGCAGAGGGTGTCCGACTCCGAGGACCTCGAGGCGCTCACCGCCGCGCTGAGCGCGGCGCGCGAGGAACCTGAGCGCCCGTCGTTCATCGCGATTCGCTCGCACATCGCCTACCCGGCCCCGAACGCGATCGACACCGCCGCCGCGCACGGCTCGCCGCTGGGCGAGGAGGAGGTCAGGGCGACGAAGGTCGCGATGGGATTCGAGGGCCCCGACCGCACGTTCTGGGTGGACGAGCGCGTCAGCGAGCACATGTCGCTGGTGCAGGCCGGTGCGGACGCGCAGGCAGGCTGGCAGGAGCGCTTCGAGGAGTGGCGCAAGGAGCTGCCGGAGCTGGCCGCCGACTGGGACTTGGCCTGGAAGGGCGGTGGTCTGCGCGAGGGTTGGCGCGAGGCGCTGCCGACGTTCGAGGCCGGCACGGCGATCGCCACGCGCTCGGCCGGCCAGAAGAGCATGGCCGCGTTCTCGCAGTACGCGCCCACGACGATCGGCGGGGCCGCCGACCTGGTCGAGTCGACCAAGACCGTGTTCGAGGGCGCCGGCGAGTTCTCCCGGCCACACGCCGGACGCAACGTGCCGTTCGGCATCCGCGAGCACGCGATGGGCGCGATCGTCAACGGCGCCGCCGCGCACGGCGGGATCGTCAAACCGTACGGCTCGACGTTCCTGATGTTCTCCGACTACATGCGCGGGTCCGTCAGGCTGTCGGCGCTGATGGGACTGCCGGTCGTGTGGGTGTGGACGCACGACTCGGTCGGCCTCGGCGAGGACGGGCCGACGCATCAGCCGGTCGAGCACTACGCCGCGCTGCGCGCGATCCCCGAGCTGTGGGTGATCCGCCCGGCCGATGCGAACGAGACCGCGCAGGCCTGGCGGGTGGCGCTCGAGCGCAAGGACGGACCGGTGGCGCTGCTGCTCTCGCGGCAGAGCATCCCCGTCCTCGATCGCGACGGCGAGGGGCTCGGGCAGGCGAGCGAGCTCGAGCGTGGCGGATACGTGCTGTGGGACTCATCCCCGGAGGGCGAGGGTGAGGGCGAGCCCGAGCTGATCATGATCTCCACCGGCGCGGAGGTCCCGCTGACGCTGCGGGCCGCTCGCGCGCTCGCGGGCGAGGGCACGCGGGTGCGAGTGGTGTCGATGCCCTGCATAGAGCTGTTCGAAACCCAGCCGGCCGACTACCGCGAGCGAGTGCTGCCGCCGAGCGTCGGCCCCCGCCTGGCGGTCGAGCCCGGTGTAAGCCTTAGCTGGTGGCGGTGGGTGGGCGATCGCGGCGGCGTGCTCGGGGTCGACCGTTTCGGCGCGAGCGCGCCCGGGGCGAAGGTCCTCGAAGAGCTCGGGTTCACCGTCGAGAACATCATCGCGCGCGCGCGAGCGCTGCTCGGAGAACCGACACGGGAGGGACATGAGTCCGATGGCCGATAAGCCGCTGCAGGAACTGGCGAAGCTCGGGCAGAGCGTGTGGATCGACTCGCTCTCGCGCGCGTCGATCAGGGGTGGGCATTTGCAGAGCCTGATCGACGGCTTCTCGGTCGTCGGCGCGACGTCGAACCCGACGATCTTCCAGACCGCGATGGCCGCAGGCGAGGCCTACGACGAGCAGCTGCGCGAGCTCGCCGATCGCGATTCCAGCGGCGCGTTCTGGGCGCTGGCCGTGCGCGACATCAAGGACGCGTGCGATGTGTTCAGGCCGGTGTTCGACGCGACGGGCGGGCGCGACGGGTATGTCTCGCTGGAGGTCGATCCGACGCTCGCCTACGAGACGCTCGAGACCTACCGCGAGGCGATCCACCTGCACGAGACGGTGGACAGGCCGAACCTGCTCGTGAAGATCCCCGCGACCCAGCCGGGGCTGGCGGCGATCGAGGACGTGATCGCGAAGGGCCGCTCGATCAACGTGACGCTGATCTTCTCGCTGGGACGCTACGCGGAGGTCGCCGAGTCCTACATCCGCGGGATCGAGCGACTGATCGCCGCCGGGGGCGACCCCGGCAAGGTGGCGTCGGTGGCGAGCTTCTTCGTCTCGCGCATCGACACCGAGGCCGACCGCCGCCTGGATGAGATCGGCGGGCACGACGAGCTGAAGGGCAAGCTCGCGATCGCCAACGCGCGCCTGGCCTACGAGCACTACAAGGCCGCGTTCGCCGGCCCGCGCTGGGAGTTTCTGGCCGGCAAGGGCGCGACGCCCCAGCGCGTGCTGTGGGCGTCGACCTCGACGAAGAACCCGGCCTACCCGGACACGCTGTACGTGGACGAGCTGATCGGGCCGGATACCGTCAACACGATGCCCGAGCAGACGGTGAAGGCCTATCAGGACCATGGCGATCCGCGGCCTCGGCTGGAGCGCGACATCGAGCAGGCGCACGCGCTGTTCGAGGAGCTGGCCGCCGCGGGTGTCAGCTACGACGAGGTCACCGACACGTGCGAGCGCGAGGGGGTCGCCAAATTCTCCGCCTCGTTCACGGATCTGCTGGACGGACTGCGCAGCAAGCAGGCCTCGCTCGCATCCGCCTGAAGGCGTGACAGGAAGGGGCTATGGGTGGGTAACCCATAGCCGGTTCCCCGTCCGCAGCTGTCGGCGCCGGTTACCGCACCTGCCGGCTGTGCGGGAGCGCCCACGGCGTCGGGCGATGACCTACGAATAGGGAATCGGGATCAGCACGACGATCCGCAGCGGACCGGACGGGAACGCCTGGGCGTGGAGCGTGTAGACGCGGAACGTGCGCCCGCGATAGTGGTAGGTCCCGGTCGCGGGAACCTTGCCGGGGGCTGGGCCGAGGCTGTTCTTGACCAGCTGCGAGCCCATGTACATCAGCACGTTCAGACCGGCGAGCCTTCCGGCCAGGCGCTTATAGCCCTCGTCGTCCTGGATCGAGAGCTCGATGTCGCCGATCCGCCGCCCGTTCAGGTGCAGCGGCGCGTGTACCGGGGCGAGCACGTACGGTCCGCCGACGTCCGCGAGCAGCCGGCTGCCGGCGCTGACGCGCAGACGCACGACGTGCTCGTGCAGCAGGTGTTCGACCGCCAGCCTGCTCGCGGCCGGATCGCGCGCCGCGACCGCGCGCAGCAGCGGCTGGTAGCGCTGCACGCGACGGACCTGCACGAGCGCGCGGGCGCCTCCCTCGCTGGTGTAGATGAGTCGCGCGACGCGGCTGAGCGTGTTGACGAGCGTGTCCTGGGCGCTCTTCGCGCACATCGGCGCGATCGAGGAGATCGACTTGAGCAGATACACGCGCAACTGCCCCGACGGATATGCGGCGGCGGGGAAGGAGGTGTAGGCGTAGGCGGCGCCCTTGGCGGTGAGCGTCCCCCGGGGCGATGGTTCGCCCGGTCCCAGCGCGAACGAGCCGGCGATGGTCCGTCCGCTCTGGCGTAGCGCGGCGATGCCCTCGGCGATGCCGCTGGCCTCCTGCACGAATCCATTGTCGGCCCATACGCTCGCGACGAACGCGCCGATCGGGGCGCCGCTCGCGCCGGCGATCGAGCCGTGCAACGGCGCGAGCGCGTCCGGGTCGCCGACGTCGGCGAGCACCTGACCGCCGCGCAACACCTGCAGGCTCGTCATGTGTCCGGTCGCGATCAGCGCCTGCGCCGCCGCGCGCGCGGCCTGCGGGTCGCCCCGTTCGACGGCCGTGCGCAGCGGGATCGAGCGGGCGATGAAGCTCAGCGCCGATCTGGTGCGTTCGCTTGCGACGCCCTCGCGATATGCCCGCATGGCGACATCGCCGAGGGCGCCCAGCACCGTCGTCGAACAGGCGTCGGAGACGATCTGTGCGGAGGGCCTGGCGCCGGCGCGCGCGCTGAGCCCACCCCGGATCGTCGCCCCGCAGCCCGCGAGCATCGCCAGGATCGCGCAGGCGATCGCCACGCGCGAGGCTGTTGCCGGCTTGCTCACGCGTGGAACCATCGGCGCAGATCCTAAGCGGTTGCTAACCGCGTCGTGAGACTGCTCACATGCGCTCGCGCGTGACCGGCCTTCGCCGAGGCTCCTCCGGCTCCTCTCCGATAGGGTCGCACCATGCCGAGCGCTCTGATCACCGGTGCCTCCACGGGCATCGGGCGCGCCACCACGTTGCGTCTGGCGGCCGCCGGCTGGCGCGTGTTCGCCGGCGTGCGCGAGCGAGCGGCGGGCGAGCGACTGCTCGCCGAGGCGGCGGCCGGGCAGGTGATCCCGCTGACGCTCGACGTGACCGACGCCGGGCAGATCGAGCAGGCGCGGGCGCGGATCCAGGAGGAGACCGCGCGCGGAGGCGCGCCGGGGGCGGGCCGTCTCGACGCGCTCGTCAACAACGCGGGCATCGGCGTCGGCGGGCCGTTGGAGCTCCTCTCGCCGGAGGATCTGCGGATGCAGTTCGAGGTCAACGTGTTCGGTCAGGTCGCGGTCACGCGGGCGCTGCTGCCGGCTCTGCGGGCCGCGCGCGGGCGGATCGTGCTCGTGTCCTCGATCGGCGGCCGCGTCGCGGTCCCCTACAACGGACCCTATGCCGCGTCCAAGCACGCGATCGAGGCGATCGGCGATGCGTTGCGCGGAGAGCTGCACAGCTCGAACATCGCTGTCTCGCTCGTGGAGCCGGGATCGGTGAAAACCCCGATCTGGGGCAAGGCCCAGGACACCGCGAACGGGTTGGAGGTACCGCCGGAGCTGCAGTGGGAGTACGGGCGCGTGCCGGCGGCGTTCGCGAAGGTTCTCAGCGACACCGAGCGTCGCGGCGTCGCGCCGGAGCAGGTCGCCGCGACGATCGAGCGGGCGCTCACCGCGCGCCGTCCGCGCGCGCGCTATCTCGTCGGGCGCGACGCCCGTGGCATGGTCCTCGCCCACACGCTCTTGCCGACCGCCGCGTTCGACCGGATGCTGCGCCGGGTGCTTGGGGTCTGACGAACAGACCTGCCGTTTAACCGCTCCCGCTACCGTGCAGTGCGGAGTGGATATGGGTGAAAGAAAGAGCGCGCTCGCGCGCCGCCTGCGGTTCTCGGCGGGCGATCGGCCCGTGCCCGCGTTCGAGCACGTGCCGACGCCGCCCTCCGAGCGCGGCCATTGGTTGCTGGCGGGGACGGTTGCCGCGCTCGGTGTCGCCGTGCTGCTCGCCGTGCTCACGGGACTCATCGGGCGCTCGCCAAACGCGCCGATCGTGCCGCCGACGGTGCTGGTCCCCGCGTCCACACCGGTCCCCACTGCCGCATCCGGCGCGGCGGGCGCTCCCGCGCAATCGGCATCTACACCAGGTGCGATCGTCGCCCGGCCTCCCGCTCAGGCGCAGTCGCTCACGCGCTTGGAAAGCCCGCTGCAGACTCGCGTGCCGACGCGTTGGATGGAAGGGTTCTATCCGATCTACTCCGTCGCCCAGAGCACGTTCGGCGTGAACTGGCTGTTGATCGCCTCGATCCACGAGCAGGAGTCGGCGTTCTCCACGGCGCCCTCCACCTATCACGGCCTGAACTTCGCCGGCTGCTGTGGCGGGCCGATGCAGTTCAACGTCACCAACGGGGGCGGGCGGGGCACCGGATCGACGTGGGATCTGGTCAGTGACTCCTACCGCTACGGAGCGCGTCCGGCCATCTATGACCATCCGACCGCCGTGCATCCTTCGATCTATGACGACTTCGACGCGATCATGGCGGCCGCTCACCTGCTGTCCGCCGACGGGGCCACGCCGGCGCTCGAGCAGGGCGCCTGGAATGCGGCTTACGACTACTACGGCCACGACGCCGCCGGCGTGTCCTACGCCGATCAGGTGCTGGCTCGCGCGATCGGCTGGTCACAGCATGGGTTCTGCGCAAACTGCGGGGTGGAGCCGGCGATGGTCGCAGCGGTGCACGCCGCCTACGGCGCGCCCGTGCTGGCGTCGCTCACGCCGCCGGTCCCCGCACGACCTCGGGCCACGTCGACGCGGGCGCGCTCGCGCCAAGGTCATACCCAACGCCCCTGACGGTCGGAGGGCAAGCGATGCAAGGACGCACCGAGCGTAGTGTGCTCGGCACATGAGCGAGGGAGGACGCCACCGATCGGCGATCGACGGGATCGCCGATCGGCCAGCGCCGCCATCCGACCGTCAGGCCGCGTCGGCCTGCGCGATCAGCTCCCCGGCGACCCGGTCGGTGGCGGCGCCGGTCCCACCCAGCAGGCGCCGGGAGAGCTGGGCGCGGCGGAAGTACAACGGGGCGTCGTGCTCCCACGTCGCGCCGATGCCGCCGTGCACCGAGATCATCGTGCGCGCGGCGTGATCGAGCGCCCGTCCCGCCACCGAGCGTGCGGCGCTCGCCGCCAGCGGGAACTCGCCCGGAGACCCGTGACGGGCCCAGCCGGCGTAGTACAGCAGCGAGCGCCCGTTCTCCAGCTGGCGCAGCACCTCCGTGAGGGAGTGCTTGACGGCCTGGTATGAGCCGATCGCGCGACCGAACGTGTGGCGCTCCTTGGCGTATGCGACGGATACGTCCAGCGCGGTCTCGACGCTGCCCAGCGACTCGGCCGCGATCAGCGCCTGTGCGAGATGCCAAGCGCCGGCGAGCGCCTCGACCGGCGCGTCGAGCACCCTCGCCGGCGCGTCGCCGAGCGAGACGTGGCCGAGCGAGCGCGTGGCGTCGTAGCGGACAACCCGCTCCACCGATACGCCCGGTGCCGATGCCTCGATCGCCACGCCGTATGCCTGTGTTCCATGATGTAGCGCCACCCCCACATACACATCGGCGCCCGGTGCGTCAGGCACGAACGCGAGCTCGCCCGTAACGCACGGTTCGCCTCGTTCTAGGCCGGTGATGACCGACGGCACGTCACGCCGCATCCCCCCACGCGGGTCGGTCGTCCAGTCATCGCCCGCATGGTCGACGGTGGGATCGGTCGGTCGCGCCGGCAGATAACAGGCCCGGCGCTCGCCGCTTGCCAGCGGCTCCAACAGGTCGCCGGCCGCGGAGTCTGCGCCCAGGATCGCCGTCGCCGGCAGGTGGCCGAGCAGCGCCACCGGCGCAAGCACCCGCCCGCACTCCCCGAGCACCAGCATCGCGTCGAACGCGTCCAGCCCGGCGCCGCCGTGGCTCTCGTCGATCAAGAGGCCCGGCCATCCGGCCTCGCATGCGGCCGGCCACATGTCGGGCAGGGCGCTCTCGTTGCCGTCCAGCGCCTCGCGGGCGGCCTCGAGCGTCTTGAAGCGCGACAGGGCGCCGCGGGCGGCCTCGCGCAGGAACACCTGCTCGTCTGAGAGTGCGAGGTTCATCAGGCTGCCGCTCCTTCCTTGGAGCGCAGCTCAGAGAAGGGGATGCCCTTGTCCAGTCGCGGCTCCGGGGGTAGTCCGAGCACGCGCTCGCCGATCGTGTTGCGCAGGATCTCTTCGGTGCCGCCCGCCGACTTCAGGCCGGGCAGGAAGGAGATCATGTAGGCCCACTCGCTGTCCTTATCCAGCGCGTCCGGGCCCTGTACGTCGGCGATCAGGTCCCCGGCCTTGATCGCGCCGTTGACGATCGTGACCTTCGCCAGGCCGGCCTCCGGGCCGGGGATCTGGCCTTTCTGCAGGGCCGTCAATGTGCGGTAGCCGGTGAAGCGGACCGCCAGCAGCTCGCTGGCGATCTCCCCGAGCTGGTGACGGACCTCGGGGTCGCGGCGGGCGTGCTCGTCACCGGCGATCGCGCTCGCGAAGCGTGTGGAGTTGTAGCCCAGGCCCTCGCCGCCGAGCCCGATCGTGACGCGCTCGTACATCAGCGTCGTCAGCGCCGTGCCCCAGCCGTTGCCGACCCCGCCGACGACGGCGCCCGCGTCGACCGCGAGGTCGTCGAAGAAGACCTCGTTGAACTCGGCCTCGCCGGAGATCTGGCGCAGACCGCGCACGGTCACGCCTTCGGCGTCCATCGGCACGATGAACATCGTCATGCCCTTGTGCTTGGGCACGTCGGCGTCGGTGCGGGCGAGCAGCAGGCCGTAGGCAGCGAACTGGGCGTTGGTCGTCCACACCTTCTGCCCCGTCAGCCGCCAGCTGCCGTCCTCCTGTAGGCGCGCGCGCGTCTGCACCGCCGCCAGGTCCGAGCCGGCGGCGGGCTCGGAGAAGAGCTGGCACCAGACCTCGTCGCCGTGCAGCATCGGGCCGAGGTAGCGGCCCTTCTGATCCTCGTCGCCGTGGGCGATGATCGTCGGGCCGAGCATGCCCACGCCGATCGCGTCGAGGATGCCGGGCACTTTCGCGCGGGCGATCTCCTGGTTGCAGATCACCTGCTCGATCGGTCCGCGGCCCTGGCCGCCGTACTCCTTCGGCCACACCACGCCAGCGAGGCCGCCCTCGGCGAGCTTGCCCTGCCACACGCGCCGCGCGGCGATGATCTCGTCCTCGTCCTCGATCGCGCCGGGGCCCTGCAGCACGGGGGCTTGGGAGGAGTGCTCGTCCAGCCAACTCCGTGCCTCGGCGCGGTATGCGGCCTGCTCGGGTGTGTCGTCGAGATCCACGGCGGCTCCTCCTTCGGTTGGGCGCTCTCGGGAGATTCTACTGGCTGACTGACCAGTCAATCGATCCTGTGCCTAACGGTACTCCCTCTTGGGCGGGTGCGTCGTGGACGACTCTGCCGGGGCTCTCCGCGACGCCGGGCGCTCGTCCACGCATGTACGGACAGCGCCGCTCGCCCGGCTCACTCGCCTGCGGGAAGCGATGGCTGAGAAACGGGCGGCTGGTGGTAGACCCCCTCGAACCCGCGGTTGAGCAGGTAGCTCGCCTGGGTGCCCGGGTCGGGAGAGTGCAGCAGCACGACGCCCAGGCGCACGCCGTCGCGCTCGGCGGTCACGACCAGGCACTTGCCGGCCGCGAGGGTGTAGCCGGTCTTCAGCCCGGTTAGCCCGGGATAGCGATAGATCAGCAGCGGGTTGTTGTTGTACAGGTACAGATGGCCGCCCTTGATCGGGAAGGGCAGCTCGGCGGTGTAGGTGCGCGCGATCGACGCGATCCGGGGCTGTCCCAGGTCGACGTGCGCGAGCAGCGCCAGATCGGCGGCGCAGGAGAAGTTGTGCTGGTCGAAGTAGCCCGACGGCGAGGAGTAGTGCGTGCAGCCCATCCCGAGCTGCGCCGCCCGCTCGTTCATGCGCGTGACGAACGCGCTCACGCTGCCGGAGACGTGCTGGGCGAGCGCGACCGCAGCGTCGTTGCCCGAGGGCAGCAGCAGGCCATAGAGCATGCTCTCCAGGCGCACGTGCCTGCCCAGCGGCAGCACGCCGACCTTAGACCCGGCCGACTGGATCGCCTGCTTGGTGACGAGCACGGGGGCGTCCGACGGCGCCGACTCGACCGTCAAGAGCGCGGTCATCATCTTCGTCAGGCTGGCGATGTGCAGGCGCGTGTAGGGGTTTGCCTGCCACAGCACCTGGCCCGTGTCGAGGTTGAACAGCAGCCCGGCTCGCGGCGGCGTATGGAAGGCGATGTGCACACGGTCCTGCCGTGGTTCGCCGATCCCCGTTAGCGTGAGCGGCGCAGCGCCGAGAGGCAGCCCGATCGGCGAGCGGGTGGGACGCGTGGCGGCCGCGGTTGCGGAGCTGGTGTGCGTGTGAGGGTGCGCGCGGGCGCCGGAGGCCGATGCCGACCCGTGGGTGTGGACCTTGGCGAGCGCCATCACGACCAGCGCGGCGACGATCGCCAGCGCCAGCGCCCCGATCGCCAGCGCGCGCCTGCGCGCACGCCTGCGCCGCCGCACGCTCTCGCGCCGGCGACGACTCTGGTCGGGTGTCATGAAGGACGAAGGGTCGTACATGCTCAGCGTCGCGGGGGGTTCAGCATGGCGCCGACGATCCCGACTCCGAGCAGGACGAGCACGAAGATCGAGACGGCGCTAAGCAGCGTAAACCCTTGCTGGGACACCGCGCTGAGGGTCAGGAAGGCAAAGCCGACGATGAACAGCAGCGCGGCGCCGAGGACGAGGCGACGAGGGGTCATGCGAACGTGGGCCCGGTGAGGCCGAAGCAGAGCTGCACCGCGACCCACACCACCAGCAGGATCGCGGCCGGAACCTCGACGATCGTGAAGAAGAACACGACGAACACGAGGCTGATGACGCGGGCGCGGGGGTGCAGCCAGATGTAAGCGGCGAGGACCGCGGTGATCGCGCCCGCCGCGCCGAGCAGCGGAGTGGTCGAGGTCGGGTCCAGCAGCACGCGCACACCGAGCACGAGCAGGCCGCCGAGGAGATACAGGACGAGCAAGCGCGCCCGTCCGAGCGTGTCCTCGACGGTCGGTCCGAAGATCGCCAGGAACAGGATCCCGGCGAGCAGCGCCAGGAAGCTCGCCTGCACGAACAGCGATGTCAACACCGTGCCCATCCGTGCGCTCGAGCCGGTGAGCTCGTCGGGGACGACCCCGTAGCGCGCCTGCGCGCCGGCGCTCGGTCCGCCGAAGAAGCTCCCGCCGTGGCGGATCGCGAGCAGGTAGGCGAGCACGTTCAGGACGACCAGAGCGAGGGTGAGCACCGGGAAGCGATCGCGCTGGATGTTGTCCGTGATCGGAAAGATCGCGTGAGCCTATCCGCGCGACGCCGACCCGCGGTGCGGTCGAGGTCCGCCGCCTACACGCTCGCGGCCGCGAGCGGCCCCACACCATCGCGCCGCTGCGGAACGTGCCGATCGGCGTGGTAGGAGGAGCGCACGAGCGGTCCGGCGGCGACGTGGTCGAAGCCGAGCTCGTATGCGGCGCTCTCCAGCGCGGCGAACTCCTCGGGATGCCAGTAGCGCACGACCGGCAGATGGCGCTCGGAGGGGCGCAGGTACTGGCCGACCGTCAGCACCCGCACACCGTGGGCGCGCAGGGTGGCGAACGTCTGCACCATCTCCTCGTGGGTCTCCCCGAGTCCCACCATCAGCCCCGACTTCGTCACGACCTCACCCTCGCCGAGCTCGCCCGCGAGTGCCAGCACGCGGCAGGAGCGCGCGAACTCCGAGCCGCGGCGCGCCAGCGGATACAGCCGCGGGACGACCTCGACGTTGTGGTTGAACACGTCCGGGCGCTCGGCGATCACCTTCGCGAGCGGCATCTCCTGGCCCTGGAAGTCGGGCGTGAGCACCTCCACCTGGCAGTCCGGCGCCTGGCGGCGAACCTGGCGGATCACGCCGACGAACGCCGAGGCGCCCTTGTCGGGCAGGTCGTCACGATCGACCGAGGTGATGACCGCGTGGCGCAGCCCCATGCGCGCGATCGAGCGCGCCACCCGCGCCGGCTCCAGCGGATCGTTCCAGGTGGGCTTGCCGGTCTTGACGTTGCAGAACCCGCAGCGCCGCGTGCAGGTGTCGCCGAGGATCATGAACGTCGCCGTGCCCCGCTCCCAGCACTCGCCGACGTTCGGACAGGCGGCCTCCTGGCAGACGGTGTGCAGGTTCTCGGAGCGGATCAGCTCGGTCAGCTCACGGTAGCGCTCGCCGCCGGGCGGGGGCACCTTGAACCACGGCGGCTTGCGCTCGCGCAGCGGACGCACGTCCGGACCGAGCACACTCAGCACGTCCATGCCGCCGGGGTTGGCACGCGAGCGGGTGGCGCTCATACGAGGACTACCTGGGCTGTCGGATGGGCGGCGGCGTGGGCCTCGCGGTAACGGTCGGCCATCCGCGCGCGAAAGCCGTCCCGGTCGACCGTACGCGCGGGAGGCAGCTCGCGGGCGATTGAGGTCATCGTCACGTCCGGCAGGCCGCAGGCGATCACCCACGAGAACGGGTCCAGGTCGTTGTCGGCGTTGACGGCGAACCCGTGCGTGGCGATGCCGCGCGAGACGTGCACGCCGATCGAGGCGATCTTGCGGCCTTGAACCCATACGCCGGTGTAGTCCGGACCCTCCTCGCAGCGCGAGCGTGCCTGTATGCCAACGTCTGCCAGCGCGGCGACGATCGCCGATTCCATCGTGCGCAGATGCGCGCCGATGTCGTGGACGCGCACGATCGGATAGCCGACGAGCTGGCCCGGTCCGTGGTAGGTGACGCGCCCGCCGCGGTCGGTATCGACTATCTCGATCCCGCGCGCGCGATAGTGGTCCTCGCCAAGGGCCAGCTCGCCGTCGAGGGCGCGGCGGCCGCGGGTGTAGACGGGCGGATGTTCGAGCAGGAGCAGCGTGTCGGGCAGCTCCCCGGTGAGCCGGCGTTCGCGGATGCTCAGCTGCAGAGCGAGCGCGTCGCGGTAGGGGGCCATGCCCAGGTGACGCACCTGCAGCTCCGGCGAGGACGGTTCGGCTCGGTTCATCGGCTCTTGTCTCAGGTTAGCGTCGGTCTCAAGCGTCGAAATGCTTCGGGGATGCTTCGGGGCTACAGGGTCAGCGCGGCGGGCTGTTCGAGCAGCTCGCGGACGCGCGCGAGGAAGCGGGCAGCGTCGGCGCCGTAGAGGATGCGGTGATCGCAGGCGAGGGTGACGGTCATCGTCTGATGGGCGACGATCTCGTCGTCGCGCGCGATCGGTCGCGGCTGAACCGCGCCCACAGACAGAATTGCGGCCTGTGGCGGATTGATGATCGCCGTGAAGCTCGTCACTCCGAACATGCCGAGGTTGGAGACCGTGAACGTGCCACCGCCGAGCTCGGGCGGGGTGATCGAGTGCTCGCGCACGCGCGCGGCCAGCGCGCGGGCCTCGCGGGCGATCTCGCCCAACGACTTGACGTCCGCGTCGAACACGGTCGGCACGATCAGCGCTCCACCGGTGGGCCCATCCGAGTCGGTGGCCACGGCCACGCCGACGTTTACTCGTGAGTGCAGCTGCAGGCGCCCGTCGCGATAGCTGGAGTTCGCGCGCGGATGCTCGCGCAAGGCCAGTGCGCAGGCCTTGATGACCATGTCGTTATAGGTCGGCGCGTCCTCCTGACCGAGGCGCTTGAGCTCTGAGCGCAGCGTGGCGCACTCCTCCATGTCGATCTCCATTTGGAGTGAGAAGTGCGGAATCGTGGCCTTGGACTCGGCCATCCGTCGGGCGATCGTCTGCTGGGTGCGCGACAGCTCGATCTCGGTCGTCTCGCCCCTGGCTGTGGCCGGCCTCCCGATGGCCGGTGTGGGCTCACTCTCGACCGCCGCCTCGACGTCGGCCTTTACAATGCGCCCGCCAGGTCCCGTGCCGGACAGCGCATTCAGGTCGATGTCCTGCTCGGAGGCGATCCGCCTGGCGAGCGGAGACGCTTTGACTCGCTCACCGTCCTTGCGCGGGGCAGGTGCGGTCGCGGGTGGGGGCACGGCCGCCTCTGGAGCCGGGGCTGGGGCCTCGGGAACGGCGTTTGGAGTCGATGCGTCAGCAGATCCCACGCTTGCGATAACCGCGCCCACGGGCAGCGTGTCGCCCTCGGCGGCAATCAGGTGAAGCACGCCGTCCAGATCGGACTCGTAGGTCATCGTCGCCTTGTCGGTCTCGATCTCGACGATCTCCTGCCCGCGCCGCACCTGCTCGCCGTCCGTGACGAGCCAGCGCAGGATCGTGCCCTCCTCCATCGTGTCCGACAGGCGCGGCATCACGATCTCCGTCATTGGCGCCCACCTTCTCGCATCGTGCTCGCGTCCACGTCTCGGCGCTCGATCATCAGCGGGCGCTCGATCATCAGCGCGCCCCCTGTGCGCCCGCATCCGCGTGAGCGTCGCTTGGGGTCGGACCGTCCATCCGCCCGAGCGTTGCCAGCGCCGCCGCCACCACCTGCGGCTCGTGCGGATAGGCGATGTCCTCCAGTGGCTTGGAGTAGGGCATCGGCACGTCCGCGCCGGACACTCGCGCGACGGGCGCGTCGAGATCGTCGAAGGCGTGCTCTGAGATCAGCGCCGCGAGGTTCGCGCCCACGCCCCCGTGCGGCCAGCCCTCCTCGACGACGACACAGCGGTTGGTCGTGCGCACCGAGGCGAGGATCGTGTCCAGGTCGAGCGGGCGCAGCGTGCGCGGATCGATCACCTGCGCCTGCACGCCGTGCTCGTCGGCGAGCGTCGCGGCTGCTCGTTCGGCCGTGAGCGCCATCCGCGAGACACCGACGATAGTCACGTCAGAGCCCTCGCGACAGACGCGCGCGCGTCCGAGCTCGACGAGCTCCTCCTCGCCGTCGGGCACCTCTCCGCGGACCCCATACAGCGACTCGTGCTCGATGAAGATCACCGGGTTCTCGTCGCGGATCGCGCTCTTCAGAAGACCCTTCGCGTCGGCGGGCGTCGCGGGCGTCGCGACGAGCAGGCCGGGGACGTGCAGGAACATCGCCTCCAGGCAGTGCGAGTGGGTCGGGCCGAGCTGGTGACCGGCCCCCTGAGGCATGCGGATCACCAGCGGCACCGAGACCTGGCCGCCGAACATGTAGCGGATGTGCGCCGCGTGATTGACGATCTGGTCGAACGCGAGCAGCGAGAAGTTGATCGTCATCAGCTCCACCACCGGCCGCAGGCCGGTCATCGCCGCCCCAACACCCATGCCGACGATCGTGTTCTCGGAGATCGGCGTGTCGCGGACACGGCGCTCGCCGAACTCTCCGAGCAGCCCCTCGGTCACTTTGAAAGCGCCCCCGAACACGCCGATGTCCTCCCCCAGCAGCACGACCCGCTCGTCACGCGCAAGCTCCTCTCTCAGTGCCGCGTTCAGGGCCTCGCGGTAGCGCATCTCGCTCATCGGCGCGCTCCTCCCGCCGGCGCGGTGGGCCTGTCCGTCGCCTCTCGGTGCCGGCGAGGCATGCTCATCCGTGGTACCGCCCACGGGTCTGCTCGCCGAGCACGTACACGTCCTCGTACAGCGACTCGGGCGTCGGGAACGGCGAGCTCTCGGCGAACTCCACCGCGCGCTCGACGCGCTCGGCCGCCTCGCGCTCGATCGTCTCGCGCGCGGCCGCATCGAGGACGTCCTCGCGCTCGAGCAGATCGCCGAACTGCGGGATCGGATCGCGCTCTCGCCACTGCGCGACCTCCTCCTTGGTGCGGTACTCCTCCGGGTCGGCCATCGAGTGACCGCGAAAACGGTACGTAACGGCCTCAACCAGCAGCGGGCGGCGCTCCTCGCGCACCAGGCGGACCGCCTCGCTGAGGACCGCATTGGTGTCGAGCACGTCCATCCCGTCGCAGCGCATTCCCGGAACGCCCAGCGACTCGCCCTTGCGCCGCAAGTCGGTGACCGCCGAGTGGCGCGCGATCGACGTGCCCATCCCGAACTGGTTGTTGACGACCATGAACACCACCGGCAACCGCCACAGCGCCGCCAGGTTCAGCGTTTCGCCGAACGTGCCCTGGTTGGAGGCCCCGTCCCCGAACGCGCACAAAGTCACCTCGTCATGAGCGAGGTAGTCGCTGCTCAAGCCGATGCCGGCTCCGATCGGCAGGTTGCCGCCGACGATCCCATAGCCGCCCATGAAGCGGCGCGCGAGATCGAACATGTGCATCGAGCCCCCGTGCCCGCCGCAACAGCCGTCGGCACGTCCGAACAGCTCGGCCATCACCCGCTCGGGCGGCGTGCCGCGCGCGATTGCGTTCCCGTGCGAGCGGTAGGTCGAGATCAGGTAGTCCTCCTCGCGCAGCGCCCGCGCGGCGCCGACGATCGTCGCCTCCTCGCCGATCGACAGGTGCAGGAACCCACCGATCTTCGCCCGCGCGTACATCTCTCCCGCACGCTCCTCGAAACGGCGGATCAGCGTCATGGTCTGAAGCCACTCGCGGGCGAGGACTGGCTCCGGCAGCGTGTGATCGGGCATCAGCTATGCACGGTAGCCCAGCGCGCGAGGAACTCCTCGGCCTGCAGCTGTGACAGATCCGCGCGCAGCGCGCGGGCGGTGCGCGAGGCGGTCTGCGGCGGGAGATCCCAGAACAGCACGACCTCGCCCGAATCGATCTCCACGACCTCGATGTGGTCGACCCGGCTCGCGGCGGCGAGCAGCGCCGGAGCCAGCCCGCCGCGGGTGAGGATCAGCCGGTAGGCGCGGTTGGCTCTCATCTCGCGGCCGCCTGCCCGAGCTCCGCGGCTCGCTCGAGGCAGTCCTCGCCGGTGAACACGTGCGCACCGACGCGAACGGCGGGAACGTCGCTCACGCCGGCCGTCGCGGCCGCGGCCGTCGCGGCGTCCAGGTGTGCACGCACGGAGGCGAGCCCGGCACCCTTCAGCACCGCCGCCGGGTGCATCTCGCATGCCGCGGCGGCGATCAGCACGTTGTCGGCCTCGCCGAGCGAGCGCCCTCCGGCGAACGCCTGCCGGAACGCCGCCTGCGCGAACGGGACCGTGCGGCCGATCGACTTGGCGTACGTCGCCGCCCGCATCGCGAGCGTGCTGTCGAACGGGAACTCAGCCGGCCAGCGCAACGGCTGCAACCCAAGCTCGCTCGCTCGATAGGCGACGTTCCCGCGAAAGACACCTTCCTCCTCGCTGCAGCGGAACGCGTCGAACGCCTCGCCCGTGGGCAGATCGCGGGCCAGCACCGGCTGCCATTCCACCGGGGTGGGTGGGTTCGAGAAGACATGCAGGATGCGCTCCGCGGCCAGATACGCCAGCGGGCTGGCCAGGTCGAAGTAGAAGGCGGCATCATGCGCGGCGCTCATGTTGCCGAGATTAGCCCGGCGCCTGTGCGCGTGTCGCGAAGGAAGCAGGCTCAGCCGTGTATCAACCAGCCATCGGCTGCACGTCCCGCCTCCATCACGGCCTCCGACAGCGTGGGGTGGCCGTGGATCGTGCGCGCTACCTCCGTGAAGCCACCCTCCAGCGCGCGCACGTTGACGAGCTCCTGGATCAACTCGGTCGCGCGCGAGCCGACGATGTGCCCGCCCAGCAGCTCGCCGTACTTCGACTCGCCCACGAGCTTCACCAGCCCGGTGCGATCGCCGTAGACAGTGCCACCCCCGACCGCGCCGTAGGGGACCTTGCCGATCACGACGTCGTAGCCCTGCTCGCGGGCCTGCGCCTCGGTCAGACCAAACGACCCGACGTTCGGCGTGCAGAACGTCGCGCGCGGGATATCGATGTAGGCGAGCGGGTGAGTGGCCAATCCGGCCGAATCCTCGGCTGCGATCACGCCCTCGTCCGAGGCCTTGTGCGCGAGCGCCGGTCCCGCGACGAGATCGCCGATCGCGTAGACGCCGGCAGCAGAGGTCCGCATCGCGGCGTCAACCTTCACCAGGCCCCGCTCGTCCAGCTCGACGCCCGCCGCGTCCAACCCGAGCGCCTGGATGTCGGGGCCGCGCCCGGTGGCGATCACGAGATAGTCGACCTCGGCCGACTCCGAGCCGTAGCTGAACTTCACGCTCGAGTCCGACGCCTGCACGGATTCGATCGGAGTGCTCGTGTGCACGCCGATCGACTGGCGCTTGAGTCCGCGCTCGACCAGGCGCGAGATGTCGGCGTCCTCGCTGGGCAGGACGCGGTCGAGCGCCTCCAGCAAGAGCACCTCGCTGCCCAGGCGCGCAAACCCGGAGGCGATCTCCGCGCCCGAGGCCCCGGCCCCGACGACCGCCAGGCGCGCGGGCAGCTCAGCCAGCGCCCACGCCTCCTCGGTGCCGAGCACGCGACCGCCCAGCTCCACGCCGGGGATCGCGCGAGGAACCGAGCCGGTCGCGAGGATCACGGTCGCGGCGCTCAGCTCGCGCTCGCCCACGCGGACCGGGACCGTGCCGTCTGAGTTATCCCTGCGCGCGCCCAGCCGAGCGTCGCCCTCGATCAACTCGATCCCGTTTTTCTTGAACAGTCCCGCCACTCCACCGGTGAGCGTGGAGACGACCTTCTCGCGCCGCGCCTGCACGGCCGGATAGTCGACCTCCACGCCCGCGACCTTCAGTCCGAACTCCTCGGAGTCGCGAATCTCCGACAGCAGGTCGGCCGAGCGCAGGACGGCCTTGGCGGGGATGCACGCATAGTTCAGGCAGCGCCCGCCGACCCTGTCCTTCTCCACGACCAGGGTTTTCTTCCCGAGTTGGGCGGCGCGGATCGCGGCCACGTAACCGCCTGGTCCGGACCCGATCACGATGCAGTCATATGAACTCTCAGCCATCGGGCCTGAGCCTATCGAAGCCGGGCGCGCGGCCAGGGCCGTGGGCGGCGGCTATTCCTGCTCGCGCGCTTGGATGCGCCCCATGACTCTGACCAGCTTCCAGAACAGCCATCCCGCGAGCACGATCGACACCAAACACAGGCCCGCGGCGAGCAGCGTGGATGCGACCACCAGCGCGAGCGAGGTGACGATGATCTGGAACGCGAGCAGCGCCTCGAATCCGAGCACCGCCCAGTAGCGGCCTCGATACATCCCGCCCGCGAGCAGCGCGAGCACGCCCGCCAGGAACACTCCCCCCGCCAGCGACCCGCCGTGGCGGCTCAGCCCGTGGATCGTAAGCGCACCGATGATGACCCCAAGCGCCAGCACGACCGCCACGGCCACCGCGATCAGCAACGCCGCCGGGCGCTCGCCCTTCTCCAGAGGCTCCAGGGTCGCCCGCGCGAGATCGTCGCGTGACGGTCGCCGCGGGGCATCGTCGGGATCGATCGGACCGCTTGCGGGGTTTGACGAGCTCACGCTGCCCCCTCCGCATGAATCGGCGACGCATCGAGCAGCCCACGCGACGCATCGAGCAGCCCACGCAGCTCGCGCGCGGCGCGCGCGGGGCTCTCGGCGTTTGCCACGGCGCGCAGGACACACACGCGCGACGCTCCCGCATCGAGCACCTCGTCGAGGTTAACCGCGTTCAAGCCGCCGATCGCGAAGAACGGCACAGTTGCGTGCGCAGTCGCATAGCGCACCAGCTCAACCCCCACCGCGGCCCGGCCCGGCTTGGTCGGTGTGGCGTGGACCGGACCGACGCCGATGTAGTCCACCAGGGCCGGGTCCACCGCCTCGATCTCCCCGGGCGCGTGGGTCGAGAGCCCGACCAGCATCTCCGGCCCGACCAGCGCACGCACCCGCGCCACCGCCATGTCGTCCTGGCCCACGTGCACGCCGTCGGCACGAGCCTCCACCGCGACCTCGGGATGGTCGTTGACCACGAACAGCGCGCCATGCTTCCTGCACAGCTCCGCCGCTCGCACGGCCGCTTCGAGCAGGAGTCGCCGCTCCCCAAGGTCCCCGTGCCCGTCACGGTGGTCCTTGACGCGCAGCTGCACGACGTCCACACCTCCGGCGATCACAGCCGGCAGCACCTCTGAGAGCTCGCGCCCTCCGGGCGTGCTGTCGCACACGAGATACAGCCGCGCGGCGGCCAAACGGGTGAGGCGTTCGTTGCGCAGGTCCTCGGTGCTCACTCCCGCTGAGTCTGACACCGGACTAGCATCAGCCGTATGCCCGAGCACACCGAGTCACCTGATGTCGCAATCGTCGGCGGTGGGATCGTCGGGCTCTCCTGCGCATGGCGCGCATGCCAGCGGGGGCTCTCCGTGACGCTGTTCGAGCGCGACCGCATTGGGCGAGGGACTTCACATGTGGCCGCGGGGATGCTCGCGCCGGTCTCCGAGGTCGAGTTCGGCACGGCCGGCAAGCGTGTGCTCGAGCTCGGATTGCGCTCGGCCGAGATGTGGCCGAGCTTCGCGAGCGAGCTGGAGCAGGCCAGCGGCGCCGGCGTGGAGCTGCTGAAGACAGGCACGCTCGTCCTCGCCCGCGACGAGGACGAGGCGCGCGAGCTCGAGCGTCGGCTCGCCTTTCGCCGCTCGCTCGGACTGCGCGCCCAGCGGTTGCGCGCGAGCGAGGCCCGGGAGCGCGAGCCTGGGCTCGCGCCGACGGTGCGACTGGCGATCGAAGCGCCCGACGATCACTCGGTCGACCCGCGGCCCGTTCTCGCCGCGCTGCACCACGCCTGCGCAACCTCTGGAGCTCTCGTGCGCGAGCACACCTTGGTCGAAGCGGTCGAGCTGGACGATCGCGGCGAGCGCGCGATCGGCCTGCGGTTGCAGAGCGGCGAGCGGGTCAGGGCCGCTCACATCGTGCTCGCCGCCGGCCCCTGGACCGGCCAGATCGACGGGCTGCCGCCGGACGCGCAGATTCGCGTGCGCCCCGTCAAGGGCCAGATCCTGCGCCTGCGCGATCCCGCGGGCCCCGGCCTCCTGAGCCGCGTTGTGCGCTTCGAGGGCGGCTACCTCGTGCCCCGCGCCGACGGCTCCTACGTGCTGGGTGCGACCGTCGAAGAGCAGGGCTTCGATCTGCACCCCACCGCCGGCGGGGTCTACGAGCTGTTGCGCGACGCCTCCGAGCTCGTGCCCGGGATCGACGAGCTGCGCATCGAGGAGCTGTCCGTCGGGCTGCGCCCCGGCACCCCCGACAACGCTCCCGTCGTCGGCCCCGGCGCGCTCGACGGGCTCATCTGGGCGACCGGCCATCACCGCAACGGCATCCTGCTTGCGCCCCTCACCGCCGAGCTCCTGCTTGCGACGCTCCTGGACGAATCGCCTGGACCGCTCGCCGCGGAGTGTCGGCCGGACCGCTTTCAGGCGGCGCCCGCATGATCCTCAACGGCGAGCCCTCCGAGATCCCCGCCGGGGAGACCGTCGCCTCCGTGCTTGGTCGGCTCGGCCTGCGGACAGACGCGCGGGGAGTCGCGGTCGCCGTCGACGGCGAGGTGCTGCCGCGGGCCCGCTGGGAGACGTTCGCGCTGCCCGCGGACGCCCGTGTCGAGGTTCTGAGCGCGATGCAAGGAGGATGAGTCCACGTGAGCGATCCCAGAGACTCAAGCCAGACACCCTCGATCGTGAGTGAAAGCAACGGGCGCCCGTACGGTCGGTCTGTCGCCGCGCCTCCCGACGCCCTCACGATCGCCGGCCGCACGCTGCGCTCGCGCCTGCTGCTCGGCACCGGCGGATTTCCCTCGCTGGAACTCATGGCCGAATCGATCGCCGCGAGCGGCAGCGAGCTGGTGACCGTCGCGCTGCGGAGGTTGGGGCCCGACCACCCGAGTGGCTCCCAATCCAGGGGCTCGCTGATCGAAGTGCTCTCAGATGCGGGCGTGCAGCTGCTCCCCAACACCGCCGGCTGCCGAACCGCGCGCGATGCGGTGCTCACGGCCAAGCTCGCGCGCGAGGCGTTTGCCACAGACTGGATCAAGCTCGAGGTGATCGGCGACGAGGACACGCTGATGCCCGACGCGCCCGAGCTCCTGCGCGCCGCCGAGGAGCTCGTCGACGAGGGTTTCGTGGTGCTCCCCTACACCACTGACGACCCCGTGCTCGCCCGGCGCCTGGTCGACGTCGGCTGCTCCGCGGTGATGCCGCTCGGCTCGCCGATCGGCAGCGGCATGGGCATCCGCAACCCCTACAACATCGCCCTCATCCGCGAGACCGTCTCCGTGCCCGTCATCCTCGACGCCGGCGTCGGCACCGCCTCCGACGCGACACTCGCGATGGAGCTCGGCTGCGACGCCGTCATGGCCGCCTCGGCCATCTCCCGCGCGCAGGACCCCGTGCGCATGGCCAACGCGATGCGCGATGCGGTGCAGGCGGGGCGGCTCGCGCACGGCGCCGGACGCATCCCCCGCCGCCATTACGCGAGGGCGTCCACTCCCGACGAGGGCCTGGCCGACTTCTAGCTCTACTTCACCACTTCGATCGTCCCGCAATGAGCTGGGGGGCGGGCCCTCCCCCAAGTGCCCCCTCCCGGGTGTCCCCGGACCATGCTCCGTCGAGCGTTCTCTACTTCACCACTTCGATCGTCCCGTTCATCGACGCCGGATGAATCGTGCACTCGTAGTGAATGATCCCGGGCTTGTTCACCTTGACTTCGTACGTGCCCCCTTCGCCGAAGTCTTTCGAGGCGAATTTCGCCACGCCGCCCTCGCTCGTGACGTTGTGTTCGACCGAGTCATAGTTCGTCCACTTGATCGTGCTGCCGACCTTCACCTTCAGCGTGTCCGGGTCGATCGCGATATTGCGGTAAGCGACCGGTACGACCCCGCTTTGGATCGGGGACGATGACGAGGGCGATGCGTACTTGGGCGTCGTGGTCGTTTTCAACCCTCCCGACGTCGCGGTGCTCGAGGTCGTCGCGGTGGACGCAGTCGAGGTCGAGCTCGACCCCCCCGATCCGCAGCCGGCCGCATACACCAGTGCGCAGCAGGCGATCGTGGCGGCAGTCAGACCTCTTCTCATCGGGACGTTCCTTTCTCGGGCGAGCATGCATCTGAGCCTAACGAACCGCACAGTCGGCCGGATCGGCGACCGTCGGCATCCGCTCTGCAAGGACCTCCCCGAGGAGTGCGCCTAGACTGGCTCGTCCATGCCGCCGCCGCCACGCCACTTCCTCACCGGGGCCGAGCTCACCGCCGCCGAGCTTCACGCGCTGCTCGACCGCGCGCTCGAGCTGAAGGCCGCGCCGCTCTCCTCCCGCGCGCTGGCCGGGTGCAGCGTCGCGCTGATCTTCCAGAAGCCCTCCACCCGCACACGGCTGTCCTTCGAGGTCGGTGTCCATGAGCTGGGTGGCCATCCCGTCGTGCTGCGCGCCGACGAGCTCCAGCTCTCGCGCGGTGAGGCGCTGCGCGACACCGCCTATGTGCTCTCCCGCCATGTGGGGGCGGTGGGTGTTCGCACTGGCCCCGACGCGATGCTCGAGGAGCTGGCCCGCTACAGCGAAGTGCCGATCGTGAACATGCTCACGGCGCTGCACCACCCCTGCCAGGCGCTGGCCGACCTGCTCACGCTGCGCGAGGTCTATGGCTCGCTGGAGGGCCTACGTCTGGCCTACGTCGGCGACGGCAACAACGTCGCTCGCTCGCTCGCGCTGCTCGGCACGCTCGCCGGCATGCACGTCGCGATCGCCTCGCCGTCTGGCTACACGCTCGACGAGCAGGCGCCGCTGCCGGCGCCAGAGGGCGCCACCGGAACACTGACCCTGCACACCGATCCCCGCGAGGCGGTGCAGGATGCGCAGGCGGTCTATACCGACGTATGGGTGTCGATGGGCGACGAGGACACCGCCGCCGATCCTCGATCGAAGGAATCGGTGATCGGCCGGCGCCGCGTCGCGCTCGCTCCCTACAAGCTCGACGACACCCTCCTCGACGCAGCCGCGCCCGGCGCGTTCGCGATGCACGACCTGCCCGCGCACCCCGGCGAGGAGATAGCCGCTGAGGTCCTTTACGGCAAGCGCCAGCGCATCTGGGACCAGGCCGAGAACCGTCGCCACGCACAGAAGGCCCTACTCGAGCTCCTGGTATGAACGCCCATGGCTGCGCTGCCATGCCAGGCAATCTGATCTGAAATGAGCGATGCCGTCATACCTGCTCGCCCCGAGCCCGAGCGCCCGACGGCTGCGCACTCGGGCGATGAGCGCCCGGCGCGCCCGCGCCCCGGCGATGAGCTCGAGCTCCAGGTCGACTCGCTCGCCTTTGGCGGCGAGGGCGTCGCCCGGCTCGGCGATCAGGGCTACGTCGTGTTCGTCGCCGGCGCCGTCCCCGGCGATCGCGTGCGTGCGCTCGTCTACAAGCGCAAGCGCTCCTACGCGCACGCGCGCACGATCGAGATCCTGCAGCCGAGCCCTGAGCGCATCCCGCCGCGGGCCGACCATCCCGGCGTGCCCTGGCAGGTGCTGCCCTACGAGCGCCAGCTGCAGATCAAGCGCCAACAGGTCGACGACGCGCTGCGCCGCATCGGGCGCTTGGACGGGTTCGAGCTCGAGGAGATCGTGCCCGCGCTGGAGCGGTGGCGCTACCGCAACAAGCTCGAGTACTCGTTCGGCGAAACCGAGGAGGGCGGCCTCGTGTGCGGCTTCCACGTGTCCGCCGGCGCCAAGCGGGTGACCGCCATGAGCGACTGTCTGCTCGCCTCGGTGCTCGGCAATCGCGCGCGCGAGCTCGTGCTCGACTGGTGTCGAGCCGAGGGACTCTCGGCTTGGGATCGTGGCCCCAGGCGCGGACGCCTGCCGCCCGCCGTCGAGGGCGAGCGCGCGAAGGCGCCGTCCCCCGCGCCGGACGGGCGCATACGCCTGCGCAACCTGGTCGTGCGCGAAGGGCGCAAAACGGGCAAGCTGCAAATCCGCCTCGTCACGACGGAGGGGACGCTCGAGCCGGACGGGCTCGCCGCCGTGCTGGCGCGCGCGCTCGGCGAGCGCCTCAGCGGCGTTCTCTGGACGCGTTCGCAGAGCCCCGCCGAGACCACCGCCGGCGGCGAGACCGAGCTTGTCTGGGGCGAGGAGCAGCTGCCCGAGCGCCTGAATGACCTCGACCTGCGCATTTCCCCTGAGGCCTTCTTCCAGACCAACACCGAGATGGCCGAGCTGCTCTACGGAATCGTCGCCGAGTACGCCGGCCTGCAGGGCTGGGAGCGCGTGTACGACCTCTACTGCGGCATCGGCACGATCGCGCTCACGCTCGCACCGCGCGCCGGCGAGCTGTGGGGGATCGAGCTCGTCGAGCCCGCCGTCGCCGACGCCATCGCCTCCGCGCGGCGCAACGAGATCACGAACGCCAGCTTCTTCGCCGGCGACACCCGCCTGGCGCTGCCCGAGCTCGTGCAGCGCGCCGGACGCCCCGACGTGCTCGTCGTCGACCCGCCCCGCGCCGGGCTCTCCAAGAAAGTCGTCCGCCGCATCGTCGAGGCCTCGCCCAAGCGCATCGTCTACGTCTCCTGCAACCCCACCACCCTCGCCCCCAACGCCGCCGAGCTCGTCGAGGCCGGGTGGACGTTGAAGAAGGTACGCCCGGTGGACATGTTCCCGCAGACGCACCACGTGGAGTGCGTGGCATTGCTCGAACGCCTTCCAGGTGCGTCGCTCGATGCGGAGTCCGAGATCGCCCCCGCGAGCCCCGAGTAGTCTGTCCGCCGATGCGCGCCGCCACCATCCGCGAGCAGGAGATCGTGATCGAGGAGCACCCCGACCCCGTGCCGGGGAAGGGCGAGGTGCTGGTGCGCGTGCACGCGGCGGGGCTGAACGGGGCGGACATGATGCAGCGGCGCGGGCTGTATCCGGCGCCGCCGGGCTCACCCCAGGACATTCCGGGCATGGAGCTCGCCGGTGAGGTGGCTGCGCTCGGTCCGGGGGCGACCCGGTTCGCCGAGGGCGAACGCGTGATGGCGATCGTCGGTGGAGGCGCGCAGGCGGAGCTGGCCGTGGTTGACGAGCGTGTGCCGATGCCCGTCCCGTCCTCGCTTGACTGGCCGGCGGCCGGTGGGCTGCCGGAGGTGTTCACGACTGCCCACGACGCGATCTTCGTCCAGGCCGGGCTGCGTCCGGGCGAGCGATTGCTCGTGCATGGCGGCGCCGGCGGTGTGGGCGTCGCTGCGATCCAGCTTGGCCGATCGGCCGGGGCGCGCGTGACGGCGACCGTGCGCAACGAGTCCTCGCGCGAGCAGGTCGCGGCGCTGGGGGCCGAGGCGATCGCACCCGCGGACCTTGCTCAGCACGGACCGTTCGACGTGATCCTGGAGCTGGTGGGGGCACCGAACATGCCCGAGAACCTGAACGCGCTCGCCACTGGCGGGCGGATCGTCGTGATCGGCGTATCCGCCGGGGCGAAGACCGAGCTGAACCTGCTCGCGCTGATGGGCAAGCGCGCGCGCATCCACGGCTCGACGCTACGCTCGCGTCCGCCGGAGGAGAAAGCGATCGCCGCTCGCCTGCTGGAGCGCGAGGTGCTGCCCCTGTTCGACGCGGGCGCGCTGCGCGTGCCGATCGCCGCGACGTTCCCGCTGTCGGAGGCTGCCGCCGCCTACGAGCGCTTCGCGGCCGGCGGCAAGTTGGGCAAGATAGTCCTCACTTTGTGACCAGACTCAGCCAAAGCTGTGTCCGGACTGTGTCCGCGGGGAGTCGAGTACTTAATTTTAAAACTTTGTGTGCCATGGTGCACAAAATCCCAGAATTGAATACACGGCTCCCAGACCTCGCCCCAGCCCCCGGAGTCTCTCTACGGCTCCCGGACCTCGCCCAGCCGCCGGAGTCTTTCTACGGCGCCTACGGGCGCTCGCGCCGACCACCAACGCCCAACACCTGAACGACGTTCAGAACATCCGCCTCAATATGGCGGCTGCGCCGACCACCAGTCCCCCAACGCCCGGAACGACGCCCAGAAAGCGCGCTTGGCGTCGGTCTCGTCGAGGGAGTCGTCGATGTTCGGGACGTACAGCGCGTCGATCGTGGGCGTCAGCTGCTGGATCTCCCCGAGACGCGGCGCGAGCTCGCGCGCGAGCGGGATCTCCATCTCGCCGAGCGCGGCGAGCGCGTCTACGCCCATCACGACGACGATCCGCGGCTGCACGATCGCGATCTCCTCGACGACGCGCGCGACGCAGGCGAAGTCCGCCAGCGAGGCGTCGCTGAGCGGGCACTTGACGCACAGCGTGCCGTAGACGGCGAGCGGGTCGATCGAGAGGCGCTTGAGCGACTTCATCAGCGCCCCGCCGGCGCGGCCGTAGAAGGCGACGCCCTCCTCGATCTCCGACGGCTGGGGGGCGTACTTGAGCAGCAGCACGTCGGCCTGGGGATGTCCGGAGCCGAGCACCGGCATGAGGTTGCCGCGCGGGCAGTGAGGGCAGGCCTGCAGCTCGCGCGTGAGCGTGTTCAGCTCGCGGATGGCGCGCTCGAGGTACTTCTCACGGATCTCGTCGTCGGTTACAGGCATCGACCCCGAGGGTTTTGACGCCCGCCCAAGTTGTCCCTGCCCCTGCATCGCCGCTTGCGCGCCGGCCGGCTGCTCAGACCGATCCGCCGCGCCCCGCGAATCCCCGCGAGCGCCGCCCACCATCATGCCCGCCGGGTGCCGCCCATCGCGCGCTTGACCCTCCGCGCGCGGCTGGCGCGACGAGCGGATGGAGGTGTGGCGCGGGTCTGCAAGAACTTGAGCGCCTGCACATACAGCAGGCTCGTGGGGCGCGTATGGATCTCCGCCTCGCGCAGGGACTGCAGGAACTCGGCCGGACCGTCGAAGCTGCGCATGCGATTGCGCACCGAGCCGAGACCCTGCGCGACGTGCGAGTCCGAGCCGGCCGCCGCGACGATCCGGTACTTGGCGGCGAAGCGCTCGGCCTCCTCATTGAACGCGCCGATCGCCACGCGCGGGTTGAAGATCTCGATCGCGTCGACGTCGCCGACGATCGAGAGCAGGTGCTCGTAGTCGGGGACCGAGTGCAGCCGGTCGAACGGGTGCGGTACGTACACCAGCCCGCCCTGGCGGCGGATCTCCGCGACGGTCTCGGACAGGGTCATGCCGCGCGGGATCAGCTCCTCGATGAACAGTCCGATCACCTCTCCCTGATCGGCCGTCTTGACCTCCTCGCCGACGATCACCTGCACGCCCACGTCCGCCTCGCGTGCGTGTTCGCGGGCGGCGATCGCGCCGGAGATCTCGTTGTGGTCGGTCACCGCGATCGCCCCCAGACCCCGTTCGCGCGCGGTCGCGAGCAGCACCTCGACCGGGGTGGCGCAGTCATGGGAGTGGTCGGTGTGCATGTGCAGGTCCACGTCGATCCACGGCCGCGCGGCCAAGCGCTTGCGCAGCACGGGGTCGCCGTCGGGATCGTGCCGGCGCGCCGCCAGCTCGCGGTAGACCGACTCCAGCTCCGCGCCGGCGCCGGCGGAGTCGGGTATGAGGCGGTAGTCGCCCGGGAACTGGCGCGCCATCGCCGCCGCCGTTGCGGGCGCGCTCGCGACGCGCGCGTCGAGACGCCCGAAGAAGCTCTCCACGAAGCGGCGCGCGACGAGCGTGGACAGCAGTCGCTCGGACGCCGAATGAAAGGAGCCGACGTTCAGAGCGCGCGAGTGGCGCAGCGCGGCGTTGGAGGTGCTGGGCGCGAACGGCTCGTGCACGTGCACGAAGTCCAGCGGCACGACACTCAGCAGTTCCTCGATCGTCCGCGCCACGTCGATCGGCAGCGCGGGCGCGCGCCGCCTGGAGGAGCCCGGCGGACCGGCGCCGACCGGTAGGTCGAGCACCTCGCCGACCGCGATCACCGCCGGCGTGCCCCCATCTGTGCCCGCGAGCAGGCTCTGCGGATGCGCCCGCGCGGCGCGCAGCTCTCGCCGCGAGGCCCGCACGCGCTCCTGCGAACGCGAGGGGGCGAGGATCAAGACGCGGTGCCCGCGCCGCGACAGCTCCTCGCAGACCGCGCGGATATGAGCGTTGACCTCGTTGTCCTGCGCCTCCCATGGGTAGGGAGTCACGTGGGCGATCGAGAACCGTGTGCAGGACATCGCTCCCATTATCCAGTCGCCCACATGATTTCGGGGGAGCTTCATGGGTGTCTCCGGCGACCGACGGGACCTATTTGGCGGCGCCTGCCTTCGCGGCGAGCTCGGCTTTGGCTCGCGCCGCATCCGGCTTGGCCGGCCCGGAGGCCTTCGTCCGCTTGGCCGTTCCGGGGACGCCCGTGTACTTGGCGATGAACTTCTCGGTCGCCTCGCGCGCCTGATCGTCGGGGCGCTGGTTGTGCGGGGACTTCATCAGATAGGAGGAGGGTCCGTCGAGCTGTCCGCCGACGCCGTAGTTGAGCGCCAGCTTGCAGCAGCGCACGGCGTCGATCACGATCCCGGCCGAGTTCGGGGAGTCCCACACCTCGAGCTTCATCTCGACGTTCAACGGCACGTCCCCGAAGGCCTGGCCCTCGACGCGGATGTGCGCCCACTTGCGGTCGGTCAGCCACGGCACGTAGTCGGAGGGGCCGATGTAGACGTCCTCGGCCGGCAGCTTGTGGTCCATGATCGAGGTGACGGCGTTCGTCTTGGAGATCTTCTTGGACTCAAGCCGCTCGCGCTCGAGCATGTTGTAGAAGTCCATGTTGCCGCCGACGTTCAGCTGGGAGGTGCGCAGCATCTTCACGCCGCGATCGGCGAACAGCCGCGCGAGCGTGCGATGCACGATCGTGGCGCCGACCTGGGACTTGATGTCGTCGCCGACGATCGGCAGCCCGGCCTTTTTGAAGCGCTTGTCCCAGTAGTCCTCGCGCGCGATGAACACGGGGATGCAGTTGACGAACCCGCAGCCGGCCTCCAGGACCTGCTCGACATACCACTTGGTCGCCTGCTCGGAGCCCACCGGCAGATAGGACACGACGACGTCGGTGTGGGTGTCCTTCAGGATCTTCACGATGTCCGCGGTCTCGCCCGGAGCCTTCGTGATCTTCTCCTTCAGATACTTGCCGAGGCCGTCGTGGGTCATCCCGCGGTGCACCGGCACCCCGAGCTTGCGCGGGACCTTCGCGAACTTCATCGTGTTGTTCTGCCCCGCCCAGATCGCTTCGCCGAGGTCCTTGCCGACCTTCTTGGAGTCGATGTCAAACGCCGCCGTGAACTCGATGTCGCGCACGTGATAGCCGCCGAGGTCGACGTGCATCAGGCCAGGCACTTCCGCGGCCGAGTCGGCGTCGCGGTAGTACCGCACGCCCTGCACGAACGCCGAGGCGCAGTTGCCGACGCCGACGATCGCGACCCGGACCGTCTCGCGCTGGTAACGGGCGGCGCCGTTGGACGAGGCGCCATTGCTATGGGGGGTGGGGGTCAAGTTTCGTTCCTTCCTGGGGGCAGATGGCCCGGTCGTGGGAGCCCGAACGGCTCCTCGCGGTAGAGCGCTATGGCCGGCTGCCGGGCCGAGCGGACTCCGGGAGACTACCCCGCCGGGCGCCTCAGGTCACACCGACGAGGCGGGCGGCGACAGCTCGCGCCGCACGTGCGCGATCCGCTGGGCGACCGTGATCAGGCTGAGGGCCGCCAGCACGTACACCGACGGGGCCAGCAGCTGGAAGCTCCCGAGCGACGCGCCCTGGGCGAAGATCAGGCCGATCGAGAGGATCACCACGCGCACGGGGCGGGTGGCGATGCCGACCTTGCACTCCACGCCCAGCGCCTCCGCGCGGGCGCGGGTGTAGGAGACCATCAGCGAGGCGAGCACCGCGACCACGACCGCCGCCGCCGCCACGCGGTCGCCCTGCAGCGCGAAGTAGCCGGCGATGGCCGTCAGCACGATCCCCTCCTCGATGCGGTCGAGCGTCGAGTCCAGGAACGCGCCAAAGGGGGTGCCCTTGCCGGACATGCGCGAGTAGCGTCCGTCGAGCGTGTCCATGATCGAGCCGATCACGAACGCGACGCCGCCGAGGAAGAACAGCTGTTCCCACACGAGCGCCGCCGCGACGAGGTTCAGCGCCAGGCCGGTGAGCGAGATCGCGTTGGGGGTCAATCGCGACTCGATCAGCGCGTTGCGCACGAGCTCGCGCCGTTCGCCCGAGCCGATCGGCGCCCGTGTACGCCGGGGCCGGCCGCCGCGGTAGGTCCCACGGCGGGGGCCGCGCGGAGAGGCTTCGTGCCTGCGGGGAGCCATCGTCGTCGTCGCGTCCCCCGGCGAGACGCCGTCGGAGTCGCTCATCCGGTCGGCACCGCTGAGAATCGCCACACCGCCGGCCGCGCTCGCGCGAGCCACATCGCACCGTAAGCCGAGGCGCCCGCGGTGAGCGCGCCGAGGAGCGCGTCGAAGATGAAGTGGTTGGCGGTGACGACGATCACGAACGCCATCAGGAACGGGTACACCAGCCACAGCACCCTGACGATGCGATGGCGCGCCAGGCGCGCGAGCGGCCAGCCGATCATCAGCGCGAACGCCACGTGCATCGAGGGGACGGCGGCGTAGGGGTTGAACAGCGCGTTCATCGAGGCGCTGGCGTGCGAGACGCGCACGCCGGTGAAGTCCGAGACGGAGTCGATGAAGCCCCACTCGGGCATGAACCGCGGCGGCGCCGTCGGGAACACGACGTAGCCGACGAGCGCGATGACCATCGCGATCATGAACATGTTGCGCACGAAGTAGAAGTTGCGGTTGTGGCGCATGTACAGGTAGACGAGCGCCCCCACGGTGACGGTCGTCTGCGCGTTGACGTAGAGCCAGCTGGAGACGTCCATCAGCACGCGACTGCCCGAGCCCCACGCCTGCACGGAGGGCTCGACGAACAGGTGCAGCGTGCTCTCGAGCGAGATCACGTCGCGCGCGTGGGCGAAGGCGGCGTTCGCGTCGCCCTCGACGAGGCCGCGCACGAGCCGGTAGGCGAGGTAGGCGAGGGCGAACAGCGCGATCTGGCGCAGCACGTCCAGCCATCCCTGAGGCGCCAGACGCGCCTGCAGGACACGAACGCGGGCGAGGGCGGACCCGAACACTGGTGTGAAAGCCTAGCGGGGCGGCGGGGCGAAGGCGTACAAGCGCCAGTGCGCGGAATGCCAGAGCTCGTGCAGATAGGGCAGTCCGCGGGCGATCAGCGCGCCCTCCACGCGTCCGGCTTCGTCCAGGCGCACGTCGGGCAGCGCGACGTAGGCGACGCGGTTGGCGCGCAGCCAGACCGCGTACGCGGACGCGGTCAGGCCGGGGACGTAGAAGAGGTGGGCATAGCGCGTGTCGAGCTGGCGCTCCCAACCGCGCGCGAGTGCGATCCGGTCGTGGCCGGCGAGATACGCGGCTTCGCCGTGCGCGCCCGTCATCGGCACCTCCACGATCGTGCGCCGGCCGTCGGTGAGCGTGCGCAGCTCGGCGCGCAGGGGCGCGTAGTAGGAGGCGTGCACGGACGGGTCGCCCGCGAGCTCGAGCTGGTCGTTGATCGGCGTCTCGATCTGCCAGTACAGGAGCACCGGGACGAGCAGGCACAGGATCAGACGGTGGCGATCCCACAGGACGCCGGCGAGCAGCGGGCCGGCGAGCAGCGCTCCCAGCCGCGCGGAGTTGCCGCCGACGGGCGTGTGCAGCGCGAACGAGCCGATCAGCGCGAGCGCATAGAGAACCGCCCCCACCCGCACGAGCAGGCGCCCGCGGGTGCTCAGCGAGCCTTGCGGCAAGAGCAGGGCGATCAGTAGCACGCCCGCGAGCGCCGGCCAGAAGGCCGCGGGCGCGAACGGCTCCCATCCCCCTTCGGGGAAGGCGAGCGCAAGCACCGCGATCGGGATGAGCGTCGCGAGCGCCAGCGCGATCCCACCGCCGAGCGTCGCCTGTGAAGGGGTATCGCCGCCGCCAGGGCCGCCGTCACGAGCACCGGCGCCAACGCCGGCCCCGACGCCGCGTCGCTCCCAGCCGCCGATCAGCGCGCAGGCCACGCCTGCGAGCGCCAGGAACGCGCCGGCCACCGGGCTCGCGAGACTCGTGAGCACCGCCAGCCCGAGCGCCACAGCGAGCCGGTTGCTCAGCAGCGCGAGCACCGAGCCGAGGCCGATCGCAAAGCCGAGGTCGTACGGGACGCGCCCCGAGAGCAGGCCGACGCCGAAGCCGAGTGCGAACCAGCCGGCGGCGACGCGCGCGCCGGCGGGGGAGAAGACGCGCTGCGCGATCAGCCCGAACAGCCCCGCGGCGGCGACGGCCGAGAGGGCGAGGACGGTGTAGACGCCGATCCAGGCCCCCAGCTCGGGAGAGAGCAGCGAGTAGCCGGGCAGGTAGTGCCTGTGCGCGGCGTACCAGCCGTTGTCGCGCAGCGCGAAGCCGACGCGGGCGAAGAGGTCGCTGCGGTAGATCGCCGCCGCGAGGTCCCCCGCGGGGGGCTGGACGATCAGATATGCGAGCGCGAGCGGGACGGCGATGGCCAGGGCGATCGCCCACGGCGGGGCCTTCCGAGCACCCGTGCGCGCGCCGTCGCTCGTACCGGATGGGCCCGTGCGGGATCGCACCGCGGGAGTCTGCTGTGCGACCGCGGCCGCGGAGGGCATCGATCGATCACCCCGTCCCGGCGGGCGCGGCGCCGGCGCCGGCGCCGAGGAAGTCGGCCACGCGCGCGATCAGGTCGGGCCGGTCAAACCATGGCCAGTGCCCGGCGTCGGCGAGCTCGAGCAGCTCGGCGTCGGGGAGGGCCTGGGCAAAGTCGCGGCCGAAGCGCGCCGGGATGTAGGGGTCGGCCTGACCCCACACGACGAGGGCCGGCATCTGAAGCGTCGCGAGACGCGCGCCGGCGGCGGCGAGCACGTCCGAGGGCGAGCTGCGGTAGAGGCGCAGGATCGCCCGCTGGGTGCCCTGGTCGAAATGCTCCAAGACGGTGTCGAGCCACGACTCGGGCATCGGCACGCGCCCGGGTCGCGCCTCGCGCGTGGAGAAGCGCATGATGGGGCGTGTGGTGGCGCCCATCGCGAGCTCTCCCAGCAGGGGGGTGCGCCAGATGCGCGCGGTGCGGTGCCAGCGGTAGCCGGGCAGGAACGGGATCGCGTTGATTACGACCAGACGCGCGACGCGCTCGGGCCGGCGCAGGGCGAACGCGAGCCCGACAGAGCCCCAGTCGTGCACGACGAGGCTCACGCGATCGACCGCGACGAGATCGAGATAGCGCTCGATGAAGTCGGCGTAGCCCTCGATCGTGTAGTCGAGGTTGCCGGCCTTGCCGGAGCGTCCGAACCCGGGCAGGTCGGGCGCGAGGCCGCCGCTGCGCTCCAGGAACGGGAGCCAGTCGTCGGAGTTGGTCGGCACCCCGTGCAGGTACAGCGGTGGCGCCGGGACGCCGTCGGGGACGGGAGCTTCGCGCCAGAACACGGGCATCGTGCCGAGCGTGGCGTCGCGGGCGCTGGGAACGGGCATGCGGCGAACGATCATAGGGCCGGATGCGGAACGCGATCGGGCTCGGTGGGAGGCAATCGCGCGCCGTGACCCAGAGCTCGCGGTGTCGCCGGCCACGTTGGGGGCGGCCCTGACGAGCGTCCCGATGGCTAGGGTCAGGACGATGCGGGCGGTGAAGACCAGGCGAGGTGGCGGGCAGAAGGTCTGGAAGCCTCCGACGCGCGCACGGGTGATACGCGTGCGGGAACGGCTGCGAGAGGTGTATGGGGTTCCGCTGATGAAGCCGCACGGCCACCCGATCGCCGAGCTGGTGCTGACGGTGCTCTCGCAGAGCACGAACGACCGCAACCGCGACGTGGCCTATCTGCGCTTGCGCGAACGCCTCGGAAGCTGGGAGGCGGTGATGCGCGCGCCGGTGGCGGAGGTGGAGGAGGCGATCCGTCCGGGCGGCATCTCGAAGGTGAAGTCGGCGCGGATCAAGGCGATCCTGCAGGCGATCGTGGCCGACCCGCGGGACCCGGAGCACGAGCTGTCCCTGGACTGGCTGAAGCAGGCGCCGATCGACGAGGGTCGCGACTACCTCACGGCGCTGCCGGGCGTGGGCCGCAAGACGGCGGCGTGCGTGCTGCTGTTCGCGTACGGGATGCGGGACGTGCCGGTGGACACGCACGTCTCGCGCGTGGGGATGAGACTGGAGCTGCTGGAGCCGGGGGCGCCGTTCGAGCGGCTGCACGACCAGATGCTCGCGCTGACCCCGCCCGGGGAGGAGCTGGAGCTGCACGTGAACCTCCTGCGCCATGGCCGCCGGACCTGTTTCGCGCGCAAGCCGGCATGTGGCGAGTGCGCGCTGCGGCGCATGTGCCCGAGCGCCGACCGCTTCGCCTGAAGGCGGGTGAGTGACCATTCGATGCCGTTCCGCCCCGCGAGGCGGGCTTCGCGGCCGGATGGAAGTCGTCCCGCGCTGCCTTGATATCGGCTTCGTGGAGCGTATTCCCTCGTGTCGGTTGAAGTTCGCGCGGTAAGGGGCTTGACATGACGCTACGGGTGTGCTTATGATTGGTAGGTCAAGTGCTCTCGTCGTGAGAGCGCAGGTGAAATAGATCGGGTTTGGGTCGGTTTCTCTGTGGATCGATCGCAAGCGCTTTAGCAGGAAACCCTTGGGAGAGGGATCGTCGGATAGCCAATGATGAGGGGTTGTTTTCGCGTGAGTCCGTTGAGGACAGATGTGATGAGGATCGTTGCGTGCCCGGAAGGGTCCGTTGGTAGATGCGTCAGCAGCGCTGACACATCTCTCTCTCTCTCTCTCTCTCTTGCCCGGGTCTTGCTGGCTTAGCGCCTAGCTCTGGCGTCCCGCGGGGCGCTGTCACTCACTTTCCGGATGGTTCTCACCGCGGCCTTGGCCGCGGTGTTCGTCGTCGTCGTGCGCGCGTGTGGTGTGGCGGCGGCGGTCCGGTTCAACTCGCGTGCGTTGCGCTGGGCGCGTGCACGCTCTACTCCGAGGAGGAGAGATGATCATGCTCTCAGCGATACGTGGGCGTTTGAACGCCACGACGATCGTGGCGGTGTTCGCGTTGGTGTTCGCGATGACCGGTGGCGCTTATGCCGCGAAGAAGTACCTGATCACTTCGACCAAGCAGATCAGCCCGAGCGTGCTCAAAGCGTTGCAGGGCAAAGCGGGAGCGGCGGGCGCCGCTGGTGCTCAGGGCGCCGCGGGGGTGCAGGGACCCGCGGGACCCGCGGGGCCGCAGGGTCCGGCTGGTAATGGGGGGACCAAAGGCGAACGGGGCGCGGAAGGCAAAGAAGGCGCAACGGGCAAAGAAGGCTCTCCGTGGACAGCCGGCGGCAAGCTCCCGTCGAAAAAGACCGAGACCGGCGCGTGGTCTGCCACTGCCGGCCCGTTCGACGCCGGTATCAACGCGTCCCTAGCGGCGGCCTCCATCAGTTTCACGATCCCGCTCGCTCACGTGCCGCAGGTCAAGATCGAGCCCGAGGAATATGAAGGCAGCGAAGCGGAATGTCCGAGCACCACCAAAGAACTCGAAGAAGGCTTGGTCGCCAAGGCCTTGCCAGGAGTTCTTTGTGTCTACCCGTATAAAAACTCCGCCCTCGAAATCGCTGCAGAACTCAAGACGCTCTTCGTCAGTGTGAACGGTGCTGCTCTGCAATCAAAGGTCGAAGAGATCGAAGCTGGTTCGGTCGCCTACGGGATATGGGCGGTGACTGCCGAATAGCCAGACCCTCCGAGAGCCGATCGGTGCTCGGGTGGCGCCTGCGCGTCGCCCGAGCCGGCTCCGCGGACTACCTTCATCATGAAGCCAGCACACCAAATCCACTTCGAGAAGCGCACGAATCGGCGCGCCGCCCGGCCGCGCGCGAAGGCCGTGCCCCGGGCCATCGCATCGCTGGCGGCGCTCGCCCTTGGCATGGCGCTCATCACCGGCTCGGCCGCGGGAAGCCAGCGCCGAGTGCTCACGGCGTCCTTCGGCGGCGCGTCCTCCACCACGGTCGACCCATATCCGCTTTCAAACACCGAACTATGCCAGGACGGGCACAATTTTTGCCAGGCAAGGATCGCTGTGGACACCACGCTCGGCCATCCCTCTTCCGGTGACGTTTACGTGGGCGACCCGAACAATCGCCGGGTTGAGAAGTTCAGCCCGAGCGGCACTTTCATCTTGATGTTCGGCAAGGACGTCAACAAGACCAAGATCGAAGAAGCCGGCTCCACGGAAGCGGAGAGAAACGTGTGTACGGCGGCGTCCGGAGACACCTGCCAACAAGGCACAGAAGGAACTGGGCCAGGCGCGTTTGTCGGCAAGCTGCTCGCCGTCGCGGTCGACAGCTCGCCGGATTCCTCGAGCGGCGACATCTACGTCGCCAATACGACAAAAGTCCCGGTCGGAACCAACAAAGGCGAAGGGGCAGGCGAAGGCGTCGTCACGAAGTTCAATGAAAACGGGGAAGTGATCTCGAGTTGGGGCGTGGCAGGGGAGCTGCATGGCTCGGGCCAGCCGTTCGGCTCATTCGGAGGGCTCACGGTCGATCCGTCCGGCGACCTTTGGGTCTATGGGACAACCGAAGAAGAACGGGCCGGAGGCGGGGGCGTTAACGAGTTGCCACTGCCGCTGGTGTTCGAGCTGGACGAGTCTGGTTCCCTCGT
>DASXKH010000049.1:0-10505 GCA_036496915.1 Solirubrobacteraceae bacterium
CCCCCCCCCCGCCGCTGGCGCATGCGCCAGCGGCAGACGTGCCGCATGCGGCACGTCTGGGGGCCGCACATGTGCGGCCCCCCTCCATCAAACGTTGAGGCGGATCGGCATGATCAGGTATACGAAGTCCCCCGCATCGGGAGATTCGATCAGGCCCGGGCGCAGGGGGCTGATCAGCTTCAGCACGAGCTCGTCGGACTCGACGCTTTCGAGGCCGTCGCGCAGGAACTCGGGGTTGAACCCGATCTCGAACGGATCGCCTTTGAACGGCACCGGGATCATCTCCGAGGCCTCGCCGACATCCGGGGTCTGCGCCGAGATCATCAGCTCGCCCTCACGGAAGCCCAGGCGCAGCGGCGTGTTCTTCTGCGCCAGCAGGCTGATGCGGCGCACGACGTCGGCCAGCTCAGCGCTCGAGATCCGTAGCTCGTGCTCGACCGACTCCGGGAGCAGCTGGCGATAGTTCGGGAACTGACCGTCGATCAGACGTGAGGACAGAACGACGTCCCCCAACTCGAAGATCACCTGGTTCTGCCCGACGCTCACCGACAGCGACTCGGCGCTGTCCTGCTGGGCGATACGAGCCAGCTCCTGCAGCGCGCGAGCGGGAATGTTCGCCTCCAACGCCCCCTGCAGCGGCGTCTGCAGCGCCGACTCCTTGACCGACAGGCGGTAGGAGTCCGTGGCGACCATCCGCAGCTGCTGATCCGAGGCCGACATCAGGATGCCGGTGAGCACCGGCCGGGTCTCATCGCGTGAGGCCGAGCGAGCCACCTGCGACACCGTCTGCACGAACGCCGCCGTCGGCAACGTGATGCGGGTCTCCGACGAGGGCGCCGGGAGAGACGGGAAATCCTCGGAGCGAAGCGTGCGCAGATGAAAGGTCGCGGACCCGCAGATCAGCTCGACGTCCTGCTCAGCGGCGCGCAGCTCCAGCGTCAAGCGGTCGGCGGGAAGGGTGCGTACGACATCCAGGAACAGCCGTCCTGGAAGCACAACGGCGCCGGGGCTCTCCACATCGGCGGAGAGCGGTACGCGTAGGCCGATTTCGGTGTCGGTTGCGAGCAGCTCCGGTGTCGCGCCCTCTAAAGCGGAGACCATCACACCAGACAGCGCCTGCACGGCGCTCCGGGTCGAGGAGACTCGCGTCGTCGTCTGCAGCTGAGCGAGGAGGTCGGCGGTGGGGAGAGACAGCTTCACTGATGCACCTGGGTCTAGGGTAGAAGTCAGTAGGGCCTGTTGATATGTGGTTATCGCCGGCGTGTGGCCTGTTTGACGGGGGAAGCCGGTCGTGGTGGCTGTGCGTGAGCCTGTGGAGTGTGTCAGGCGTGGCGGTCGTGGCGTGTGAAAGCAGATGACTTGGTGGCGCCTTGCAGCCTTGCGAGAAGGTTCTCCACAAGCTCGCGGGTGCCCGCGTCATTGGCGATGCGTGTCGCGGTACGGCGGTGAGCGTGCATGACAGTCGTATGGTCGCGCCCGCCAAAGTGGCGCCCGATGGCCGGCAACGACTCGCCGGTGAGCTCGCGAGCAAGGTACATGGCGATCTGTCGCGGCCCGGACACGCGCGCTGCTCGCGAGCTGGAGTGCAGCTCACCTGAGGTCAGCCCGAACTGAGCGCAGGCCGCGTCGGTTATGTCCTGGATCGACGGTGGACCACGTCGATCCGAAGGCTGTGTATGGGGATAGAGCCCATCGAGCACCTCGCGTGTCAGGTCCTCCGTCAATGGCCGTCCGGTGAGAGAGCTGTAGGCGACAACGCGGATCAGGGCGCCCTCGAGGGCGCGCACGTTGTCTCGAACACGCTCGGCGATCAGATGCAGCGGGGACTCGTCGGTGAGGTCGAGATCGTCGTGCTGAGCGCGCTTGCGCAGGATCGTCATGCGTGTGGCGTGCTCGGGCGCCTGGATATCCGCCACGAGACCCGACTCGAACCGCTCGCGCAGGCGGTCCTCGAGCGCCTGCAGGTCACGGGGTGGGCGATCGGAGCTCAGCACGATCTGGCGTCCGCAGTCGTACAGCGCGTTGAAGGTGTGAAAGAACTCCTCCTCGGTGCGCGTCTTGCGCTCAAGGAACTGCACGTCGTCGACCAGCAGCACGTCGATGTGGCGAAAGCGCGTCTTGAAGGCCTCGGTGTTCCGCCCGGAGAGCGCGCCCAGGAACTCATTCGTGAACGCCTCGCCCGTGGTCACGCGGACGGCCAGGCTGGGATTGTGGGCGATCAGCAGGCCGGCGATCGAGTTGAGCAGGTGGGTCTTGCCGACGCCCGGGGGTCCGCAGATGAACAGCGGGTTATAGGCCTGTCCCGGCATCTCCGCGACGGTCAGCGCGGCCGCGTGCGCAAGGCGGTTGCAGTCGCCGATCACGAACTGATCGAACGTCAGCTTTGGGTTGGGAAGAGCGGTGGTCTGTGAAGGGCCCGCGCGGCTGCCGCTCGGGCCCGGCTGCTCCGGCCGATGCCGTCCACCCTGCTCCCATGGCGCGCGTTCATGGATCCGGGTGCCACGAGAGACATCGTCGTCGATCGATTCAGGCTTCCCGCCGCCAGGAATGAGATCGATCGTCACGTCGTCCCCCATCACGCTCGTCACGCACGCCTGCATCACGCGCCCGAACCGATCTCGCACCCACCCGTGGGTCGGCGCGGGGGCCTCGACCCGCAGGCGCCCGTCCGCCAGCTCACGAGCCCGTAGGGCCTCGAGCCAGATGCGGTAGGTCTCCTCGCCGACGGCACCCGCAAGCTCGGCCTGCACGCGTGACCATATGTGCTCCAGCTCGGCGCTCACGGCAGCGTCAACCCGCTCTCCCCGGGAGAAAGATGATCGTTCTCTAGACGGAGGGCCCGCTCGGGGCCCGGTCTGGCGACTATAACCGACACCCGCCGACGCTCGCAGCGGGTACCCGCATTTGGCGAGAAAAATCCACGAGCGCCGATCGGTCCTATACTTCTGCGCTGGGCCGTCGCCCTCCGGCGGTGTGCGATCCGGGTGGACGTGGCAGGGACACGATGCCCGACGGAGAACGAGAAAGATGAAGCGCACCTATCAACCAAAGAAGCGCAAGCGTGCCCGTGCTCACGGGTTCCGCGCCCGCATGGGCTCCCGCGCGGGGCGGCTGATACTCAAGCGCCGTCGCGACAAGGGCCGCACGCGTCTGTCGGCGTAGGAAGGTGGCGGCGATGGCGTGCTTACGCGCGACCGAGCCGATCCGGCGATGACGGCACGAACCCAGGGCAGCAGCCGGCGCTTGTCGCGTAGCGCCGAGTTCGAGCGCGTCTACCGGCAGGGCCGCTCGACCGCCAACCGCTACCTGGTGCTCTACACCTTCCCGAATCCCTCCTCCCAGCACCCCCGCCTTGGGTTGTCGGTGTCGCGCAAGGTCGGCGGCGCGGTGGAGCGCAACCGCGTCAAGCGACTGCTGCGTGAGGCGTTCGCGCAGAGCGAGCGCGAGCTCGGCGCAGAGCAGGACATCGTCGTCGTCGCCCGTCCGGAGATCCGCGAGCTGGCCGAGCGCGAAGGGCTGGAGGGGGTCAGCACGGCGCTTGGCGAGCTGATCGATCGCGCTCGCCTTCGCGATCGCGGCGATTCGGGCGCCTCCGCCACCGCCGAGGCGCCCGGGATGGATGCCGTGTGAACGCGATGGCGTCCTCATCGCCCCAGCCGCCCACGAGCGCATTCGCACGCGCCGCACGCGCTGTGGCGCTCGCCCCGATCGTCGTCTACCGGAAGGCGATCTCGCCGGCTCTGCCCAGACGCTGCAGGTACGAGCCGACCTGCTCACGCTATGCGATCGACGCGATCGGCTCCTACGGCATACTGCGGGGCTTCGTGCTCGCGAGCTGGCGCGTGCTCAGGTGCAACCCGTGGAGTGATGGTGGGTACGATCCCGTGCAGGCCCAGCGAGTGTTCAAGATCCGTGCGCGCACCGGCGGCTGAGCTCATGCGGGGCGAGCAGTGGCGCAACCGCGTGGACGGCGCGCGAGACCGCATCGGACCCGGCAACCACCGACACCACCCCAGATAGCCCCCACCTCGCCCTAACGCATGCCGATCTTCGCCAACATCATCGAGGAAGCCTTCTCGCCACTGATCAATCTTTTTGAATCGATCATGGTGTTCATCCACGCCCACCTGGTGGGCGGGAGTTGGGGACTCGCGATCGTCGGACTGACGGTCCTCACCAGAGCCGTGCTCGTCCCGCTGACGTTCAAGCAGCTGCGCTCGATGCAGGAGATGCAGCGGATGGCGCCCGAGATCAACAAGCTGAAAGAGAAGTACAAGGACGACAAACAGCGCCAGCAGCAGGAGATCATGAAGTTCTACCAGGAGAACAAAATAAATCCCCTGGCCTCCTGCCTGCCGTTCCTGCTGCAGCTGCCGGTGTTCATCTCGCTCTTCTACATGCTGCGCACCGACCTCAAGTTCGACATCTGTGGTCAGCAGCTGCGTGAGTACTACTCGCGCGAACTGCACCGCCCGATCACGAAAAACAGCCAGATCCCCGAACACGCGGTCAAAGTCGCCGGCCACACCGTCAAAGGCCTGACCGAAGTCGGCTGCAATGTGGTCGCCCCGGGCTCGGCGAAATTCCTGTTCATACCCGACATCACCTACAAGGCCACGGGCGCGGTGCTGATCGTGCTGATCGCCGTCTACATCGCCTCGCAGATCGCCTCGACGCTGATGGCCACGGCCACCGCCGACCCGAACCAGCGGCGCATGATGTTGCTGCTTCCGCTCGTGATCGTCGCCTTCCTCTTCCGCTATCCCGCCGGCCTGCTGGTGTACTGGATCACCACGAACCTGTGGACGATCGGCCAGCAGTACTTCATCAAACAGCGCATGCCGCCGCCGGCCAAGCCCCAGGATGCCGACGGGGTCTCCTCATCGCCCAACGGCAAGGCCAAGGCCCCGCCAAAGGCCGCGCTGGCCGGAGCGGCCGCGGGCGGCGTGAGCAGCGGCGCCGGTCCACCGCCCCCTCCCCGCAGGAAGAAGAAGCGCTCGGGTAGGCGGCGATGAGCGATTCGGATCAGAGCGCAGACGGCGCGGGCGTGGACGAGGACGAGCCGGCGGAGCTGCTCGAAGACCTGCTCGCGGAGATCGCCGACGGCCTCGACCTCGACGTGGAGATCGACGTGCAGGAGGGCGACGGTCTGCTGAAGGGCACCCTGCGGGGCGAGGACGTCGGCCTGTTCATCGGTCGCCGCGGCCAGACGATCGACGCGGTGCAGCACCTTGCACAGCGGATCGTCTTTCACGAGGGTCCATCCGACGTACGGGTCGTGATCGACGCGGACGGCTACAGAGAGCGTCGCGCCGAGACGCTGCGCGCCGACGCCGACGACGCCGCCGAGGAGACGTTGCGCACGGGACGGCCCGTGGAGATGGATCCGATGCCCGCGTCAGAGCGGCGGGTCGTCCATGAGCACCTGCGCGACCGCGGCGACGTGGAGACGCACAGCGAGGGCGACGAGCCCGAGCGGCGGTTGGTGGTCTCCGGGCTCTCTGATTGAGGCAGTGGGCGCGAGGCGGAGTGTTTCACGGAAAACACATCAGCCTGACCAGGTGGTGAGTGTTTCACGGGAAACACAGGGGCCTGTCCAAATGCCTGTCCCTCTGCGGTGCCGCGCATGACGAGCGTGCCCGGCGCTCTGCCGTCGGACGGCCTGACCGGACGGCAGTCGTCGCAGCTCGCTGCGTTGCTGGGGATGCTCGATGCCGACGAGCACGCCCCTACAACGGTACGGAGCGCCGAGCGGGCCGCTGACGTTCACGTCGCCGACTCGCTGACGGCGCTGGATCTCGCCCCGATCCGCTCTGCCGCACACATCGCTGACCTTGGCTCGGGTTCGGGGTTTCCAGGCCTTGCGCTCGCGGTCGCCCTACCTGCCGCCGGAGTCGCGCTGGTGGAGAGCCAGCGCCGCAAGTGCGATTTCCTGGAGCGGGCCCGCGCGCACGCGGAGATCGAGAACGCACGGGTCGTCTGCTCGCGGGTGGAGGAGTGGGGCGAGGGTCTGGGGTGCAACGACGTGGTCGTGGCACGTGCGCTGGCGGCGCAACCGGTGGTGCTCGAGTACGCGGCGCCCCTGTTGCGTACGGGGGGTGCGCTGGTGGACTGGCGCGGTCGGCGCGACTCCGCTCAGGAGGCGCAGGCGGCCTGCGCGGCCGAGCAGTTGGGCATGCGCCTGCTCGAGATACGCCACACCGAGCCATACGCGGGCGCCCTCGACCATCATCTGCACGTTTTCGAGAAGGTTGCCGAGACCCCCTCGCGATTTCCCCGCCGAGTGGGCGTGGCCCGCAAGCGGCCCCTTGGTTGTTGATAGCTTCCGCCCGGTGGGCACGATTTATGCGATCGCCAATCAGAAGGGCGGGGTCGGTAAGACGACAACGGCGGTGAACGTGGCCGCTTGCATCGCCGAGGCGGGGTATCGCACGCTGCTGGTCGACGTCGATCCACAGGCCAACGCGACGGTGGGACTTGGTGTGGCGCGTACCCAGGCGCCGGGGCTGTACGAGGTTTTGACGGGCGAGGCCACCGCCTATGAGGCGCTGACGGAGGGCAGTGTGCCCGGACTGCGGGTGCTGCCGGCGGGCGCCGGACTGGCCGGGGCCAACGTCGAGCTGCCACGCATCGAGGGGTTCGAGCAGCGACTGCGCGAATGTTTGCAACCGCTGCGGGCGCAGTTCGAGTACATCCTGCTGGACTGTCCTCCCTCGCTTGGACCGTTGACCGTCAGCGCGCTGGTCGCGGCCGATCGGGTGATCGTGCCGGTGCAGACCGAGTATTTCGCCCTCGAGGGGCTGGCGGGGCTGCTCGACACGCTGGCGCTGGTGCAGCGCGAGCTGAACCCGCGCCTGACGGTGGCGGGCATGTTGCTGACGATGCACGACTCGCGCACGCGACTGGGACGGGACGTCGAGCGCGAAGTGCGCGAGCACTTCCCGGACCTGGTGTTCGAGACCGTGATTCCACGCAACGTGCGCGTCGGCGAGGCGCCGAGCTATGGGCTGCCGGTGACCCACCACGATCCTCACAGCGCGGGGGCGGAGGCATATTTCGAGTTGGCCAAGGAGGTCGCTGCCCGTGGCTAAGCCGAAGCCGGGGATGGGGCGGGGCCTTGACGCGATCCTCTCGGTCTCGACCGAGGGGGCTGTGACGCGCGAGGAGGAGCTGCGCGAGCTGCCGATTGACCTGATCTCGCCCAGCCCCACCCAGCCCCGCAGGCGCTTCGATCAGGAGGCGCTGCAGGCGCTCGCGCAGTCGCTCGGCGAGCGTGGGGTGCTGCAGCCTGTGCTCGTGCGCCCCAGGCCCGGAGGCACCTACGAGCTCGTGGCCGGTGAGCGGCGTTGGCGCGCAGCGCAGATCGCCGGCCTCACGCAGATCCCGGCGCTGGTGCGCTCTCGCGACGACGCCGAAGCGCTGGAGCTGGCGTTGATCGAGAACATGGCCCGCGAGGACCTGAGCCCGATCGAGGAGGCCCGCGCCTGTGCGGCGCTCGTGGAGGAGCTTGGGCTCACCCGGGAGCAGGTTGGCCGGCGCGTCGGCCGTGGGCGTGTGGCGGTCAGCAACCTGGTTCGGTTGTTGGACCTTCCCGATGAGGTGATCGAGCTGCTGCAGGAGGGTGCGCTGAGCGAGGGCCACGGGCGCGCCCTGCTGCTGGCCGAGGATCACGGCGCTCGCACTCGGCTCGCGCGATCGGCCGTCCAGGAGGGGTGGTCGGTGCGGACCGTCGAAGCGCGCGCGCGGGAGGACAACGCGAGCGACGGCAAAGGGCCGGGACGTGGCCGCAAGCGAGGTTCGCCGGCGGGAAATGCTCATCCAGACCAGGAGCAGGCCGCGCGCGAGATCGCCGATGCGCTGGGGGCGGCTCTCGGGGCGGAGGTGCGGGTCAAGCCGGCGCGCGACGGCGGATACCGCGCGGAGATGGGGTTCGCCACGCCCGAGGAGGCGCTCGAGCTGGCGCGGCGGCTGCGCCCGCGTGTGGTCGGGTAGGCGCGCGCGCCCGTGGGTGAGCTGCGTTTTGCGAAAGCCTTGGGCGCCGCCGGCTATGGCCGTACGAGTGCTTACGACCGCTAGAATCCCCGCCCGCGGGCGATTAGCTCAGTTGGTTAGAGCGCCTCTCTGATAAGGAGGAGGTCCCAGGTTCGAGTCCTGGATCGCCCACTCGCCGAAGCGATCTCTGTTGCGTTTCTCTGGTCAGCCGTTGGTGCCTGACGCCCCAAACGGCGGAGCTCTTCGGCCCCACACGGAGGCTACTTCTTTTTCTTCTTGTGTCCTGGGCGTTTCGCGGGATGTGGAAGGCGGATCTTCAGCGGCGCGAGCCTCACCGTCGCCTTTGACCCCGCCAGCATGTTCTTCCCGCCTTCGGCGAGGACCGTGGCGGTGAAGCTCTCGAATGGCAACACGTTCGCCAGCTGCGCGCTGCGGCTGTGCGGCTTGCGGAAGAACGTCTGCAGGCGCCCGTCGCTGCCGTGGACCACGATCTTGTACTCGCGTGCGCCGGCGACCGCTCCCCAGGTGATCGAGGCGGTCGTGCCGCGACGGACGATCCGCGCGTGGCGCGGCTTGGCGGGCCGGAAAGCTCCCGGCGCTGTGTAGCGGCTGACCGTCAGTTCGCGCACCACCGCGCCTTCGCTGTTCAGCAGATAGGCGTAGATCTTGCGCGAGCGCCCGAGCGCTTCCTGGGGGCTGAAGGAGAGTGTCCCCCTTGCCCTGGCGACGGTCCCGAGCACGTGCGTGCTGTCGCTGCCCCGTTCGACGAGCTGCACCTTGGTGCCGGCCACGAAGTGGGCGATCTTGTATGCGAGCGACCACTTCGCCCCGTGTCCGCGATGGACCTTAACCTTCACCACAGCCGGCGCCACGTCTTCGGCGAATTCGACGTTGGTCACAGCCGGCGCGCCGGCCGCGGGAGCGATGTGCCACCTGCCGCCCTTTGGATGGCGCAGCAGCACCAGCACCTGATGCGGGTCGGGCGCGACCGCGCTCATGAACTGGCCCGGCACGGTCACCAGGTGGCCGGCCGTCGCTGGGGTCGCGTAGATCTGCCCGCCCGGGCCGGTGAGCGTCACCACCGGCGTGCCCGAGGAGGAGGTGATGCGCAACTCCTGCCCGAGGGTGCCGCCGGGCAGCGCGAACGTGCCGCCGCCCGCCGCCGCTGTGGCGGGAGCCTCGGCGTCCGCGGGACTCTCCCCGAGCGCCCCCAGCTCGGATGCAAGCGAGTCGCCGCGAGGTGCGCCGGAGCCGTGGGGGGCCGTCAGGAAGATCGCCGCTTCTTCTTTGACGAATCCGCCCTTGTGTTCCTTTTCGGGTTTCTCGCCGTACTGTTTGAGCTGATCCGAGCAGTTGTCGTTGCCGAACAGCCCGCCGTCGATGTTGCCGTCGGAGAAGCGGTAACGCCCCTGGACGCCGCCCCCGAAGACCCCTTCGGCGCCGACATGCAGACAGCCGGCAGCGTATTTGTTGTTGATCAGTCCCGCCACTTCCGCGCTGATGATCCACAGTTTGAAGTACACGTTGCCGCGCGCCTGCCACAGCCCGCTGGCCGGTTCGTCCCAGAAGCCCGCCCCGCCCGAGACTTCAATCGCCGGTTCCTTGGAGTCGAAGGGGAAATGCAGGTTGAAGGTGACCTGCGCGTCGACATAGCCATCCGAGTAGACGTCCGCGGCCAGCGTGGCGATTTCATCGCTTTTGTATGACAGCTTGCCCTGGCCGCCGAAGAAGCCCAGTTCGGTGGAGGTTGCTTCGCGAAACTTGAACGCCAGTTCGAGCTGCAGCAGTTCGGCGATCTTGGCGCCGAGTATCCCGCCGAAGGCCAGCGGGTGGACGCCCACGGAGGCGCCGATCTCGTTGAGCGATATCCCCGGGTAGATGGGAACCCCCGGTTCGGCTTTGAACTTCATCGCGGCCGACTGGAATTCCCCTTTCTTGAACGCCAGTTCGGCTTCGAGTTCGGCGATTTCTTCGCCAAATGTCATCGTCGCCTTGACCTGCCAGCTGTCCCGCTTGGATTCTTCGTAGTATTCCGGGAAGTAATATACGAACGAGGCTTTTTTCACCTTGAATATCGGCGCCAGGCTCGCTTCGGGAATCTGGAACTGCAACGACTGCAGTTCGATGCCCGTTTCCAGGTTGGCCTCGATCTCGAGCGCGCCGGTGGCTTCGAATTTGACGGCGCTCAAGGCCAGCCCCACCTGCACATCGAACAGCGCCTGGCCTTTGTTCGTCAGATAGACATCGATCTGGCCCTCGAGCGGGAAATTGCCGGGGAGTTCACCACAGGCGCTCAACGAGTTTTTCGGCGGGCAGCATCCGGCTTTCCCTTTTTCTTTGCCTTCGCACTGTTTGCCCACGCCGATCGCCATCAGCAGCGTCTTCGTCGGCTTCGCCGCCGCGTGGGCGCCGGGCGCGCGCAGGCCGTGGTAAAGCGGGACTTTCAGGTTGGCAAGACCGCTCTGTGTTTCAAGGTTCATCGGTTCGGCTTCGAGGTCGCGCTCGCCCAGCAC
>DASXKH010000050.1:0-38820 GCA_036496915.1 Solirubrobacteraceae bacterium
TCAGCTCGACTACCTGATGCCGCAGCGGTTCGAGATGGCCTACGTGGGCGCCGACGACGCGGAGCACCAGCCGGTGATGATCCACCGCGCCCTGTTCGGATCGTTCGAGCGGCTGATCGGGATCCTGATCGAGCATTACGCGGGCGAGTTCCCGCTATGGCTCACGCCGGTTCAGGCGATCGCCCTCCCGATCACCGACCGCCACCTCGAGTACGCCCGCTCGGTCAGGGACGTGATGGCCGAAGCAGGGCTACGGGCCGAGGTCGACGAACGCGGCGAATCGGTGGGGCGGAAGATCCGGGACGCGGAGATCAAGAAAATCCCCTACATGCTCGTGGTGGGCGACCGCGAGCAGGCGGCCGGCAAGGTGAGCGTCCGGCGCCATGGCGGCGGCGACGACGGTGCGGTGAGCGTCGACGAGCTCGTCGAACGCCTGAGAAATCTGGTTCAAACCCGCGCAATCGGGTAGATCACCGCCGCTATACTCGAACTCGTTGATCCACGCGATTCACCAAACACGGCCCGGCACCGCTTGACCACAGGACGTCAGCGCAGCTAGTGCCGGTCCCTAAGAAGTTCGACCGGCGACCGCCGGAGAGAGACCTAACTCGGATCAACGAACGGATTCGCGTGCCCGAGGTCCGATTGATCGGCGACGACGGCAAGCAGATCGGGGTCGTGAAGACGGACGAAGCACTCCGCTACGCGCAGGAGCGCGATCTTGACCTAGTCGAGGTCGCGCCGGAGGCCCGGCCACCGGTGTGTCGCGTCCTCGACTACTCGAAGTACAAGTACGAGCAGGCCCAGAAGGTCAAGCAGGCGCGCAAGCACCAGCAGCAGATCACCGTTCGCGAGATCAAGTTCCGCCCGAAGATCGCCGAGCACGACTACGACACCAAGAAGCACCACGTCGAGCGCTTCCTCAAGCACAAGGACAAGGTCAAGGTCACGATCATGTTCCGCGGGCGCGAGGTCACCCATCCCGAGCGCGGCACGATGATCCTCGATCGCCTGGCCGAGGAGCTCTCCGAGCTCGGCGTCGTCGAGCAGCGCCCGATGCAGGAAGGGCGCAACATGACCATGATGATGGCCCCCTCCAAAGCCGTGCTCGCCGGCCGCTTCGACGGGGCCTCCGACGGCGCGGCGCCGGCCGAGCCGGCCACGGACGGCGCCGAGAACGGCGCCACCGGCGCCGACGCACACGCCGAGAATCCCGCGGAGTCCGTCGCCGCCGCAAACGGCGCCGGCGCGGACGTCCCCCAGAGCGCCGCCTCCTCGCCCGAGTCATCCGGCGAGGACCCGGCCGCCTGAGCCATGCGCGGCCGCCGGGGACATCACCCCGCCTGAGCGGCGCGGTCCCAGTGGTTCGGGCGACGCATCGCGTCGCGGCGAGACGGCGCGTCGCGTGGGGCATGTCATACTGTTGCGCTCGCCATGCCCAAGATGAAGACACACTCCGGCGCCAAGAAGCGCTTCAAGGTCACCGCCTCCGGCAAGGTGCGGGGCAGGCACGCCTTCACGAGTCATATCCTCGAGAAGAAGTCGCCCAAGCACAAGCGCGCGCTGGGCAGGCCCGCAATGCTCTCTCCGCACGACACGCCGCGTGTCAAGAAGCTGTTGGGGGCAGGCAAATGACCAGGGTCAAGCGCTCGCTGCACGCGCGCAAGAAGCGCCGTGCGACACTCGAGCTGACGAAGGGGTTCCGCGGGGAGGCGCACTCGAACTACAAGCGCGCCAAGGAGGCCCTGATGAAGGCGGACGCCTACGCCTACAGGGACCGCCGCAACCGCAAGCGCGACTTCCGCCGGCTGTGGATCACGCGCATCAACGCCGCCGCCCGCCAGAACGGGATGAGCTATTCGCAGTTCATGCACGGCCTCTCGCTGGCCGGCGTCGAGCTGGACCGCAAGGTGCTGGCCGACATCGCCGTGCGCGACGCCGACACGTTCCGAGCATTTGCCGATACCGCCCGCGAGGCGTCGGCGTCGGCCGCCTGATCCACCAAACCGACATCGACACGCCCCGGGCGTCGCTCCTAACGGACGGCGCCTTTTTTGTGCAATGACACCAATCACATCCCCCCACAATCCCCGCCTCAAGGACCTGCGCCGCCTCGCGCGCCGGCGTGAGCGCGAGCGCGACGGGCGCTTCACCGCCGAGGGCGAGGATCTGATCGCCGCCGCCGAGCGCGCCGGGTGGCCGGCCGTCGAGGGATACCGCGTGGTCGGCAGCGACATCGGCGGAACCCGCTTCACCGACGTCACACCCGAGGCGCTCGCCGCCGTCTCCGCGCTCGGCTCGGGGGCGCGTGCGATCGGCGTCTACGAGCAACGCTGGCTCGATGCCCCCGCGGGCCCATTGTGCGTCTATCTGCACGGTGTCCGCGACCCGGGCAACGTCGGCACGGTGCTGCGCAGCGCGCTCGCGTTCGGCGCCTCCTGCGTGGCCCTTGGGCCGGACTGCGCCGATCCATACTCGCCCAAGGCAGTACGCGCGAGCATGGGCGCGCTCTTCGCGGTCGGCCTCGCACGGGTGGCGGACACGGAGGGGATGCCCGACATGACGCTGCTGCCGGGCGAGCGGATCGCGCTCGTCGCCGGCGCCGGCGATCCCCTGGCGCAGCTGTGGACACGGCTCGGCGACGCGAGCGACGGCTCGGGGGCGCTGACGCTGCTCGTTGGCGCCGAGCGTGCGGGCCTGCCCGCCGAGGTGGTGAGCGCGTGCGAGCACGTCGCCCACATCCCGATCGCGGCGGAGTCGCTGAACGCCGCGATGGCGACGACCGTGGCGCTGTACGAGATGACCCGCCCCTCGACTAGGGTCCGGGCGTCATGATCGAGCGGATCGAGCAGTTGAGCGCGCAGGCGCGCACCGAGATCGCCGGGGCCGACAGCGGTGAGGCCCTCGAGGAGCTGCGGGTGCGCTATCTCGGGCGCAAGGCCGAGCTGCCCCAGCTGCTGCGCGGCGTGGCCGACCTGGAGCCCGAGCAGCGCGCGGCGGTCGGCAAGGCCGCCAACCGGGCGCGCCAAGAGCTGGAGGGCCTGATCGAGACGCGGACCTCCGAGCTGAGCGGCGTCGAGCTCGAGCGCCGGCTGCGCGAGGACCGCTGCGACGTGACCCTGCCCGGCGCGCCCGCACAGCCGCTGGGGCGCCTGCACGTCCTCACGTCCACCCGCCGGCGGCTGGAAGACGTCTTCCTCGGGCTCGGCTTCACCGTCATGGAGGGTCCCGAGATCGAGACGGTGCATTACAACTTCGACGCGCTCAACCACTCGCCGACGCACCCGGCGCGCGCGCATACCGACACGTTCTACGTAGGGCCTGACACGGTTTTGCGCACGCACACCTCGCCGATGCAGATCCGCGCGATGGAGGCCCACCCGCCGCCGCTGTACGTGGTGATCCCCGGGCGCGTCTACCGTCCCGACTCCGACGCCACGCACACACCCCAGTTTCACCAGATCGAGGGCCTGGCGGTGGACGAGGACATCACGCTCGCGGACCTCAAGGGCACGCTGCTCGTGTTCGCGCGCGAGATGTTCGGAGACGAGCGCGAGGTGCGGCTGCGCCCCCACTTCTTCCCCTTCACCGAGCCGAGCGTCGAGGTCGACGTCTCCTGCTTTCACTGTGACGGCAACGGCCACCTGCGCGACGGCTCGCGCTGCTACCTCTGCAAGGGCGAGGGCTGGCTCGAGGTGCTCGGTGCCGGCGAGGTCGACCCGAACGTCTACTCCCACGTACCCACCACCGAGGCCAACACTCCAGGCTATGACCCCGAGCGCGTCCAGGGCTTCGCCTGGGGCATGGGCATCGAGCGAATCGCCATGCTCATGCACGGCATCCCCGACCTGCGCCTCTACTACGAAAACGATCTGCGCTTCCTGGAGCAGTTTTGATGATCCTGCGCACTCAGGGCAAGCCGGGCAAGGACGCAGAGAGCGTGGCGTGCTCTGCACGCGAGCGACCGAGGACGCCGATCCGGCGCCGCCATGAGGGGGCAGGATGCGCGTTCCCGTGACATGGCTGCGCGAATACTGCGACCCCGACATCGACGTCGCCGGCATCGAGGAGCGCCTGACGATGACCGGCACCAAGGTCGAGGCGATCCACCACCAAGGTGTCCCCTCCACGGAGAACTTCGTCATCGGGCGTGTGCTCAGCGCCGAGCCCCACCCCGACGCCGATCGGCTGAAGGTCTGTGCCGTCGAGCTCGGCGAGGACGCGCCCGCGACGATCGTCTGCGGCGCGCCGAACGTCGCCGCCGGGCAGACCGTCGCCGTGGCCAGGCCCGGCGCGGTGATGCCCGACGGGGCCAAGCTGAAGCAGGCCAAGCTGCGCGGCGTCGTCTCCGAGGGCATGATCCTGGCCGCGTCCGAGCTCGAGATCGGGGCCGGCAACGGAGGCATCATGGTCCTGGACGACGCCATGCTCGACGCCGACCGATCGACCGATCGGAGATCGAATGAGATCTCCGATCGTCCAGCCGGGATCTCCGATCGTCTCGCGCCGGGAACGCCGTTGGCGGACGTGCTCCCGATCGCCACCGAGGTGATCGAGCTGGAGGTCACCCCCAACCGGCCGGACTGCCTCGGCGTGTACGGGGTCGCGCGCGAGCTGCACGCCGCGACCTGGGCGCCGCTCGCGCCCGAGCCCTGGCGCGAGGACCCCGGCTCGCCCGGCGCCGTGAGCGACGCGCAGGTGAGCGTCGAGTGTCCCGACCTCTGCCCGCGCTTCACCGCGCGCGTGTTCGAGAACGTCACCATCGCCCCGTCCCCGCCGTGGCTCGCCGCGCGGCTGAGCGCCGCCGGGCAGCGGCCGATCAACAACGTCGTGGACATCACCAACTACGCGATGCTCCTCACCGGCCAGCCGCTGCACGCCTTCGACCTCGACCGCGTCGCGGGCGCCCGCCTGACGGTCCGCCGCGCCGCCGAGGGCGAGCAGGTGGCGACGCTCGATGGGCAGACGCGCACGCTCGACGCGCAGATGGTCGTGATCGAGGACGCCGAAGGACCGACCTCGATCGCCGGGCTGATGGGCGGCGCACGCTCGGAGGTTCAGCCTGAGACGACGCGCGTGCTGCTGGAGGTCGCCAACTGGCACGGGCCGAACATCCATCGCTCCTCCTGGGCGCTGGGGCTGCGCAGCGAGGCCTCCTCGCGCTTCGAGAAGGGCCTCGCGCCCGAGCAGTGCCTGTGGGCGCAGGCGATCGCCACCAGGCTGATGATCGAGTGCTGCGGCGCGAGCGTGGCACCGGGCACGATCGACATCGGCGGCGAGGGCTCACCACCGCCCGCGATCGGCCTGCGCGAGGCGCGCGTACGCGCGATCCTCGGCATCGACGTCTCCCGCGAGCGCCAAGCGCAGATTCTCAGCGCGCTGGACTTTCGCACCGTCGAGGTCGACGACGGGCTGCAGGCGACCCCGCCGCCCGTCCGGCGCGAGGACGTCACCCGCGAGATCGACCTGATCGAGGAGGTCGCCCGCATCGACGGCCTCGAGCGGCTGCCGATCACGCTGCCGGCGCGGCGCGGCGCGGCCGGCAGGCTGACGCACGCCCAGCGCGTGCGCCGCGCCGCCGAGGACGCGCTCGCCGGCCGCGGCCTGCACGAGATCGTCGGCTGGAGCTTCGCCGAGCCGGCGCTGCTCGACCGGCTGCTGCTGGAGCCCGGGCATCCCCTGCGGAGCGTCGTGAAGATCGAAAACCCGCTCTCGGAGGACCAGTCGATCATGCGCCCCACGCTGCTCGGCTCGCTGCTCGACGTCGCGCGCCACAACGTCGCGCGCAACGGCCCCGACCTCGCCATCTTCGAGTCCGGGGCCGTCTACCGGGCCGCCGATGAGGACTCCGGTGGCGATCGCCCGGCGGACGAGCACCACGCGCTCGGCGCGCTGCTGGTCGGCGAGCTGGAGCCCGTCTCCTGGCGCGGGGGACGCCCCGGTGAGGCCGACTTCTTCGCTGTCAAGGCGCTGCTCGGCTCGCTGCTTGAGCGCTTCCACGTTCACTGGTCGGTGCGCGAGGCCGCGCATTGGCCGTTCCTGCATCCCGGCCGCAGCGCCGAGGTCCTCGCGCGCGGGCCCTCCGGTGAGCCCTCGCGTCTGGGCTTCCTCGGCGAGCTGCACCCGCGCGTGGCCGAAAACTGGGATCTGGGCCGCACGGCCACCTTCGCGATCGACCTCGGCATCCTCGCGACCGTTGCGCCCGAGGTCGTCTCGTTCACAGCCTTTGGGCCGTTCCCCGCGCTGCGTCAGGACCTAGCGGTAACGCTGCCCGTCGAGGTCTCGGCGCGCGAGCTGCTGCACCTCGTCCGCAAAGCCGGCGCGGAGACGTTGGAGACGGCCGAGGTCTTCGACGTCTACACCGGCGCTCAGGTGGGGGAGGGCAAGCGCTCGCTCGCCCTCGCGCTCTCCTTCCGCGTGCTCGACCGCACCCTCACCGACGAGGACGTCGCGCCCGTGCGCGAACGGATCCTGGCCGCGCTCGCCGAGCTGGGGGGTGAGCTGCGTGGCTGACGCGAGCGACCAGCCGCAGACCTTCGCACCCGGATCGCCGCGGGTGCTCGTCGCCGGCGCCACCGGATTCGCGGGCGCGCTCGCGGCGCACCTGCTCTGGCGCCATCCCCGCTTCGAGCTCGCCGGCGTGACCGGACGCTCGGAGGTCGGCCGGCGCCTGGACCAGCTGTATCCCCGCTACCGCGTGCCGCTGGCGATCGAACAGCTGGATCTCGACGTGCTCACGATCGAGCGGAACACCGGCCGGTCCCTGGACGCGGCCGTCGTCGCCTATCCCCATGCTGCGGCCGCGCCCACCGTCGGCGCGCTGCGCGAGCTCGGCGCGCGCGTCGTGGATCTCAGCGCCGACTTCAGGCTGACCTCGATCGAGACATACGAGCAGTGGTACGGCCCGCACCCCCGCCCGGACCTGCTCGAGCAGGCCGCCTACGGGCTGAGCGAGCTGCACCGCGCTGAGATCGCCGGGGCGGCGATCGTCGCCAACCCCGGCTGCTATCCGACCGCGGCCGTGCTCGGGCTCGCTCCGCTGGCGCGCGCCGGTGTGATCGCCGACGTCGTGATCGACGCAAAGCAGGGGATCTCCGGCGCCGGGCGCACGTTCGACGACACCACCCACCTGTCGATGGCCGGGCAGAACATCCTCCCCTACAAGGTCGCCGCTCACCGGCACACGCCCGAGATCGAGGAGCAGCTGGGGCTGCTCGGCGCGGGCATGCCCGTCCAGTTCCAAGCCCACCTCGTCCCCTTGGATCAGGGAGAGTTGGCGAGCTGCTACGTGACCACTACCCGGACCGTCGCGCCGGCCGAGCTTCAGGAGCTCTACGCCGACGCCTACGCGCGCGAGCCGTTCGTCGAGGTCGTCGCCGAGCCGCCCGGCACGCGCGACGTGCAGGAGACGAACTTCTGCCGCGTGTTCGCCGCCGCCGATCCGCACACCGGCAAGGTCGTCGTGCTGTCGGCGATCGACAACCTGTGGAAGGGCACCTCCTCGCAGGCCGTCCAGAACCTCAACCTGATGTTCGGTCTCCCCGAGACGGAAGGCTTGCTGTGAGCGCCGGCAACGACGTCTTCGGCGACCGGTCATCCGCCGGCGCCCCGCAGCCGTTCTTTCACTCGCGCTGGGTGCCCGCGCCCGCGCACGTGCGCGACCTCGGGCCGGCCGCCGGGCTGCCCGCCGGCTTTCGCGCCGCGGGGGTCGCCTGCGGGATCAAGCCCTCAGGTAACCCCGACCTCGGCCTGCTCGTGTGCGACTCCGAGAATCCCGTCAGCGCGGCGCGCTTCACCGCCACCGGCACACCCGCCGCGCCCGTGCTGATCAGCCAGGAACACTGCCGCTTGCACGCCCTGCGCGCGATCCTCGCCAACTCAGGCTGCGCCAACGCCGCCACCGGCCAGCGCGGACTCGACGACGCCGCCAAGACCCAGGGCGCCGCCGCGCTCGCCGCGGGGGTGCAGGAGTCCGCCGTCGCGCTCGCCTCGACCGGAGGCATCAGCTGGTACCTGCCCGTCGACGCGGTGCTGAAGGGCATCCTCGCCGTGCAGAGCGAGCTGCGCCGCGAGGGCGACGCCGACTTCCAGCAGGCGATCCAGACGACCGACGCCTTCGAGAAGCGCGCCTGTCTGGAGGTAGAGCTCTCCGGCGGCCCCGTCCGCCTGAGCGCGCAATGCAAGGGCGCGGGCATGATCTCCCCGAGCTTCGCCACCATGTTCTGCTTCGTGCAGACCGACGCCGCCCTGGAGTCCCACACGACGGATCTGCTGCTCGGCGTGTGCGTCAAGCGCTCCTTCGACCGCGCCTCCGTCGACGGTCAGCTCTCCACCAACGACACCGCGATCCTGATGTGCTCCGGCGCCTCCGGCGTGCGGGTCGCTCCAGAGAGCGAGGACGAGCTGCGCTTCGGAGAGGCGCTCGACGCGCTGCTGCGCCAGCTCGCGATCCTGATGGTCAAAGACGGCGAGGGCGCCGCCCGGATCGCGCGCGTGGTCGTCCGCGGAGGTCACCTGGAGAGCGTCGAGGCCGCCGCGCGCGGTGTCGCCAACTCTCCGCTCGTCAAGACCGCGCTGCACAGCGCCGACCCCAACTGGGGCCGCATCGTCCAGGCCGTCGGCGCGGCCCTGCCCGGGACCGCTCCGCTGGCGGTGGACATAACGCTCGAGGGCATCCCCGTCTGCTCGGCCGGCGCCGCGATCCCCTACGACGAGGCCGAGCTGGCGCAGGCGCTGAAGGCGAACGAAGTCGAGTACGCGCTCACGCTGCCCGGCGAGGGCGCCGAGACCGAGGTCTTCTTCTCCGACCTCTCACACGAGTACGTCACCATCAACGCCGACTACACAACATGAGCGCGATGACGCCACCCATCAAGCAAGCGCCCCGGCTCGACCGGCCCCCGCGGCGACCGGCGACACCGACCCCGATGCGGGGGCTGCGCGCAATTGTCTCCCACCCATACAACCCGAGGATTGACCCATGAGAGACGTCGGAACGCTGTTGGAGGCGCTCCCGTACATCCGGGAGTTTCACGGCAAGACCGTCGTCATCAAGTACGGCGGCGCCGCGATGGAGGACCCGGCGCTGCGCGAGGAGTTCGCGCGCGACGTCGTCCTGCTCAAGTACGTCGGCCTGAACCCGATCGTCGTGCACGGCGGCGGCCCCGACATCACCGCCTATATGCAACGTCTCGGCCTGCCCGTCGAGTTCGTCGGCGGCCTGCGCGTCTCCGACGAGTCCACCGTCGAGGTCGCCAAGATGGTGCTCGTCGGCAAGGTCAACACCGAGATCGTGCTGCGCATCAACCGCCACGGCCAGCCCGCGATCGGACTCTGCGGCGACGACGGCTCGCTGTTTCGCGTCTCCCGCCGCACCGCGCCCGGAGGCGAGGACATCGGCTTCGTCGGATCCATCGACCACGTAGACGTCGACGTCCTGCGGCACGTCTCATCCGACTACATCCCCGTAATCGCCTCCGTCGGCGCCGACCGCGACGGGCACTCCTACAACGTCAACGCCGATGAGGCCGCCGGGGCCGTCGCCGGCGCGCTCGGCGCCTACAAGGTCATCTTCCTCACCGACGTCCCCGGCTGGCTGCGCGACCCCGCCGATCCCGACTCGCTGATCGGACAGGCCAACACCGCTGAGATTCGCTCAGCGCTCGAGGAGCTGCAAGGCGGCATGCGTCCCAAGCTGCAGGCGTGCGTCGACGCGATCGGGGCGGGCGTGTCCGCCGCGCACATCCTCGACGGGCGCCTCGCGCACTCGCTCCTGCTCGAGCTCTTCACCGACGCAGGGATCGGCACGAAGATCGAGGCGGCCTCGGGAACCGGTTCGTGATGACACTTGCGGAGTTGCAACACCTCGAGCGCGAGCACGTCGTCCCGTCCTACGCGCGCTCCCCCGTGCAGTTCGTGAGGGGCGAAGGACCGTGGCTGTGGGACGAGCAGGACAACGAGTACCTCGACTTCCTCTGCGGCATCTCCGTCACGAACGTCGGGCACTGCCATCCGCGCGTGGTCGCGGCCGTACGCGAGCAGGTCGGCCGGCTGATGCACGTCTCCAACCTCTTCTACACCGAGCCCGCCATGCGCCTGGCCGAGCGCCTGTCGCAGTCCAGCCTCGGCGGCAAGGTCTACTTCTGCAACTCCGGCGCAGAGGCCAGCGAGGCCGCGATCAAGCTCGTGCGCAAGGCCCACCCGAGCGGCGACGTCGTGGTCGTCTACGGAGCCTTCCACGGTCGCACCTACGGCGCCCTCTCCGCGACCCCGCAGGAGTCAAAGCAGGCGCCGTTCGCGCCGCTCGTCCCCGGCTTTCGCGCCGTCGACCCGACGCCAGAGGCGATCGCCGGCGCCGTCGACGCGAACACGGCCGCCGTGCTGCTGGAGCCGATCCAGGGCGAGTCGGGCGTGAACGTGCTCTCCACCGACACGCTCAAGTCCGCGCGCGCGGCCTGCGACGAGCACGGCGCCGCGCTCGTCTTCGACGAGGTGCAGTGCGGCATGGGACGCACCGGCACGCTCTGGGCCTACGAGCAGACCGGCGTCACCCCGGACGCGATCACGGTCGCCAAGGCGCTCGGGGGAGGGCTGCCGATCGGCGCGCTCGTCACCTCGCCGCGGCTCGCGGACATCTTCCAGCCGGGCGACCACGGCTCCACGTTCGCCGGCGGGCCCGTCATCGCCGCCGCCGCGCTCGCCGCGCTCGACGTGATCGACGATCCGCAGCTGCTCGGGCGCGTGACCGAGCTCGGCCACCGCCTGCGCGCCGGACTGGAATCGCTCCCACGCGTGCTGTCGGTGCGAGGGCGCGGGTTGATGCTCGCGTGCGAGCTGGACGTTCCCGCACCCGATGTCGTCCGCCGCGCGCTCACCGAGCAGCGCCTGATCCTCAACGCGACCGGCCCGACGACCGTGCGCCTGCTGCCGCCGCTGATCGTCGGCGAGCCCGAGATCGACACCGCGCTCGAGCGCCTGGCCGCGGCGCTCCTCGCGGGCGACGGCGGATAGGGTTCGCGCCCCATGAGCGCCGACTCCCCCGAACAGGGCTTTCCGCCCCGCACCGCCTCATACGAGGCCGACCCCGAGCAGGTCGGGCGCGTGCTGCTGCTCTACTCCGGAGGCCTGGACACGAGCGTGATGCTCAAGTGGATCCAGGACCGCTACGGCGCGGAGGTCGTGTGCCTGACCGTCAACCTCGGGCAGCCCGGTGAGGACTACGAGGTCATTCGCGAGAAGGCCCTGCGCCTCGGCGCGCTGGACTGCCACGTGCTCGACGCGCGCGAGGAGTTCGCGCGCGAGTACCTGCTGCCGGCGATCAAGGCCAACGCGCTCTACGGCGGCGGCTATCCGCTGTTCACCGCGCTCGGGCGTCCGCTGATCGCCAAGCTCGCGGTGCAGTACGCGCGCACGAGCGGCTGCGACACGATCGCCCATGGCTGCACCGGCAAGGGCAACGACCAGGTGCGGATCGAGGCGACCGTCGCCACGCTTGCGCCGGAGCTGCGCACGATCGCGCCGGTGCGCTCCTGGCAGATGGGTCGCGAGGAGGAGATCGCCTACGCACGCGAGCACGGCATCCCCGTCAAGGGCGGGACCGAGACCGCGCCCTACTCGATCGACGACAACCTCTGGGGGCGCTCCTCGGAGGGCCGCTGGATCGAGGATCTGGCCCACGCGCCCGAGGACGACGTGTTTCAGCTCGTGACCCGCCCCGAGGAGGCGCCGGATGAGTCGCAGACAGTCGAGGTCGAGCTCGAGCGCGGCGTGCCGGTCGCCCTCGACGGCGAGCGCATGGAGCCGGTGGCGCTGATCGAACGAGCGGCGCAGATCGCCGCCCGTCACGGCGTCGGGATCATCGACCACATCGAGGACCGCATCGTCGGGCTGAAGGTCCGCGACATCTACGAGGCCCCCGCCGCCGCGCTCCTGCTGGCGGCGCACCAGGAGCTCGAGCGCCTGGTCTGCACGATCCACCAGAACCAGTTCAAGGGCCAGCTCGACCAGCAATGGGCCTACCTCGTCTACGCGGGCCTGTGGTGGGAGCCGCTGCGCTCAGACCTCGACGCCTACATGGACAGCGTCAACGAGCAGGTGACCGGCACGATCGGACTCAAGCTCTACCGCGGCGGCATCCGTGTCGTCACACGCTCCTCGCCGAACGCCGTGTACGACGCGAGCCTCGCGTCGTTCTCGCAGTCCGGCGGCCTCTTCTCGCAGGCGGCCTCGCCCGGCTTCATCGAGCTGTTCTCGCTGCAGTCGCGCATGGCCTGGCGCCTGCGCAACGACTCCTGAGCGATCCTCCACGCGTGTGCGGAGGCGTCCGGTCGGAGACATACGCTGCGAGGAGTCAATGATCGCCGAGGGATCTTCTTCATCGTCACAGACGCCCGTCCCGCGAGGAGGGTCCTCACAGCCTCCTCCGAGCGAGCGCGATCTGCTCGCCGAGCGCCGCGCGCGCCGCGCCGCGGAGTCCGGCGAGAACGCGCTCCTGCGCCGCGCCGAGACCGCCGAGGCGACCGTCAAGACGCTCGAGGGTCACGTCGCTGGCCTGCAGCGTCGCCTGGAGGAAGCCGAACAGGGCGGACGGCGGACCTCCGAGCTGGCACGGCGATTGGAGAACGTGGAGGGCGCGCTCGCCGCGATACGCGAGAGCCACCAGCGGATGGCGGGCACCGTCAGCGAGCTGAAGGGCGTGGCGATGAGACTGCGGGCGGCCGTCGAGACGGAGCCCGTGCCGGAGTCCGCGCCGGTCCGTCCGCGCAGCGAGGAGATGGCCGACGCGCTGGCCGCCGCCGTCGAGCGCTTGCGCGCGCGTGCGCAGGAGAGCGCGGTCGCGCAGCCGGGCGCGACGCCCGCCGTGGCGCCCGTGCAGAGCAAGCCGCACAAGCACAGCATGTCGCTGATCGGCCGCTGGCGGTTAAGACGCAAACAGCGGCGCGGGCGCTGAGCCTCCGCCGCCGTGGCGCATAACATCGAGTCCCAGTGACCATCCCAGCCTGCGCCCATCTGCACGTCCATTCCGAGTATTCGCTGCTGGACGGGGCGTGCAAGATCGAGGCGCTGGCGGCGCGCGCCGCGGAGTTCGACCAGCCGGCCCTCGGCCTCACCGACCACGGCGTTATGAACGGCGCCGTCGAGCTGCACAAGGCCTGCGCCAAGCACGGCGTCAAGCCGATCGTCGGCTGCGAGATCTATCTCGTCGACGACCACCTCGCCGCGTCCGCCGGTCCAGGCTCGCCGAAGGTGCAGCGCAACCACCTGACGCTGCTGGCCGCAAGCGACGAGGGCTATCGCAATCTCGTCAAGCTCTCCTCGGCGGGCTTCCTCGAAGGTCTCAACCGCGGCAAGCCGACCGTCGACCTCGGTCAGATCGAGCGCCACGCAGGCGGCGTGATCGCGCTCACGGGCTGTCTGGCCTCGCGCTTCTGCCAGCGCCTGCTGGAGGACAGGCCCGACGACGCTCGCGCCCACGCCGACGATCTGCGCCGCATCTTCGGTCCCGAGAACGTCTACTTCGAGGTGCAGAAGAACGGGCTCGCGGCCCAGGAGAGGTGCAACGATCAGATCGTGCGGATCGCCTCAGAGCTCGGCGCGGGGCTGGTGGGCACCGGCGACGTTCACTACCTGCGGCGCGAGGACTACGACCATCACACCGCGCTGTTGTGCGTGCAGACCAAGAGCACGCTCGCGGCGCCGAAGCTGACGTTCGACACGAACGAGTTCTTCCTGCGCGACAACGCGCAGATGACCGAGGCGTTCGCGCAATGGCCCGAAGCGATCGCCAACACGCTCCAGATCGCCGAGCGCTGCTCGGTGGAGCTCGAGCTCGGCAAGCAGCTGATCCCCAGCTACGCGACGCCCGACGGCTCAAGCGAGCGCGACTACCTGCGTGGGCGCGTGCTCGAGGGTCTGCGATCGCGCTACGGCGCTCCCCCGCCGGCACAGGCGCTGGAGCGCATGGAGATGGAGCTCGGGGTGATCGATCGGATGGGCTTCAACGCCTACTTCCTGATCGTCTGGGACTTCGTGCGCTACGCCAAGGAGAACGGCATCGCCGTGGGACCCGGACGCGGTTCGGCCGCCGGCTCGATCGTCGCCTACTGCCTGCAGATCACCGACGTCGATCCGCTGCGCTACGACCTCCTGTTCGAGCGCTTCCTGAACCCCGAGCGCGTGTCGATGCCCGATATAGACATCGACTTCTCGGTGCGCGGGCGCGAGCGGGTGATGAAATACGTGACCGAGAAGTACGGACGCGAGTCGGTCGCGCAGATCGTGACCTTCGGCAAGATGTTCCCGCGCGCCGCCACCCGCGACGCGGCGCGGGTGCTGGGCCTGGACTACGGCACCGGCGACCGCCTGGCGAAGCTGATCCCCGACCCGATCATGGGCCGCTCACCGTCCTTCGAGGACTGCCTGAAGCCGGGGCAGCCGCTGCGCAAGGCCTATGAGGAGGAGCCGGTCGCGAAGCAGATCATCGACGTCGCGCAGGGTCTCGAGGGGATCGTGCGCAACAGCTCGATCCATGCCGCCGCGGTCGTGATCGCCGACCGTCCGTTGACGGACATCGTGCCGCTGCAGCTGGCCGACGCCGGCGCCGACGAGAACGGCGAGAAGGCGTATCGCACGGTCACCCAGTTCTCGATGAAGCCGATCGAGGACATCGGCCTGTTGAAGATGGACTTCCTCGGCCTGCGCAACCTCGACGTGATCGAGGACGCGCTGGACATCATCGAGCGCTCCACGGGCGAGCGACCGGCTTGGACCACGGTCCCGCTCGACGATCAGAAGACGTACGAGATGCTCGCCCGCGGCGACTCGATCGGCGTGTTCCAGTTCGAGTCCGAGGGCATGCGCGAGGCCTTGAAGAAGGTGCGCCCGGACGAGTTCAACGACCTCGTCGCGCTCAACGCGCTCTACCGCCCCGGCGCGATGGATCAGATCCCGGTATACGCCAAGGGCAAGCACAACCCGCAGTCGATCTCCTATCCGGACGAACGCCTGCGGCCGATCCTCGAGTCCTCCAACGGGGTGATCCTCTACCAGGAGCAGGCGATGCAGATCTCCAAGGAGCTGGCCGGCTTCTCGGGCGCCAAGGCGGACGACCTGCGCAAGGCGATCGGCAAGAAGAACCGCGCCGCGATGGCGGCGCTGAAGCCGGAGTTCGTCGAGGGATGTCGGGCCTCGGGCACGAGCGCGGACACGATCGAGTTCCTGTGGCAGACGAACGAACGCTCCGCCGACTACTCCTTCAACAAGAGCCACGCCGCTTGCTACGGGCTGATCGCCTACCGCACCGCCTGGTTGAAGGCCAACTACACCGCCGAGTACATGGCCGCGCTGATCTCCTCAGTGATGTCCACCAAGGACAAGGTGCCGTTCTTCGTCGCGCGCTGCGAGGAGATGGGGATCGAGATCCTGCCGCCGGACGTAAACCTCTCAGACCACCAGTTCACCGTCGGGGCGCCGAGCGCGGAGGGCGGCGTCGGCAGCATCCGCTTTGGCTTGGACGCCGTCAAGGGGGTGGGTTATCAGGCCGTGGAGGCGATCAAGCGTGCGCGCGAGGAGGGTGGAGAGTTCTCCTCGTTGTGGGACTTCTGCGAGCGCGTGGACGGCCGCGCCGTCAACAAGAAGGCGATCGAGGCGCTCGTCAAGTGCGGCGCGCTGGGCTCGACCGGCGCGAGTCGCAAGGGCATGCTCGGCGTGCTCGAGCAGGCGCAGGCAGCCGGCCAGAAGGCTCAGCAGGACGCCCAGATCGGCCAGGGCTCGATCTTCGACCTCGCCCCCGAGCCGGGCGTTCCCTCCTCCGAGGGCCCCGCCGGCGCCGCGAGCGGGTTCGGCGCGGGCGCGATCACGGGCGCCGGCGCCCGCGTGAGCGCGGCGTTCGCGCGGCCGGCGCATCCGTCGATTTCGCTCGAGGAGTTCGACCAAGCTGAGCTGCTCGCGGTCGAGAAGGAGGCGATCGGCCTGTTCGTGTCCGCGCACCCGCTCAAGCCGCTGCGTGAGGTCCTGCGCGCGCGCACCGACTGCCAGTTGGCGGCGCTCGCCGACCGCCGCGACAAGGATTGGGTGACGGTCGGCGGGATCATCATCGAGGCCAAGCGCATCCGCACGCGCTCGGGCGATCCGATGATGTTCGCCACGCTCGACGATCTCGGCGGCGCCGTCGAGATGCTCGTGTTCGGCAAGGCCCTGTCCGAGCACGAGGCCGCGCTCGCGGTAGACCAGGTCGTGCTCGTGCGCGGGCGGGTCGATCACAAGGAAGCCGGCAAGACCTGCATCATCGCCCAAACGATAGAGGTGTTCGCCCCGAGCGAGCAGGAGATCGATGACGCCCGCAGGCAGGCCGACGCCGAGGCTCGCACGGCCGTCTCGCTCGCCAAGCCGATGTCGGTGCGGGTGGACCTCGCGAGCGTCGCGCCGAGCGCGATCGAGGAGGTCAAGCAGCTCCTCGCCGACTACCCCGGACCGGCCGAGGTGTGCATCGAGCTGGACACCGCCGGCGGCACGCGTCGATTCCGCTTGGGTGAGGCGTATCGCGTGCAGAACACGCCGAGCGTGCGAGCGGAGTTGGAGAGCATCTTCGCCTCGGCGCCACCGCTCGCGCGGGCGCTCGCCGGCTGAGCTGACCGTCTCCCGTCCGTCTGGTCGCCCGTCCCGGCGGCTGCGCGGGCGGCTATTTGCCCTTGCGGGCCCGCAGGCCCCGCTCGCGCAGCTTCACCGCCAGCGCGACTTCCTCGCGCGAGGGTCCCTCGCGGTTCTCGCCCGGAGTCTCCAGCACGCACGGCAGCTTCTGCAGGCCCGGCGCCGACAGGAACGCGATGCAACCCTCCTGCCCGAGCTCGCCCGCGCCGACGTTCGCGTGACGATCGCGGTTGGATCCAAGCGGTGTCTGGGAGTCGTTCAGATGCAGCGAGCGCACGCGACCGCGGCCCAGCGCGCGGGTGCATTCGCGCTGCACCGAGCTCATCCCGGCGCTCGTGCGGATGTCATACCCGGAAGCGAGCAGATGACAGGAGTCCAAGCAAACCCCCAGGCGCTCGTCCCCGCCGGCCGCCTCCAGCAGCCCGGCGAGCTCCTGGAAGGAGCGCCCGAGCGTGCCGCCCGCGCCGGCGGTGTTCTCCAGGTGCAGCTCGCAGCCCTCGCTGTCGGCGAGCGACTGCGCGATCGTCTCCCCGGCGCGCGCGATCGCCTCGCCCACGTCCCCGGTCTTCGCCGAGCCGGGGTGCAGCACGACTCCCGCGGCCCCGATCGCGTTACCCACGCGCAGCGAATGTGTCAGCGAAGCCAGCGATTTGGCGCGGATGTCGGGGTCATCGCTGGCGCAATTGAGCAGATACACCGCGTGGATCAGCACCGCGCCGATCGGGCTGGCGTCCATCGCCTCGCGAAACGCCGCGAAGTCCTCATCGGTGTATGCCGTCGGACGCCACATACGCGGCGACTGGTTGAAGATCTGGATCGCATCACAGCCGCGCTGCACTCCGCGTTCGATCGCTTTGGGCAGGCCACCGGCGGGCGAGACGTGCGCTCCGATTAGCATGGCGGCGATCTTATGGTTTCCGCCGCCACCGGACAGGCCGACAGCACCGAGCGCCCCATGCGTGTGAGGTTCGCCCCCTCGCCCACCGGCGCGCTGCATATCGGCGGCGCTCGCACCGCCCTGTTCAACTGGCTGCTCGCACGTCGCAACGGTGGCGAGCTGGTGCTGCGCATCGAGGACACCGACCGCGAGCGCTCGACGCCCGAGAACGTCGAGCAGATCCTCGACTCGCTGCGCTGGCTGGAGCTCGACTGGGACGAGGGACCGATCATGCAGTCAGACCGCGCCGAGCGCCACAGCGAAGCGTTGCGGGCGTTGCTCGACGCCGACCTCGCCTACCGATCGCACGCGACGGCTGAGGACGTCAGGGCGTTCAAGCAGCTCTACGGCGCCGAGCGCGGCTTTCGCGGCGAGCCCGAGCAGAGCGGCGCGGTGCGTCTGCGCGTGCCCGTGGAGGGCGCGACCGTGGTGCACGACGCGGTCCGCGGCGACACGCGCTTTGAGCACGTGCACATCGACGACCCTGTGATCGCGCGCGCGGACGGCTCGGTGCTCTACAACTTCGCGGTCGCGATCGACGATCTGGACGCACGCATCACGCACGTGGTGCGCGGCGAGGATCACCTGTCGAACACGCCCAAGCAGATACTGGCACTGGAGGCCGCGAAAGCGGTGGGCCTGGGTGAGGGAGCGCCGTTGCCGCAGTATGCCCACCTACCGCTGCTGCACGGCCCCGATGGCAAGAAGCTCTCAAAGCGTCACGGCGCGGCCTCGGTCGGCGAGCTGCGCGAGGCCGGCTACCTGCCGGCGGCGGTGCGCAACTACATGGCGCTGCTCGGCTGGGGCGCGGGCGATGACCAAACAGTGCTCTCGACCCCCGAGCTGATCGAGCGCTTCACGCTCGAGACGGTCAGCCGCAATCCGGCGCGCTTCGACGAGGTGAAGCTGAGATGGCTGAATGGCGTCTACATCCGCGAGCTGCCCACGCAGGGACTGATGCAGGCGGTCTCCTCATACCTGGATGGCACTCCCCATGCGGGATTTCGGGATGACCCGCGACTCGCTCGCGCGGTGCAGATCAGCCAGGAGAAGATCCACACGCTCGCGGACTTCTGGCCCCTGACGGGCCCCCTGCTGGATCGTCCGGTCGCGGATGCGAAGGCGCGCGAGCGCTGGCTCGGCGAGTCGGGATTGGCGATGCTCGCGCGCGTGCGCGCTGTTCTGGCGGAGCCTCAGAGCTTCGAGCGGCCCGACCTGGAAGCTGCGCTGGAAGGGCTCATCGAGCGCGAGGGCGTAAAGCCGCGCGAGGTCTATCAGCCGTTGCGCGTGGCGATCGCCGGGACGACCGTCTCACCCGGCATCTTCGAGAGCGTGGCCCTGCTCGGGCGCGAGGAGACGCTGTCGCGGATAGATCAAGCGCTTGACACGGCGCCGCGCACGCATCCTCAGCAAGCCGGCTGACGCTCCGCCCGCGCTCGCGTCGTGGCGCGGTTCCACCGCGTGTGTCGTGGCGCGAGGCGGGCGGCGCGTTGCACGCGTCACCGGTCACCGAGGCCGGGTGCAACATTTCTCTCAACCATTCGTCCAGTCGTGCCGATAGGGAATCGACGATGCCCCCAGCAGCGACCAAGACCGCGAACCGCGCCCGCAAGGCCGCCCCCGCCGCGACCCGTGAGCGCCCCGCTCTGAAGGCGGTGGCTTCGGCGTCCGAAAGCTCAGCCGGCGCGCCCGCCACGCTTCCCCCGCCCGCGGCATCCCCGCCACACCGCCGGGGCGAGGGCCATGGCCGGCGCCTGACGACCGCGTTCGAGGCGCTCGAGGCCTTTCCCGCGCTCGCGGAGTCACGCAATCGCCTGCTCGCGGTCGTGAAGAAGGACAACGTCGCAACCGCCGACATCGTCACCGCGGTGGAGTCCGACGTCGCGCTCAGCATCGCCGTATTGCGTGTCGCCAATCAGGTGCAGGGTAGGCGCGGGCGGGTGGAGACGATCGTCGCGGCCGTCGAGGTGCTCAATGAGCAGACCGTGCAGGCGCTCGCCGCCCGCGTCCGTACATTCGACTTCTTCGAGCGCTCCAGCGTCTGGGACGCTGCGCCCGAGCGCTTCCGGCTGCACGCCCTCTCAACCCAGCACGCGGCAGACAGGCTCGCGGCCGAGGTGGGATATGAGCACCGCGACCGCCTGAGCGTCACGAGCCTGCTGCACGACGTCGGCAAGCTGGTGCTGCTGCACGCCTATCCGGGTTACCCCGCACAGGTCCACCGCGGCGCCAAGACCCCCGAGGAGCGCATCCACCAAGAGCGCCGCGAGCTCGGCGTCGACCACGCGCTCGTCGGCGGCGTGCTGATCCGCCGCTGGGGACTGCCCGGCGCCGTCGCCACCGCGATCGAGCGCCACCACAATCCCGACGTCGAGGGCGAGGTCGCGTTCGTACGCCTGGCAGACATGCTCGCCCACTACGAGCAGGGCTCGGTCGTCTCGCCCGGAGAGATGCTGCAGACCGCTCGCGTGCTCGGCCTCGGGGCCGATCAGCTGCGGCGCGTGATGTATGAGCTTCCCAGCACCACCGGCGAGCGCCAGCGCCACGTCGACCCCTCGCCGCTGTCCGGCCGCGAGCTCGGAGTGCTGCAACGCCTCGCCGAAGGCAAGGTCTACAAGCAGATCGCGCACGAGCTGACGCTCTCCACGAGCACGGTGCGCACGCATCTGCACAACATCTACGGCAAGCTCGGCGCGGTCGATCGCGCGCAGGCAGTATTGATCGCCACCGAGCGCGGCTGGCTCTAGTCCCCTAGCATCGCCTGCGCGATGCTGTCGATCACCAGCAAGTCCCCGTACGCCGTGCTCGCGCTCGCCGAGCTGGGGCGCAGTGCGGGCTCTGCCCCGGTGCCGATCGGAGAGCTCGCGCGCCGGCGCGATGTGCCTGTGCAGTTCCTCGAGCAGCTGTTCGCCGTGCTCAGGCGCGCCGGGGTCATCAGCTCCCAGCGGGGGGTCAAGGGCGGTTACCGCTTCGCCCGCGAGCCATCGAGCGTGACGGTGCTCGAGATCGTCGAGCTGCTCGACGGTCCGCTCGGCCGCGACGCCGAGGGAGTGTTCGCCGACGCGGCCCACGCCGCACGCAATGTGCTCGCGCAGACCACGATCGCGGACGTGATCGAGCGCGAGTCGCGCGAGGCCGGCGCAAGCATGTATTACATCTGAGCGCGACTCGCAGACGGACAGACAGGGCCGCCGGGCGCGCTCTCAGCTCGCCCACTATTGTCGTTCCCGCTATGTCCCAAATCCCGATCAACATTGCGGAGCTAGTGGGGGACACGCCGCTCCTCGCGTTGCCTCAGCTGCTGGAAGGACCGGCCGCGGAGGGCGGCGTGGAGCTGTTTGCCAAGCTCGAGTCCCACAACCCCGGGGGCTCGGTCAAGGACCGGATCGGTGTGGCGATGATCGAGGCGGCCGAGGCGGAAGGGCGAATCGAGCCGGGCCGCACGACGATCGTGGAGGCGACCTCCGGCAACACCGGCATCGCGCTCGCGTTCGTGTGCGCCGCTCGCGGCTACGACCTGGTTCTGACCCTCCCTCAGGGCATGTCGCGCGAGCGTGAGAGCCTGCTGCGACTCTACGGCGCACAGGTACGCATAACCGAGTCCCTCGGCGGCATGGACGAGGCGGTGGCGGCAGCGCGCGCGATGGCCGGCGAGCCCGACGTGTTCCTGCCCGATCAGTTCTCAAACCCTGCCAACCCGGCCGTCCACCGGCGCACGACCGGTCCTGAGATCGAGCGCGCGCTCGATGGTCGTGTCGACGTGCTCGTCGCCGGCGTCGGCACCGGGGGCACGATCACCGGCGCCGGCGGTTATCTGCGTGAGCGCAACCCCGGCCTGCGCATCGTCGCGATCGAGCCCAGCGGCTCAGCCGTCCTCTCGGGCGGCGTGCCCGGTCCGCACCGTATCCAGGGCATCGGCGCGGGCTTCGTACCGGCCGTGCTGGACCGCGATCTGCTCGACGAGGTGATCCCGGTCTCCGATGACGATGCGATCCAAGCCGCCTGGCGCTGCGCACGGCGTGCGGGCGTGCTCGCCGGGATCTCCTGCGGAGCCGCGCTGTGGGGCGCGCTGCAGGTCGCCGCGCGCCCGGAGTCCAAGGGCAAGCGGATAGTGGTCGTCATGCCCGACTCGGGCGAGCGCTATGTCTCACAGGCGTTTTTTGCGCCCTGACTCGCCGCTCTATACAGATCTGTATGGCTTGCATTGCGCGCGACGGCCATCGTGCGGCGTCGGACTCGTAGTTTCCTACCCATTCCCGCGTCAACACGCAGGGAGGGCAAAACGACGGCGCTACGCTGTGCATATGCCCGGCCTCAGCGTGCTCGCACAGGTCGCGAAAGAGTTGCGTCGCGACATGGACGCCACTCGCGCACGCGATCCCTCGGCTCGCGGTGTGGGGCGGGTGGAGATACTCACGACCTGGCCGGGCATCCACGCGCTGCTGGCTCATCGCACCGCGCATGCGCTGCACGAGGCGGGTGTGCCGCTGTTGCCGCGCGCGATCTCGATGTGCTCGCGTGCGCTGACCGGGATCGAGATCCATCCCGCCGCGCAGATCGGCGACGGCCTGTTCATCGATCACGGCGCCGGTGTCGTGATCGGCGAGACCGCCATCATCGGCAATGACGTGACGCTGTATCAGGGAGTGACGCTCGGGGGCACCGGCTTCGCCACGGGCAAGCGCCATCCGACCGTGCAGGACAACGTCACGATCGGCTCGGGCGCGAAGCTGCTGGGGCCGATCACGATCGGTCACGGCGCGAAGATCGGCGCCAACAGCGTCGTGATCACCGACGTTCCCCCGAACTCCACAGTCGTCGGCAACCCGGGCCATCCGGTGCGCGTGGACGGCCGTCGTGTCGAGGGCCCGGACGCCGACTGGATTCACCTGCCCGATCCGATCGCCGAGGCGATTCAAGCGCTGGCGAGCCGGATCGGCGCCCTGGAGCGCGCCGTCGGCGAGCTCTCGGGTGAGGAGCCCGACGCGCCGGTGGCGGAGGTCACGCCGCTGCGTTCCGTCCGCGGACCCAACCCGGCCGGCGGATGAGCATGAAGCCTGTTTTCAGAGCTGACCACGGCTCATGGCGTTGCGCGGCGTGCGGTCAACGTCACGGCGCTCGTGTCCGCAACTCGGGAAAGCAGGCGCTTGGCGCCGGATCGCTCGGCGCGCTTGCCGTCGGCGCGCTCGCACTTGGCAGTGGCGCGATCGGCGCCCTGGCGATCGGCAGGTTGGCGATCAAGCGCGGCGCGATCGGGCGCCTGCGAGTTGGGGAGCTGAGCGTCGGGCGCCTGACGGTCGAAGAGCTGTCGGTCGAGGATCGCCGGTCCGAAGCGCCGAACGTGCCCGAGGGTTAGTGGGTTGCATGGCGCTGGGTGCGGCGTCGGCTCGCTCTGGTAGACATGCCGTCCAAATAAACCCCGCTCTGCATTCACCCGCTCGCGCCGAGCGCCTGGCGCTCCTGCTGGTCGCGTGCGTCGCGACGCTCATGCTGGCATGCTCCGGCGGGCGGGCGCTGGCCGCGACCAGAGCGTTCGCCGCGGGCGACACCGCGCCGCTCCTCCCCTACATCGTCAATGGGCAGGAAGCCTCGATCTCGCAGTTTCCGTGGCAGGTCTACGTGGAAGGCGGGCCGTTCAAAGAAGGCGGTAAGACGTTCACGACGTCATGCGGCGGCTCGATCCTCGACGCGACCCACATCCTCACCGCCGCACATTGCGTGGACGTCGAGGGGACGACGGTCGAGCATTCCGCCGCCGCCTTCGTGGTCGTGAGCGGAGATTCAAACATCAACGAACTGTCGTCCACTGTTCAGGTGAAGGGAGTTGCGAGCATCCGAACCCATCCCTATTACGAGGTCTCTCCTGAAATCAAGGACGACGTTGGCGTGCTGACGCTGGAAGCTCCGCTGGTGCTCTTCGAAGCGATGGACGCCGAGCCCATCCCGCTCGTGGCGGCCGGCGCCACGCCCGCGCCGGGCACGACGCTCGGCCTCAGCGGATATGGCAAACAGAACGGCGCCGAAGGCGCGCAGCCGGACGGCAAGCTCTATTCGACCACGCTCACGGCCATCGGCAGCGATGCCTGTCGCAGCGAGGTCAAGCTGAGCTCGGCCGTCCTGCTCTGCGCCGAATCGCCGAGCTCGTCGGGCTGTCAGGGAGATAGCGGCGGTCCCCTCACGGAGGGCGCTCCCGCGGTTGAGGTCGGCATCGTCGACTTCGGTGCAAAGGAATGCCCCGTCGGTCATCCGAGCGCCTTCACCAACGTCGCCGCGCCAGAGATCCGCGACTTCATCGAAGGCAGCGAATCGCCCCCGGTCGCTCCGCGCGAGGTCTCGCCACCCGCGGTGAAATGGTTTGGTGGCTCGCCGGTTGCGTTCGTCCCGCTCACCTGCGAATCGGGCTCCTGGAGCGGCTCGCCGTCGCTCAGCTATACGTTCCAGCTGGAAAACGCCTCCACGCAGATGCTCCAGAGCGGCCCGGCCAACGTCTTCGCGCCCGCGGGCGGCCTGGTGGGCTCGACCGTCGTGTGCGTCGTGCAGGCGGGCAATTCCGGCGGCACGAGCACCGCCAGGTCCCAGACGACGCCGGCGATCGTGGCCGATACGACGCCGCCGAACGCCGCGATCAGCGCGCTGAAGTGCCATCTGCAGTCGTGCGTGCTGTCGTTTGCCGCGTGGGACCCGAACGGTGTCGCGGTGAGCGCCCAGCCGACGGCGGCGTACGCGGTCGCGATCAGGTGTCCGCAGAGGAAGGGAAAGCACGCGTCCAAGAAGCGGGTCTGTCACACGACCAAGACGTTGGGGCTGCCGGCGAAGACGCTCGCGGCGGGCTCGTTTCGCGCGAGCGCTTCCAGGCTGCCCTACGGCGAGAAGATCACGTTCGCCGTCGCGGTCGTCAACGCCGCGGGCCTGAAGGCCACGGCGAGGGCCCATAAGACGCTGCACAAGCCCAAGCCGAAGAGGAAAGCGAAGCGCTGAGAGCCCACCTCGTTCTGTGGGCGCGCGGGCGTGCGGCCGGTTCCCGCGGGGGCTGGCGAGTCGGTCGCCGAGCCGGGTCGCTCAGCCGCCCGGATGGGCCGGCCGAGTGCGCATCTATCCTGAGACTGGATGCCTGACGAAGCCCAAGCGGCGCTGATCCCAAGCGAGGACCCGGATACGCCTCGCCCCCCGGGTCAGCGCTCGCCCGAGGAGGAAGGGCGGATAGAGCGCCTGTTGGCGGGCTTGAACGAGCCCCAGCGCGAGGCGGTCACGCACGGGGAGGGACCGCTGCTGATCCTGGCCGGCGCGGGCAGCGGCAAGACGCGCGTGCTGACGCACAGGATCGCGTTCCTGATCTACACCGAGCAGGCGAGCCCGCACGAGATCCTGGCGATCACGTTCACGAACAAGGCCGCGCAGGAGATGCGCGGCCGGGTGGAGCGGCTGCTGGGACGGAACACGCGCGGGATGTGGCTGATGACCTTCCACGCCGCCTGCGCGCGGATCCTGCGCTCGGAGGCGCAGCGCCTGGGATATACGCGCCAGTTCACGATCTACGACCAGGCCGACGCGCGGCGACTGACGCGCCGCTGCATCGACGAGCTGGGGATCGACCCCAAGCGCTATACGCCCGCGGCGATCCACAGCCAGATCTCCGCAGCCAAGAACCGCTTGCGTGCCGCCGAGGATTATCGCCAGGCGGTGGGCTCGCCGTTTGAGGAGATGGTCGCTGACGCGTATGAGCTGTACGAGCGGGATCTGCTGCGCATGAACGCGATGGACTTCGACGATCTGCTGTTTCGCGCGGTGAACGTGCTGGAGCTGTACGAGGAGGTGCGCACGCGCTACGCGCGCGCGTTCAGGCACGTGCTCGTGGACGAGTATCAGGACACGAACTATGCGCAGTATCGCCTGTTGCAGCTGCTCGTCGGCGGAGGCAAGGCCCCGAAGCGTGGGGAGCGCGCACAGCTGGAGGGACATCGCAACCTGGCGGTGGTGGGCGACGATTCGCAGTCGATCTACGGCTTCCGCGGCGCGGACGTGCGCAACATCCTCGACTTCCAGGACGACTTCCCCGACGCGCGCGTGGTCAAGCTCGAGCAGAACTACCGCTCGACGCAGCGCATCCTGTCGGCGGCCAATGCGGTGATCGCCAACAACCGTGGCGGCATCGCCAAGCGGCTGTGGAGCGAGCGCGGCGACGGCGAGCCGATCCATGTGCGCGAGCTGGAGGACGAGCACGGCGAGGCGCGGTTCGTCGTGGGGGAGATCGAGCGGCTCCTCGACGAGGGCGCCTCGCGCGCGGAGGTCGCGGTGCTGTATCGCACGAACGCGATGTCGCGGGTGATCGAGGACACGCTCGTGCGTCGCGAGATCGCCTATCAGGTGATCGGCGGGACGAAGTTCTACGAGCGTGCCGAGATCAAGGACGCGATCGCCTATCTGTCGTGGCTGGCCAACCCCTATGACGTGGTCGCGTTCACGCGCATCGTCAACTCGCCCCGCCGCGGGCTGGGGCGCACGTCGCTGTCGCGCATCGTCGCGCACTCCGCCACGATCGGCGTGTCGGTGTGGGAGGCGGCCGCCGCGGCCGAGCGGATTCCGGGCCTGGGGGCCGCCGCGGTCAAGTCGCTGAGGAGGTTCATGGCGACGATGGCCGAGCTCTCCGAGCTGGTCGAGCAGAGCGTCCCGGTTGGAGATCTGCTCGAGGCGGCGCTCTCGCGCACGGGCTACGTCGACGCGCTGGAAGCGGAGGCGCTGGGGGGCGCGGAGAAGACGATCGAAGCGCAGGGGCGCCTGGAAAACCTCGATCAGCTGGTGGAGGTCGCGCGCGAGTTCGACGCCGCGGCGAGCGAGGACGAGGACACGCTCGACCTGTTCCTGCAGCAGCTCGCGCTCGTCGCCGACGCGGACTCTCGCCGCGAGGACGACGGGCTGGTGACGCTGATGACGCTGCACAACGCCAAGGGCCTGGAGTATCCGATCGTGTTCATCGCCGGCTGCGAGGACGGCGTGTTCCCGCATTCGCGCGCGCTGGACGAGGGCGGCCTGGAGGAGGAGCGGCGACTGTTCTACGTCGGCGTCACGCGCGCCAAGCGCGAGCTGTATCTCGCCTATGCGCGGCGGCGCTCGGTGTTCGGCCAGGCCACGTACGGTCTGCGCAGTCGTTTCCTGGACGAGATCCCACCCGAGCTGACCGACCGTGAGGAGGAGATGCGGCTCAGCCCCGGTGCGGTCACGGTGTCCGCGGGCGCCGGTGCGGGCGCGCGCACGATCGGCGGGCGCTCCGCGCAGAGCTGGGCCGCCTCTCGCACCGCCGAGACCAATCCCGCGAAGACGTATCGCATGGGCGAGGACGTCGTGCACGCCGCCTTTGGCGAGGGCGTCGTCACGGGCGTGGAGCCGGGCGGGGTGATCGTCGTGCGCTTCGCGGCAGACGGGTCCGAACGCAAGCTGATGGCCGAGTACGCGCCGGTCTCCCGCCGCTGAGCATACGATCCCGCCTATGACAGCCACGATCATCGACGGCAAGGCGATCGCCGCGCGCGTGCGGGAGGAGGTCGCCGAGGGCGTACGCGCGTTCAATGCGCAGACCGGTCGCACTCCTGGCCTGGCGACGGTGCTCGTCGGCGACGATCCGGCGTCGGCGATCTACGTGGGCGGCAAGCAGCGGGCGAGCGCGCAGGCGGGGATGCAGGCGTTCGACGTGCGCCTGGGAGCGGACTCGTCGAACGAGCAGGTCGCGCAGCGGTTGCGCGAGCTGGCGGAGAACGACGAGGTGAGCGGGATCCTGCTGCAGCTGCCGGTGCCCGAGCCGCTTGACGGCCCCTCACTGACGGAGCTGGTGCCGCCGGAGAAGGACGTGGACGGGCTGACGCCGGCGAACGCCGGCCTGCTGTCGCTGGGACGGCCCGGGCTCGTGTCGGCGACGCCGCTGGGCGTGATCGAGCTGCTGCGCCGGAGCGAGGTCGAGCTGGCGGGCGCCGAGGCGGTCGTGGTGGGGCGCTCGAACCTGTTTGGCAAGCCGATGGCCCAGCTGCTGCTCGCGCGCGACGCGACCGTGACCGTGTGTCATTCGCGCACGCGCGACCTGCGCGGGGTGTGCGCTCGCGCGGACGTGCTGATCGCCGCGGTCGGTCGCCCGCGGTTGATCGAGGGCTCGTTCGTCAAGCCGGGCGCGGTCGTGATCGATGTCGGCATGAACCGGCTGACGCCGCAGGAGGCCGGCAACAAGAGCGGGCTGGTCGGGGACGTCGACTATGCCGCCGCCGTGGAGGTGGCCTCGGCGATCACGCCGGTGCCGGGGGGCGTGGGTCCGACGACGATCGCGTTCCTGTTGCAAAACACGCTGAAGGCGGCGCGCATGCAGGCGGGGCTCGCGTCGTGAGCCTCAAGCGTCTGCGCCTCGGCGAGCTGCTCGCGCTGGCGGGCGCGATCTGCGTGATCGTGTCGCTGTTCGAGCCGTGGTATGAGAGCTCGCTGGGCAAGCTCAGCGCGTGGGACACGTTCGGTCCCGCGCTCGTGCTGCTGATCGCCGCGGCCGCCGCGGCGCTCGGGCTGGTGATCAGCACGATCACCGAGCGCAGCACGGCGCTGCCGGTCGCCGCGGGGGTGTGGAGCACGCTGCTGGCGCTGATCGCCGTGATCGCGGCGGTCGTGCGCGTGCTCGAGCGGCCCGCACACGCGACCTCGCTGTGCGCCGGCGCGTGGCTGGCGCTCGCGGGCGCGATCCTGATGCTGGTCGGCTCCTGGCAGTCGATGCGCGACGAACGCCCGTCGCTGTATGAGACGGCGGAACCGCCGCCGCTGCCGTCACCGGATCCCCATCCGAACGGCACGGGCGCGGCCGGATAGCGCGTCGAGCGGGCTTCGTCTCGCTGCTCGTTGTGGGCGCTCCCCGAAGCGCCCCGTAGAATGCCCGCCGTGATCGACCGCGACGAAGTACTGCATGTTGCGCGCCTGGCGCGGCTGAAGCTGCGCGAGGAGGAGATCGAGCCGCTGGCCCGGGAGCTGTCGGCGATCCTCGATCACATTGCGCACATCGGCGAGCTCGACCTGGAGGATGTGACGCCGACCACGCACGTGCTCGAGATGACGGGCGCGCTGCGCGCGGACGAGCCGCGCGAGTCGCTGCCGCGCGAGGTCGCGCTGTCTCAGGCCCCGGTCGTGAGCGGCGACGGTTTCTCGGTACCGAGCCCCCAGGCGTGAGCGGCGACGAGATCATCGAGCTGTCCGTTGCCGCCGCCGCGCAGAAGATCGCAGCGGGCGAGCTGTCGAGCGGCGAGCTGTTCGACGTCTACCGTGCGCGTGCGGCCGCGGATGAGCTGAACTGCTTCACCTGGGTAGCCCCCGAGGGCTCGGGAGCGGAGGACGAGGAGGCCGCGGGCTCTGCGCTGGGCGGGGTGCCGCTGGCGGTCAAGGACCTGTTCTGCACGGAGGGTGTGCCCAGCCAGTCGGGCTCGCGCATCCTGGAGGGGTATGAGCCCCCGTACACGGCCACGGTCGTGCGCAAGCTGCAGGCGGCGGGCGCGAGCCTGCTGGGGAAGACCAACCAGGACGAGTTCGCGATGGGCTCCTCGAACGAGAACTCGGCGTATGGGCCGGTGCTCAACCCGTGGGATCGCACGCGCGTGCCGGGAGGCTCCTCGGGCGGGAGCGCCGCCGCGGTCGCGGCGGGGCTGGCGCCATGCGCGCTGGGGACCGACACGGGCGGCTCGATCCGCCAACCGGCCGCCCTGTGCGGGATCGTCGGGCTCAAACCGACGTACGGGTCGGTGTCCCGGTACGGGATGATCGCGTTCGCCTCCTCGCTGGATCAGGCCGGGCCGCTGACGCGCGACGTGACCGACGCGGCGCTGCTGCTCGGGCACATGGTGGGTCGCGACCCGTGCGACGCCACCTCGCTTCAGTTCCCGCACGAGATCGAGCTGCCGAGCGCCGAGCGCCTGGACGGGATCAGGCTGGGCGTGCCGGCGGAGCTGACCGGCGCCGCCGCGGGCATGGGTGGTGCCGGGGATGGCATGGGAGTCGAGGGTGAGGGGATCGAAGCGGGTGTGCTGAGGTCATTCCGGGCCGCTCTGGAGCTAGCTGCGGATCTCGGCGCGGAGATCGTCGAGAGCGTCAGCCTGCCTCATGCCCCGCACGCGCTGTCGGCGTACTACGTGCTCGCGCCGGCGGAGGCCTCCTCGAACCTGGCGCGGTTCGACGGTGTGCGCTACGGACTACGAGCCAAGGGCGCCACGGACCTGCTGGAGATGTACGAGCAGACGCGCCACGACGGGTTCGGGGCGGAGGTCAAGCGCCGGATCATGCTCGGCACCTACGCGCTGTCGGCCGGATACTACGACGCCTACTACGGCCGCGCGCAAAAGGTGAGAACGAGGATCGCCGAGGACTTCACGCGCGCGTTTGAGCAGGTCGACTTCATCCTCACGCCGACCGCCCCGACGGTCGCGTTCGAGCTGGGGGCCAAGACGAGCGATCCGCTTCAGATGTACCTGAACGACTACTGCACGGTGCCGATGTCGCTCGCGGGGATCCCGGCGATCTCGATTCCGTGCGGGCTGAGCGACGGGCTGCCGGTCGGGTTGCAGCTGGCCGGTCCGGCGTTCAGCGAGAACCGGCTGCTCGATGCCTCGCACGCGCTGGAGCGGGCGCTTGCATTCGACGGGAGTCCGGCCCGTGCCTGATTCCACTCCATATGAGCCGGTGATAGGCCTGGAGATTCACGTCCAGCTGAAGACCCGTACGAAGATGTTCTGTGGCTGCGAGCTCTCGTTCGGGGAGCCGGAGAACACGCGCACGTGCCCGGTCTGCCTGGGGTTGCCGGGCGCGCTGCCGGTCGCCAACGCGCAGGCGATCCATCTCGGCCTGACGATCGGGCTGGCGCTCGGCTCCGAGCTTGCGCCCAGGTCGGTGTTCCATCGCAAGAACTACTTCTATCCCGACCTGCCGAAGGGATATCAGATCTCCCAGTACGACCGGCCACTGTGCAAAGGCGGGAGCCTGGGGGAGGTGCGCATCCACCGGGTGCACCTGGAGGACGACGCGGCCAAGCTGACGCACCTCGGGGAGAGCGGGCGCATCCACGGCTCACGGGAAAGCGTTGTGGACTTCAACCGCGGCGGCACCCCACTGGCGGAGATCGTGACCGAGCCCGACCTGCGCAGCGCCGAGCAGGCGAGCGAGTGGTTGAAGCTGCTGCGCACGACATTGCGCCAGCTCGAGGTCAGCGACGTGAACATGGAGGAGGGCTCGCTGCGCTGCGACGCGAACATCTCGCTGCGCCCGGCCGGCTCGGGAGCGCTGGGGACGAAGACCGAGCTGAAGAACATGAACTCGTTCCGGTTCATCGAGCGCGGGATCAGGGCCGAGATCGCCCGCCAGGAGGAGATTCTGCGAGGGGGAGGCCAGGTGGTGCAGGAGACGCTGCACTACGACCCGGCCTCGGGCGCGATCACAACGCTTCGCAGCAAGGAGGAGGCGCACGACTACCGCTACTTCCCCGAGCCCGACCTTGTGCCGGTGGCGATCGACGAGCAGATGCTCGCACGCGCGCAGGCCGCGGTAGGAGAGCTGCCGGCCGACCGGGCACAGCGGTACGAGCACGTGTTGGGCCTCAGCGCCGACAGTGCACGGTTGCTGGCGTTCCGGGCTGAGCTGGGCGACTACTTCGAGGCCGGCCTCGCGGCGCGGGTCGATCCGCCGGCGCCGGCGCAGGCGCTCGCGAACTGGATCGCCGGCGACCTGCTGAGCCGCCTCCCCGAGGACGGAGATCCGGCGCGCTCGCGGGTGCAGCCGGGCGCGCTGGCCGCGCTCGCGGGGCTCGTGACGGCGAAGCGGATCAGCGTCGGCGCGGGCCGGCAGGTGCTCGACACGCTCGTGGCCGAGGGCGGCGACCCGGCGGAGATCGTGCGCTCAGAGGGTCTTGAGGCGATCGGCGATGGGGATGAGCTGGGCGAGATCGTCGCGGCCGCGCTGGCGGCGAACCCCGACGCGGCGCAGCGCATTCGCGAGGGGAACGCCAAGGCGATCGGTCCGATCGTAGGGCATGTGATGCGCGAGACCAAGGGCCGGGCGGACGGCGGCGAGGTCACGCGACTGGTGCACGAGCAGTTGGGGGTCTAAACGCACGGCCCACATTTTGGACTGTGGGCCAAAGGCAGGAAAAGCGCTGTGCGCCAGCATGCTCTTGTCGTACAAAGCAGGCCCACGCCGAAGCGTCTTGGCTTCCCTCGGCCGGACGCAGGTGGCGCGGCCGGGCGGGGTTGGCGATTCCCGCTCGGCCGCGCCGTCGGCTACCCTGTGTGCATGAGCTCGCCTTCGTCTGAGTCATCCTCCGGAAGCTCGTTTGCCCGCACGGTCGTGGCGGTGCTCGTGCTGCTGGTCGTGGGGTACTTCCTGCTGCACGTGCTGATCGGCGTCGCCGTCGCGGTCGCCGGGTTCGTGCTTGTGATCGCGGCGATCGTCGCGGTCGTCTGGGCTGTGCGCGTCCTGCTCTGAGGCGAGAGGGCACGCGGGCAAGATGGCCTACATCGTCATCGCGTTGTGCTTCGGCTTGGCGGGTGGGATCGTCGGCAAAATCAAGGGGAGCTCGTTCTGGCTGTGGTTCCTGATCTCGGCGGTCGTGCCGATCATCGGCCTGGCCACGGCGATCGTCTATCGCTCCGAGCGCGACGAGCCGCGAAGGACTTGCCCGCGGTGCGGGCGGGTGACGAAGGTCTATGACGCGGTGTGCACGAAGTGCGGTACCGAGCTGGAGTATCCGGAGGTCGTGATCCCGCCGGAATCGGCGCAACTGCGCAGCTGAGATAAGGGAGCCCGAAGTCGGGGGCTGTCTATAACTGGTGGATGGACGTCGCCGACGCTCCGAGCGTTCAGGTACGGGAACGTCTGACGACCCGCCTCATCCGCCGGGCGGGGTTCGAGGACGAGACCGACTTCGTGCTGCGCGTCGTGCAGCCGGCGCTGGTGGGCATGATCGACGGCACGGTCTCCTCGCTGGCGCCGATATTCGCGGCGGCGATCGCCTCGAGCTCGCGCACGGCGCTGCTCGTGGGATTCTCGACGGCGCTGGGGGCTGGGGTGAGCATGGGCTGGTCGGAGGCGCTGTCGGACACGGGCGAGGAGACGGGGCGCGGCTCGGCTGTCGTGCGCGGGTCGATCACGGGCGGGATGACGGCGCTGGGGGGCATCTTTCACACGCTGCCGTTTCTGATCTCTAACGTGCACACGGCGCTGATCGTCGCGGGGTGCGTGGTCGCGGTGGAGCTGTTCGGGATCGCGTGGGTCAGGAAACGGTTCCTGCACGTATCGATGCGCTCGTCGCTGCTGGTCGTGACGGTGGGTGGCGTGATCGCGCTGGCGATTGGCATCGCCATTGGCAGTTCCTGAGCGCGGGCGCCCGAGAGCCCGAAAACCCGCTGGTAAACTGCCGATATGCGCGCGGTGGACGCAATCATGGAATGCCTGAAGGCGGAGGGCGTGGATGTCGTGTTCGGGCTGCCCGGCGGGGCAAATCTGCCGACGTATGACGCGTTCGTCAACGGCGGGATCAGGCACATCCTCGTCAGGCACGAGGCCGGCGGCGGGCACGCCGCGCAGGGCTATGCGAAGGCGACGGGCAAAGTGGGGGTGGCGTTCGCGACGAGCGGCCCGGGCGCGACGAACCTGATCACGCCGATAACGGACGCGATGATGGACTCGGTGCCGGTGGTGTTCATCACGGGGCAGGTGCGGACGGAGCTGCTGGGCACGGATGGGTTTCAGGAGGCGGACACGCTGGGGATCACGATCCCGATCGTGAAGCACTCGTTCATGATCCAGGACCCGAAAGAGATCCCGCGGGCGATTCACGAGGCGTTTCATATCGCCCGTACGGGCCGGCCGGGGCCGGTGCTGGTGGACATTCCGCAGGATCTCTCCCGAGCGGAGATCGAGTATGAGCCGGTGACGGACGTGCGGCTGCCGGGGTATCAGCCGACGACGGAGGGCAACCAGAAGCAGATCCGCCAGGCGGCGAAGGCGCTGGCATCGGCGCGCAGGCCGGTCATATACGCGGGCGGGGGCGTCGTGAACGCGGATGCGTCGGCGGAGCTGATCGAGCTGGCGGCGTGCGACAGGTTTCCGGTGACGTGCACGCTGATGGGTCTCGGCGCGTTTCCCGCTCCGCACGAGCAGTGGCTGGGGATGCTCGGGATGCACGGGACGCGGGCGGCGAACTACGCGATGGACGAGGCCGATCTGATCTGCGCGGTGGGCGCGAGATTCGACGATCGGATCACGGGCAAGCTGTCGGAGTTCGCGCCGAAGGCGAAGTTCATCCACATTGACATCGACCCGGCGGAGATCTCCAAGAACGTGCCGGCGCACATCCCGATTGTGGGGGACGCCAAGCAGGTGTTGGGCAAGCTCGCGATCGAGTATCGGGCGCTGAGCGCCGATAGTGCGCGGCTGAGCGACTGGTGGCAGCGGATCGAGGGCTGGAAAGCGAAGTACCCGCTCGGGTATGAGGATTCCAGCGACAACGAGATCAAGCCGCAGTTCATGATCCAGGCGCTGTATAAGGCCACTGGGGGCGAGGCGATCGTCTCCAGCGACGTGGGTCAGCATCAGATGTGGACGGCGCAGTACTACGACTTCCCGGCGCCGCGGCGGTGGATCAACTCGGGCGGCCTGGGCACGATGGGGTTCGGGCTGCCGGCGGCGATGGGTGCCGCGGTGGGCTGCCCGGATCGGCTGGTGTGCTGCGTTGCGGGGGATGGGTCGGTGCAGATGAACGCGCAGGAGCTGGCCACGTGCGCGCAGGAGAAGATTCCGATCAAGGTGTTCATCATGAACAACGGCTATCTGGGCATGGTGCGTCAGTGGCAGGAGCTGTTCTGGGACGGCAAATACAGCCACGTGGAGACGGGGGAGTTCCCGGATTTCGTGAAGCTCGCGGAGGCGTACGGCGCGACGGGGATGCGCTTCGAAGACAAGACGACGCTCGTGGAGGACATGAAGCGCGCGATCGCGACGGACGGCCCGGTGTTCGTGGACGTGCGGGTGACGCGCGAGGAGAACACCTATCCGATGATTCCCGCCGGTCAAGCTGCGCGGGAGATGGTCGGATGAGCTTGGTCATCGGTTGGGGGGCGGTCGGGAGGGGGGCCTGCCCCACTCCCGCTTCTACGTTGATCCCCGCGGGTCGGGCCGCGCGCGAGATGGTTGGGTGAACACGGCGATGGGTGAACCCGGAACGAAGGCGCCCCTGAGCCTTGAGGAATTGCAGGCGTCCACGGGATTGAGGACGGGGCGCAAGCACGTGCTGTCGATCCTGGTGGAGAACAAGTCGGGCGTGCTGACGCGGATCGCGGGGCTGTTCGCGCGCAGAGGATTCAACATCGACACGCTCACGGTCGGTCCGACCGACGACGAGCAGATCTCGCGGGTGACGCTGACGGTCGACGGGGCGCTGCACCCGATCGACCAGGTGACCAAGCAGCTGCACAAGCTCGTGAACGTGCTGAAGATCCGCGATCTGGAGCCGACCGACACGGTCTCGCGCGAGCTGGCGCTGTTCAAGATCTCCGCGGACGGCGCGCAGCGCGGCGAGCTGATGCAGATCACGGAGATATTCCGAGGCAAGGTCGTGGACGTGACCAAGCGCTCGGTGATCGTCGAGGTGACGGGCACGACGGAGAAGATCGAGGCGTTCGAGGGCATGGTGCGCCCGTTCGGCCTGATCGAGATGATGAGAACGGGCGAGATCGCAATATCCCGAGGACGCACCGAGACCTGAGGCGGAGATGGGAAAGGTGCGGGCATTGGTGGGTAAGCCAGAGCCGGTCCTTGCATCGGGTTGCGGTCCAAGCCGCTTACCGCAGCGGTTGACATTGCGAGAGCTTTGAAGAGCAGAGCGATAATCGAGAAGCAGCGCTTGCAGAGCCCGTTCGCGCTGAGCGAGCACGATCGCGAACGAATGGGCGCGCGTCTGGACCTGGCGTTGCGCAGGGCCAGGCGCAGCGGTGAGCCGACGCTGGCGACGAGCACGGTGCGCCTGTCGGGCACGGTCGACCCGAGCGCCGTGGTGTGCGCGTCGCGCAGGGAGGGCGAGTCGTGGTTCGCGTTCGAGCAGCCCGACAGGGGCGGGGCGGCACTGGCGGCGTTGGGCGAGGCGGTGTGCCTGAAGGGTGCGGGCGAGGAGCGGTTTGCGAGCGTGGCCGATCGCTGGCGCGGGTTGGCGGCGACGGCGGTGGACGATCGGCTGGACGATCCCGACCGCTCGGGGCCTGTCGCCGTGGGTGGGTTCGCGTTCGCGCCCGAGGGTGGCAGGACGCCCGCATGGGAGGGTTTCGATCCCGCTTCGTTGATCGTGCCGGAGGTGGCGATCAGACGAGCCGCGAAAGGGGTGCGCGATCGCGATCGCGCGAAGCCGGACGTGAGGCTGACGCTGGCGGCGCTGATGGCGCCGGACGACACCTCTGAAGAGGTGCTGGAACGGCTGGAAGGCCGGTTAGCGCAGTTGCGAGAGCGAGCTTTGCCGCTGCTGGACCCAGCGCCGACTGGCAGATACAGCGTGAGCAGCGCGATGCCGCCCGAGCATTACGAGGCGGCCGTCGAGCGCGCTACGGCGCTGATACGGGAGGGCGGACTGGAGAAGATCGTGCTCGCCCGCGAAGTGGAGGCTCACGCCCCGAGGAGGTATGACCCGGCGGCGATGCTGGGCGTGCTGCGCGAGGCGTTCCCGGAGTGCTTCTGCTTCTGCGTGGGACGCGGTGACGCGACGCTGATCGCGGCGAGCCCCGAGCTGCTGGTGCGCCGCGAGGGTCATCGCGTCAGCACGCTGGCGCTCGCGGGCTCGACCAGGCGCAGCGCGGACCCGGCCGTGGACGACCACCTGGGCGAGCAGTTGCTGCGTGACGAGAGCTACCGCTCAGAGCACGCGATCGTCGCGCGGCGGATCGAGCGCACGCTGCGTCCGCACGCGGTGTGGGTGGCGGCCGCTCTCGAGCCCGAGCTGGTGAAGATCGCGAACATCCAGCACCTGGCGACCCCGATTCGCGCGCAGCTCGCGGCGCCGATCGACGCGCTCGAGCTGGCGGGGCTGATGCACCCGACCCCTGCCGTGGGGGGAGAGCCGCGCGATGTCGCCGCCCCGCTGATCCCGGCGCTCGAGGGGTTGGACCGCGGCTGGTACGCGGGTCCGGTCGGCTGGACGGATGCTACGGGGGACGGGGAGTTCTGTGTCGCGCTGCGCTGTGCGTTGCTGCGCGGGAACGTGGCTCGGTGCTATGCGGGTAATGGGATCGTGCGCGACTCGAACCCGCAGGCCGAGCTGGCCGAGACGGAGGTGAAGCTGCAGGCGCTCCTCCCGCTACTTGCCGGCTGACTCCCCGACCACGTCGGAGGTCGGCCGTCGTGCGCTGCGACTGAAGCTCGGCAGCCACCAGTTGCGGGCGCCGAAGAGGCGCATGAGGGCGGGGACCAGGATGAAGCGGATGAGCGTCGCGTCGATCGCGATCGCCAGGGCGAGACCGAGGCCGAACTCCTTGAGTTCGAGCACGTTGGCGGTGGCGAAGCTGCCGAAGACCGCGACCATGATTGCGGCGGCCGCGGTGATCGGGCGGGCTGTGTGCTCGACGCCGGTGGCGACGGCCAGCTCGTTGTCGTGAGTCTGCAGCCACGTCTCGCGCATGCGCCGGATCAGAAAGACCTCGTAGTCCATCGAGAGCCCGAACAGCAGCGCGAAGATGGAGAGCGGCAGGAACACCTGGATGAAGCCGGTGCTCTGGAAGCCGAGCAGGTGCTCGCCGTGGCCCTGCTGGAAGATGAAGATCACGATCCCGACGGTCGCCCCGGTCGCGAGCAGGTTCATCGCGACGGCCTTGACGGGCAGCACGAGGCTGCGGAAGACGATCGTGAGGAAGATCAGCGACAGCGCGAGGATCAGGCCCAGCACGAGCGGGACCTTGGCGCGCGTTTCGTTGGAGAGGTCGACGATCTTCGCGCTCGCGCCGCCGACCGCGACCTCGACTCCACCGCCGGCTCTGATCGGTGCCAGCAGGCTCGCACGGATGTGGCGCACGAGCTGTTCGGAGCGGTAGGAATCGATCGCCGTCGCGGGCGCGACCGTGAGCAGCGTCGCGTCACGGCCGGGCGTCGCGACGACGGCGGCGATGTCGTTGTGCGCGCTCGGGGCGAGTCGGTGTGCCAGCAGCGCAACGCGTGTGGCGTCGGCGCGTTCGAGCGGGCCGGGATCGTCGCGGCGGCCCGCGATCACGATCTCGATCGGGGCCAGCGTGCCCGCGCCGAAGGAGCGTGCGAGGACCTGCTCGCCCCTGCCCGAGGGCGTGCCCGAGAGCGAGGCGATGCCGAAGTCCACGCCCGTGCGCAGTCCCAGCAGAGGGGCGGCGGCGAGGATCAGCACGGCGGCGATCGTGGAGGCGGCGAGGACGGGCCGGCGCATCACGGCCAGCGCCCACCGCGCCCACATTCCGTGTCCGTCGCTCGCGCCGCTGCGCGCGTCCCGCGGCTGCATCGACGCCGGCAGCGCTCCCCGGTCGATGCGGGGGCCGAGCAGTGCCAGCACGGCCGGCAGCAGGGTCAGCGCGACGATCACGGTGCACAGCACGACAGAGGTGGCGCCGAGCGCGAACTCGCGATAGATCGGCGCCCGGATCACTCCGAGCGTCGCCAGTGCGAGCGCGACGATCACACCGGAGAAGAGGACCGTGCGCCCGGAGCTTGAGATCGCCGCGCCGACGGCCTCCCCGACCTGCTCGCTCGTGGCCGGCCGGTCGGCGCTCCCGCGCTGGGCGAGCTCCTCACGGAAGCGGCTGACGATGAAGAGGGCGTAGTCGATCCCGATGCCGACGCCGATCATCGTGACGATCGTCGTCAGGAAGCTGTCGAACGTGAGCGTCGTCGCCAGCAGCGCTAGGAACCCGAACGTCAGCAGCAGCCCGCCGCCGGCGATCGCCAGCGGCACGAGCGCGGCGACCGCCGCGCCGAGCGCCAGCAGCAGGACCAGCAGCGCGATCGGGACCCCGATCGTCTCCGCGCGCTCGACGTCCGTGTTCTCCACGTTCGTGATGTCAACCGCGACAGGGGAATAGCCCGTCAGCCAGACGTGCACGTCGGCGCCGGCGATGGGATCGACGGCGTGCTGCAGTCTGGTGGCGCCTTCGACGAGCTGCCGGGGGTCGCCGGCGAGACCCACGAGCGCGATCGCGGCGTGGCCGTCGCTTGAGATCTGCCCGCGAGCGCCGCGGTCG
>DASXKH010000051.1:0-2423 GCA_036496915.1 Solirubrobacteraceae bacterium
GTCGCCCGGTCCCGGATATCGGTCCTCGTCCTCTGCGACAGCCAGTGTCGGGGCCGGTCGCGTTGCTGCTCCCGAATTCAATTCCGGAAGCCGAGTCGTCGGCGCCAACCAGATCGGCGGTCACTGTCGCATTCACGCGGACCGACACTCCCGCCTGTGGCCGAGGCGCGAGCTGCTGCTGTTGCTCAATCTCGATAGCGCGACCCTGACGTGTGCGGGCTGCTGGATCTCGAGATCGGAGCAGTGCGATGGAGGTGCTGGTCCTGGTTGGCGGCGAGCACGTTGGTCCCGTTCCGTCGAGCGCGGATAACAGCTGCGTGTCGGTGTTACGGCGGTGTTACCCGCAGCGCGGTACAAGTTACAGATACGCCCGCAATCAATTTTCAGCCGAATCAAGGAGCCGTTGATGCCGAAGTTGCCAGGATCACACCGGGCGCGCCAGGGCGAGGGCCAGGGCCACCGACGGGTCCACGTCGCGTCGATCTTGCTCATCACAATCGGCATCGCGACCGTGCTCGCCGCGTGCGGATCCTCCGCCAGATCGAGCAGCACAGCCGGCTCGGGCAGTTACTCGCAGGCGGTCACGTTCGCCAACTGCATGCGCTCCCACGAGGTGCCGTACGTCCCCGACCCGAGCGCCGACGGTCACTTTCCCCCTGGGTACCCCAAGCCCCAGCAGAGGCAGTCGCCCGCGTACCAAGCCGCAATGAAGGCTTGCCGCAGACTCGCCCCTAGCGGGTTCGGGCAGCCCACCCACCTATCGGCAAGCCAGCGCCAGGCGGCGCTCAGGTTCGCGCACTGCATGCGCACCCATGGCGTCCCCCAGTTCCCCGATCCAACCTTCAGCCCACCGAGCACTGGGGGCCCCCACCAGCTCATTTTGTTCAACGGAGCGGCGTATGTGCAGACCCCGCCAGGGATGGGCCACTCACCGGCGTTCATGCACGCCGGGATCGCGTGTGGCGCGAGGTCGCTGCGGTGAGAGCTTGACGGGCGACGATCGACCGAAGCATCAGAAGGGAAAGCAACAGCGCTTCGCTGCTGGTTTGGGCTAGGTCCAACACTCTGCGGACAGGCCGCTCGCCGCGCCGCAGCTGCCCCTTACCCCAGACGATGCGATCACGAGCCGAGACCCCGACGAGGTGATCGCCTCGGACGAGGAGCATCAGCTCAGTCGCGTCCGCCGCGGGCTTCTGCTCACGAGCGTTGCGGCACTCGCCGGCGGCGATCGACTTCCCGATTCTCGCCCGCTCGCGATACACGTGCTGCAACCGAAGCAGGGCCGAGCCGGTGACGCGGCCTCCGCCCCGCTCCTCGCCAGAAGCGCAGACCGGCGTCGATCGCCAACGGACGTGTCGGAGCGGTCCCCGAAACGCTAGCTGGAAGTCGAGAACCTGCAAGCAGCAGAGCGGTCACGACGGCGTCGAGACCAGAGCTGCCGCAATAGGCGTCAAGGACCCACGCCGTGGCGTCGCCACTCACGACTGCTTTGATCATCCGGAGGCTGCCAGAGCGGACGATCGAGTTGGCGACCGACCGATCGCACGATCTGAGCACGTGACCCTGACAGGGGCGATCGCTTCCGCCCGGAAGGCCGTGCCCCCGGCGCAGCCGATCCGCCAGGCTCGCGCTCACGGCCCTGCCGACCCCAGCAGGCGGCTGACTACCTCCCAGGGAACCCCGAGCCGACCGAACGGAAGTCTTGACCGATCCCCGCCACGAGCCGAAGGACCTTCGACACACGGTCGATCGAGACAACTATGACGTCGTGCTCGACGCGCTCGATGCCCTCCGCGCGGACGATGCACACGACGCCGAGCGCCCCGTTGCAAGCCCAGCTTCGGCGGCGTCTTGACAGCCACGCCACCTGCTCGCGCACCCGAGCAAGATGATGAGAGTCGTACGACCGGGTTTAGTCTCGATCGCCAACTGCAATTCCGGTGGGGGAAATCGCGACCGAGTCAATGTCTCCCCCACCCTGCCACGGCAACGAATGCCGTAGCCGCCAGCCCTCTGCCTGCAGCGATGCCAGCGCGCGCTGGACAGCGTCCTCAGAGCGCGCCCCGACCTACTCCGACGAGCGAGCGAGAGCCAGTGGCGCGCGCGCAGGCCAAGCGCAGCGGCGACGATGAGCAGGCACACGGCGACCAGAACCGCACAAACGCTGGCGGCCCAGAGGCCAAGGAGCGCGGTGCCGGCGGCCCCGATCGCCGCTTCGCCCGCGCGCGACAGCCGGCGATACTGCTGGCGACGAGCGTAGTTCACGCTGCGACCGCCCCGAGCTGGCGGCCGCAGCCGGACGCGCTCTTGCTCGCCCTGAGCCGTGCCATCGCTCGATCCTGTCACCGGCGCCAGACGCCCCGGACCCGTCGACTATCGGCCCGAGATTCGACCGGTTCTCTGCGGTCACGGGCGGCGCATCT
>DASXKH010000052.1:0-43193 GCA_036496915.1 Solirubrobacteraceae bacterium
AACAGCGACAACCGGGATGTAATCGCCGAGAGAGGGAGGCGTGGCCGGCGGGTCGAGGCGGGTGCGGGCGCATCGGGGGTGGCGCCGCCTCGCCAGTGGCAGCGAACCGGAGGCTCGGTCCGGCGTCCGGCTCGCAGTCGCGACGGTGAAACCGACGCGGGCAAGGTCATGATCGAGCTGTCCAAGTCGCAGGTCGATCAGGTAGTGCGCGGCGCCGGGGAGGGGGGCACGATGTCGATCCTGCTCTCGGCGCTGCGCGATCCAGACTGGACGCTGGCGGTCGACTCCGAGGATTGGAGCTACCCCGAGCAGATGGAGGACAGGCGCCTGTCGCGTTCGCTGCTGTCGGGCCTGCTGGTGCTGTCCTGCTTTCCCGCGGATGGTGGCTATCTGGGGATCGCCGAGCTCGCGCGGATGCTCGACATGAACACGAGCACAACCCACCGCTACGTCACCACGCTGCTCGCGGTCGGGCTGATCGAACGCGACCCGGCGACGCGTCGGTACCGGATTGCGGCTGCGTAGTCGCTAAACCCGCTCTGCCAGCCGTCGCCCGATCCGGCGCACGGCCTCGAGGTCGAGCGCCGGCGTGAATACGAACGGGACCGTATGCGCGATCACTCCCTGGCGACGCAGGCGCGCGATCTGGTTGTGCTGGACGCGCGCGCGCTCGTGCACCGTACGGGCGGTGCGCGACGCGGCGCGGGCCACGGCGCCGCTGTCTTCCAAGCCCGCGATCTGCCGCAGCTCAGAATTGTCGAACCGATGGGGGAGCGTCGCGTTGACGATCGCCGCATCGAGCTCGACATCGAGCTGTGAGCGCAGCCCCTCCCGCAGGTCCAACGTCTCCCCGACCGCCATGTCGCTCGCCTGGGTGACGGCCAGATAGCCGGTCTGAGCCTCGTCCTCGAGCAGGTCGCGCACCCGCTCGGCCTGGCCGAAGATCGGACCCACCCGTGCGATCGCACCGAACGTCCTTGGTGAATGCAGCAGGCCGAGCGCGTGTCCGGTCGCGGGCGCGTCGAGCACCACCAGGTCATAGCTCCCCGCGCGTCTGCGCCAGCGCTCGGCGCCGCGCGTGAGCTCCCATACTTTCACCATGCTCACCAGCTCCTTCGCCCCCGGCGCGGCCGCCGCGAAGTATTGAAAGGTGCCGCTGCCGGCGAGCACGCGACCGGGCACGCGTCCGCCGAGCGCCTGCAACCACTCCAGCAGCGCCCGGTCGGGATCGATCGTGACGCTCCATAGGTTCTCACCAAGCGAGGCCTCCTCGCCCGCGTCAGATCGCTTCGACGAGCGTCCATCTTCACGCTGGGAGGCATTGGCCCAAAGCGCCGGCAGCCGACGCTGATCGCCCAGCTCGACGACGATCGTGCGTAGGCCGCGCTCCGCCGCCGCCAGCCCGAGCGCGGCCGCGATCGTGGTCTTGCCCACGCCGCCCTTGCCGGTCACGACCACCAGCCTGCGTTCGAGCACGGATGGCGTCCTCGTCACGACACCTACAATCCCACACATGAACAGCACGGCACCCGCACGCATCGACGAGCTCGTCGCCTACGACGACCGCGGTCTCGTGCCGTGCATCGTGCAGGACTGGCGCTCGGGCGAGGTGCTGATGCTCGCCCACATGAACTCCGAAGCGCTGGCGCGCACGCGCGCGACGGGCGAGCTGCACCTTTACAGCCGCTCGCGCGAGCAGGCCTGGCACAAGGGGGAAACCAGCGGAAACACGCAGGCGGTTCGGGCGCTGCGGCTGGACTGCGACGGCGACACGCTGCTGGCGCTCGTCGAGCCCGCGGGACCCGCCTGCCATACGGGGGAGCGCACGTGCTTTCATCGCGGCGATCTCGAGCCGGCCGCCCCACACGAGATCCTGCCCGCCCTGGAGCGGACCCTGCGCGCCCGTGCACGCGAGCGTCCCGAGCGCTCCTACACCGTCACGCTGCTGGACGATCCGGCGCTCGCGGGCGCGAAGGTGCGCGAGGAGGCCGAGGAGGTCACACGCGCCGCGCGTGAGGAGTCCGATGGGCGCCTCGACGAAGAGGCCGCCGACCTGCTCTACCACCTGCTCGTGCTGATGCACGGTCGCGGACGGGACCTCGCCGACGCCGAGCGGGTGCTCGATGGCCGCCGTCGCTGAGCGCATGCACAACCTGATCCCGGTCTGCGAGACGTTCATCGCGGACTGCGAGACACCCGTCTCGGCCTTCCTGAAGCTGCGCGCGCTCGCGCCCGGCGAGCCGGCGTTCCTGCTGGAGTCCGCCGATCAGGGTCAGCGCGTCGGGCGCTGGTCGTTCATCGGCTTTCGCCCCCGCTCGGTGCTGCGCTGGTCGCTGTCCGACGGCGGAGATCCGTACGCGCTTGCGGCCGAGCACGTCGCCCGCTATCGCCAGGCGCCGATCGTGGACGGGCCACCGTTCACCGGTGGCGCCGTCGGCTTCTTCGGCTATGACCTGGTGCGCACCGTCGAGCCGCTGGGCGAGCCAGGTCCCGATCCGCTGGGGCTGCCCGACATGGCGCTGATGCTCTCCGACGCGCTGGTCGTCTTCGATCATCTCCGGCACACGATCACGATCCTCGCCAACGCCGACCTCGAGGCGGAGCCGGACCCCGAGCGCGCGCGAGTGCACGCCACCGCCGTCGTCGATGAGATCCGCTGCGCGCTGACCGGTCCCGTTCCGCTCGCCGGCACGCACAGGCTCGGCGGGACGCCCGCCGGCGGCCCAGTCCTCGCGCGGACGATGCCCGAGTTTCGGTCGAACATGCCGAGCGAGCAGTTTGAAGCGATGGTGGCGCGGATCATCGAGTACATCTACGCCGGCGACGCCTTTCAGGTCGTGCCCTCCCAGCGCTGGTCGGCGCCCTCGCCCGTGCAGGCCTTCTCGATCTACCGCGGCCTGCGCGCCGTGAACCCCAGCCCCTACATGTACTTCCTGGACTTCGGTGACTTCCAGGTCGTGGGCGCCAGCCCCGAGCCGCTTTTGACGGTCAGCTCCGCCGGCCGGCCCGACGGCCGTGCGCGGGTGAGCACGAGGCCGATCGCCGGGACTCGTCCGCGCGGGGCGAACGTCGCCGAGGACGAGCGGATCGCCGCCGAGCTGCTGGAGGACGAGAAGGAGCGCGCCGAGCACGTGATGCTCGTCGATCTCGGCCGCAACGATCTCGGCCGGGTGTGCGAGCCGGGGACGGTCGAGGTGGAGACGTTCATGTCGGTCGAGACCTATTCGCACGTGATGCACATCGTCTCCTCCGTCACGGGTCTTTTGCGCGACGGTGTCACCGCGATGGACGCGCTGCGCTCGGTCCTGCCCGCCGGCACGCTCTCGGGCGCTCCGAAGGTGCGCGCGATGCAGATCATCGATGAGCTGGAGCCGATCAAGCGTGGAGGCTACGGGGGGGCGATCGGCTACCTCGGCTACGGCGGGGATCTCGACACGGCGATTCACATCCGAACGGTCGTCGTCAAGGATGGCGTCGCGCACATTCAGGCGGGTGGGGGAACCGTCGCCGATGCAAAGCCCGCGTATGAGCTCGCCGAGTCTCAGAACAAGACCCGCGCGATCCTGCGCGCGATCGAGCTGGCCGTAGCCCAACCGGACTGGCCGTGAGGAGAGTGCCCCCGATGAAGGTCCTGGTGATAGACAACTACGACTCCTTCACATACAACCTCGTCCAGTATCTCGGCGAGCTTGGCGCGGACGTGCGTGCGGTGCGCAACGATCGCGCAACCGTCGATGAGCTGCTCGCCGACGGGTACGCACGCTGCGTGATCTCGCCTGGTCCCTGCACGCCGAACGAGGCCGGCATCTCACTGGAGATCGCCCGACGAATGCCCGAATCCGGAGTCCCGACGCTGGGCGTGTGCCTGGGCCACCAGGCAATGGCTCAGGCGTTCGGCGGCCGGGTCACGCTGAATCCGCCCGTGCACGGCAAGGCGACGACGATCGAGCACGACGGCCGCACGATCTTCACCGGCCTGTCCCGCCCGCTGACGGTCGGGCGCTACCACTCGCTGGTGGTCGCGCCCGAGCTGCCCGACTGCCTGGAAGAGTCCGCGCGCGGTGGCGGTGTCCTGATGGGGTTGCGCCACCGCGAGCTGCCGGCCGAGGGCGTGCAGTTTCACCCCGAGTCGGTGCTCACCGAGCAGGGCCGTGAGCTGTTGGCGAACTTCCTCGACGGTCGCGTGGCCGGCTCGGAGTCGAGCGCTGCCGCCGGCGCCACCGTGGCTCAGGCTCACTAGGTGTCACGATTTCCCGGCGCCTGCCTACGCCTGACGCCCGCCATCGCGACCCCACGTGCCACCAGCATGCGGACCGCCGCCATCGAACGTCAGATCACGACCATCCGCTCGGCAAGCCCTCACCGAATTTTTGAATCGAGACCCTGAATGCCCAATGCGATCCTCACCCGCGCGATCGATGCGCTCGCCCAGCGGCGCGACCTGAGCGCAGAGGAGACGGCGGAGGTTCTCGCCGAGATCATGCACGGCCAGGTATCCGAGACCCAGATCGCGGGGTTTCTGATCGCGCTGCGCACGAAGGGCGAGACGGTCGAGGAGCTGACCGGGCTCGCGCGCACGATGCGCGAGCTGGCGGCGCACGTGGCGATCGATCGCACCGACCTCCTCGACACGGCCGGTACGGGCGGTGGGCGCGGCACGTTCAACGTCTCCACTACCGCCGCCCTGATCGCCGCGGGCACCGGCTGCGCCGTGGCCAAGCACGGCAATCGCTCCGCCACCAGCCGTTCGGGCTCGGCCGACCTGCTGGAGGCGCTCGGGGCGCGCATCGACCTCGCTCCCGACGGCGTGGCGGCGTGCATCGAGGAGGCCGGGTTCGGGTTCATGTTCGCCCCCGTCCACCACCAGGCGACGCGGTTTGTCATTCCCGTCCGTCGCGAGCTGGCGGTGCGCACGATCTTCAATCTCCTCGGTCCCCTCACCAACCCCGCGGGCGCACGCCGCCAGCTGATCGGCGTGTCCGACCCGGCGTTCCTCGAGACGATCGCCGGCGCGCTCGCGCGACTCGGCGTCGATCGCGCGCTGGTCGTCTGCGGTCAGGACGGTCTGGATGAGATCTCGATCGCGGCGCCCACCACCGTGATCGAGGTCAACGGCGAAGAGCTCGCTCGCTACACGCTCAGTCCACGCGAGGTTGGTGTCGAGCCGACCGACCCGGAGAGCGAGGAGGCGACGCTGTGCGCGGGGGGGAGTCCGCGGGAGAACGCGCAGGTGACGCGAGCGATCTTCAGCGGGGAATCGGGCCCCCGCAGCGAGCTCGCGGTGATCAACGCGGGTGCGGCGATATACGCGGCCGGCGCCGTGGACTCGATTGCCGCGGGCGTCGCGGCGGCGCGCGAGGCGTTGGCCGGTGGGCAGGCCGCGGAGGCACTGGAGCGGTTTGTGCAGGCCAGCACCCGGCACGCACCCGAACAGGCGGTCCCAGCCGGGTGAGTGTGCTGGCCGGCATCCTTGCGAGCACGCGCCTGGAGCTCACGCGACGCAAGCGCACGCGTCCTGAAGCGGAGTTGCGCGAGCTGTCGTTCGCTGACGCCGGCGCCGTGCGCAGCCTGCGCGATGCGCTCAGCCGCCCGGAGATCGGCGTGATCGCTGAGTTCAAGCGACGTTCGCCCTCGGCCGGTGAGCTGCGCGAGGGCGCCGAGCTCGCTGAGATCGCGCGCGCGTACGAGCGCGGTGGTGCCGACGCGCTGTCGGTGCTGACCGAGGGACCGAACTTCGACGGCTCGCTCGAGGATCTGCGCACCGCCCGTACAGCATGCGAGTTGCCGCTGCTGCGCAAGGATTTCATCGTCGATCCCTACCAGCTGCATGAGGCGCGAGTCGCCGGCGCCGACGCGGTGCTGTTGATAGTCGCCGCTCTCACACCCTCCGAGCTGCGAACGCTGCAGGAGCTCGCACGCGAGCTGGGGATGGACGTGCTGGTCGAGGTCCACGATCTCAGCGAGCTGCGCGTGGCGATCGATGCCGGAGCCGACCTGGTCGGGATCAACAACCGCGATCTGCGCGACTTCAGCGTCGACGTCGAGCGCACGTTCGCGCTGCTCGCGGCGATCCCGGTAGGCGTGACCGTCATCTCGGAGTCTGGGATCGGCAAGCCACAGCAGCTGGTACGACTCCAGGATGCCGGTGTGGCCGGCGTCCTGGTGGGGGAGTCGCTCATGCGGGCGCCCGTGCCCGAGGAGGCGTTGCGCTCGCTACGGGGCGCCACGGGTTCGCCGAGCGTCGTCGAATAGCCGATCGAAAAGTTTTAGTTGAGCGGATGTTTCGCTTTAGATGGCCTTCATGGCCGTTGATCATTCTGTGCACAACCAGTTGGGAACCGTTTCGGGGGAGATCAAGATGACACGCCATCGCCACAGCCACCTCTACACTCATCGCTCGCTATGAAGCGCACGTTCGCCATTCCCTTCATCGCGGCCCTCGTCGGTGGCGCGGTCGTCGCCGCGGTGATAGCACTCGCCGGCGGCCTGAGCTCCTCGACGAGCACCGTCACCACCGTCCAGTCGGCGCCGCTGCAGCCCTCCAACGCCTCCCAGGTGACACCGGGCCTGACCCCGCACCAGATCTATGTGCGCGACGCTCCCGGAGTCGTGTTCGTCACATCGACGATCGTGCAGCAGGGTGAATCCTCGCCGTTCAACCTGTTCGGGGGCGGCGAATCCCAGCGCCAGGGCAAGGCGACCGGCTCCGGGATCATCATCGACGGCAACGGCACGATCCTCACCAACTATCACGTCGTCGAGAACGCCGTGAAGGTCCAGGTGAGCATTGAAAAGGGCCAGAACGTCGACGCTCAGGTGGTTGGCAAGGACCCCTCCAACGACCTCGCGATACTGCGTATCCCCACGGACGGACTCACCCTGCATCCGCTCATCCTGGGCGATTCCAGCAAGGTGCAGGTCGGCGACCCGGTGCTCGCGATCGGCAACCCGTTCGACCTCGAACGGACGCTCACCACCGGCGTGATCTCCGCGTTGCAGCGCCAGATAACGGCGCCGAACGGGTTCACGATCGACAATGTCCTGCAGACCGACGCTCCGATCAACCCGGGCAACTCCGGCGGGCCCCTGCTCAACGCGCAGGGTCAGGTGATCGGCATCAACTCGCAGATCGAGACCGGAGGCTCGGGCAACGGCAGCGTCGGCATCGGCTTCGCCGTCCCGATCGACACCGCCAAGTCCGAGATCTCCCAGCTGGAGAAAGGCGGGACGTTGCGTGGCGCCTACCTCGGACTGACCTCGCTGACGATCGACGGCTCCCTGTCGGCTCTGAACCTGCCGGTGAAAAGCGGCGCGCTCGTGCAGAGCGTCCAGCACGGCACGCCCGCCGCCAAGGCCGGCATTCGCGGCGGCAACGTCAGCGGTAACACCGAAAACGGCTCCGTGGCGATCGGTGGAGACATCATCGCCTCATTCGACGGCAAAGCGGTGACGAGCTCCGAAGATCTTGCCAACGACGTCTCCTCCAAGAAACCTGGAGACACCGTCAACGTCGGGTTGCTGCGCGCCAACGGCAAAGGCAGCTACGAACACAAGACGGTATCCGTCACGCTCGGCACCAGGCCCAATTCTGTGCCTAACGCCCACACGCCCGAAGGCTAGAGACCCCGGGCGCCGGCGACGGGACGCGGTCGCCCCGGGGCGACCGCTACCGTTGGCGGCATGAGTCAGACATCGCCCAGGGTCAAGATCTGCGGGATCACCGACCTGCACGACGCCGAGCTGGCGGTCGAGCTCGGGGCATGGGCGATCGGGATGGTCTTCTACGACGCCAGCCCCCGCCGATGCTCGACCGAGCAGGCGTTGCGGATCGCCACTGCCCTGCACCGGCGCGTGGAGCTGTGCGGCGTGTTTGTGGATGCCTCGCTCGACGAGCTCGCCCAGCGGACCGAGGAGCTGGGCCTGAGCATGTTGCAGCTGCACGGCGACGAGGGGCCGGCGTTCTGTGCGGAGGCGCGACGGCGCACGGGTGCGCGGGTGATCAAGGCGATCCAGGTAACGGGCCCCGGGGACGTGCGCGAGCTCGAGCGCTACCACGTCGACTTTCATCTCGCCGATGCACGCGCCCGGGCGTTGGCCAAGCAGGATCTGCGGGGAGGGACGGGGGAGACATTCGACTGGTCGCTGCTGGCGGGGCGAAGCTCGGATACGCCGCTGATTCTCAGCGGAGGGCTGCATCCGGGCAACGTCGCGCAGGCCGTCGAGCTCGTGCGCCCGTATGCGGTGGACACGGCCAGCGGTACCGAGCGCGCCCCCGGGCACAAGGAGGAGGCGAAGCTGCGCGCGTTCTTCGCGGCCGTCCACGCGAGCACCGCAGCGGTCCCGGCGTGAGCTCGACCGCGGTCGAGCACCGGTTTGGTCGCTACGGCGGTCAGTACGTCCCCGAGACGCTGATGCCCGCACTCACAGAGCTGGAGCAGGCGTGGGCGCAGGCGCGTGAGGATCCCGCCTATCGTGGCGAGCTGGACGGGCTGCTGCGCGACTTCGGCGGGCGTCCCACGCCTCTGTATCGCGCCGGCAGGCTGTCGGCGCACGTTGGACGCAGCGTGTATCTCAAGCGCGAGGATCTCAACCACACCGGCTCGCACAAGCTCAACAACGCGCTCGGTCAGGCGCTGCTGGCCAAGCGGATGGGCAAGCGGCGGATCATCGCCGAGACGGGCGCCGGCCAGCATGGTGTGGCGACCGCGACGGTGTGCGCGCTGCTCGATCTCGAGTGCGTCGTCTACATGGGCGCCGAGGACACTCGCCGTCAACATCCGAACGTTCAGCGTATGCGTCTGCTGGGGGCGACCGTCGTTCCCGTCGACGCCGGCGCGCGAACGCTGAAGGAGGCGACCTCGGCCGCGATCCGCGATTGGGTCGAGAACGTTCAGCACACCCACTACGTGATCGGCTCCGCCGTCGGACCGGCGCCCTATCCCGCGCTGGTCAGGGACCTGCAGAGCGTGATCGGGACGGAGGCGCGAGGGCAGATCCTTCAGCGCGAGGGGCGCTTGCCCGCGCGGGTGATCGCGTGTGTCGGTGGCGGCTCCAACGCGATCGGTACGTTCAGCGCGTTCCTGCGTGACGAGGAGGTCCAGCTGATCGGGGTCGAGGCCGGCGGTGAGGGCATCGACACGCCCCGGCATGGAGCGCCGTTGACGGTCGGCGGGCGCGCGGGCGTGCTGCACGGGGCGCTGTCGGCGGTGATGCAGGACGAGGAGGGTCAGATCGTGCAGGCGCACTCGATCTCCGCCGGACTGGACTACCCGGGCACCGGGCCTCAGCACGCGCAGCTGCGCGACAGCGGCAGGGCGCGGTACGTCGCGGTGACCGACGCGCAGGCGCTGGCGGCGTTTCGCGAAGTCGCGCGCCTGGAGGGGATCATCCCGGCCCTGGAGACGGCGCACGCGCTCGCCTGGACGCTCGCGCAGGCCGATGGCGAGCTCGACCTGGTGTGCCTGTCCGGTCGTGGCGACAAGGACCTCGCCGAGGTGCTGGGGGACGCAGAGACTTGAGCACGCGGTCGCTGACCGGTATCGAGCGGATCGCCGAGGGGTTCGCCCGCGCGAGGGGGCGAACCGCGCTGATGCCCTACCTGATGGGCGGCTATCCGACGCTCGCAGATTCCCTGGCGATCGGTGAAGCCTGCGTGCGTGCGGGCGCGGACCTGCTGGAGCTGGGGGTGCCCTACTCCGATCCGCTCGCCGACGGTCCGGTCATCCACGCGGCGAGCACGCAGGCGCTCGCGGCCGGGGCGAACGTCGCCGGTGTCCTGGAGGTCGCGCGTGGACTGGCGCCGAGCGTGCCGGTCGTGCTCATGTGTTACGCGAACATGGTGCTCGCCCCCGGCGCCGACGCGTTTCTGGCGCGCCTGGCGCAGACGGGGGCGTGCGGTCTGATCGTGCCCGATCTGCCGCTGGAGGAGTCGGCCGAGATCCGCGGCGCGTGCGAGGCTCACGGGCTCGCGCTCGTGCCGCTCGTAGCTCCCACCACGACGCCCGAGCGGATGGCGGCGATCGGCGAGCAGGCGCGCGGGTTCCTGTATACGGTCTCGGTCCTCGGCACGACCGGTGAGCGTCTCGCGCCATCGCTGTCGGGGGGTTTCGAGGAGATCCTTGCGCGGGCGAAGGCCAGCACCGAGGTTCCGGTGGCGCTCGGCTTCGGGATCTCCACGCCCGAGCAGGCGCGCATGGCCGCCGAAGCCGGCGCCGACGGCGTGATCGTTGGCACGCGCCTGGTGCGCGCCGCCGGCGACACGCCCGAGGATCCGGCCGCAGCGGTCGGAGCGCTCGTCGCCGAGCTGGCGGCCGGGCTGCGCTGATCTCCGGTCGCGCCGAGCGCCTCTCGCCGCGATCGCGCTGACTCATCCGGCAACGCCGCCGTCCGGGCATGCCTCAGGTAGGATGCGCGCAACATGGGACTGGTCCTCACCACAACCGCCGGCCTGGTCATCTGGGTCGTGCTCTGGGCTCTCGGCGCAAAGGGCTTTGATGCGTTCATGCTCGCGACCGCGATCATCCTCGTCGGCGCCACGCTGAAGCTGATCTCCGCTTACCTGCCCGGGCACCGCAGCTGAGAAGTTGCTTTGAGTCGCCGGGTGCGGACGCGCAGGCTCTGTCAAGCCGTTAGCGCGCTGATCGTCGTGGCCGTGCTGACGGTCGCGGTATCCGGTTGTGGCAACGTCTCCGGGGCGTCCAGCAGCCAGGGTAACCAGCTGACCATCTACTCCAGCCTGCCGCTGCAGGGCCCGTCCGGGGCCATCTCCACGCAGATCGTGGGCGGCGAGAAGCTCGCGCTGCACGACTCCGGCGGCCACATCGGCCCATTCAAGATCAGCTACGACTCGATGGACGACTCGAGCCCCACGAGCGGGCAATGGGATCCGGGCGTGACCGCGAGCAACGCCAAGACCGCCGCCAACGACCCCAGCACGATCGCCTACCTCGGCGACTACAACTCGGGCGCGACCGCGATCTCGCTGCCGCTGATCAACGCGGCCGACATCCTCCAGATCAGCCCCGCCAGTCCCTACGGCGGCCTTACATCCTCGATGTTTGCAGGCCAGGACGAGCCCGAACGGTTCTACCCGACCGGCCGGCGCAGCTTCGCGCGCCTGCAGCCGGGCGATCCGGCGCAAGCCAGAGCGCAGGTGGCGCTGATGCGCGACCTGGGGGTGGGGAGGGTGTACGTGCTCGACGACCAGGATCCGTTCGAGCTGCCGCTCGCGCAGATGGTGGGCGCCGACGCGGAACATGCCGGCATCTCGCTCGCGGCGCACGACAGTCTCGACACGACCGCCACGACGAGCTTCGCGGGAGAGATCTCCAAGGTCGCGCGATCCGGCGCGCAGGCCGTGTTCTTCGCCGGCGGCACCACGCCGGAAACGGTCTCGCTGTGGCAGCAGCTGCATGCTGCCGATCCGCGTCTGTGGCTGCTCGGGTCGAGCACGATGGTCAACGACACGTTCACCTCGGCGATTGGGACGGCGGCGGCCGCGAAGACGTTGTTGACCACTCCAATCTTGCCCGTCAACCGCTACCCGGCCTCCGCGCAGCGCGTACTCGCGGTCTATCGCCGCCAGTTTCACGAACAGCCCGAAGCCTATGCCCTGTTCGGGTACGAGGCGATGAGCGCGACGCTGCGAGCGATCACGCGTGCCGGGGCTCGCGGCAACAACCGCCAGGCGGTGATCGACGCACTGTTCTCAACCGGCTCCCACGACTCGGTCATCGGCCGCTACAAGATCGAACCCGACGGTGAAACCACGCTGTCCAGCTACGGCGTGGATCGGGTCTCCGGCGGAGCGTCCGTGTTCTGGCGTGAGCTGAACGCCGGCTGACACCTCGCTGTGTCCAGCGCCGGAATCGGCGTGGCGATGCGAGGCGCGGGCGGTCAGACACCGCCGATCCGCCGCCTGAGAATCAGCCCAGCGCTGCCCGCAGCGCGCCCTCCAGCTGTGGGTGCTTGAACTCATACCCCAGCACCAGCGCCCTGGCGGGTACCGCGCGCACGCCGGTGGTGACGATCTCCGCCATCTCCCCGTACAGCATCCGCAACGCCAATCCGGGCACAGGCAGCAGCGCCGGGCGGTGCAGCGCCCGTCCGAGCGCCAGTGAGAGCGCGCGGTTGCTCACAGGTTCGGGTGCCGTCGCGTTGATCGGGCCCGACCAGCGCACGTCATCGAGCGCGGCCACCACCATCCCAACCAGATCGTCGCGGTGGATCCAGGCGACGTACTGCCGTCCTCCCGCGACCGGGCCGCCGACGCCCAGACGAAACGGGGGCAGCATCTTCTCGAGGGCCCCGCCCGCGCGGTCGAGCACGACACCGGTGCGCAACTGCACCGAACGCATCCCCAGCGCCACCGCCGCCTGCGCCTCGGACTCCCAGGCAGCGCATACCCGCGCGAGAAAGTCCGCGCCCGCGGACGCTTCCTCGTCGATTGGCTCGCCCCCGCGCGCACCGTAGTAACCGATGGCCGAGGAGCTGACCAGTACATGCGGGCGGGCAGCGGCGTCAAGCTCGCTCAGACCTTCCACCAGGTTGTGTGTCCCGATCACGCGACTATCGCGGATCGCCCGCTTGGCCTGCTCACTCCAGCGCTGCGCGATCGGCTCACCCGCGAGGTTCACCACCGCGTCCCGTCCGGCCAGTGCCCGTGCGGGAGCCGGTTCTGAGTGCGGATCCCAGCGCATTGCCTGCACGTCCTCGCCCAGTCGCGCGCTCGCACGCCCGGGATCCCGCGAGAGCACGGTCACCTCATCCGCACGCTCTCTCAGAGCAGCGACCACCGCGGATCCGACCAGGCCCGTCGCTCCTGTCAAGGTCACGCGCACGGTGACACAAGAGCTTACGTCCTTGTGTCTCCCACCGGGACGACCGGATGGGTGCCGGTCTGGGTGTCTCCCTGTGCGAACCCGACCTCGTTGCCCGCCGCCGCGGCCGTGCCGCTCGCGCGCGCCTCGTTGGCGACCGCGGCCGCAACCGCGGGGGCCACGTCACGGTTGAACACCGACGGGATGATGTAGTCCTCGCGTAGTTCGTCGTCGGCCACGATCTCCGCGATCGCGCGGGCCGCCGCCATCTTCATGCGCTCGGTGATCGCGCCAGCGCGCACGTCCAGCGCTCCGCGAAATATGCCGGGGAAGGCCAGCACGTTGTTGATCTGATTGGGGTAGTCCGAGCGTCCGGTGGCCATGATCCGCACGTATGGCGCGGCCTCCTCGGGGATGACCTCGGGGTTGGGGTTGGCCATCGCGAACACCATCGCGTCGTCGTTCATTCGCGCCAGCGCCTGCGCCGGCAATGCCCGGGCGCCCGACAGCCCGATCACGAGATCGGCGCCGTCGATCACCTCCGCGGGCGCCCCGTCGCGGAGCTCGGGGTTCGTTGCCTGCGCGAACCAGCGCTTCTGGGCGTTCATCGTCCCGTCCAGGTAGTCCTCACGCTTTACATGCAACGCCCCGCGGGAGTCGGCCCCGACGATCTGCCCGACGCCGGCCTCCAGCAGGATCTTCGTCACCGCGATCCCAGCGGCGCCGAGGCCGATGATCAGCACGCTCATGTCCGCCATCCGCTTGCCCGTCAGCTTGACGGCGTTCATGAGCGCGGCCATCACCACCACCGCGGTGCCGTGCTGGTCGTCGTGGAAGATCGGGATGTCGAGCTCCGCCTTCAGCCGGTCCTCGATCTCGAAGCAGCGCGGCGCGGAGATGTCCTCGAGGTTGATACCGCCGAACGCGGGCGCGATCCGCTTGACGGTCTCCACGATCTCGTTCGCGTCGGTCGTGTCTAGGCAGATCGGGAACGCGTCGACGCCGCGAACTCCTTGAACAGGCAGCACTTGCCCTCCATCACCGGCATTGCCGCGCTGGGCCCGATGTCGCCGAGCCCCAGCACCGCCGTTCCGTCGGAGACGACCGCCACCGTGTTGCGCTTGATCGTGTACTGAAACGCACGGTCCTCGTCCTGCGCGATCGCCAGGCAGACGCGTGCCACGCCCGGGGTGTATGCCATTGAGAGATCGTCGCGTGTCTTCAACGGATGCTTGTTGTGCTGCTCGATCTTGCCGCCGACATGCAGCTGAAACGTGCGATCGATCTGGTCGATCACGTGCGCGCCGTCGATCGCCTCGATCGCAGCCACGATCTGTGCCCAGTGCTCGGGCCCGGCGGCGTCGACCACGATGTCGCGCAGGCTGTGCCCGTGCTCGATCTCCACCGGATCGACCGCCGCGACCATGCCGCCGACCTCGCCGATCGCGCTCGTCACGCGACCGAGCAGGCCGGCGCTGTCGTCGATCTCTACACGCACGTTCAGTCTGTACTGGGCGCTCGGGGTGATGCTCGTCACGGAGTGCTCTCCTGGTTTGAGGTGCGCCCGGCGTCAGGCGGCGACTTTGCACAGGGCGCCCGGCGCCCGGGTATGGGCGGCGGCCCGGCATCTTATGTCAGCGTCCTCGTAGAGTGGTCGGTGCATGGCGGCCAAAGCAACAGTCCGAGCGCCCATGTCCTCGGTGGCGGACGCCGATGGGCGGGACGGAGACCGCCGCCTGTTCCTGATCGACGGTCCCAGCCTCGTCTACCGGGCGTTCTACGCATTGCCCGAGTCGATCGCGACATCGACCGGCGAGCCGACGAACGCGATCTTCGGGTTCGCCTCGATGCTCGTCAAGATCGTCACCGAGTATGGCGTCCAACCGACGGTCGTCGCATGGGACGCCGGCACGTCCGGGCGCACAGAGATGTTCGCCGACTACAAGGCCACCCGGCGTTCGCGACCGGATCTGCTGAAGATGCAGTGGCCAGCGATGGAACCGCTCGTGGAGGCGTTCGGGTATCGCAACGTCAGGCTGGACGGCTACGAGGCCGACGACGTGATCGCCTCGCTCGCAGACCGCGCTCGCGCGGCGGGCCTGCGGAGCATGATCGTCACCGGCGACCGCGACGTCTTCCAGCTGATCGACCACGACGGGCTCGTCAAGGTGATGGCGACATCGCGTGGGATCACGGATACGAAGATCTACGACCACCAGGCGGTGGTCGATCGCTACGGCATCCCACCGGAGCTGATCCCGGACTTCTACGGCCTGAAGGGCGACACCTCGGACAACATTCCGGGAGTGCCCGGCATCGGCGACAAGACCGCGTCCGAGCTGATTCAGACCTACGGTTCGCTGGAGGCAGTGCTCGGGCATATTCGCGACGTGGGTGGCGCCAAGCGCAAACAGAATCTGATCGATCATGGGGAGGACGCGCGCGTCTCCAAGCGCCTGGCCACCGTTCAGCGCGATCTCGAGGTGGGGGTCGATCTCGGCGCGGAGGTCTCGCGCGAGCCCGACCGCTCCCGCCTGCGTGAGTTCTTCCGCCGGTATGAGCTGCGCGATCCGCTGCGCCGCCTGGAGGAGGCGCTTGGCGAGGACGAGCAGGTTCCCGGCGCTGCGATCGCGACGGACACCACGGAGGTCGCGCTTCGCGCGCGTGTGCGCTCGGGGGCGCCCGCGGACATCGTCGGGTTCGGCACGGGCGAGGCGCTGTGCGTGGTCGTGCACGTCACCGAGGCGCCCGAGGGCGCCCTGTTCGCCGAGGGCTCGCCGTGGCGCTTCGCGATCGCGCCCACCCTCTCCGGGGTGGCCGATGACTCCTCCGCGAACGCGCGCTCGGGCGCCGTCGAGGTGCTTGCCGGCGACTGCGCGGGTCCGGCGGAGGTCGTGGCCGCGTGCGCCGGACGGCCGGTCGTTGTGCATGATGCCAAGGCGCTGGGTGTCGTGCCGGATCTGCTCATCCACGACACGCTGCTCGGCGCCTACCTGCTCGAGCCCGCGCGGCGCGGGTACCCCTTCGCCGAGCTGTGCGAGGAGCGTGGCCTCTCGTGCGACGCCGAGGATCCCGTTGCGGGCGACGCCGCTTTGCTCGGCGCGCTGGCGGGCTGGCAGCGCGAGCAGATCGCAGAGCGCGACCTCGATCGGGTGATGGGTGAGATCGAGCTGCCGCTCGTGCCGGTGCTGCGCGCGATGGAGCTCGACGGGGTGCGCCTGAACCTCGACCGTCTCTCTGAGATCACCGCGCGGGTACGCGATGAGATTCGCGAGCTCGAACAGGAAATCTTCGCCCTCGCGGGCACCGAGTTCCTGATCGCCTCTCCTGCGCAACTGGGGGAGATCCTGTTCGAGCGGCTCGGGCTCTCGCGCAAGCGCCGCGGCAAGACCGGCTACTCCACCGATGCGCGCGTGTTGCAGGCGATCCGCTCAGAGCATGCGATCGTGCCGCGGATCGAGCGCTGGCGCGAGCTCTCGACCTTGATCAAGACGTATCTGGACGTGCTCCCCGAGCAGGCCGACGCGGACTCGCGTATCCACACCACGTTTCTGCAGGCGGTGGCGCAGACCGGACGGCTGTCGAGCACCAACCCGAACATGCAGAACGTCCCCATCCGCACCGAGCTCGGGCGTGAGATTCGCGGCTGTTTCGAGGCCGCTCCCGGCGGCGTGCTGATCTCCGCCGACTACTCCCAGATCGAGCTGCGGGTGCTCGCTCACGTCGCCGACGATTCTGCCCTGAAGGAGATCTTTCGTCGCGGTGAGGACGTCCACACCGCGACCGCGTCGCAGGTGTTCCAGGTCGCGCCACAGGACATCGACCCGGGGATGCGCTCGAAGTCGAAGATGATCAACTACGGCATCGTCTACGGCCTCTCCGACTATGGGCTCGCCGACCGCTTGAACATCCCGCGAGAGGAGGCCAAGGAGTTCATCGACGCCTATCTGCAGCGCTTCCCGCAGGTCGCGGCCTTCATCGAGCGCACGATCGAGCAGGCCAAGGAGGACGGTCACGTCACGACGCTGTGGGGGCGTCGGCGCCAGATACCCGAGCTGCGTGCCCGCAACTACCAGGTGCGCACGCTCGGCGAGCGCCTGGCCGTCAACACCGTCATCCAGGGCACCGCCGCGGACATCATCAAGCTGGCGATGGTCCGCTGCCACGACGCGCTGGCGGCCGAGGGCCTGGACACGCGCTTGATCCTGACAATCCACGACGAGCTGCTGTTCGAGGGGCCTCCCGCCGAGACAGACGCGGCACGCGCGCTGATTGAGCGAGAGATGTGCGGCGTGTGGGACGCCGAGCCGGCGATGGCAGTGGACATCGGCGTGGGCGCCAACTGGCTGGAGGCGAAGTAGTGAGTCGCACGGTTGCGGTGTCGCTGGCGGTTGCCGCGGGTTGCCTGGTGGGCCTACAGGCGCCCGTCAACGCGCGGCTCGGCAAGCAGGTAGGGGCGTTGCAGGCGGCGACGATCTCCTTCACGGTCGGCACACTTGTACTGATCCTCGTGGCTTCGCTCTCCAGCGGCGGGCTGTCGGGGATCCCCAATGCGACCAAGGCCCCGTGGTGGGCGCTGATCGGCGGCGTGCTGGGCGCCTTCTACGTGACGGTTGCACTGCTCACAGTGCGCACGCTCGGGCTCAGTGCGCTCACCGCGATCGTAGTCACCGGCCAGCTCTCGATTGCCCTGGTCGTCGATCGTTTCGGTCTGGTGGGGACCTCCAGACAGCACATCGGCACGCCGCGCATCGTGGGGCTGGTGCTGCTGCTGATCGGCGTGGTGCTCGTTGTGCGTCGCTGAGGCGCCTTGACCTGTTAGGTGTCGTCGGCGGGTTCGATGCCGGACGGGGGAGACGGCGACTGTCGGCGCCTTGTGACTGCAAACGATGACACGTACTGGTACGGTGCATCCTCACTTGAACGGTCTTGTGCCGATTATTGGATCTCAATCGGCGGAGACTGACAGCTGCGTCAACGTTTGATCGCATTCATCGGGCCTCACATGGATGATTACATCGCTAACCCGGATGTGACCTCGGCGCTCACCTCGGCCAAGAGCGTGCTTGCGATCGTGAACGGTCTTACGCTGACCAATACGCTCCTGATCCTGATTACCGGCGGACACTATTCACACGTGATACCGCTGGGGAAGTTGGGAGTCGCCAACGTCATCTTTGCGGTCGTCCTGATGGCGAATATCGTCCGCTTCTACCACGGCAACGTCAGGCACCTAGACGCCGCATATGGGATCGAGAGCATCGCGCGAGCCGCTTCTGGTCGTCACGTCGAGCCACGCGGTGGCATGGGCCTCGACTTCTTCATCATCTTCACGCAGAGTCTGCTTTTCTCGATCACGAGCTTCTACATCCTCTCCCACTCCTCGTACATGATGCTCTTCACAGTGCTGTTGGCCTTTGACGTCGTGTGGACGGTGTACTCGCAGCAGGGTGATGGGACGTTTTCCGCCTCGCCCCAACGCATGTGGCTGCTGAACAACATCGTCGCTCTAATGGTCATCGTCGTGTTCTATCTGGTCGTATACACGCGGAACCCCACGCAGAGCTGGGCTCTCTACACCGCACTCGGGGTTATTGCTGCGACTACCGTCGTCGATTTTGGTCTGAACTGGTCGTTTTACTTTCCGCGCCGCACGAAAGACTGGTGTCCCGGGGAAACGGTAAAAGTCTTTCTCTCGGCTCCACTGACTCAGTACGTAAACGCCAAGAACCATAAGAAGCTCGACAGCTTCAGAGTGCATTGGGGGCACTTAGCCGACGCCCTGGAGCGCAGTGGACATCAGGTTTTCAGCGCACACCGGAGAGAGTCATGGGGCGCAAAGCTGGACACTCCGGAGTCGGCGCTGAAGGCGGATGTCGCCGGACTGCACGAAAGCGAACTCGTGATCGCCTATATCGGCAACCCGCCCTCACCGGGAGTGCAGCTCGAGCTCGGTTATGCGATCGCGGGTCACAAGCGGATGCTTGTCTTCATCGACCACGCACAAGATGAACCGTACCTAGTCAAAGGCCTGGGGTCCCTGCCTCATTCGGAGGTGATCGAGATCGAGGGACTTGCCAGCATCAAGCAGGTTCTGGCGCGCAAGGGCTTAATCAACGTGCCCGAGCCCGCGCCCTAAGATCGAGCTTCGTGCTCAGCCGAGCGCGCTCTGAAAGCCCTCGCGCCAGCTTGCATAGGTGGGCTCCCAGCCGAGCTCGCGCTTGATCTTGGCGTTGCTCGCCCCGCGCAGCTCGTTCATCATCTCGACCGCGATGCGCCCCGCGAGCAGCCGCGCCAGCCAGGCGGGTGAATGCCAGGGTTGGGGCGCTCCGACCGCGCGCGCATACGCGGGCGCCCACTCGTGGACGGGCGCCGGGTCGTCGTCGACGACGTTGTAGAGCGCCGGGCCCTCGCGCCCGAGCGCGGCGACGGTGGCGCTCGCGGCGTCGTCGACGTGCAGGAACGAGAACACGCCGCTGCCCGCCCCGACGATCGGCAGGCGCCGCCGGCGCAGGTTCGCGGTCCACGAGCCCTCGCGTCGGAAGGCGGTCCCCGGACCGTAGAGCTGACCGTAGCGCAGCACGATGCCGCCGGCGTCGAGCACCTGGCGCTCCAAATCGGCGACCGGCTCGGCGGCAGCGGGCAGCGTGGCTGTCGCCAGCGGCGCGTCCTCGCCCTTGATCCAATCGCCTTGTGGCGCGTACACGAACGCGATGCTCTCGGCCACGATCCGCTCGATACCGGCCGATCGGGCCGCGGCGAGCAGGTTGCGCGTGCCCTCTCGGCGCAGCCGTCCGGTGCTCTGCACTTCGCGCTCGAACTTGCGCATGTTGATCTCCTCGGGGAGGTCGGTGAGGAGGTGCACGATCTGATCCACGCGTGCGTCGGCTACCGCCTGCGCGAGTCGCGGCGCGTCGTAGGCGTCGCACACGACCGCCTCGATCCCCGTCGCCTGCAGCGCGCCGGCCTTCTCCGGCGAGCGCGTCATCGCGATCGGCTCGTGACCGGCGGCGGTGAGCGCGGGCAGCAGCCGCTGCCCCATCACGCCCGTGGCTCCGGCGACGAACACCCTCATGGTCTGCGCTCGGCCGTCATCGCTGCATCGGTGTACGCCCGGGTCTCGCGCGCGGCCGTGCGCCACAGCCCGGCCAGCAGCACGGTCGCCGCGACGAGCGCGAAGAAGTCGAAATAGCCGTTCCACGCCGGATGGGCCTTGCCGATGTCGAGCAGGTGGTTGAGGCTGTGCAGCCCGTACTGGATGGTCGTGACCGCGAGCACCGGTACGCGCCAGGAGACGTTGCGGATGGCGAGCAGCAGGGCGATGCCGATCGCCGCGTAGAAGGTCGCTACATCGCGGATGTAGTGGCCGTTGTAGGCGCCGAACGGGCCGACCGCCTTATAGAAGCCGTGGGGGCTCACGGTCATGAACACGGCCAGCGCAAGCTCGACGGCGGCGAACGCCGCCAGGCCGACGGTCACGGCGGACCGAGCCGAGCCGTCCGAGCGGACGACCTCCGCGGGGGTTGCTCATAGCCGGCTGCCACAGCCTGCACGATATGGGCTCGACCCGCTTGTATGGAAGTCCAGTTGGAGGGCGCGTGCCGATGCCAATCGTGTCGCCCGGAAGCGACATCGCGTGGGCGGGAACATCGCGTTCACGCTGCCGACAGTCGCTCAGCGCGCGACGCCGCTCACCTCATCGAGCGCCTGTGCGATCAGGCGCACGCCGTGCTCGATCGCGGGCTCGGACAGGTTGCCGTAGCCGAGCAGGACGCCCGGCGGGCCGCCGTGCGCGGAGCGGTGCCAGGCCAGCCCCTCCATGCCCACGCCGCGCGTGCCGGCGGCCGCGAGCAGCGCGGACTCGTTGACGTCGTCGGGGAGCCTCACCAGCTCGTACAGCCCCGCCTGCGCGCCGCTGGGTCGTCCTTGCGGCAGCCACTGTGCGAGCGCCTGCAGCAGCGTCTCGCGACGATGCCGGTAGTGCAGCCGCATTCGTCGCACGTGCCGGTCGAGCTCGCCCCGTTCGATGAAGTCGCACAGCGCAAGCTGACCCACGACCTCTGAGCCCCCGTCCTCGACGGCCTTGGCGGAGATCAGCTGCCAGGCCAGCCAGGAGGGAAGCAGCATCCAGCCCAGGCGCATGCCCGGCGCCAGGCGCTTGCTGGCCGAGCCGATGTAGAGCACGCGCTCGGGCGCGAGCCCCTGCAGGGCGCCGACGGCCACGCGGTCGTAGCGGTACTCGGCGTCGAAGTCGTCCTCGACGATCAGCCGTTCCCCGTCCTGCGCCCACTCGATCAGCGCCGCCCGGCGCTCGCGGCTGAGCGCGCAGCCAGTGGGGAACTGATGCGCCGGGGTCACCAGCACCGTCGCGGCATCGGTGCTCGCCAGCGCCGCCACGCACAGCCCATGCTCGTCGACCGGCACGGGAATCGCCTGGAGGCCCGCCTGCTCGGCGATCAGGCGATGCACGTGCCAGCCGGGGTCCTCGACCGCGATCGCCTCGACGCCCTGACCGTGCAGCCAGCGGCACAGGAGCGAGAACCCCTGCATGAATCCCGTGCAGATCAGCATCGTCTCGGGGTCGCACGCCGCTCCGCGCACGCGCCCGAGGTAGTCGGCGAGGGCTTCGCGCAGTCGCGGTACGCCGCGCGGATCGCCGTAGCCCACGGCTTGCAGGGGCGACTCACGCCAGGCGGCGCGCAGCGAGCGCAACCAGCGGTCGCGGGGAAACCCGGCCAGGTCGGGCAGTCCGGGGTGGAAGTGGTAGGGGAAAGTCGGCAGCAGCGAATGCGCCGGCGCGCGCGGCACGGCTGCGCGCACGACTTTGGCGACGCGCACGGCGGCGCCCTGGCGGGTGTCCAGGTAGCCCTCGGCATCGAGCTGGCTGTAGGCCTCGGTGACGACCCCGCGGGAGACGCCCAGCTCCGCGGCGAGCCCGCGGGTAGAGGGCAGTCGCGAGCCCGCGGGCAAGCGTCCGCGGCGGATGTTCTCTCGCAGCGAGCGCTCAAGCTGCTCGTGCAGGGGCAGCTCGCTGGCGCGGTCGATCTCGATCAGCAGCTCAGGGCCAGTGACTGGTCCTGTTGACGGTGACATTACTGGAACTGTATACCGGACCAGTTACGGGGTACGGTGGAGCACGACGAATCCCCATCACTCCCGCCATAGGAGGACAATCGTTATGAGCGCCACCAACGGACGCACCTCGACGAGCCCGATCACGATCGTGGGGGGAGGACTCGCGGGACTCACCGCGGCGATCACGTGCGCCGAGGAGGGCGCGAGCGTATCCCTGCTGGAGGCCCACTCACAGCTCGGGGGACGGGCGCGCAGCAGCGACGGCCCGTACAAGGCCAACTTCGGACCCCACGTCCTCTACAAGGACGGCCCGTTCTGGCGGTGGTTGATCGAGCGCAAGCTCATGCCCCGCTACAAGGGCCTGCCACTCGCGGACATCAAGCTGCGCTGGCAGGGTGAGATCAGGCGCACGCCGCCGCTCGGGGCGATCCCCGCGGTGCTGCGGTTGCGCGGGCGCGAGGCCCCCGTCGAGCTCGACTTCCGCACGTGGGCGGCCGAACAGACCGACGAGCGCACCGCCGCGATGATGTCCGCCGGGGCCGGCGTCTACACCTTCCACCACAACCCCGGCCTGCTCTCGGCCGCGTTCGTGTGGCCACGCACGGTCAGGACGCTGCTCAGCCCGCCACCGAAGGTTCGCTACGTGATCGGCGGCTGGAGCGCGCTCGTGGCCGCGCTGGCGACACGTGCGCACGAGCTGGGCGTGAGGATCGAGACGGGCCACAGCGTCAGCGAGCTGCCCGAGTCCTCGCCGGTGATCGTGGCCACCGAGCTCGATCGTGCGCGCGAGCTGCTGGCGGACGACTCTCTGCGCTGGACCAGCGGACACACGGTCTGCCTGGACATCGGCCTGCGTCACCGCCGTGGCGACCCGTTCGTCGTGTCCGACCTGGACGAGGCCGGCTGGATCGAGCGCTTCACCGCCCCCGACCGCTCGCTGGCGCCCGACGGGCAAGAGCTCGTGCAGGCGCAGATGCCGGTTCGTCCGGGAGAGAGCACAGAGCAGGCGTGCGCGCGCCTGGAGAACCTGCTCGACGCCACGATGACCGACTGGCGCGAGCGCGAGACCTGGCGTCGTCGCCAGGTCATGGATGCGCGCAGCGGGGCGCTCGACCTGCCCGGCAGCACCTGGCGCGAGCGCCCGGCGGTCGATCGCGGCAACGGCGTGTTCCTCGCCGGCGACATGGTCGCCGCGCCCGGACTGCTCTCGGAGGTTGCATGGGCCAGCGCGATCGAGGCCGGCCGGCTGGCGCTGGACGCCGCGCGCGCTCCCATCAGGCCGCGATTGCGCCGCGTCGCCTGAGCGAAACAGCCCTCCTTGGGGAGGCCCGGATCGCTCCGGCGCGCACTCAGATGGCCGCGTGAACCGTGACCTGGCTTCCAGCCCGCTGAGCGCGGCGCGATCCCGAGCCCATATGCACGAACGAGGGCGGGGCGATATCCAAGTAGTGGTCGAACGACCACGCTGCGAAGCGGCGCGACTCGAGGCTCTGCGAGAGCAGTCGTGGCAGGTGCGTGGGGGTGAGCTGCCCGACCGCGCGCTGCACGCGCAGCAGCCAGGCATATTTGCGCGCATGCCTGTCCGAGAACGCTCCGTAGCGCGTGAGGGCCTGCTCGCGCGTGATGTGACCTTCGTACACCGAGCGCAGCTCGCGCGCGCACGCGAGACCGAAGTACAGCGCCGTGCGAATCCCCTCGGCGGTCAGTGGGAGACAGTGCCCAGCCGAGTCTCCGGCGAAGAACACGCCGTCCTCGATCGCTGCTCGCAGCTGGTGGGGAATCCAGTTGCCCTGATACCCATCCGGGGGCAGTCCCAGCTCACCGGCGAGCCTGACGGTCGGCTCCTTGACGTGATGGGCGGGCCAGAAGGAGCCCGCGCCGATCCGCACCTCCTCGCGCGCGGGAAAGCTCCAGGCGTAGCCCGAGCGGACGTAGCGATGATCGATCCACAGCTCAAGCTCCTCGCCGGTGCCCGCCGGGTGCACCTCCAACCCGCGCGACAGGCGGGCGTTCGGCGGCTGGATCGCGGTCGCGCCCGAGAGCACGCGCCGCCAGCCGAGCGCGTCCACCACGAGCGGCGCGCTCAGCGAGCCGCGGTCGGTGTGCACGGTCAGCCCGTCGCGCCCGGTGACCGTGGCGGTCTCGAACTCCGTCTGCGAAGCGTCCGCCTGTTCGTGCAGCAGCGCGCAGATCTCGCGGTAGTCGAACGTGGAGAACGACCACGGCAGTTGCCAGCGCGAGGTTCGCGAGCGCGTGTGCACGACCAGCTCGTCGAAGGTCTGGCGCAGCGAGTCCATCAGGTCCATCGCCTCCAACCACAGCGTCGGCATCGCGCACGCCGAGGTCTGACGCTCGCCGATCTCGTAACGATCGAGCAGCAGCACGCGCATCCCCGACCCGGCGAGCTCACGCGCCACGGCCAGGCCCGCGAAGGACGCTCCGCACACCAGCACGTCACAGTCGTGGCGCGCCGCGAATGGGGTGCGCGCGGCGCCGCGCTTGGTCGCTCGTGTGGGCATCCACCGATGGTATAGGTCGCGAATCTGGTGGACGCGGACCGACTTTTGTGTGTTGCGCCCGCGAGCCACCGTTGCCGGCCGGATGAAAACGTCGCCCTGCGGTAGGCTTCTGGGCCGTGCAAACACTGATCGAGAATCCCGAGGCCCACGTGGTCGCCGGGTCTAACGGACTGCTGCTCGAGATCGACGGGCAGATCGTCCCCAACTACGACGCCACCTTCCGCGACATCGAGGAGGGCGAGGTCGTCACCGGCCATGTCGTGCGCATCGACAAGGACGAGGTGCTGGTCGACATCGGCTACAAGTCCGAGGGCGTCATCCCCGCGAACGAGCTTTCGATCCGCAAGTCGGTCGACCCCCACGACGAGGTGCATCAGGGCGAGGAGGTCGATGCGATCGTCATGACCAAGGAGGATCAGGACGGGCGCCTGATCATGTCCAAGAAGCGCGCCCGCTTCGAGAAAGCGTGGCGGCGTATCGAAACCGCGGCGGAGTCCGGCGAGCCGGTCGAGGGCACGGTCATCGAGGTCGTCAAGGGCGGTCTGATCATCGACCTGGGCGTGCGCGGCTTCCTGCCCGCCTCGCTCGTGGACATCCGCCGCGTGCCGAACCTCGACGAGTACATGGGCACGAAGATCGAGACGAAGGTGATCGAGCTCAACCGCTCGCGCAACAACGTCGTGCTCTCTCGACGCGCGGTGTTGGAGGAGGAGCGCAAGGAGGTTCGCCAGCAGATCCTCGACCGCCTGCAGCCCGGCCTGGTCGTGGAGGGGCAGATCTCGAACATCGTCGACTTCGGTGCGTTCGTCGACCTCGACGGGATCGACGGTCTGATCCACATCTCCGAGCTGTCGTGGTCGCACGTCAACCACCCGAGCGAGATCCTCAACATCGGTGACACCGTGCAGGTGAAGGTGCTCGACATCGACCGCGACCGTCAGCGCATCTCGCTGGGTTTGAAGCAGACCCAGGAGGACCCGTGGCAGCGGATCGTCGACACCTACAATGTCAATGATGAGCTCGCGGGGAAGGTCACGAAGGTCGTTACCTTCGGCGCGTTCGTCGAGATCCTCGACGGGGTGGAGGGGCTCGTGCACATCTCCGAGCTCGCCGGCCACCATGTCGAAAGCCCGCGCGAGATCGTCCATCCGGGCGATGAGATCCGCGTGAAGATCCTCGAGATCGACTCCGAGCGCCGGCGCCTGTCGCTGTCGGCCAAGCGCGTGGAGGACCAGATCCTGCCCGTCTCTCGACCGGACGCTCCTGGCGCTACGACCACCGCCGTCGAGGACGAGGCGCAGACGCCATCCACCGTTGCGGGAGAGGTCGCTGTCGAGCAGAGCGCCACCGAGGCCCTTGAGGAGCAGCCGCAGACCGTCGAGGAGGCTCCGGCGGCGCCTGAGGCGGAGGCAGCCGTCGAGGAGGCGCCCGCTGAGGTCGCCGTCGCGGAGTCATCCACAGCCGAGGAGACCCCGGCCGAGGCCGCTGTTCTCGAGCCGCCGGTCCTCGAGGATGCTCCCGCGGCCGAGGAGTCTCCAGCAGCAGCCGAGGAGGCTCCGGCAGCCGTCGAGGCTCAAACGGAGCCCGCGGCCGCGGGGGAGCCCGAGGCTTCCGCTCCCGACGGTGACGGCGAGGCAGCGCTGCAGCCCGCCGGCGAGCCGGCGCAGGACTGAAGCCGTCCCGAGGATCCGGGCGGCGCAGGAGGGATGACGTCGGAGGGTGTGCCGTTCGTCGGGTTGACGGGCGGCATGGGGGCCGGCAAGTCGACGGCCCTGGCTCAGTTGGAGCGCCTGGGGGCGGCGGTGCTCTCCACCGACATGGTCGTGCATGAGCTGTACGGCGACGAGCGCCTGCGCGACGCAGTCGTGGAGCGGTGGGGCCAGGATGTGGCGCCCGGGGGCGTCGTCGATCGCTCGGCGGTCGCCGCGCGGGTGTTCGCCGACGTGGAGGATCGTGCATGGCTGGAGGGTGTGCTGTGGCCGCTGGTCGGCGAGCGCGTCGGGCAGTGGCTGACGGAGGTTCGCGCCCGCCGTCCGGCCCCACGCGCGGCGGTGGTCGAGGTGCCGCTGCTGTTCGAGGCGGGGATGGAGGGGGTATATGACGCCACAATGGCGGTGATCGCGGATGAGCAGGTACGACGCGAGCGTGCCGCGAGCCGCGGGCACACGCTGCAAGAGGCGCGCGCGGCCCGTCAGCTGTCCCAGGAGGAGAAGGCGCGGCGGGCGACGTTCACGGTGCGCAACGACGGCAGCGAGGGGGAGCTGGCGGCACAGCTGTCGGCCGTGCTTGACACTCTTGGGGGATGAGCCCAACGCGCTCGCCTTCCGTTTCGCACAGTGCGCCCCGTCGCGCGGTGTATCGCGCGGACGCTCGCTCGCGGGAAAGGCGTGCCGGAGGCGGGCGACACGGGGGACGTTCGCGCGGTCCCGGCGTCGTGCTCCTGATCGTGATCGCCCTCGGCGCTCTGGCGATCGCGTTCGGCTCGGGCCTCGACCACACTGTGCGCCGACTTGCGCTACCGCTCTCGAACGAACAGGTGATCCGCGAACAGGCCGCCGCCAAGCACCTCGATCCCGCCCTGATCGCAGCTGTGATCTACGCCGAGACCAAGTTCGACCCCCGCACCTCGCCCGCGGGCGCGGAGGGGCTGATGCAGATCGAGCCCGCCACCGCCGAATTCCTGGCCAAATTGTCGGGTGGGTATCGCTTTCAGACCAGCGACCTGTCCACGCCCAGTGTGAACGTCGCGTATGGGAGCTACTACCTTCGGTATCTGCTCGACCATTACAACGGGAATGAGATGCTCGCCGTGGCCGCCTATAACGCCGGTTTGGCCAACGTCGATCGGTGGGTGGTCCAGGCGCATGCCGAAGGCAAGAGTCTGGCCGTGGCCGAAATCCCTTTTGGGGAGACGCGCGCTTACGTGCAGCGGGTGCTGCGGGCGCAGCGGGAATATCGGTCGCTGTACGGGCGCCAGCTCGGGATCGGCTGAGCTCGGTTCTGCGCCGCCGCTAACGTAGGACGCTCCGTCCGATGCCCGACTTCAAGCTGGACAGCACGTTCACGCCCACGGCCGACCAGCCGCAGGCGATCGAGTCCCTCGCCGAGGGCGTGCTTGCCGGCGAGCGCTTCCAAACGCTCCTGGGCGCGACGGGGACGGGCAAGACGATGACGATGGCGGCGACGATCGAGGCGGTGCAGCGCCCAACGCTGGTGATCGCGCACAACAAGACGCTGGCGGCGCAGCTGTGCAACGAGTTCCGGACGTTCTTCCCGGAGAACGCGGTGGAGTATTTCGTGAGCTATTACGACTATTACCAGCCGGAGGCGTACGTTCCGAGCCGGGATCTGTACATCGAGAAGGACTCGGCGATCAACCAGGAGGTCGATCGGCTGCGCCATGCGGCGACGGCGGCGGTGTTTGCGCGCCGAGATGTGATCGTGGTGGCGTCGGTGTCGTGCATCTACGGGTTGGGCTCGCCGGAGGTGTACGAGATGAACATGCAGATCCTCAAGCGGGGGGAGACGATCGATCGCGACCAGCTGCTGCGCAAACTGGTGTCGATTCAGTACACGCGCAACGACACGGTGCTGGCGCGGGGGACGTTCAGGGTGAAGGGGGAGACGCTGGAGGTGTGGCCGGCGTATTCGGAGACGGCGGCGTTCAGGGCGAGCATGTTCGGCGATGAGATCGAGCGCTTGCAGGAGTTCGACCCGTTGACGGGGGAGCTGATCGAGGATGACGTCGAGCACGTGGCGATCTGGCCGGCTACGCATTACAACGTGCGCGAGGGCACGGTCGAAGCGGCGGTGGAAGCGATCGGAGCCGAGCTGAACGAGCGCTGCGCGCAGCTGGAGTCCGAGGGCAAGCCGCTGGAGTCGCATCGGCTGCGCCAGCGCACGCAGTACGACATGGAGATGCTGCGCGAGATGGGGTTCTGCTCGGGGATCGAGAATTACTCGCGGATCCTGGATGGGCGCAAGCCGGGCGAGCGACCGTACTGCCTGATCGATTATTTCCCGAAGGACTTTGTCTGCTTCATCGACGAGTCACACCAGACGGTGCCGCAGATCGGGGGGATGTTCGAGGGGGACAGATCGCGCAAGCAGACGCTGGTGGACTACGGGTTCAGGCTGCCGAGCGCGCTGGACAACCGTCCGCAGACGTTTGAAGAGTTTTTGTCGATCACGCCCCAGCTGATGTTCGTGTCGGCGACGCCCGGCGAGTACGAGCGCACTCGCGCGGGGAGGGTTGTCGAGCAGATCGTCAGGCCGACTGGGATCGTCGACCCGCTGGTGGAGGTGCGCGAGACGAAGAATCAGATCGACGATCTGATGAACGAGGTGCGCCGGCGGGTCGATCGCGACGAGCGGGTGCTGGTGACGACGCTGACGAAGAAAATGTCGGAGGACCTGTCGCAGTATCTGCTGGAGATGGGCTTCAAGACGCGGTATCTGCATTCGGAGATCGACACGCTGGAGCGCATTCAGATAATCCGCGATCTGCGCCTGGGCGAGTACGACGTGCTCGTCGGGGTGAACCTGCTGCGCGAGGGCCTGGACCTGCCGGAGGTCTCGTTGGTGGCGATCCTCGACGCCGACAAGGAGGGGTTCCTGCGCGGGGAGACGTCGCTGATCCAGACGATCGGCCGCGCGGCGCGCAACATCGAGGGGACGGTCCTGATGTATGCCGACCGCGAGACGAAGGCGATGAAAGCGGCGATCTCCGAGACCGACCGCCGGCGCGAGATCCAGCTGGCTTACAACGAGGAGCACGGGATCACCGCGGCGACGATCGTGAAGGGCATCTCGGACATCGCCGAGTTCTTGCAGTCCGACTCGAAGATCCCGCGCGGAAGCCGCCGCCGGGCCGCGGAGCGCCGGGAGCAGACGAAGGACATGGGCACGCACGAGCTGGAGCGGATGGTGGTGGAGCTCGAGGAGGAGATGAGCGTCGCGGCGGAGGACCTGCGCTTCGAGTACGCGGCCCAGCTGCGCGACGAGCTGCGCGAGCTGCGTCGCGACTTGCGCGAGATCAGGGCGAACGAAGGCGAGGCTGCCGAGGAGCCCGCGGGCGAGGTTGCGTGAGGCAGCGGGCTTTCATGGGTGAGCCACAGCCCGCGTCTGCGTAGAGACGCCGCGGGCGCCGCTCACCGCAGCCGCCGGCATGGTTGGGAGTGCTTTGTGGCGATGCGGCGGTGCAGAGATCAGAGCGGACTGGCCGCCGGCGGGATGCAGGCAAGCGGTGAGCGTCGGCCGGACCGTTCGCTAGTGTTCGGACGCAGTGGACCTGGACCGGCAGAGCATCGAGAAGCGCGATTTTCCGATCGGCCGCCGCGGGTACGATCCGGCGGCCGTGGACGCGCATCTGCGGGCCCTGGCGAGTGAGGTCGAGGAGCTGCAGCGCGCGCTCGCGGGGCGCGGAGCGGACTCGCTGGCGGCGAGCGCGGGAACCCAGGTTCAGGCGATCGTGGCGGCCGCCGAGGTCGCGGCGGCGGAGATCGAGAGCGACGCGAACGCGAACGCGCAGGCCACGCGCACGCAGGCTGCGGCGGACGCGGAGAAGACCCGCGCGGACGCGGTCGCGCGGGCCCAGGCGCACGTGGCCGAAGTGGGTCGCGCGACGGCAACGCTGCTCGGTCGCGTGGAGGCGCTGAGCGGCGAGACTGGCGCGCTCGTGGACAGTCTGCGCGCCGGCGCCACGCGGCTCGCGAGCGACTTGGCGAGCGCGGAGACGAACATGGGCGAGCTCTATGACGCGGCGTCGGGAAGATCGCCCGAGGCGGTGTCGGCGGTCGCGGGGAAGGCGTCGGGGCGGTCCGAGACGCCCGTGCCCGCGCCCCCGCCGGATACGCCCCCGGCGCCGGTCGCGACGGCCCAACCCCCGCGTGTACCCTCACCGCCGCTGCCGGCCCCGGCCGGCCCGACTTCACCGACCGCACCGGCGCCGCAATCCCCACCCCCTGAGCGGCCGGCGAGCGAGAACGGAGACCTCGACGGGGCGCGCTTGGTCGCGCTGAACATGGCCCTGAACGGCGACTCGCGCGAGGCCACCGACCGCTATCTGGCCGAGCACTATGAGGTTGCGGACCGAGCGAAGCTGCTGGACGAGGTGTTCGCGGCGATCGAGGGATAAGCCGAGGCGGGCGGGATTACCGTGATGACAGGGGCGGTCTTCCGTGGCGGTTTGCAAGCTGGTTGCCGTTCTATGGCAGCAGGTCGATTTTGAGCTAGTGGGTTGCACATAGTGGTAACCTAGTGGGTATGGCTTATGTGGTCGCACGGCCCAAAGGGCGGTTCGAGGTTCGGGAGTCGCTGCACACCGCAAACGGTCCTCGTGCGCGCAGTCTGGTTGGCTTCGATGTCTTGACCGACGAGGTTGTCGCGGCGGCGGCGGGCCGCGCCACGCGACCATTTGACGCCGAGGCGGTCATCGCCTCGGGCCGGAGGGCAGGGGCGCCTGTGGTGACGGCGGAGGCAGCCGGCGCCGCCGGAGGCGTTCGGGGCTCAGCCAAGCGCTTCGTTGAGGCGTCGCGGCGGATGGCGCTGTCCACGCAGCGAGCGCCATCGTCTCGGGTGACGGATCCGGGGGAGGCGCTAATCGGTCTGCTGGGCTTCGTTGAGGCGGTCAGGCGCAGCCAGCCGGCCAGGCCGTTCGAGCCGCTGGCCTTTCCGGTGATGGCGCGGCTCGTCCGGCAGCGCCACGTGCCGGCAGGCACGGGCTGAGGATGAGCGCCAACGCGACGCTTGGTGGTCTTGCCCCAAGGATCGTGGCGGTGCACGAGATGCTGGACTCGATGCGAGTGCCGCATCAGTTCGGCGGGGCGGTCGCACTGGCCTGGTATCGCAGCCCGCGCGCGACAACCGACGTCGATCTCAATGTGACCGTCGCCCCCGAGGACGCGGAGCCTGTGCTTGGGGCGATCACCCACCTGGGTGTGACCGTCTCACCCACCGACCGAGTTGCGATCGAGCGCGACGGTCAAGCCAGGCTGGACTGGGATGGGTCCTACCTGGACCTGTTCTTTGCCACGCTCGATCTCCATCGGGCAATGGCGAAGGACTTGCGCCGAGTCAACTTTGGTCCCGTGCAGATACCGATCCTCTCCCCGGAGCACCTGATCGTGTGCAAGGCCGTGTTCGACCGACCGAAGGACTGGGTGGACATCGAAGAGATGGTCGGATGGGGCACGGAGATCGAGGAGGCCGAGGTCCTTCGCTGGATCGACGAGATCCTTGGACGAAGCTCGGAGCAGCACGCTCGCTTGGTCGAATTGCTTGCGCCGGTGGCTTGAGCGACCGTTGCGGCGCCGGCGTCCGTTTACACGAACGTCTGTTCGCCCCAATACAATAGACGACGGATGCCAGCCAGCGATCAGATCGTCGTCTCCGGCGCTAGGGAGCACAATCTCAAGGACATCTCGCTGACGCTGCCGCGCGATGCGCTGGTGGTGATCACGGGCCTGTCCGGCTCGGGCAAGAGCTCGCTGGCGTTCGACACGATTTACGCCGAGGGGCAGCGCCGCTATGTGGAGTCGCTGTCGGCCTACGCGCGGCAGTTCCTGGGGCAGATGGACAAGCCGGACGTGGACTCGATCGAGGGGCTGTCGCCGGCGATCTCGATCGACCAGAAGACGACCTCGCGCAACCCCCGTTCGACGGTCGGGACGGTGACGGAGATCTACGACTACTTGCGCCTGTTGTGGTCGCGGGTGGGCAAGCCACACTGCCCCATCTGCGGGCGGCCGATCGTGGGGCAGTCGGCCGAGCAGATCATCGACCAGGCGATGGAGCTGGGCGAGGGCACGCGGTTCATGGTGATGGCGCCGATCGTGCGCGGGCGCAAGGGCGAGTACGGCAAATTGCTCGAGGAACTGCGCACGGACGGGTTTGCGCGGGTCAAGATCGACGATCGGGTGCGGATGCTGGAGGAATCGATCGTGCTCGACAAGCGCTACAAGCACGACATCTCGGTCGTCGTCGATCGGCTGGTGATGCGTCACGACCTGCGCAAGCGGCTGGCGGACTCGATCGAGACGGCGGTGGGGCGCGCCGAGGGGCTCGTGGAGATCGAGATCGTCGGTGGAGCCGGCGAGCATGATTCGGATCGGGGAGGCACGGCAGAGGATTCCTCGGCGACGGAGCGGCCGCGCTCGAAAGGCGCGAAGGGCGTGCGCTCGGCCGCGACCCAGATAGTCCCGGGTGAGGTTCCGGCGCCCGGCACGGTGTTCACGTTCTCCGAGCGCTTCGCCTGCCCCGAGCACGGGCCGTCGCTGGTGGAGCTGGAGCCGCGGATCTTCTCGTTCAACTCGCCCCACGGCGCGTGCGAGCGCTGCACCGGGCTGGGCTCGCAGATGGAGATCGACCCCGAGCTGCTCGTGCCCGACCCGTCGCTGTCGATGGGTGAGGGCGCGATCGTGCCGTGGGCGAACAGCGTGTCGAACTACTACGAGCAGGTCACCGAGGCGATCGCCGAACGCTACGACGTCGATCTGGACACGCCTTGGGAAGACCTCTCGCAGGAGGATCGCGACCTGTTCCTGTATGGGACCGACGGCGAGAAGCTGCAGATCTCCTATCGCAACCGCTATGGCCGCCGCCGCTCGTATGCGACGCGATTCGAGGGGATCGTCAAGAACCTGCAGCGCCGCTACAAGGAGACCGAGTCCGAGGGGACGCGGGAGAAGATCGAGCAGTACATGTCGCTGCGCACCTGCCCGGTGTGCGGCGGCGCGCGCTTGCGCGCGGAGTCCCGGGCGGTACTGGTCGCGGGCACGCGGATCGAGGACTTCACCGCGCTGTCGGCGCGGCGCGCGCTGGAGTGGCTCGAGGAGGTCGAGCTCTCAGAGACCGACCGCCATGTCGCGCGGCTGATCCTGCGCGAGATCTCCGAGCGGCTGGCGTTCCTCGAGAACGTCGGCATTGGCTACCTATCGATGGATCGCGCCGCGTCCACGCTGTCGGGAGGCGAGGCGCAGCGCATCCGCCTCGCGACGCAGATCGGCTCCTCGCTGGTGGGCGTGTTGTACATCCTCGACGAGCCCTCGATCGGGCTGCACCAGCGCGATAACTCCAAGCTCATCGCGACGCTCGACCGGCTACGCGACCTGGGGAACACGGTGATCGTGGTCGAGCACGACGAGCAGACGATGCGCGCGGCCGATCATCTCGTCGACCTCGGGCCGGGGGCGGGCGAGCACGGCGGGTGGATCGTCGCGCAGGGCACCGCCGTGCAGGTCCAGCGCGTGAAGGACTCGCTCACCGGCCAGTACCTGGCCGGCACCCTCAGCGTCCCCACGCCGACGCGCAGGCGCAAGCCGAGCGGCTACCTGGAGATCGTGGGCGCCAGTCAGAACAACCTGCGTGAGATCGACGTGCGCGTCCCGTTGGGGGTGTTCACGTGTGTGACGGGAGTGTCGGGGTCGGGCAAGTCCACGCTCGTCAACGAGGTGCTCTATAAGGCGGCCGCCAACCGCCTGAACCGAGCCCGCCAGCGTCCGGGCGCCCACCGCGCGCTCCACGGTCTCGACCAGCTGGACAAGATCATCGCCGTCGACCAGTCCCCGATCGGGCGCACGCCACGCTCGAACCCGGCGACGTACACGGGCCTGTTCGATGTGATCCGCGACATGTTCTCCAAGACCCAGGAGGCGCGCGCCCGTGGCTATAAGCCCGGACGGTTCAGCTTCAACGTCAAGGGCGGGCGCTGCGAGGTCTGCCGCGGCGACGGGCAGATAAAGATCGAGATGCATTTTCTCCCCGACGTGTACGTCCCGTGCGAGCAGTGCCACGGCAAGCGCTACAACCGCGAGACGCTCGAAGTGAAGTTCAAGGGTCGCAGCATCGCCGACGTGCTCGACATGCCCGTCGAGGAGGCGCTGGACTTCTTCGAGCACATCCCCAAGGTGCGCCGCCGTCTGGAGACGCTGCACGCGGTCGGGCTCGGCTACGTGCGGCTGGGCCAGCCCGCGACGACGCTGTCCGGCGGGGAGGCCCAGCGCGTGAAGCTCGCGACCGAGCTCTCGAAGGTCGCGACCGGGCGCACCCTCTACATCCTCGACGAGCCCACGACGGGCCTGCATTTCGCCGACGTGCAACGCCTGCTCGAGGTGCTCGCGCGGCTCGTGCAGGCCGGCAACAGCGTGGTCGTGATCGAGCACAACCTCGACGTGATCAAGTGCGCCGACCGGCTGATCGACATGGGCCCGGAGGGGGGAGAGGAGGGCGGCCTCGCGATCGCCGCCGGCACTCCCGAGGAGGTCGCCGCCGAGCCCGCCTCGCACACCGGGCAGTTCCTCGCCGAGCTGCTCACCCCCGCGCCCAAGCGCGCGGGCGCCGCCAAGACCGGCAGGGGCGGGCCGCGCAAGCGGCGGGCGAAGGTCGCAGCGGCGTGAGCTTCGGCGAGGGGGCTACCGGCGCCTCACGCTTGGATGACGATGTCGCCGATACGGCTCAGGCCGGGCTCCCCGTCGGTGAGATGGCGCGCCGGGCACGGCTGTGGGCGCAGAAGTGGCGCTGGTACGAGCGCAACTCGCTGCCGTGGAACCGCGCCCTGATCCACGCGCGGTTCATGCGCAGCGAAGCGTTCGTGCGCTGGCCGGTCCACGGCAATGTGCTGGAGGCGATGCGCGAGGGACGACTGGAGGTGGGCGCGGGGACGCTGCTGGAGCCGAACGTATGGATCACCGCCCCCGGCGGCGCGCGCGTACGCATCGGCGAGGGGACGTTCCTGAACGTGGGCGTGATGATTGCCTCCCAGGAGCTGGTCGAGATCGGCGCTCACTGCATGCTCGCCAACGGCTGCTTCGTGAGCGACTCCAGCCACCGCTACGACGACCCCGAGAAGCCGATCACGTGGCAAGGATTCATCGCGAAGGGACCGACGCGCATCGGCGACAACTGCTGGCTGGGGGCGAACGTCGTCGTCACCAGCGGCGTGAGCATCGGCGAGCGCTGCGTGATCGGCGCCAACAGCGTCGTCACTCGCGACGTCGAGCCGTTCTCGGTCGCGGCCGGCGCGCCCGCGCGCGTGCTCAGGAAGATCTCACAGGCGCAGTAGCTCCAACAAGCAACACAGAGGCGTGCCCGACGCCGTCTACGGCCGCGCCTCCAACACAATGTTGAACGGGGTCTCGGCGGCCCGGCGCACGCGGCTGAAGCCCCCCTCGCCCAGCACTTCGGTGAGGCGCTGCTGGCCTGCCTGAGCGCCGAGCGCCAACCCCACCTCCTGACTCAGCGAGGCCGGCGTGCAGAGCATCGTCGAGCCGCCGTAGAAAATGCGCCCGATCGGGTTGAGGTTCTCCTCGATCGCATCGCCCGCGAATGGCTCGACGACCATCCACGTGCCATCCTCGGCGAGCATCTCGCGCACGTGGCGCGCGGCGCCGGCCGGGTCGCCCATGTCGTGCAGTGCGTCGAACACGCACACCAGATCGAACGGCCCACCGCCGAAGTCCTTGGCCGAGGAGACCTCGAACGTCACGCGATCGGTGACCCCGGCGCGCTCGGCGGCGGCGCGATCCGCCTCGATCGATCCGTCGTGATAGTCCGAGCCGACGAATGTGCTGGCCGGAAAGGCCCTGGCCATGAGGATCGTCGATGCGCCGTGTCCGCAGCCGATGTCGGCCACCCGGGCGCCCGCGGCGAGCTTCTCCACCACGCCCTCGAGCGCCGGCAGCCACGACTCGACGAGGTTGGCGAGATAGCCAGGTCGGAAGAAGCGTTCAGTGCCCTGAAACAGGTCGTGGTCGTGCTCGTGCCAGCCGAAGCCCTCGCCCGAACGGAAGCGCTCGGTGATGTGCGGCTCGTCCTTGATGACCGCCGCCAGCAGCTGAAAAGCGCCCGGGATGAACGCGGGGCTGTCTTCGTCGGTCAGCGCCATCGCCTGCTCGGGCGGCAGCCTGAACGTGCCGTCCGCGGCCTCGTACTCGACATAGCCGCTGGCCGCCTGCTGACACAGCCACTCGCGCACATAGCGCTCGCGGCAGTCGGTGCGCTCCGCGAGCTGTGCGGGGGTGACGGGCTCGCTGTCCGCCATCGCCTTGTACAGGCCGAGCTTGTCGCCGATGGTCACCAGCGGCGCGGTCATCGCCGCCCCCATGTCCTGCACGAACTGACCCATGAACTGTTCGAGCTTGGCTTCGTCTATTCCGGTCGCGCTCATTGCCGTGCCTCCCTTTGCGTGTGATCGGTAAAGATGTTCCGCAACGATCGTGCGGAGCGTCACCGCGGCGCCCAAGCACCCATATGCGCAACGCCAAACCAGCCTACCCCCTCAGATATGGGGGCGCATAAAAGTGCGTGACGCGGGAGCTCTGGGGGTGCAGGATGGCCCGATCGTGCGCCGGCCGGCATGCCGGCCCGTGGCGAGTGGCCGGCGGCTCTGCTCAGCTCAGTCGATCTCGCAGCTCGCTCAGCTCGGAGGGATCGATCGAGTAGGCGTGCTCGGGTCCGGGGTAGCGCCGCGCGCGTACGTCCTCGGCGTAGGCGGCCACGCCGGCGTTCATCTCCTCCTGGAGGTTGGCGTAGCGCTTGACGAAGCGCGCGCCGAGACCGTCGCGGATGCCGAGCAGATCGTGGAACACCAGCACCTGGCCGTCGGTTGCGGGACCGGCGCCGATGCCGATCACGGGTATCTCGATCGCTCCCATCAGCTCCTCGGTGACGGCCGCGGGGATCGCCTCGAACACGAGCGCGAAGCAGCCCGCATCCTGTAGCGCGAGCGCCTCCTCGCCGATCCGCGCGGCGGCGGCCGCGGTGCGGCCCTGGGCCTTCCAGCCCCCGAGCGCCGTCGCCGTCTGCGGAGTGAGCCCGACATGACCCATCACCGGGATCCCGGCAGCCACGATCGCGCGCGCGCGCGCGGCCGAGGCGGGTCCACCGCCCTCGAGCTTGACGGCCTCGCAGCCGGCCTCCTTGACCAGTCGAATCGCATTGGCGATCGCCTGCTCGTCAGAGACCTCGTAGGAGCCGAACGGCATGTCCCCGATCAGCAGCGGCGTGCGCAGCCCGCGGCGCACCGCGCGCGCGAGCACGAGCATGTCGTCGAGATCGACCGGCGTCGTCGAGTTGTAGCCGAGCACCGTCGTCGCGGCCGAGTCGCCGACCAGCACCAGGTCGACCCCCGCGGTCTCGGCGGAGCGAGCGCTCGGGTAGTCATACGCGGTGACCATCACGATCGGTTCGCCAAGGCGCTTCTTCTCGGCGAGCAACGGCAGGGTCATGGGCAGGCGCCCGGGGTCGGCTGGGGCTTGGACGGTGTGGCTGGACATGGCTTCAGTGAGTCCTCTCTGAGGAAGTTGACGCCCTACGCGAGCAGGGTCGCCACCTCGTCGTCGATGGTGACGATGCTGTTGGTCTGCGCCCGCACGTGCACGACGCGCGGCTCGTAGCGCTCCAGCTCGGCCTGGTCGTACTGGCCATAGGAGATGACGATGATCGTGTCGCCCCGATGCACGAGGCGGGCGGCAGCGCCGTTGACCTTGATCTCGCCCGAGCCGCGCACGCCTCCGATTGTGTAGGTCTCGAAGCGCGCGCCGTTGTCGACGTCGACGACATGGACCTGCTCGTGCTCGAGAATGTCGGCGGCCTCCAGCAGATCCGGATCGATCGTGATCGACCCCACGTAGTGCAGGTCGCAATCGGTGATCGTCGCGCGGTGGATCTTGGACTTCAGCATCACACGCTGCATGTGCTCGCTCCCGTGGGTAGAGGGATGGTCGTTGAATCGCCCGCCCCGGTGGCGCTCGTCGCACGCGCGCCGGCCGGTTGCAGCATGACGTTGTCGATCAGGCGAACCGCTCCGACGCGGGCTGCCAGCACGAGCAACGCCCGATCCCCGATCGAGTCGAGCGTCTGAAACGTGTCGGGATCGACGATCTCCAGATACTCGGGCTCGACCTCGAACGGCGCCATCGCACCACCGGCCGCCCCGAGCAGCGCTGCCACCGACCGCTCACCCGTGCCGGCCAGCTCGGTGGCGGCGCGCAACGCCGTCGGCAGCGCCAGCGCGCGCTCACGCTCGTCCGTGCTCAGCAGGGCGTTGCGGCTGGACATCGCCAGCCCGTCGGGCTCGCGCACCGTCGGGCAGATCTCGACGTTTACGGGCAGGTTCAGGTCACCCACCAGCCGCCGGATGACGGCGACCTGCTGGGCGTCCTTCTGACCGAAATAGGCGACGTCGGGACCGACCATGCACAGCAGTTTCGTCACGACCGTGCTCACGCCGCGAAAGTGCGCCGCGCCACGAACCTCCCCCTCCAAGCGGTCGGTCATGCCCAGCACCTCTACGGAGGTGGCGAATCCGGCTGGGTAGACCTCCTCGACCGACGGTGCGAACAGCACGTCCGCGCCGGCCCGCGCGGCGAGTACGGCGTCGCCCTCCTCTCGTCGGGGGTAGCGCTCTAGGTCGGCGTGCTCGTCGAACTGCGAGGGGTTGACGAACAGCGAGACGACCACCACGTCGCACTGTGTGCGGGCGCGCACGATCAGCGACAGATGTCCCTCGTGCAGCGCGCCCATCGTGGGGACCAGCCCGATCGTGCTCGCCACACGAGCGCTCTCGCAACCCACGACCGCGCCGGCGTGTGTAGGCCGGCTCAGCGCCGCCTGGCGTACAGGCCCGAGGGCAGAGCGCAGCTCGGGGACTGTGCGCACGGTTCTCATGCGCGTGGCGAGGGTCGTCGGTTGACGTCGTGGCTCATCGGTTTCGGTCCAGTTCCCTGCGGATACCGGCGCGACTGAAGATGTACTGCGACTCCTGCACGAGGTTCGTCTCAAGCGAACTCGATCACGACCTCACCGACGATGATACAACCGCTGCGGACACATATGTGGCCGATCAGCGCACTGTGCGCTGAATCACAGAAGGCCGCCATTCGCAGGCGAGATGAGCGTGATCGCGATGAGCGGATACCGTTTCGGGCGATGAGCGATGCACGTTCCCACCACCGTCGGGTGCGTCTGGACACTCTGCTGGCCGAGCGCGGCCTGTTCCCGTCGCGCAGCCGCGCAGCGGTGGCGGTGATGGCAGGCGAGGTGCGCGTCGGCGCGGGCGAGCGCCGCGCGGCCAAGCCGAGCGAGCTGATCGACCCGACCGAGCCGCTGCGCGTGAGCCCCGGGCGCGCATACGTCTCGCGGGGCGGGATCAAGCTCGCGAACGCGCTCGACGCGTGCGCCCTGGACGTCAGCGGCCGCCATGCGCTGGACATCGGCAGCTCCACGGGCGGGTTCACCGATTGCCTGCTGCAGCGCGGCGCCGCGAGCGTCGTGGCGGTCGACGTCGGCTACGGGCTGCTCGACTACGCCCTGCGCACCGATCCCAGGGTGAGCGTGCTGGAGCGAACGAACGCGCGCACGCTGGCTCCCGAGCTGATCCCCCTGCCTGCTGGCGCGGAGTCGAGCGCCGGCGCTGATGGCGCTGGAGTCGGTGTCGGCGCCGCTGGGGCGCCCCCCGACCTCGCGACCATCGACGTGTCGTTCATCTCGCTGGCGCTCGTGCTGCCCGCCGTGCTCGCGTGCCTGGCCGACGCCTATGACGTGCTGGCGATGATCAAGCCCCAGTTCGAGGTCGGCCGCGCTCGAGTCGGCAAAGGCGGGGTGGTGCGTGACGCGGACGATCGCCGCGACGCGCTCATCGACGTGGGACGTGCCGCGCACGAGCTCGGGGCGAGCGTGCTCGCATACCACTCCTCGGGCCTGCCCGGGCCGAAGGGCAACCGCGAGACGTTCGTCCACCTTGCCGAGCCGGGGCGGGCGGGCGCCGCCGCGGACGAACAAAAGCTGAGGGAGATGGCGCGGAGGGTGGAGCCGTGAGCGAGCGCTCGATGACGGTGCTCACCCATCGCCGTCCCACCGACACGATCGCGGCACTGCGCCGGCTGATCGACGCGGCCGCCCGCGCAGGCGTGACGATGCGACTCGACGAGGAGGAGACGCGCAAGCATCCCGGGCTGTCCGCGGGCCCCGGCCTCGAGTTGAACGCGCCCCTGCGGGACGACGTCGAGCTGTGCATGGTCCTCGGCGGCGACGGCACGATCCTGAAGGCGTTGCGACTGTACGCCGGCACGAGCGTCCCCGTGTTCGCGGTCAACTTCGGCGAGATCGGGTTCCTGGCGACGGTCGATCCCGACGAGCTCGACACGGGCATCGACCGGGCGCTGAGCGGCGCGTTCGAGCTGCTGCAGCTGCCCGCGATCGTGCTCGACGGTCCGGCCGAGGACCCGGCGGGACAGGATCCGGGCGCGCGCATCGGGATCAACGACGTCGCGATCCACCGCAAGGTCGGAGAGCGAGTCGCCGAGATCGCCTACGCGCTGGAGGGCGAGATCGTCGGCAGCGTGCGCTGCGACGGTCTCGTGATCGCCACGCCCGCTGGCTCGACCGGCTACAACCTCGCCAACGGCGGTCCCGTGATGGCCTGGGGGGTGGAGGGCTTCGCCGTGTCGTTCATCGCACCCCACTCGCTGACCGCCCGTGCGCTCGTGGTCGCGCCCGAAGACCGCCTGACGATCCACAACCGCTCGCGCGAGCCGCTGGACATCGCCGTGGACGGGCGCCCCGCGGGCGAGATCCCTCCGGGAGGAGCGATCGACGCGCGCTTCCTGGATGCGGTCGGCACGATCGCCCAGCTGCCCGACTCCTCGTTCTATCGCCGTCTGCGCGAGAAGTTCGGCCGGCTCGCGAGCTGAGCGAGCGGAGCTCAGCGAGCGGGCTCGGTGCCTCGCCGCGTTCAGACGTACGACGGGCACGGGCCGATGGCGCTGCCGTCATGCCGGCCGGTGCGGTGAGCGGCGCCAACCGCAAGCCGATGAAAGGACCGGCTATGGCTCACCCAGGAAAGAGGGCGCTATGCCGCCTTCGGCGCCGTGTGCGGCCCCTCGTTGCTCTGCAGTGAGACGATGAAGCCGTCGAGCTGGTCCTTGGAGAACCGGCGCTGGCCGCCGGGGGTGCGATAGCAGGCGATGTGCCCGGCGTCGGTCCAGCGGCGGATCGTCGCCAGCGAGACGCCCAGGTAGCGGGCCGCCTGCGAGCTCGTGAACACGAGCTGGCGCTCATCGCCGGCGCCCGGCAACGGCGTGGGCAGGGTAGTTGCGGTCATCTCAGCTGTCCTCTTCCGGTCGGATGGCGGGCCGTCGGCCCTGGCTTGGCGGGCTGTTCCGCGGGCATGCGGAGAGCCGCCTGGCCCATGTATCGCCGGAATGGACCGACTAGTTGAGCGAGGCGCACGTTTGTGGACGTTTGGTCAGGCGAACCTGCGTCGGGCCCGCAGCGTTCCGGTCCTTCATTTGCAAGGAACTATGCAGAAAGCTGCGCAGAAGCCCTAAGCACTAGACATTTCGTCTAATCTCGCTAGTATGCTGTGCAAACCTACTCAAGGGTAGCGGTAGTCCTGTGGATGGAGACAGACAGGGCCGCCTCGCAAAAGGCCCCGTGGGCCACGGCGAAGGAGACCTATCGTGCGTTGGCATAAATAAGCTGTAGGAGAGGTCGCCAATGCGACCAGACTTAAGGTTTAGGGCGTCGTACCGTCGGTCGCGTAGATCGGTGGTGCGGCGCCCTCCCCGCTTAACGGCCGCTTGTCGGTTCAGCTAAGCGCAGGCTGGGCGATCTTGCGCGCGCGGCGCTCGAATGCGAGCTCGGCCTCGAAGTCGGCATCGTCGCCGTGCGCGAACGTGACCGGACCATCGCGCTCGAGCAGCGCGATGAAGCTCTCGACCAGCTCGCCGTCGAGCTGGCGTCCGGCCACGCGGCGCAGCTCCGTCATCGCGTCCTGGGGCGTCATCGGCGAGCGATACGTCTCGCGCGCCGTCAGCGTGTCATACGTCGAGCACACCGCGATGATGCGTGAGGGCAGCGGGATCTCGCTGCCGATCAGCCCGGCCGGATAGCCGCTGCCGTCGATGTGCTCGTGGTGATACAGGATTGCGTCCGCCACGGGCCCGTAGCCGTCCAGCCGCCCGACGAGCGTCGCCCCATCCTGGGGATGGCGCCGGATCACCGCCCAGTCCTCATCAGACAGCACGTCCGCTTTGAGGATCCTATCGGGCAGTGCGAACTTGCCGATGTCGTGCAGCAGGCCGGCCGTGTGCACGAGATCCTGGTCGGCCTCCGAGCAGTCGATCTCGTGGGCCAGCGCGCGCGCGTAGCGTGCGACCGCCGCGGCGTGGCGAGCGGTGATGCGGTCACGCAGCGCGAGCGTCTCGACGAGCGTGGTCAGCACGCCGAGCTGCAGCGAGGCCAGGTGCACCGAGCGCGCTTCCAGCTGGTCGGCGCGATCCTCCGAGCGCAGCAGCGCGACCATCAGGTACTTATATATGACGATCACGAGCACCGACCCGAACAGCACCGGCAGGCCGAGGTTCTTGTAGGCGACGGCGAGCACCGCCGTCAGCGCGCCCGCGGCGATCTGCCCGGGCAGCATCGGCACGAACAGTTCCCGCACCTGTCCGCTCAGGCGACGGTTCTCGATGACGCGGTTATCAAGCGCGATCACGCTGAAGTTGAGCGCGTTCGTGATCATGAACACGGCGAACACGACCAGCCCGAACGTGACTTCGTGCGCGAGCTGGTTGGAGGGTTCGTGCACGTTGCCGATCGAAGCCTGCACGAGCAGACCGCCGATCAGCGGGAACACCGCGAACGCGGCGAGGTTCGTCAGCCACGCCGACAGCGGCAGTTGCCGGCCGACCGAGATGAATATGGCCGCGGCGAGCGCGATCGCCACGGCGGGAGCCGGTCCGAGCAGGCTGATCGCCAGCACCTGCGCGACGAACCCCGCCGA